>CAZAIB010000028.1:0-55984 GCA_964485095.1 uncultured Planctomycetaceae bacterium | reverse complement strand
CCCTGTATCTCATTCCGCCTCGGCAGGAAATGATCATTGCCGACGGGAAGTTGCTGCTCAAAGAAAAAGAGAACACCAATTCGCTTTCATTACCGATTGACCACTTCTTTCGCAGTCTTGCGCAGGACAAAGGACGCAGTAGCATTGGGGTCATCCTGTCGGGCACTGGAAGCGATGGTTCGCGTGGACTGAAAGACATTCACGAAGTCGGCGGACTAGTGATCAGTCAATCCATCGAAAATGCCAAGTTCGACGGCATGCCGCGCAGCGCGATTGATACCGGCTTTGTGGACGTCGTCGTGCCAGCGAACGAGATTCCGGATGTTCTGGGACGCTATTCCGTCCATCCCATTCCGTCACAACTGGCAAAAGTCCCTGTCGGCGAATCCGATATCGAACACATCTTTCGGCTGTTGCAGGAACGGCATCGAATCGACTTCAGCCACTACAAACCGACCACCATCGGACGACGCATTGAGCGCCGGATTCAGTTGAATCATTACGGCAACCTGGACGAATACGTCAAGCTGTTGGAAGACACACCCGACGAAGTCGATCAGCTGTACAAGGACTTGCTGATCGGTGTCACTCGATTTTTCAGGGACAGCCGAGCGTTCGAGTTTCTGCAGCAGGAAATTCTGCCACAACTTCTTGCCAGTCAGGATACCAACGAAGAATTTCGTGTCTGGGTCGCCGCCTGTGCAACGGGAGAAGAAGCGTATTCGCTCGCAATCCTCATCGACGAGTGCATGAAGGAATTGGGCCGGTCAGCAAGCGTGAAGATTTTTGCGACCGACATTCACCAGGCGTCGCTCGACTTTGCACATCAGGGCTTGTACCCCGAAGCCAGCATGGCGGAAATGGATGAATTCCGCCGCGACAAGTACTTCGTCCGGACCGACGCGGGATACCGAGTTGTCCCGGCGATCCGCCGCATGATTGTGTTCGCACCGCACAATCTGGTTAGAGATGCTCCGTTCACAAGACTACATCTTGTCACCTGCCGCAACCTGCTGATCTATCTGAAGCCGCAGGCGCAAAAGAAAGTCCTGACCCTGTTTCATTTCGGGCTAAAAGCCGAAGGCATTGTCTTTCTTGGCGCGAGTGAATCACCGGGCGAACTGTCGGATGAATTCACGACACTTGACGAACGCCTGAAGTTCTTCCGCAAGCGCCGAAACGTCCGACTCTCACCCGATCTGCAGCCGCCCATCAGTGTGCAAAGTGACGGCTGGCGCGCCCCTGTTTTAGCTGCGCGATCTACTTCGCCGGGCTTGATGCAATCGGGACGCGACCTGCTGACGACGTACAACGAACTGCTGGCCCAGTACATGCCACCGGCGATTCTCGTAAACGAATCCCGAGAAGTGCTGCACATCTTCGGTGGCGCAGGTCGTTACCTTGAACACCACGACGGGCTCATGACCACTAGTCTGGTCGAAATGGCGGGAGCCGATTTGAAGATGGCTGTGCTTGGCGCACTGCAGCGGGTCGCCAAGAGCGAAAAACCAGTGAGCTACCCACGAGTCCGACTGAAGACGGCTGACGGTGAAGAGATTGTACGGCTGGACGTTTCCCCCGTGCGCTCGCGCGGTGTTTCACCCAGGTATCTCATTGCGTTTGAAGTCCTGAAGCAGCCACAGATTCCAGACACGCCCATCGAATCGCTCAAACTGGACAACGTTTCCAAAGACCATCTGCACGAACTGGAACGCGAACTGCGATTCGCGCGCGAGCACCTGCAGACCACAATTGAAGAACTGGAAACCAGCAACGAGGAACTTCAGGCGACCAACGAAGAACTTGTCGCGTCCAATGAAGAACTGC
Source organism: uncultured Planctomycetaceae bacterium (assembly GCA_964485095.1). Lineage (GTDB taxonomy): Bacteria > Planctomycetota > Planctomycetia > Planctomycetales > Planctomycetaceae > CAYNWT01. Next base: position 54,157 of record CAZAIB010000028.1, on the reverse strand, counting down.
AGAGCACCAACGAAGAACTTCATTCCGTCAACGAAGAACTGTACACGGTTAACGCGGAATACCAGAACAAGATTTCCGAGCTAACAGAGTTGACCAACGACATGGACAACCTGTTGCTCAGCACCGACGTTCACACGTTGTTTCTTGACGAAAAAATGTGCATCCGCCGGTTTACTCCACGGATTGCCGATGTCTTTAACCTGGTGCCACACGACATCGGTCGGCGCATCGGCGCGTTTTCACACAGCATTACCTGCGACGAGCTGACATCAACAGTCCGTGATGTTTTAAGCACCGGCCAGCCGCACGAAGAACGTGTGCAGGATGGCAAGGGGCGCCACTTCCTGATGCGCGTGCTGCCCTACCGAGCCTCTGATTGTATCGGAGGCGTCGTACTGACGTTGATCGACATCTCGTCACTGGTGATTGCTCAGAAGACAGTTCACGACGAACAAGAACGTTTCAAACGCGCGGTTGCAGCCAATCGCGATGGCACGTGGGACTGGACCAACGTCGATACGGACGAAATGTGGTGGTCTGACAATTGCTACACGTTGCTGGGTTATGAACCAGGCGAGTTCCCCGCTTTGCACTCGCGTTGGGTTGCACTGATTCATCCGGAAGACCGTGAGCGTGTCCGTGAAACCAGCGTCCCGGACAGCGACCGTTGTTACGTTGATCTGCATCGCGATTTCGAATACCGCATGCTGCACAAATCCGGCGAATACCGTTGGTTCCGACATCGGGCAATCGTCGATCACGATGCCGAAGGCAAACCGTTTCGAATGACCGGTTCCGTCGGTGATATTCACGATCGGAAGCGCTCAGAAATCCAGAAAGTCGATGATATTCGTCGTCGAGATAACTTCCTGGCGATGCTCTCACACGAACTTCGCAATCCCATGGGCGCGATCCTGAATGCGGTTGAGTACTTCAAGGCAAGCCAGAAATCACAGCCGGCGGGTAACGGAAACGGTTCAACGAAGGTTGACGACGAAACCGGGAACATTACGCAGATTATTGAACGTCAGACTCGGCACATGTCTCGACTTCTTGATGACCTGCTGGACGTTTCGCGATTCCTGCATCACAAGGTTGACTTCCGCAAAGATGTGACTGACCTGGTGACTTTGGCAGACGCCGTCGTCGAAGCGATTGACCACGAAGTCAGAACCAGGAAGCATACGCTGCACACTGATATTCATGCAGAAAACCTGTACGTCTTTGGCGACGCTACTCGACTGCGGCAGGCACAGGTCAATTTGCTTTCCAACGCAGCCAAATACACGTCGCCTCACGGAAAGATCTCGTACAAGCTATACCGAGACAACCACGACGCGGTAATTTCAGTCACAGACAACGGCCAGGGAATTTCACACGACCGGCTGTCTTCTATCTTCGACCTGTTCGTACAGTCGGACGAAACATTCGCGCGTTCAACCGAAGGAATGGGAGTCGGACTGTCGTTGGTTCGAACCATTGTCGATTCGCACAACGGAACAATCACCGCCAACAGTGATGGAGACGGGAAGGGAAGCACGTTCGAAATCCGGCTCCCACTGACCCAACGATCCCCGGAACCTGGCCCTGATCATCGCGAGTTCTCCCCCAAAGGCTGCCGCTTGCTACTAGTCGAGGACCACGACGACGCGCGCATCATGCTGGGTAAGACTCTTGAACTAAACGGATTCGAAGTGCGTCTGGCCGCCGATGGTCAGGCTGGCCTGCAGGAATTCAGCGACTTCCAACCGGATGTCGCCGTGATCGATATTGGGTTGCCGTTAATTAACGGTCTGGAATTGGCCAAAGAGATTCGTAATCTTGATGAAGGTCGCAGCACAGTGCTGATCGCCCTGACTGGATACGGCCAGAAAAGTGACCGTGAAGCCGTTGAGGTAGCCGGCTTCGACGCACACCTGATCAAGCCACTGAATCCCCCTGATTTGTTCATCAAAATTGCTCGACTTCGTGCTAGTAAAAGGGCGAAAAATTCCACAAATTCAACTTGACATCGTTTTTTCTTGTGCTACCAATGATTGATAGGGAAGTTAAAGGAACCGTCTTTCCTAAATAAACACACCACCGCATGGACGTGGTAACCGGGGCCTCCGTTCTTCACGGAAGAAGAGCATAAGGATTCGCCTGACCAAGGAAGGTGCAGTCCATGTTGGTATTGAGCCGCCGCGAAGAACAAAAAATCTGTTTCCCCGAGTTTGGAATCACAGTCCAGATTCTGCGAGTGAACAGTGGTCGCGTCCGAGTCGGAGTCGATGCCCCTTCTGAGGTCCGTATCCTCCGAGAAGAAGTCGCCGATCCCTCAGAGTTCCGCAAGCCGCCTGGCGTCGGAAGGCTCCCGAAATTGCTGCGTCACCAGGTGCGAAACGAACTAAATCGCCTTAGTGTCGCCGTGCATCTGTTCAACGCAGAAAACAAAGCCGGACAAGTAGAAGACGCCGAAAAGACATTTGCAAGTATCACACAACTCATGGATCAACTGGGCAAGAACCCAGCCCTGAGTTCCGAGACACTCCCGGCAACACAACCATCGCAGCCCGACGCGCCAGTCGCACTGATTGTTGACGATGATGACAACGAACGTGAGATGCTGGCCGGTTTCCTTCGGCTGCACGGTTACCAAACCGAGACCGCATCGGATGGCCAGGAAGCAATCGAATATCTGCAGTCCAACCCTCGACCAGCCATCGTACTTGCCGACATGGGTATGCCACGCTGTGATGGCAAGACCATGGTACGTCGCATCCGCGAAAACCCCGCGTTGGATGGCCTGCGAATCTTCGCCATCAGCGGCTCCACACCACAGGAATCTCAGTTCACTGACTCCGATGAAGTCATCGACAGCTGGTTCATGAAACCTCTGAACCCAAAGTCGCTTGTGGAAGCCATGGCCAAATCCGCGGTCGCTTAGAGACTGTGAATAAATGGGTGGCCAGGGTTGGAGCGAGGCACGCGTGGACACCGCGGAACGTAATTCGAACGTTTCACTTAGATTGAAGCCATGCCGTTAATCGCACCAGGTTTTCCTTCGCCGGCTCAGTCATCGCCTCCCCAACCGACGACACGTTAGAACGTTGAGTCTTGGAAGCCTTGGGAACCGGGCCAGAGTGTTCCGTACTTGTGGGCTTCCGAGCCCCAAGCACGAGCGATTCGTCCATCTATAATCGTTCTGTCGACGGACGTTTGCGATCGGCTCCCGGCGGGAGATGACGCCGTGACAAAACACTCTACCCTTGAGCCATCGCTATTCCACGCGCGCCGCTATACTCACGCCAACAACAACCAGGGCACCAAACAGGAAGAATCAGTGACGGAACCACAACGACGCGATGTCAATTTCAACAGTTTTGATCAGGTGATTGCAGACATCGAACAGCTACTTGAAAGTGGAGTGACCACAACAGGACAGCACGGGTTTGGCGCAATCGTCCGGCACCTGGCAATCGCCAACGAAATGATTGTCGGTGATCGCATCCCGCCGAAACTGCCGTGGTATATGCGTTTGGTCATGCCATTGATCAAGAACTCAATTCTAAACAAGCCGGTGACACCGGGCTTCAAACTACCAAGCACCGACATGCAATCCTTCTTCTGGCCGGCCGAAAGCATCACCTCAGAGGATGCGCTCGCGAGATTCAAAGCGTCGGTAAAGACCTACGAAGAACGCGGCGCGCTGCCGATTCATCCGTTGTTTGGCAAGTCAACCAAAGAACAATCTCACGGCTTGCTGCTAAGCCACGCGGCGATGCACCTAAGCTTCGTTCATCCCGCTTAGTCACCCGCTGCCATACATCGCGCGGCAACTATTTCAGCCGCTTGCCAATCCGCTTGCGCAATCGGTTCCAGGCAGGTACCGGATCAGTCAGCCGGAACGAAGGGAACACCTGGGGCTTCGCGATACTTCGCAGCCAACCCCAAAACGACAGATCGCCAAGTTGGCTCAGCTCACGGTACGCACGCAGGTCACGCACGGGATCCCACAATCTAACTCCGGCGCGAAACGAATCGAGCGACGGAATTGGCAGACCCACCAGGCGGTTGTAAACCAAACTTGCAAGGTCCATACCGGCCGCGTGAACCAATACATTCGCGGCGGTAAACCGTGCGTTGCATTCGATTAGCTTGTAGACCCCGTCCCGCGGATCGAGTTTGAACTCCGCGTTCGCCAGGCCTCGCAAGCCGGCTCCGCGAAACAATCTCAGTGCCAGGTCATGGATTTCCGGAACATGATCGGTGATGTGGTAACACGCCAGCCCCATGTTCTTCGGAGTGCGCCGAATGATGCGTTTTGTGAAGTCAAACAGAGCCTCTCCGTCCTCATCGAGATACGTGTAGTAACTGCACAGCTGCGAATCCGGACCCGGAATCTTCTCGCACAGCAACACGTCAATTCCCTCGCGTTCCGTGACAGCGAACGCCTCTTCCAACTCGCTGTAGTTACTGGCCACGATGAACTTGGAATCGAACTTCGCCTGGAACAGATGAGACAACCGCGGCTTGACAATTAGCGGATAGACAAGCTCGTCACGAATCGCCGCAATCTCATCACACGTTCGAGCGGTCCACCACAGCGGTGTGGGTACGTTGTTCTCGGCAGCGACCTGGTATGTTTCTTGTTTATCCAGCATGCGTTGTTGCGCGATGGGATCGGACAGATCCAGCAGGAACCGTCGCTGCAGTTCCTCTCTGTTCTTTGCAAGTATCTCCAGTCCGACATCGCTGGCCGCCAACAAAACGCAGCCATCAAAACGACGGGAGGCTTCACCAAGCAGGAAGTCAGTAATTGCTACATCCAGGGGAACGTCAGCGGGAAGCTGGATAGGCGTTGCAAAGCGGCTACGGCTAACGTCGGCACTTGGTACGTTCAGAGTAAACACCGGAACGTGTCGCCGCCCCAGCGCGCGAGCAATCGACAGTGCGTTGTCGCTCCCTCCAAGGACGATCACCGGCACGGCTTCGCCTGAACCGACCCGTAAAAAGGCCGCGTGTTCTGCCTTTGTCTCAGTCAGCATGTTGCGCGGCCTCGCTAAAGTGACGTTTGCGTTCAGCAGCCAGTAGGCTGGCTGCGACAATTGGCACGGCCACTCGTGCTGCATCGCCGCGTTTGTGGTAATGAAAGTGAAGCCCGGGCGTTGTATTCACTTCAAGGATTACGCCGCCAGAGTCTTCCAGCGATCTATCCGGCGCGGTGGTAATAATATCCACACCCGCCAGCCGAACGCCCGTCACAACCGCAGCTCTGCGAGCAGCAGCGACAATGGATTGTGCAAGTACGTCTGCAACCGATTCGTTTTCGTCGGCCTGGTTGTCGTTAATCGCAGTCTTAAGAACAACCACTGTGCCGTCGGCTGGAACCGCTGACAGCGAGAGGCCCGCTTGACGCAGGGTGCGTTTCATATCTGTGTCGAACGCCAACACAACCTGCGCCACCTGATAGCCAGCCGCCAACCGCACCTTGTTGCTGGCTTCTACGAGTTCACGGATGGTCCGACGCCCGTCTCCGGTAATGGTCGGAGGCCTGCGGTGAATCGCGTCCAGCAACTCGCCATCCAGAAACAACAGACGATAGTTCTCGCCGGGAACCTGTTCCTCAATGATCAGTTCGGGACAAAACGCAGCCGCAGTCAACGCTGCTTTCCTGAGTTGAGAAGCTGTTTCAATACCCGTCGTCACCCCGTGACCAGATCCGGTTCCAAACGCTGGCTTAACAACACATGTCGAATGGTTCCGTTGAAAATCGTGCGAGGACTGCAGTTGTTCTGTGCCAAACTTCAGAAAATCGGGTGTAGGCAATCCGGCCTCGCGAAGGCGTTCATGAACCAGTGCCTTATTTCCCACAAACCTTAGTGTCGCGGGATCGTCCAGCGGCGTTACGTTGCGAATGAAGCGAGCAACAGCATCGCCTCGCGAAATTTCGACGAGGTCTCCATCGAGCACCCGGAAGGAACCGCCGCACTCAGCAGCCGCTTCCCGCCACATGTCGCGGTAGAAGTCAGCGCGTTGCTTCTTCGCATCGCGATAGTCACGCCGAAGACGCGAGGCCAGCATCCGAACACGACTTAGGTTTGCTCGTAGATTCCACCACATGGTGCTCTATGACTCCCCTTCGTCAACCGGACACGAGCTTCCGCCCAGAATTGCATCGACCCATTCGTTCGAAAAATCACCGCGTTGAACGGCCTGCATGTATTCGGCCTGGCCCGCTTTTCGTTCCTCCAGATAGCTCAGAACATCAGCAACGAAGCTTCGAGGAATCGCAACAATGCCAGCGTGGTCAGCGATGATAACATCGCCCGGATTGATAACCACGCCTCCGCAGGCAATCGGATAGTTCACTTCGCCGGGACCACGATGGAGCGGCCCGACCGCCGTCGTACCGCGTCCGTAAACAGGCATGCCCAGTTCGTCCACGCCTGGCATGTCGCGAACCAAACCATCAACGACAAAACCGGCGATACCTTTGTGTCGAGCTTTCGTGCAGATAATGTCGCCCAGAACGGCGTTCTTCGACTGGCAACCGTGTGCGTCGATCGCGACAACATCGCCGGGCCGGCAAACGTCGAGCGCTTTGTGAACCATCAGGTTGTCGCCCGGGTAGACACGGACAGTGCAGACGCTGCCGGCCAATAGTCGGGGAGTCTGGTTCAGACAGCCGATGCCTGAATCAAGCGAGTACAGCCGGTTCAATCGATCGGAAATATCCGGAACTTCGAATCCGCTAAGTCGATCAATCTGATCTCGATCCACGCGAGGGTAGTTGGTTCGAACACGGAACCCGGGACCGGGATGAACGTCTGCTGATACCGGCCGTCGCGAACTCATGAATGTCTCCGTGCTATGATTCTGCCCCCTTAGCCCGGGCGACAGAAAGGATAACTTCCTTTGTGGTGTATTCCGCTTCCTGACAATCCATTTGGCTCATCCCACCAATCCATTTGGTGGCTTGTCTTGTCATGCCGGCATCCAAACCGTGGTCGGATGCCAGCCGTTCAACATGCTCCAGTTCACTCACACGCCGTCCGGCATGCCGCGGATACGTGGGCAACATTCGATCGACCGCTTGCATAATTGCCGGGTAAAACGTCTGGCACTCATCAAGAAACGAATCAAGCATGCCGTCGCGACACGCGATCGATCCGACTTCAAGAAAGAGTGCATTGAGCCCTTTCGAAACTCCGCCCAGCAAACTTTTCAACCTGGTGGCAGTGCCAGGAGCATCTCCCAGAGTACGCACGCGCAGGACCGAAATAAAGATTTGTTCGATAACTTCCGCTGCTTTGCCACTGAGATAAATAACACCAATCTCGCTTAATCGGTGCGCTCCACCATGGATACTGGCATCAACCAGTTTTGCATCCACAGAATCTATTAGCTGCTCGATCTGGCCGATCTGTTCCACCGATCCTGAATTTGCATCAACGAATATCATTCCCGGCGCGGGGTTACAGGCAACGACAGACTCAGCTAATTCAACGGATGCTGTCGGAGGAACCAACGAAATCAAGACCTGACTGGCAGCAACAACTTCGGCAAGATTCGAAAGAACCTCAACGCCGCACTTTCGCGCTAACCCCACCGTCTGTTCGCTGCGGCCTTCTGTGCACGTGACAACCCGGTGACCGGATTCCAGCAGGCACCGGGCGATCGCCGAACCCATATCGCCACAGTGGAGAACCCCAACGGTGTAGTGTTGCATCGACATAAACCTGCTTCGACCGAACGTCCTGAACCAGCCCCATCGTACCGCGGTTCGAACCAATTCCGAGCAATAACCTGCACGACAAAGACGACCAGTCCAGTGTTGAAATTTTCGCCGACAGATAGCCGCGCTTCTCGGAACCTGTGCTGCCAGCATTCGAAATGGTACCGTTCTCTTTTACCCCGTCGCACGAAACGAACACTCAGCACCACCAGAATCCCAACATCCGGGTTCGACTAGAAGTATCGAAAGACCAATGACACGCGAAGTAATCCACACCGAAGAAGCACCGGCCGCTGTCGGGCCTTATTCACAAGCCATCAAGACAGGCGGCATGGTTTTCACCGCCGGACAAATTCCGCTTGATCCACAGACGATGAAAATCGTAGACGGTGATATTCAGGCTCAAACAACACAGGTCATGACCAACCTGGGCAAGGTTCTGGAAGCCGCCGGAGCCAGCTTTGGTTCGGTCATCAAGACCACCATCTTCCTGCAACACATGAGCGACTTCCCGAAAGTCAACGAAATCTATGCCGCCTACTTTACCGATGCACCACCGGCTCGCAGCACCGTCGCCGTCGCTGAATTGCCACTCGGTGCGCATGTCGAAATTGAGGCAGTTGCTCTTACGTAGCCCAAAGTCGGAGGCCGTGTGGTGCGGGCGATTAAATGCTGTACGCAGGACTTTCTTCTTCAACCGCGTTAATGAACCGTTCGAACTCCTGCAACATTGCCGCGACCTGTGTCTGAAGCTTGTCTACCTTCCCGTCGCGCGCCGTTGATTCCATTTCGATAGCGAGGTTGGCGATCCGTTCCGCTTTCATTGTTCCTGCTGATCCCTTTAAGCGATGGGCGATGTTAATAGCCTTGCCGACATCCACATTGGCCAAGCAGCTTTGCAGATCTGCTCGCTGCACTTTCAGCGAGTGGGCAAATGCTTTAGCCATCTGAATTGCGAAATCGCGATCAGCGAATTGGCGAGTCAGGCCATCGATATCAAAAACCGTCGACAATGGTTCGCTGTTGTCCCGATGGTTTCTCGGTGACTGTGCCGCATTGGAATAGGTTTTCTCCAGAAACTGTTCCACTTCAAATGGTTTGGCGAGGTAGTCATCCATCCCCGCGTCGAGGCATTTCTGCCGATCCCCGGCGACGGCGTTTGCAGTCAATGCGACAATCGGAATTCTGGGAATCAGGCCATTGTCGGTCATCTTGCGGATTCTCTTCGTTGCTTCGAACCCGTCCATGACTGGCATGTGACAGTCCATGAAGATGACATCGAAGTCCGCATCGCGCTGCAGGGTCTCAATTCCAATCCTGCCATTGTCGCTAACCACACAACTGATGCCCGCTTTTCGACAAATCTCCTTCACAAACATTCGATTGACAGGAACGTCTTCACAGATCAGGACACGTAACGACTGGTTGCTGCGCCTATTGATGGTCGAAAGAGCATGATTCGTCGCGGAATCCTCGCCAGACGCTGGCCGCAAGTCGATCGCCTGAAGAAGACGCGTTTGTGAGAAGGGGCTGTGAACAGGTTTCTGAACGCCAAACTGTGTCCACGCCTCTGGTTCGCTAACACAACTTGGTGGAATGACAGGAATCACTGCCGGAGCGTTGTTCGACAACAACGCAATCTGACATTCAAGTGCCCGGCGCATGGTTTCCGGATTTCCGTCGTTGTTCAAAAGGACGACATCGATTTCACCCTGGGGTAGCACTTCGTCTTCCTTAAAGAACAAAGCATCTACCTGGTACGCAGAGAACATTTGCGCGAGCAGTCGCGAAATCGGGTCACTCATCCCGACAACTGCCACACGCGGGTAGGTGTGGGTGGTCTGGTTGTCTTGCTTGTCGATTGCTTCTTCGGTCTCTGAAGTCGCGAATGGAAGTCGCACGTCAACGATGAATCTGCTGCCTTCCCCTTCAACACTCTCAGCGTGAATGCGACCGTCCATCAGATCAACGATCTGTTTGCAGATCGATAGTCCCAAGCCAGTTCCACCGTATTCACGAGTCGTTGACGAGTCACGTTGTTCGAACGGTTCAAACAGACGATCAACCTGATCCTGCGGAATGCCAATACCGGTATCCGCGACAACGAACCGAATATCTGCGTACTGACGGTTCACCTCGCTACATTTCGCAGTGACCGTAATGCTGCCACGTGGCGTGAACTTCGCGGCGTTACCAATCAGGTTAAAGATCACTTGCCGAAATCGATCGCTATCGACCAGAACACTGCGGCTCAGACGTGGGTCAACAAAGCTGGCCAGGTCAATGTGACGAGTCTTCTGCTGCAAACTGGTCGCCTGCACAATGTTCTCGACAAACGGGATGAGTTCTGTTTCCTGCGGGTCAAGCTTAAGCTTCCCGGCTTCCATCTTCGAAAAGTCCAGCACGTCACCGATGACCGTTAGCAGTGTCTCACCGCTTGTGCGGCACGCCGCAAGATAGTCAGCCTGAACGGGGGTCAGTTCGGTGGCTTCCAGCAACTGCGTCATCCCAATCACACCGTTCAGGGGTGTGCGAAGTTCATGGCTCATCGACGCCAGGAATCGGCTTTTCGCCTTGTTGGCCTTGATCGCTTCGTCCCGGGCATCCTTGAGTTGTTTTTCGTACTGATTGCGTGCCGTTGTGTCAGGAAAGACAGCGATAAAAGTTGCCTTAACGGGGTCTTCTGAAACAGCCAGGTTGCGACTGTGAACCTCAACATCCTTGGAACAACCGCTCTTTGTTTGAATCTGAGTCCTGAAAACAGCAACCTCCTGACTGCTCATCGTCTCAGCCAACATGCGTTGAATGTTCTCCACAGGAAGTGTCGAGTCGATGTCCATAACGCGCATGCTGCGCAATTCGTCTTTCGAGTACTCAGTCAGATCAGCCGCCAGTTGGTTGGCGTCAATCATCTGCAAGTTGCCATTGAACACGATGATTGGGCAACCAGCGTTATCAAAGATGGCCTCGAAACGTTGTTTCTGCGAGACCCGAGCTCTTAGCAATTTGATCCACAGCGCCGCCAGCGCGCAGACAATGAACAGGATGGTCACGCCAATCGCGATGATGCGAGATGTTGAGGTTTTTTTCTCCAGCAACACGGCATCATTGGCCCGCACTACCACCAATTTGAAATCGTGTTTTTCGTCGCTTTGAGTTACGCCGGTAATTCGAACTTTGCGTGCGATACCAGGATCGACGGCCGCGAAAGTGTCCATCGCCAGTTCCTGAAACTCGACCGCGATCGTCGACTTCCCATCACCCAGAATCAGATGCCGGTTCCCATCTCGGTTCTCAACGCGCAGTGGCGTTCCTTCGACTGCGATACGTCTGTTGGACGAAAACGACCGGACAGCACCGTCAACAGTCATCGTCTCCGGTTCTGGAAATTCTGCCATTGCCTGCTGGCACAAATGATCAACTACGAACTCAGAGTCGCCGTTTTGGTTCGTGCTTTTCGTACCGCCGATCCTGATCATCATCCCAGGCTGCAGGTTCAGTGTGGAATGCAACTGGAATCGCATGAATGTCGAACCATCGCGCACAACCAATGCTCTTGGTTCGTCGTCGTCAATCAGGCAGATTTGGGCAAAGGTTGCAAAACGACCATCGGGCAAGGCGTCTCGTGTCAGGTACGAAAGACCTACCGGGTTGGCAGGTGTGGACATAGAAGACGGGTCTGCGTCCACGATGACTATGTCGTCCGGGGAGTTGCAGAAGATCTTGTACCCGACGATCCTGTTGTGCTGCTTTCCAGGTTCGATGAAGCCGCCGCCTTCGAGCTGCAAACCCAGCACGCCGGAGATTCTTACTCGCCCCCCCGCTATACAAGAAATATCGGGCAAGGCGATTCCGGCGGCATGCGGAACCTGGATGCTGACATCGACATTGGACTCGGTCTTCGCGTGCAGCATTGTCTCCGACGGGCCGACACTGGTCTGCAAGATGGCAAATTCAAACTCCAGGTAGCGGCAGTCATGCTCGACACCAATCACCGAGACTTTTTCGGCGGGCGGTAAACGTCCATCGCGGACCTTAGTCACGATCGGATCTGCGACAATTGGCAGGAGATCCCCTTTTGCCAAACGGCCCTGTATTCGGACTCGCTGACCGGGACTTACATCAGTCGCGTCTGGTTGAAAGACGAATATTGCATGTGGCCCGTCCTGGACAAAAAGAAACTCTCGCATCCCGCAGACGTAGGTGACCGTCGCTTCAAAATCGACCCGCTTGCCAGCCGATGCCACCGCATCCAGTTCCCGAATCGACTGCAGGTCGTTGTACTTAACGACGTCCGCGGGGTACCCAAATGATGTGATGGCACATCCCAGTGTGAGCAAGACTGCTCGGGCGGTAGTTGCGGTGATGCCTCCACAACCTCCGGGTTCAGTTCTTCGCGATTGACTACTCATGATTTCACAAACTTGCGGGCCAGAATATTGAGAACACGCAGCGCGCAGATCTCAAGTACTTGGATTTAGCTCGCAGTTTGTGTGATGCGAATCCTGTTGAGGTGGTCGTCTGGTAATCTACTGGAGTTCCGCAGGATGTTTCGGATATGCCGAGGTACGAGACGATCGAGCGTGGAATAATCGCTGCAAGCATTACAACCGGTGACCTTCCGTGTGTCCTGTCCAACAGGCCAACCGGCTGCTCAAACGGCTATGTGACATGCCCACACGTGAGCCGCAACAGATGGCCCCGATGCCTGCCTGCCAGGTTCACCCCGGTGGTCCACTGACTTTTGCGATTCTCGCTCGACTCGAATAGCGCAAAGGCCAATAGGCCATCGGCAGAAAGCCGATGCGTGCGAGGTGCTTACGCGGAGGTGCTGACGGGAGTTCGTGGCTTTGCCCAAATTTCAAAATTCCGCGCCGAAGATCGCCGCTGGCGGGACTATTGTGCAGCGATGAGCGAATCACTGTCCTCCCAATCTGATGCGGACCTGTTGAAACGGTTCTCGAAGACGCGATGTGAACTCGCGTTCGAAGAACTTGTGGACCGCTATGGGCGGTTGGTGATGTCGATCAGTTCGCGAGCTTTGCAGAACCAGCATGATGCTGAGGACGTGTTCCAAGCGACGTTTTTGGTTCTGGCAAAGAACGCGAACAAGATTCGAAAACGCGAATCGTTGCCGAGTTGGCTTTCGGGCGTTGCTTATCGCTTGTCGATGAAGCTGGCCCTGAAGCGTCATCGAAAGGATCTGGCTTTGAACGCAGAACCCCAGGCAGCGCGGGATCACTTTGCGGATCTTGAACGACGTTTCGACGAACAAGCGATGGACGAAGAACTGCAATCGCTGCCGTCGAAGTATCGCGACGTATTGGTTCGGTTCTATTTTCTTGGTCAGACGAGTCGGCAGATCGCTGAAGCTTTGGGAATTACTCAGGGCGCGGCGGATGGTCGGATTAAACGTGGTCGGCAGGAGCTTCGTGTTCGCCTTGCGAAACGTGGAGTTGCTCTTGGAGCGTTTACGGTGATGGCACTCTCGGCGAAGACGGCGTCGGCAGCGGTTGCTCCATCGCTGGCAAAGTCCGCCGTTGCGGCAGCTGTCGCGAAGAGTTCTGTCGGAGCGGTGACTCCGGCCGCCATGAAACTTGCAGGATCAGAACTGATGAGAACGAGTTCGATGATTTCGTCTGTTGCCGCGACTTGTGCGGTTGTTGTCGTGTTGGGCCTGGGCGCGTTCGGGCTGAACTTGTCAGTTGCAACTGCAATGGCAGGCGGCCCCGTCATCAACACTGAGGTTGCCGTCGAACCGGATCCACAAGAGGTTCAGCCAGCATGGGGCGTTGTGGGTTACATCGCGCAGGAATCTGGCCTCGCTGCTCCGCTACAAATTGATCCGCAGCAGCAGGGGGCCGCCGAAGGCAAGGCAATTAATGTCCCAAACCCAGGTGTCGCGGGTCAGCCAGTCCAGGCCATCACAAGTACGGAAGACCGCACCGCAAGCTCGACCATTGCGATTCAGGAAGGTGACCCTGACCCCCTGGACACCTTTGCCGTGTACGTCGTTCAACACCATCCCGCCGAAGACCTCGCGCATTTTGTTGGGAAGTTTGTCCCCGGTGCTCGGCTGGTCGCAGACCGTGACAAGAATCGCATCCTTGCCGTGGCAACCGCCCCCGGCCACGAAACACTTCGAAAGACGCTGGGTAAGCTCGATAGAAAACAAGCAAAGGTGGCAGAGCAAATTAATGGTAGTGATGTCTACGAGTTCAAGGACACCGACGTGGAACAATTGGCGGAGCGTCTACAGCAACAATTCTCCACTGGGCTTGTCCGACTCACAGGGGCCGATAAAAGACGTGGAGAAATCGTTGTCATTGGATCCGATGAAATGCGAGCGCGTGCACGCAAGGAAATCGAAAGCATCGAGAAGGATGCGTTCAAAAAAGAGATCGTTTGCCAGTCAGCGATCACCCGTCGCTGGCAACACATCTACCGCATCAAGGGTGACAAAGAAGAACTCATCAAACAGGCGCGAATCAAATCGCCGAAAGCGACGTTCGGGTTCCCCCCGGAGGGGCACCTGGTTATTTCGGGAACCGGTGCAGAGCTGAAGCCAATCCGAGAGTTGTTCGAGAAGGCAGAACCGCAGTCGCTCTTTGCACAAACCGCGATCGATCGGCGAGGGCAGGCGAAACTGCGGCCGCAAATGCAACAAGCTGCTTTCGCGGACCAGAACGTCGAAATGGGAGACCCCAACGTGCGAGCTCAGGATCGCTACGTGCTAGAGAATATGCCCGCTGCGGATGCCATTGAGAAGATTCAGGAGGTCGTCCCGAAGGCGGAACTCGCCGATTTTGGTGGCAACGTACTCCTGATGATAGGCCCTATGGAGCTTCGCGGGGCCGTTTCAGATGCGGTTACAGAAATCGACCCAAACGCGCGCAAGACAGTGCACCAGCTCATTAGACCAGCGCAGCAGGCAGCGGCTCCGCCTTCGTCGTCGGCCGGTGGAGCATCCGGGACCTTCATCACTGCAAAGCTCAGTCAGGATGGGAAGAGCATTGCTGTCGACATGCCGAAAGGGAAACCAGTGACCGAAACCTACGACGTGAATGTTCCCTTCGTCGTCAATGGCAAAACCCTGATTCAGAAGCAAAGGAGAAACCGAATAGTCGCTCCGGCGGGGCCATCACGAAAGTTATTCAAGACAAGCGAAATCGTGATCTCGACCGTCGGTGGTGCCAGGCCAACGGAAGCGCAGGTTCGGGAGCAGTTGGATGGCAAGAAACCAATCATCCTGCTGCAGGCCGACCAGAAGCTAAGTGATTTCCACCGGAACACGCTTCGGCAGTCAATGATCATGATTTCGATTCCTCGGCAAGACGCTGGTCCGAAGAAGCAAAAGCAGAAGGCGAATGATCCGCAGGCGCGGACCATCGAACCTCTCGGGATTGAGTTGGCACCCATCGATACTCGGACGCGGCGGTTGCTGGTGGATGAACGAATCACCGGCGGATTGCGAGTCGTCAGCGTGGTGGAAGGTGGCGAAGCCGACAAGCGGGGGATTCGAGTCGGTGACATCTTAATCGGTCTCAACCGCTGGGAGACAACTGACTTTCGTGAGCTCGACTATGTGCTTCGTCAGGAAAGCACCTGGACGAACCATTCTGTGTTCTACGTCGCTCGCTCCAGTGAAGGAGAGTATTCACGGTTCTTTGGCGCGCTGAAGCTTGCGGGTCTGAAGCCTGGAGCGATACGTTAGCGGAGGGGCTTTGAGGTTCCTGACACGGCGCCCCTCTCTTGATTGTGTGGAAGTTCAACCACTTTCTTGTTCATGTTTGATGTGGACTTCGTAATGTACCTCTCGGACACCGCAATGAACTCATCTTCGCATGCCAGAAACGCGTCGGTGATTTCCGGATCAAAGTGTTTACCGCGGCCAGCCAATATGATTTGCCGGGCTTTCGTGTGGGGCATTGGATCTTTGTACGGCCGTTTTGACCGCAACGCATCGTAAACGTCGGCGAGCGCCACGATACGAGCTGACAATGGAATGGTCTCACCCTGTATGCCGAAGGGGTACCCTGTCCCGTCCCATTTTTCGTGATGGCAGAATGTAATATCGCGGGCTAGTTCGAGAAAATCGTCATCACCCAGTTGACTGCCAATCGCCGACAAGCATACTCCGCCAATCGTAGAGTGCCGCTCCATGACGGTGCGTTCTTCAGGGGCGAACCGTCCAGGCTTGAGTAGCACGGCGTCGGGAATTCCGACCTTACCAATATCGTGAAGCGACGATGCCAGACTGAGGTTTTCAATATAGGCGTCGTCGAACTCCGAGCGGTATGAACCCAGATGGCGACCAATGACTGTGACGTATAGGCGGATGCGATCGAGGTGCTCGCCCGTATCTGTGTCACGCGATTCGGCAAGCTTTGCAAGACCGTGGATAACAGCGTCGCGGGTTTTTCGAAGCGCGCTGGTACGGCTGTCGACCAGCTCCTCAAGCTGCCCATTGATGCGATCAACTCGACTGTCGTAGCAGCGCATGATGCCGATCATGAGAACTGTCGTAGACACAACCAGGCCGATTGTCACACCGATGCCCAGTGGCCAGATCGGACTAATTACCTGCGAGATGTTGTGCTCGATTCCAGATGCGAGTTGATGAACGTGGACGGTCGCGCCTAGTTCCGGAATACGGCCAGCGGCAATGATTTGAAGTTCCCCGGCGTAATCAACGACTGAACCAGTGACGGTCTCGCCAGAACCTGACGCTGACTTTGTCATTCCCGGCTTGGCCATACCCGGCTTCGTCATGCCCGGCTTCGTCATTCCAGGCTTCGTCATTCCCGGCTTCGTCATCCCCGGCTTGGTCATCCCCGGCTTTGTCATCCCCGGCTTCGTCATCCCCGGCTTCGTCATCCCCGGCTTCGTCATTCCCGGCTTCGTCATTCCCGGCTTGGTCATCCCAGGCTTCGTCATCCCAGGCTTGGTCATTCCTGACTTCGTCATGCCTGGCTTGGTCATGCCTTGGGTTTCGGTTCCGCCGGGCAATGACAGGTGAGCTGGTGGAGCCGTGAGCAATGGGTGGCAGAGAATCGCACCGTCGCTGTCGTCAGTGAGGCAAACGAAACCATCGTTAGGTAGTCGAATGTCCTGAATAGACTTCTGCAAACGTGCCCAGGAGGCGACGTTTTCGCGAAGGTCACCAACCTCTAACTGCCGGATCAACGTCGTCATTTGTCGCGCGGTGTGAATATTGTCAGCCAGCACCTGGTCATGCACTGTTCCACGAATCGATCCCCGCAACTTACTGCTGAAGAACGCCGTTGCCCCAAGCAGGCAGATGATTTGGCAGCCTGCGACAAGCGCGATGAGCGCAACTCGCCGATCGAATCTGGGTTGCATGATAGGCCTCGCTACAATTGACAGTCTGACTCCGCCTGATTGCTGGCTGGTGAGTTGTTTCCTTTTGGCTTCAATTCTCTGTTCAACTCGTCACCAAACGTAGATCGACTCAGGCTCGCCCGGGCTTCGAAAGCCGGGAAACTCCGAGGTCGCAGATTGAACGGCAACACTGTCGTTGGAACTACACTCATAACTGTCACAATTGCGCGAAGCTCAGTGTGGGATGACTCACCCACAATCGCGGGCGCACATCCGCCCAGAGACCCGCCCCAATAATGGGCCCTTCGGTGAACGGCCGGCCCGCCCGTGACAGACACGTTGAGCACTAACGGAACACGATCCCACCAACGCCCGCAGTACCAGGTGTTTCATTCCTTGACGCCGGAAGGCGTTGAGTTGGCTTGCGCTAGGGAATGAGGCGGCTATGCCTACAAAATGCAGTGATTTGGCGAATTTTCAGTTTTCTCTGAATTTCGCCAGGGAAGCTGGCTTCTATTTCCGCCTGACCACAAGAGACGGAAACACATCACTGAAGTCAGGGCATACCTATGCAAAAAGCACTACACACACCACAAAGCTTGATCACTCGAATCGCTGGCTGCATGACAGCGAAGTCCAGGCCTTCCACGCTCCGCCGTCGGAAAGCCAGTCGCGGAGCCGCCCCGGTTGCCGGACAAATTGATGGACTGGAAGAACGAAAGCTGCTCACGACGTTTCTCACCGATGCAAGCGGTTTCGTATGGGACATCAACGACGATGGCAGTATCCAAGGCAATAGCAACAATACGGGGGGCGTAGACGCCTTCGACGGTGGTCACGAGTTGTCAGTGTTGCCAGATGGTGGAACTAGCTTTATCGACTTCCCTGACGGGACTCCATTCGAATCCGGGACGCAGGAACTGACGTTCGGACCATTCGATCTGGGGGACGGATTACAGGTGACACGAAAGGTGTACGTGTCATTCACTGAGTCGGTTACCGATCAAACGCAAGGTTTCGCACGTTTTGCGGATATCGTGACTAACACGTCAGACACAGACGCGACCTACACCCTGCGGACGAGCTCCAACCTCGGCTCAGACGGCAATACTCGAGTGCAAAGTTCGTCTGACGGCGACCTTCTAGTTGAAGGCACCGACGACTTTATAGAGACCCGGGATGCCAGCGGTGACGACCCGAATATTGGATACGTGCGATTTGGTTCGTTCTCTTCGGTACGCGATACCACAAGCAGCCTCTCGCTCGACCGCGACTCCGTGATCGGCGAAAACACGTTTACGGTCCCGGCCGGTGAAACACGAATCCTCCTGCAGTTCGCCTACCAGGTTAATGCGTCAAATCAGAACCTTGGCGAACGACTCGCTCGGCTCGACCCTACACTCGATCCACTGCGGGGGTTGTCAAACACTGAGGTAGCACAGGTCGTGAATTTCAGGATCGACCCGGACCTCTTTGACGATGTCGTACCAAACGACAGTATCGACACGGCAGAGCGACTATCGATTCAACCAGTCATCGTGCAGCGAGACCTGACGCTCCATCGTGACGGCGGCACGACGAACAAGGACGTATTTTCGATCCATGCCGGCGACGATGGAACAATTCAGGTCGCCCTGGAGTTCTTGCACAATCAGGGTGATCTCAACCTGCGGATTCTTCAGACAAACCCGTTTGGAGAGACGGTCATCGCCAGTTCGGCGTCCAACACAGACAACGAATTTTTGACTTTCCCGGCGACCAGAGGTGAAGTGTACTTCGTGGAAGTCGATGGAGCCCCCAACCCGAATTACTCCCTGGCTGCGACGAACTTCGATGTCCCCGTTGACGTGTTTGATGCCGCCGCGCGGAACGACACCGCAGCGGATGCCACCCTCGTCACAAACACAACGGGTGGACTCCACGCCGGGACGACGTCCCTGGGCGACCTGAGTCTGGACCGGGAGTCTCCGGTTAATTTCTTCGACGAAGACTTCTATCGCTTCGTCCCGGCGGTCAGCGGTTCGGTCACAGTTGACGCGTCGTTTGACGGACAGGAAAACGAGTTCGATACGCGAGTTTCCGTGTTTGACTCGGCAGGCAACCTTGTTGGTGAGAGCAACCCAACCAGATTTGAAAAGACAGTCGAGTTTGACGCGGACGCATTCGAGGAATACACGGTTCGCGTCGATACAGCCTTTCCGCAACCCAGGTACAGCCTGCAGGTATCCACTCCCGAACTCCCGAGCGGCAGCGGGAATGTTACCGCCACCCTGCAGCGATCAAACCTAATCATCAGGGGTGACGATGGTGACAACATCTTTGATATTTCTCAGTCGGGCAGCACCGTGACAGTCACGGGATTGTTCGGAACCACGATCAACGGTGTGAATTCAGCTCAGTTCGAGGTGGATTTGATGGACATCAACGTGAGACTGCCGGATGGTCACAACCGCGTGCATATTGACGGCGTCACAACCCGTGACGACATCATCGTCAACGGCGGCGACGGCATTGATGAGGTGTACGTCGTTGACAGTAACGTCGCGAGTGACGTGAATGTGAACCTGCTGAATGGCGCTGATGTGTTTTTCTTCGCCGACTCCACCACAAGACGAATCCGGGCGAGGACGGGCAATGGTCTTGACCAAGTGGGCATTGACGATTCCATCATCACCGGTGACCTGAACCTGAATACCGGAAACGGCATTGATTCTGTGGGCCTGAACAAAATCAGCGTCGGCGACGATGTCAATCTCGTGACCAGCGGTGGTGCGGACGAAGTCTTCGCGAGACAGTTGGTGGTCGCCGATCGGTTGTCGATCAGCCTTGGACGTGGTGACGATACGCTCTGGCTACGAGATTCCAGCGGTGGGAGAACGACGCTGAATGGTGGTTCGGACGACGACCGAAATGGCCTGCACAGTTCAACGTTTGCCTCGATAGTTGAAAGAGGCTTCGAAAATACGTCGTTCGGCCTGAATGCCGGGCAAGTTGCATTGGACGCGTTGTTCAGTGACCTGGATGACAAGCTCTCGATCTTCGGCTAAACCGCTGCCAGGAAATCATGAGATGGACGGGCCTGGCCTCGGATCAAACTTTGGTCCGGGGCCTTTTTTGTTGGTTAATTGATTGAACTGCAGGACACGTAGTCGCGACCCACAGAGTGCCCAGGACCGGGAACAACGAGAACAATCAGCGGTAGTACGCAATCAGCGCCGACGGATTCTTGCAGGGATGACACACCTACTCGCCCGGCTTGTTGAAGATCATGACATCGCGTCCGATGAACTCCACGCGCGTTGCTGCTTCTGGAGCCATTTCGCGACCATCGATTGCGACCACTTTTCCATCGGCCGTTCTGATCACGATGAAGCAACCTCCACCGATTCCTGAGTTGCAAAGCCAACCGGGCATGCACCGACTGGCATGCCCACGCTGCGCGAGGACATGGCACCCAACACTCAAGTAATTGGGGCGAGTCACTCGAAGAGGTCCCCCGCTTCTAGTCCACGTCCAAGTCTTGGTGATCGGTCTTGAACTTCTCCAACTTGGCTGCGTCGATCTTCACTTTCCAGCCAAGATCCAGGGTCTTTAGGTTTGGCAGTTCAGCAAGTTCCTGCAACGCGTTGATCGTTAGTCCTTCGATGTTCAGCTGAAGCTCATTTAGCGTAGCGACCTTGGTCAGGGCTATGATTTGAGCGTCTTTCAGCAGGAACTCGCCTCCGCCGAAATGTTCGACGGAGAAGAATTCAAGTGGCGTCGCAGACAGAGTGGCAAGATCGTCGTGACTGACATGCCATTTGTTGATCGAAAGTGAGAGTCGTTTAAGCGACTGGCACTTTGCCAGTTCACGAAACTGTTGTCCGGGTAGTTCGTGCATTTCCAGGCTAAGCGACTCAAGGTTCTTCACTCGAGATAACGTATGCAGCAACTCGCCCGGAAACCGACCGCCGATCCTGACGCGCTTCAGCCGTGGAAGTCTTGCAAGAAAATCCAGGCCGCCACTCGGGTGCCGCCCCAGTCCGCATTCAATATACAGGTCTTCGAGGTTCTGGCATGAAGTGAGTGAAGCCAACTGGTCCACCTCGTCGCGGTCGACGGTGACTCTTAGCTTCTCTAGCTCTGGTAGCTGGCTGAACTTTGCGAACCACTCCCCCGGGGTCTCGATGCTGCGTAGGCCCAGCGACCGATCAAGGTCAACCTCCAGTTCCCTCAGCCCGGACAAACCGAAGATGGCATCAACTGTATCCGGCTCAATGTCCTCGTCATGAATGAGTCGGGTCAGGTGCGGACAGTGGGCGAGCGGGCAGTCTTCGCCAAGTTCGGTAACTAACCGGCAACCCACGTCGAGCGACTTGAGATTCGGAAAGTGCTTCAGAACGCGGACATTGGATGCGTTCGCGCTTACCGTGAACTCCAGACCGGTGACTTCTTCAGCAGACGCGGCATCACGTGGCTCGACTTCGATACCCGGAGCTTTCGCCAGCTCTACTGGGTCGGTTGGTTCCGGCTCCTTCAACTGGATGGTGCTGAGACATCGCAACAGTAACAGCACTGGCTGCAACTTTGCCGGTTCGCCATACACATCGTCGGGGTTGGGCTTGCTAATGTCTGCCCCGATCCACCGGTATTCACTCAGGATGACGTTAATTTTCGGCTCGTAAGGATGACCCTGCATGCCTTTATCGTCATGCTGCTTTTCGATAACGACCGTGTCATCTGCATAGACGATTGTATCAACACCTTTGTAGTCCCGCTCCGCATTCGTACGAACGTACTCTTTGATGTCAGTAATGTAGTCCCGAAAGTCGAGCCGCTCACCAGTAGCGAGGTAGATACGCACGTCACCGTATCGCTCTTTGACGGTCGCGTCTTTTGGTAGGTCGATCAGAATCTTCCTGTCGAAGACCTCGATCTCACGCGTCGTCAATTCGACCTGAGGTGCAGCCGCCAGTAGCTCCTCTCGAGTCTGCCACATCAGATCGTTTTGTGGGGGAGGAGTCTTGCGGGGCGTACTGCTGCCTCCCCCAGAGATCCCTCGATCGAACATGTCGTCCTTCTTTGTGCGAGCTGCTTCGGCGAGGCCATAGAGATCTTCAACCGTCTTCCCGTCCAGCTTTTCTCGTAGCAGGTCTCGAATCTCACGTTCGACAGCATCCTTTCCCGACCCGGTCATGCCTGCCTGAAAGGCTCTTGAGAACAACTCGCCATCTTCCATCGCGAGACCAGCCATCAGATCTTTGAGAGCCTTTTTCATCCGAGGCTTCTCTCCGGGATCAAGCGCTTGGAAGATCTCTTCGCTTGAATCGTCAAATGCTTCGATCGAAGAACCGTCGAACCGGAGTGGTCGCTGTGAGTAGAAGTAGGTTCCTGCAGCTGCTACCAGAAGCAGCAACAAAACGCCAAGTCGCCCACGCATTGCACGTCCCCTTAATCTGAAACCATTCGTGCAGATTCTACCGCGAATAACCAGTGTTCGCGAATGACCATGGGAGGCTGAAAAGTAACAGTTTAGTGCGATTACTTGGGATTCAGTGGGCGGGGTGGCCGCATGACTGCAACGAGCGCGAGCTTCTTTGGTTTTCCACGTTCCACTAGCGACTGATAGAAGGCTTTGAGGCGTTCTTTTCTGTGTGCGCAGACGAGCGCAGACCGCCGTTGGCGTCCTTGGGATTTGCCTTTGTCTGCGCTCGGATCGTCGATTCGTGGCAAGTGTGAACGAACCGACGACCGGCTCCGATAGAGGCAAATCCCAACATCAAACTCTGCTATGAACAGACACCATGCCCACGCTGCGCGAGGGCATGGCACCGACTGTTGAAATGGCTCATGTGAAGAAAATATGTGTCAACGCTAGCCGCGACTGATTGCTGTTGCATGAAACCTCTGGCGGAATACCATCCGACGATTACGTTTTCGGAGCGGGCTTTTCGTGGGCGAGATCACAGAATTACTTCAGGCAGTTGAGCGCGGAGAAGAAGGCGCACAGGGCGAACTGTTTGCGCGGCTCTACGATGACTTGAAACAGCTGGCGACCAGTCGGATGGCTCGGGAGCCGTTGGGGCACACGCTCCAACCGACAGCTCTTGTAAACGAGACGTTCCTGCGATTGATGGGAACGCGTTCTGAAAAGTCCGCTACCTGGGACGGAAGCCACCATTTCTTCGGCGCGGCAGCCCATGCCATGCGACGTGTTCTTATCGAGTCCGCGCGTCGCAAGCAGTCGGAAAAACGGGGTGGCGGCATGCAGCGGGCTGTTCTGGATCCCGACACCATCGGGACTCCGCAGATGGCCGATCATCTGCTTGCTCTTGATGAGGCGTTGAATCGGTACTCAGAGATTGAGCCTCGAAAGGCAGAACTGGTCTCGCTGCGTTTTTTCGCCGGTCTGACCCTGAAGGAAGCTGCTAAGCAATTGGGTATCGCACCTCGCACGGCGGATTCGGATTGGGCTTATTCCAGGGCGTGGCTGTTGGCTGAGATGGGAGCCGATTCTGAAGAGTGATCGGCAGTTTTTGCCGGAGTTCACATGCTGACGCGAATATGACGACCAGATTCTGTGGTTCCAAAGAAACACAGTGCGCATTAAGACGGGTGATTCCGCATTTGGAGAGAGCGCCAAGTAAGCCCAACGTCGGAGCAGCATATGACGGAACACCAGATTTTCGCCGAAGCGCGATCTTTGTCTGACCGGAAACGAGAGCAGTTTCTCGATTCGGCGTGCGGAGACGACACGGTGTTGCGGAAGCGCGTTGAGCGGCTGTTGTTGTTGGACTCAAGGGACTCAGCGCTGCTGGATCGCGAACCAATCGCGATCCTGGGAGAACTGGAATCTGGCGATGACTCGGATTCGATTTCGGATAGAGAGCTTGTGCGTCAACAGGTGATGGCGTTGCTGGAGTCCGTAGAGAACGACGAGTACCTCGGTCGGCTTGGTCACTACAACATCGACTCCATCATTGGTCATGGTGGCTTTGGAATGGTGCTGAAGGCGTTCGACGACAAACTCGGCCGCCCCGTGGCGATCAAGATTCTCTCCCCGATGCTGGCGGTGACCTCACCGCCGCGAAAACGGTTCTTGCGTGAAGCCCGAGCAGCGGCAGCGGTGCGGCATGAGAATGTCGTGCAGATCTATTCCGTCGAAGAGAAGCCACAGCCCTACATCGTAATGGAGTACATCGATGGCGAAACGTTGCGGCAACGGTTCGACCGAACAGGACCTTTGGATCCCGAAGAGGTCGTTCGAATCGGACTACAGGTTCTGGCCGGGTTGAAGGCCGCACACGATCAGGGAATCGTCCACCGGGACATCAAGCCGAGCAACATTTTGCTGGCAAAGAATCCAAGTGGCGATCGCGCGAAACTGACCGACTTTGGTTTGGCGCGAGCGGCTGACGATGCGACTGTGACACGGAGTGGGTGTGTGGTTGGCACGCCGATGTATATGGCTCCCGAGCAGGCGAATGGCCAGGCGATCGATCATCGAACAGACCTGTTTAGTTTTGGAAGCGTGCTTTACACCCTCATCGCCGGCCACATGCCCTTTCGCGCGCCGACGACGATTGCTGTCTTGAAACGAGTCATCGACGATACTCCACGGCCACTTCAACAAGT
This sequence comes from uncultured Planctomycetaceae bacterium, assembly GCA_964485095.1. Taxonomy (GTDB): domain Bacteria; phylum Planctomycetota; class Planctomycetia; order Planctomycetales; family Planctomycetaceae; genus CAYNWT01. Next base: position 29,484 of record CAZAIB010000028.1, on the reverse strand, counting down.
GATGGCCGAAACGCCCCCAGGGCTAATTGCCGTCGTTGAGCGTCTGCATCAGAAGGAGCCAACGCGGCGGTACCAGTCGGCGGACAGGGTGGTCGAAGATTTGAAGATCTGCCTGGATTCCGTTCCAGGGAAACCGATCCGATGGGGCGCTGCCGCTATGGGACTGGCTGTTTGCGTTCTCGCTGCCGGATTTCTTATTGCATGGCAGCTGGGGCCGCGCTCGAGTGCGATGGACGCGGTGGACGGGACAGCTGGGTTGGTCACAACAAACGTCGCCCCGACAGATACCCACACTGAAGTTTCGAGTGATGGTGTTGCGATCTTCGGTCCGAGCGAGTCACTGAGCGAATCGAAGACATCACCTGCCAGGCTCCAGCCCATCAATGGAGAGTCACTCAGAGAAGCCAGGATCGCCGACACTATCGAGAAGGTGCGAACGCGACTTTCTGAACTCAATCCAGACTTGGATATCAAGGCGACGAAATTTCTCCGCAACTCAGGCGAAATCACGGGGTTCGAATGCCTCAAACCGGTTGTTGACCTTCATCCGCTGCAAATGTTGGGTGACCTGCGTTTCATCAGGGTCAGTGCTGGTGGTGATGCGATTGATCTGACACCGCTCGGGAAACTACGGAAGCTGGATACGTTGTACATCGAGGGATATACGCAGAGCCTGTCGCCGCTTGCGGGGCTTTCGTTGCAGCGGATTCACGCCTGGGGCCTGAATGATCCGGATCTCTCTGCGCTGAAGGGGATGCCGCTACAAACTCTCAACTGCGGGATGAGCGAAGTGAGGGATCTTAGCCCGCTGAAAGGGAGTCCGATCTGGCAACTGTGCTTGAATTTCACCGTTGTGGACGACCTGAGTCCGCTTGCCGGTATGCCTTTGAAGCATCTAATGATCGCGCACACAAAGGTCACTGATCTCAGCCCGCTGAAGGGGATGCCGCTGGAGATTCTTGAAATGGAAGAGGCCCCGGTCCGGGACACCTCGGTAGTGGCGACTCTCCCGCTGAAACGACTGGGTATTAATTTCGACCCGATACGCGACGCCGACCTCACCACGATTGCAACGTTGGAAACTGTGAATTGGACGCCGATCGCTGAGTTTCGAAAGACGGCTGCCCGGCGAAAGCTGGCAAGCAAGCCGCAGGGTCCCAAGTAGGCAGAATATACCGGATATCCGGTCCCCAGGACTGACCGCCCTGGGATCGTCCGAAAAACCGCAAGTACGACTGCGCGATTGCGCGTCGTTTTACGCATTCGGTCCTGGGAGCCAATAGTGGTTCGTGTCGGATCGAGAATTCGATCTGACAATCGGGTTCTGTTGCCCTGAAGCAAACTACGGAGGGCCCGTAGTTTGCTTCCCCTCCACTTCGTCGGGGAGTCCGAAGTCGGGCCACTAAGGCCCTCGACGGGGTTGGCGGGTTTAATCCGCGGCAATTGATGCAAAGTCAATGAGAGACATTTGTAGTTGCGCTTGCCTGCTTTTTGTTACGCGGGGTTGGTAGTGGATGGTCGAGAACGGTGGCTGCCCGTTTCGACTCCCGTTTGGACAAACAACGCCGAAGGTGTTGAACATCAAAGCCCAGTGTCGCGCAGCGCACGCTGGGTTCACTGTATGGTGCGATAGACACCCAAGGTGCGCTGCGCGACTTTGGGCTTTGATGTTGAACCGCGTTGCGGTTCACGTCAATACGACGATCATTGAGATGGGTAATGGTTCGATATCGGCGTATGGATTGTTGAAGTCAGAATCGGTCACTACTCACTCCGGTTAACACACTCACTCGCGTGGCTTGCTGAAGATCATGACATCGCGTCCTATCAACTCTAGTTCTGCAGACCACTTTGCCGCCAACCATTGAAACGTTTCAGTGGAAAAGAAGCCAACGTGAGTCTGATCGTTCTTGTAGTGCCAATTCGAAAATGCAGGCGCGTCGATGACCAGCTTCGTCATGACTCCCAGCAGGCCACCAGGTCTGACGCACGACCACAACCGGTCTAAGTCTTCACGCGGGTTTCGGAAATGTTCGACAACCTCCGTGCACGTCACGAAGTCATACTCAACACCAAGCGGCCGCTCATCAGACGCATAGAACGGATCGTAGATAGCCATCGAATGCCCGGCTTCCTCAAACATCACCGATAACGTCGGCCCGGGACCAGAACCAAAATCCAGGCCACAACTTCTCGGTTCTAACCGAGCGCTTAGCGGTTCGAACAACCGACTTAAGAAACGACGGTAGCCCTGATCGGCAGGCGAGTTCTCGTGCAAATCGTACTCTGTCTTCTCTGCCGCAGACGACAAGTGGTACTCACGCGGTACAAATACGAATCGACAATCGACGCACCGAAAGTACGTGCGGCGACGGTCTGCGTGAAACGAAATGCAATCACCGGAATTGCACAGCGGGCAGTCTGGAAGCGTTTTCTCAGTCACGAGCGAAGTACAACCAGTCAGTCTGAACACACTCAATCAGTTGATTGAACACGGTGACCGGTTCGATTTTCACTTCGCTAAACGTGTCCTTCAACGCATCCAGAAACGGCGAGCTTTCGGCATAAGACCAGATACCCATGACGCCCCCGTCAGCCAGATGCAACTTCGCCTTCTCAAGTCCGCGAGCCGTATAGAACCCGGAGTTCGCCGTGCCCAGATGTTCGTCGGGGGAATGGTCAACGTCGATGATGATGAGGTCGTACTGTTCCTTAACCGGACCAGTTAGCCGAGCGTAAACGTCGTCCTGAATCAGGTTCACCCGACTATCCGCGTTCATTTCTTCAGACAGAGGGACCATTCCATTCTTCAGCCAATCAATGACCTGCGGCAGGAACTCAATGACGTCACACCGGATGACTCGGTCCGACTGCAGCGCCGCATGAGCCGTGTACCCCAGCCCCAGTCCGCCTACCAGAACTTTCAGTTCCGTACCGTCGTGCATGTCCAGGGCAACTTCTGACACAGCTTTTTCAGACGCGTTGACATAGCTGCTCATCAGGAATTCGTGATTGAGCGTCACCTCGTACACAATCGTTCCCGGTTCATGCAGAACATCTCTCCGACGCAGGCACAGCATGCCAAGGTCGGTTGGTTCGTAGGCAAGGACTTCAAACAGAGGCTTGGGCACGACAGACAATCTTGTTTCGATGAGAACCAGTGTTGGCCCGCGAGCGAAAATCCGTTCGTGACCACAATCGAAACACACGGTACCAAACCGCAGGAGTCAGTGGGAGTAGCAACACACGCGCGGTCAGCTTGCTTTTAACTACTCGCGTGCCCGCGGATCAGCATGTTCATCACATCGGACCTGCGGACGACTCCGCAGAATTTCCCATCGTTGTCGGGGTCCGTGACGACGATGCAGTCATCTGACACGCGATTGAACAGTTCCACTACATGACTGGCCGTGTCGGAAGAATTCACTGAGTTCACCAGCGGTTCTGCCAGATCATCGGCCCGCACGATATCGACAGCATCCGGATCGAAAACAGCATTGCTGATCGCCGAGTAACGAATCACACCAGTCGGGAGACCGTCTTTATCAACAACCGGAAACACGTTGTCGTGGCTGTGTTCAATGTATTCGATCACCTCACCGAAGCTCGCTGCATTTAGGATAGCCTGCACGTCGCTGGCAGCTAGTTGAGCGACAGTCACCTCTGTGGACGGCAGGTGTTCGGCGGGATCCCATCCGAACGCCACAAACAATCGGTTCCGCATATTGTGGAGCTGTTCAATCGGAGTCGTGCTGCTGTGATGGATGGCCTCCCGCAGCGGCATCTCGCCAGCCTGGAGAACTCCGTGCCGAATCAACAGCGGGCCTGCGATCTCAAAGAAGACAACTGACCCCAGAATGATGATTTGAATTTCTCTGCTATGCGTCATACCCAGTGCAACGATGTTGGACGACAACGCAATGGCCACACCAGCTTGCGCCATAAGTGTCAGACCCAACCATGACTGCACATCCTCGTCTTCACCCCTGCGTTTCGCCACAACGTATGTCCCGGCGTACTTCCCGATCATCCGAGTCAGGATGTACAGCAGGCCGATAACACCAGCCGACAAAAATGCGTTGATATCCAGATGCGATCCATGAAGAACAAAAAACATCACGCACAACACGGCTGTTGTTTGATCCAGTTCCTTCGTAATCGCTTTGGCTTCGGTCGATGTATTCACAACCGTCAGCCCCATCGTGAGAAACGCCAGCAGGTAAGGAACCTCCAGCCCTTCACAGACTCCCAACACGATCGCCACCATGCCGATCAACAGAACCAACCAGCGCTTACCGGCAATCAACCCACAGAAAAACGACACCAGCAATCCGCTTACTGCACCAATCAGCGTGGCGAACCCAAGATGGCCAAACATCGTGCCAATCTGAAGCAAAGTCGAACCCGCCTGATCTCCGGTTGCAATCTGGATTCCAACAAGCGCAAGTTCGAACAGGACGATGCAGGTCAGATTGTTAAACGCGACCAGCCCACCACAAAGATCCGTCACCGGACCTTCTGATTGAGCTTCTTTGAGAACTAACACGGTGGTCGCCGGAGCAGTAGCCATCGCCATGATGCCCAGCAACAGACCAATAATTGCGCTACCCGTTGCAAAGCCTGTCGCGAGTCCCACCAGAACAAGGCAGGTCGCCTGTTCGCCAATGGAAATCGGAACCAGCTTGCGCAGCAGAACGCGGAACCGGTCAAGCGAGAACTGGCAGCCAAGGTTAAACAAGACCAGCGCCATGGCCATGTCGTTAAACGGCTCCAGTGCATGAGCATGTTCAGCGGGCAGTAAATTCAACCCGTGCTCACCCAGCGCCAGCCCAACCAGCAAATACGCTGTGACCTTCGGCACGCGAATCTGTTCAGCCAGAATCGCACCGACCAGTGCAGCGGCCAACAGGACGCCCAATGAAAGAACAATCTGAGCTTCCAACAAAAGACTCCGACTTCGACTCTGCGGGAAACCGCTCAATTTTGACGTCAGGAGTATAGACAAGTTCGCAGCGCGTCAAGCACCCCGAACCACAGTCGCGTCGATTGAGCGAACCTATCATGTCGATTTGGCGTCAGGCCTCCGGGTGATTGTCGCGACCAGCGGTGGTCAAGTACCATCGAATCAAAGCGGGAGAAACAAAGCACATGACTGACAATAAGAATTTCCAGGTCAACCTTCGCGGTGTCATCGAACTACTATCGGGGCATCTCTACAGCGGCCCACAGGTTTACGTACGTGAGCTTCTGCAGAACTCAGTAGACGCCATTGCCGCGCGGGCGACTGTCGAACCTGACCACAAGGGTGAAGTCAGCTTCGAAATCATGACGTCAGACAACGGCCCCACGTTGCTGGTGAAAGACAACGGAATCGGACTGACTGAAGACGAAGTCCACCAGTTCCTCGCAACCATTGGCCAGTCCTCAAAACGCGATCCGCTGACACGTGATACGTTCATTGGTCAATTCGGTATTGGGCTGCTGTCGGGTTTTATGGTGTGTGATGAAATCGTCGTCATCACACGATCTGCAAAAGCCCCGACTGCAAAGACAGTCGAATGGAAGGGCCGAGCAGATGGAACCTATGCCGTACGTGTTCTGGATCAGGACTTTGAACCTGGCACCCAGGTGTACCTACGAGCCAAACCAGGTTCGCACGAGTTTGTCGAACCGAAGTTCGTCACCGACATGGTTCGACACTACGGCAACTTCCTTCCGATCACAGTCAACGTCACACATGGCTTAGAACACACAACAATCAACGAGACACCACCCTGGCAACAGCAGTACGAAAGCGAACAGGAAGAAGTCGAACTACTAAGCCAGTTCGCACAGGAGACATTCTCATCTCACTTCCTGGATTTCATTCCGATCAAGAGCAAATCCGGCGGTGTGGAGGGGTTGGCCTTCGTTCAACTGCACGCCTCCAATACGGCCGCCAAACAGTCGCACCGCGTGTACCTGAAGAACATGCTGCTGTCCGAACAGGCCGACAAGCTGCTGCCGGACTGGGCGTTTTTTGTCCGCTGCGTCCTGAATGTCACCGATCTGAAACCCACCGCCTCACGCGAAGCGTTGCAGGATGACCACTACCTCGCCGAAGCCCGAGCAGATATTGGTGAAGCGATCCGTCAGTGGCTCATCGACCTTGCCGAGACAGATCGCGATCGGCTGGACAACATCATCGCCGTTCACTTCCTGCCAATGAAAGCCCTGGCTGTTGACGATGATGACTTCTTCCGGATGTTTATCGACTGGCTGCCATTTGAAACATCGCTTGGCCATTTAACTCTGGCCGAAGTTATGGAGCAGGCTGACACGGTTCGATTTGTCAGCACACGCGATCAGTTCCGACAAATCTCAGGCGTGGCAGCGTCCCAGAACATGTGCATCGTCAATGCGGGCTATGTCTACGATCGCGACCTGATGCAGAAACTTGACGACCTGTACCCGGACCGCCCGGTCGAACAGGTAGACGTCTCACAACTCACACAAAACCTCGAAGACCTGACTCTTGAAGAACGCGAACTCGTGCTGGACTTTCTAAGTATCGCAGACGAAGCACTGGAACCGTTCAAGACCCAGGCCGACATTCGAAAGTTCGATCCGAGGAACCTTCCCACGTTGTACACGGCCAACGACGACGCAACCTTCATGCGTTCAATCGAACAGGCTCAGGAAAACACCGACGAGCTATGGTCTGGAGTTTTAGACAACATTGCCGAAGACCCGCTCAAGTCCAGCTGGTCACAGTTGTGCTTCAACTTCAACAACTCGCTGGTCAAACGCATGGCCACATTGAAAGACCGCGAACTCGTCAGACGTAGTGTCGAGATGTTGTACGTCCAATCGTTGTTGCTGGGGCACTATCCACTGAAAGGCAACGAGATGTCGCTACTCGGTGACGGTCTGCAGGGCTTGATTGAGTACAGCATCTCTGCTGGCGAACAGGGCGAAGGTTCCTAAGACTCCTTGTGCGTTTCGCAAACCAAACCCTGGCATACAGGCCGCAACTGTGTCGACTGAACCCAACCCATACCAACCACTAAGTGAGTCACAACCCGGCGTCGCCGAATATCCATTCGAAGGCACCATCGACAAGCGTGACATCAAGCGACTGTGCCGCCCGACACGGTTCGTCGGTATCGGTGTCGGTCTGTTTGGAGCCTTGTTCGTCTGGGGAGGAATCGACACTCTGCGGTTCGACTCGGCCTCAGCCGGCGGGATCTTCATTACGTTCGGCATGATAGTCGTACTGCTGGGAATCTTGCTGTGGTTGTGGCCCACTCGGCTCATCAAAGCGAACCGACTTCTCATCGGCCCGGTCCGCGGCATTCTAAAAAGCAACGAACTACGCATCGAATCTCATGGCTCGATCTCCCGCATCGACGCCGATTGTATTCACATAGAACGAGCCGCCTCGCACGGTTTGGGTTTGATTGTCACGCAGTACCGATACCTGCCTGCGCGGCTGTTTGAGGACTTCGAAGGGGCTCGGGCTCTTGCCAGAGATCTATCGACCACAAGTCGGCGGGTGCTGCCAGGTGACGACCGTATCAAGGTTCTGGTGCCTGAGGATTCGATTAACTGCGGGCCAGCCGGCGCAGTCAGATTTGCGGGCCCGATTCTCGGCCGTGACTTTCTAACCGATCAGGTCAAGCGGCGACTTTGGGCAGTATGGTTCACGGTCATCTTTTGGATCGCTTTCATCTGCATCATGGGTTTCAGCGTCTGGCAAATCACAGACTCAACCTCAATCACAGCCGGCGTGACATTCGTGGTGGCAGTGGTCGTCTACAAACGTCGGCTGCAGCAGCTAGTCCACTCACTCCGCTCGTTCCGAGCCACACCTGACGAAAAAGACAATGTCGTAACGAGCAGCCGAGGCTGGATGGATGCTGAAGGTGTGGCCGCGTGGAATGCCGTCAGCGACTCGCGATCCGAGTGGTCCTCGTTCGAATCTTATTCTGTGAAAGACCAGGACACGATTGTTCTCCAGCGAGCGCCCGGCATGTTTGTCGCCTTAAATCGTCGCCTGTTCGCCTCAGACGAAGACTGGAACACAGCTCTAAGCTACGTCGCTGAGCATGTTCCGTCTGCCTGATGGAACCATCTGCGGCGAAGTCCGGCAATTCCTGCCACCGCGCGTCAATCAGGGAAATCTGCGGCGTCTTAATCCGCTGTATCGAAGCGCACACCACCCGCAACCAGTTCGCGCGCTTTGCTGGGTTGGAACTGAAGCTGGATCGAAGTTTCAGGGCGATTGGTTCCGATAACACTGATGTTGGGCAAGGATGCCCATTGCTACGCTCCAACTCACGGATGACTCAGCTATGAGCGGTAGATTTGCCGGCTCAGGCTCGCTCGACGACCGACGTCGACGCCGCCTGGTCACGCGTACCGATCAGGGTACGAACATCCTTGAGTCCGCTGGCACCAGTGAAGCGGAACTCCACGAGGTCGAAGAAGATCAAAGCTTCGATCCCCAGTGTGTGATGCTTCGCGATTTGACACCTCCCGATATCTGGAAGTCTGCTGCGTTGATTACCGCAGTTGTCTTTCTGGCTGTGGGGGCGGTTGTTGCGAGTCATGATCCCGGACTGCGGGCAGGTCAGTTTGGTGATGTGGTGGCCCGGTTCTTTGACCTGGGACATGGACGTGCAATTAAGTTTCTGAGCATCGCAACGCTCATTTCAGCAGCACATATGGCTCTTGTGATCCGTATCGCCCGAGCACGCAGTCCGCGTGACTTTCGGGGCCGGTTTCGCATTTGGCGTTGGGCCGCTGGATTGTTTGTTGGAGCCGCAATGTTGGTCGGAACCGATCTGCATCTCGTCTTCAGTGACCTTATTCATCAATGGAGTGGTGTTTCGTACGAAGGGTGGGCTCGCCTGAACTGGCTGGTTCCCTTTGGCATGTTCGCCGCCGTCATAACATGGAAGTTGTGGATAGATATGTCTCTCTGCCGTTCAAGTCAGTTGTTCCTTGGACTTGCCGTCGTCTCCGCTGGTGCGTTGATGGCGTCAGACCAAATCACTCAAGCCACAGGCTACGCTCACGTCGCCCTGGTCGCTCAACTTGCAGTAGGCGTCTGCTTGTTTGCTGCCATGGTCCTGCACATGCGATTTGTAAGCCATGTGAACCCCAACCCACCTGAACCAAAAGCGGTTCGCGAGAACCCAAACACCCGCGTTGACTACGAAGAAGAATCATTCAGTCGCCCGGTTGCTCACACCGAGCCTGAAGAAGTCGAAGTCCCTCGCAAGCGAACCAAGCGTTCTGGCAAACGTCAGAAGCCAGTCATCCGCGATGCCTCCGACTACGACGAATTCGAAGACGAAGCTCCTCAACCACAGCGACGCCGTCGAACTCGAACACGCCGCGAAGGCCCACCGGCGGACAGCCTGAAAGGCCTGACAAAGAAGCAACGCAAGTTGGCTCGCAAACAACACCGCGAAGAGCAACGTGCTTTGGAGAACAGTCACCGAGAGTAATCCTTGATCGCCGCCATCCCTTGGCGCGAACAAAGGCCGGCCCCATTGGGAGCCGGCCTTTTTTTGCGCGCGGTGATGGTCTTCACCAACATGTCACCTCTCCCTTTTTAGGGAGAGGTCGCGGTCTCAGCCGCGGGAGAGGGCAAACGCACATCCAATCTTCAAGCCTGGCGGCAAATCCGCCCCATCCGACCCAACACCCCGCACGCCGGTTCCCACCGCCAAATCGCCGTTATTGCCGGTTTCCCGAGATTCTGCGATTTACTGGCTCAAAGTCAGCTTTTGGTTGATGACTCTCGTATTGACCCATTTCCAATGCGCTGCAAAATACGGCCCTCACATCAACCTCCCCTCAAGTCTACCCCTCACTCACGTCCCACGGATTCGGGACTGATCAAGCAAAGGAGTGCCGAGCCGTGAAACGCGTCCTGCTTTCCGCTCTTACGATCGCCATCTGCGCGACCACCATCAATGTAGCTTCTGCACAGCAGCAACCTGCCGCCGCAGCATCGGGCCCCGCGAAAATCGGCTTGATCGACATGGCAAAGGTGTTCCAGGACTACCAAAAATTCAAAGACATGCGTGAGAAGCTCAAAACTGAGATCGAACGCAGTGACGCCAGAGCCAAACAACTGGCCGGCGCTGTCACCAATGTTCAGAACCAAATGAAGGATCTGAAACAGGGAAGCCCGAAGTACTCCCAGCTTGAAAAGCAACTGCTTCAGGCTCGAGGCGACTTCGAAGCCTTCCGTGCTGGCGAACAGCGTGAGCTGATGCGAAAAGAATCAGCGATCTACAAAGCAATTTACGTTGAAGTCACCGGTGCTGTTGCGGCTTACGCCAGCTACCAGAAGTACACACTGGTAATTCGCTTCAGCCCTAAGGGTGCTGAAGAGTCAGAAACTCCACAGCAGATCGTGGACAGCATGAACCGTCAGGTCGTTTACCACCGACCAAACGACGACATCACTCAGCCGGTTCTGAACTACTTGAACCGCAAGTACCAGAAGACTGCTGCTGCTCCACGCAACGGTGCTGGCCCTCGCTAGAACCGCTGCCGGAAGCTTGAAACTTAAAGCCGACAGCGGTCTCTCTAACCGCTGTCGGTTTTTCCCATGCCATGGGAACCCCTAACGCACAACCAAAGGACACCGCCATGGATTGTGGTGGACTACGAACACAACAGACGCTCGAACGCACCGCTGAAGTCACCGGGTTTGGTTTCTTCACCGGCGTGGATGCGACCGTGCGGTTTCTCCCGGCACCAGAGAACCACGGCATCGTTTTCAAACGCGTCGACCTACCAGGCCAGCCCACAGTCGCGGCCAACATTTCCAACGTCCTGCGTTCAGAACGCAGAACCACAATCGTCGACGGAGCCGCCGAGGTTCAGCTCATCGAACACATCATGAGCGCGATGGCCGGGTTGCAGGTCGACAATGTCCTGATTGAAATCGATGCAGCCGAAGTACCAGGCTGTGATGGTTCCTGTCTCGCGTTTTGTGAGGCATTGCTGAACGCGGGAATCTGCCGGCAAACGGCTCCCATTCGCGCACTCACCGTGAACCGCACCTGGTCAAACAACAACCGCGCCGCCAGTTCGGAAGTCAGCGTCAGACCACACATTCGCAGACTGCAGGCCATCACCTACCACCTGGACTACGGTCACCGCTCACCAATCGTCCCCCAGCTATTCAGTGTGGAACTCACTCCAGACGTGTTCTTCAAAGAGATCGCCTGGGCGCGGACGTTTGTGTTGGAATCAGAAGTCAAATACCTGCGGCAGGCAGGCTACGGCCAACGTGTCACGGAAAAAGACATCATCGTCTTCGACGACGACGGTGTCATCGGAAACAAGCTGCGCAGTCCGGATGAATGTGTTCGTCACAAGATCCTGGACTGCATTGGCGACTTCGCACTTGCGGGTTGCGAAATCTATGGGCACTTTGACGCGTGGCGTAGTGGCCACAGTCAGAACCATGATCTGATTCACCAGCTGAGTGAATTTACGAGCCCAACTAATTCTCTCCAAAGCGCGGCGTAAGGACGGCGTACTATGGCAAACAACATTTCGCCACTTTCACACGTTCATCCCAATGCACGAATTGGAAACGATGTGACAATCGGTCCGTTCTGCCTTATCGGCGAGAACGTTGAACTCGGTGACCGCTGCGTGCTGGACAGCCATGTCACGCTGACCGGCCATACGACAATCGGCGCAGACAATCGGTTCTTCCCGAACTCCGTCATCGGTGGCGAACCGCAGGACAGTGCGTACGTCGAATCGCCAACGCGTGTGGTTATTGGCAACCACAACGTGTTCCGCGAAGGTGTTACGGTTCATCGTGGGGCCGAAAAAGAAGATCACACAACGTGGATCGGCGACAACAACGCGTTTTTCGCCAACGCGCATGTGGCTCACAACTGCCGCGTCTTCAACAACGTGATTCTGGTCAACGGTGTCCTGCTGGGCGGGCACGTACATGTGCAGGACCGAGCCATCGTTTCCGGCAACACCGTGGTACACCACTTCACAACAGTCGGCACACTCGCCTTTATCAGCGGCGGTGGACGCGTTGTCCGCGACGTACCGCCCTACATGCTGGGAGCCGGCAACGACAGGTTCACCATCAAGACGGTCAACACAGTTGGTATGCAGCGATCAGGAATCTCCAGCGAGGCCATCCTGATCATTCGAAAGGCCTGCCGATTGCTTACCAAGCGAAATATGGAACCGGGCGCGATTCGGATTCAGCTGGCCAGTGAGAACGAAACACTGCCACCCGAACTCGACACATTGCTTAACGCCGTTGAGTACACCCGCCAGGGCAAGAATGGCCGCGGCCGCGAACAGGTTCGCGATCTTCCAGACACACCACCGGGTGACAGCAAACTAAGGAAAGCCGCGTGACAGTCAAAACAGCGGTCATCGGAGTCGGGGCACTCGGTCGACACCACGCTCGCATCCTCGCTGGCCTGCCAAATACCGAACTCGTCGCCGTTGTCGACAGCAACCGCGAACAAGGACAAGCCGTTGCCGCCGCATGCCACAGCACATGGCATGCTGACTGCGACCCGATTCTCGATCAGGTTGACGCCGTCTCTGTTGTCGTTCCAACCGTCGCTCACCTTGCCGTCGCGTCACAATTCCTGGCACGCGGAACCAGCGTACTGGTTGAAAAACCAATCGCCTCCAGCGTCAACGAAGCCAGACAGTTAGTTCAACTTGCGACAGACAACGACTGCGTTCTTCAGGTTGGACACATCGAACGCTTCAACCCCGCAATGGTCGCGGCGCGGGATGAGATTTCGAACCCAAAATACATCAAGGCTGAACGAGTCAGCCCGTACACGTTCAGATCAACCGACATCGGTGTTGTGCTGGACCTGATGATCCACGACATCGACCTGGTTCTGTCCATGGTCGATTCCACCGTCGAAAGCGTTGAAGCATTCGGCGTCGGGGTATTCGGCGACAAAGAAGATATCGCTCAGGCGCGGCTAAGGTTCCGTAACGGCTGCATCGCCGACCTTACCGCCAGCCGAGTCTGCCCGGACGCGAACCGCAAGATGCAGGTATGGTCCGACGCAGGTTGCACCAACATCGACTTCGGAAGCCGCGAAGTGGCTCGCTACGCACCCGGCCCTGCCCTGCTAGCCGGAGAACACACCCGCGCGAATCCAACGAGCATTGAAGAACGCAACGCACTCATGCAAACCGTGTTCGGCAAGTTCATTCAGCTGGAACAGCTTCCCGTTGAAGAAGCCGATGCCCTGACTGCCGAACTCACAGAATTCATCGACTGCGTGACCACCGGCCAGCAACCGTCTGTCAATGGCCAGGACGGCCTCGCCGCCATCGAAACCGCAGACCTGATTCTGCAAAACGTCGCCGCGCACTGCTGGGACGGAACACCGGCCGGCCGAGTCGGCCCGGACCTCGCAGCACCACGACTCAAGGTCGCTTAGACCATCGCGAAACGTCAGTTGGGCTCCGCCTTCTTGTTGGGAAGCCCGAGCTCTCGGAACGCCGCATGGTCACGTACTGCATCGAAGACCTTGTCGTCAGCAAAGTCGGCGTAGCCTTTTGAGATCGCGATACGAATCTGTTTCGCAGCTTGCAGGTACAGCGCCTGCACCTGCACCTGTCGCTCCGCGTCGGTCAGAGAATCGTCAGTCGCCAGGAGATTGCTGCAGAGAACATAAAGTTCGGCCGCAGTTTGGTGATCCTCCCAGTCGTCCAGTGGTTCGACGCCCAGCATCTCCTCCACACACTCCAACGCATCGTTCCGTCTACCAAGACCAATCAATGCCCTGGCCCGATCGGCAAGGCACTCACGCAGCATGTAGACGTATTCGTACTTGTCGGGTCGCTGAACTCGGATCTCTCTGAAGATGCCGATTGGTTCCTTCAGTATCTCTAACGCCTCTCCGAACTTCCCGGCATCAACGCGCAACTGAGCGATTGACTGTTTGATCGCTGCGTACTCTCTCTTGGGTCCGGCACCATGAAGTTCTTGTTCAATCGCTACCCAGGCGACATCCGCTCCGCTGCGGAAATGCTGTTCGGCTTGTTCCGGAAGTTCCTTCTTCCGCAGAATCTTCCCCATGATGTCGTGGGCGAGAACCAAGTCCATCCTCGCATAAAACCAGTCGGGCTGGTCACGAAGAAGCTTCTCACGAATCGCTACAGATTCGGTCAGGCACTTTTCTGCATCAACAATACGTCCTGAATCCAAGTGGTGCTCGCCAAGTTTGTAAAGCGCGATGCCTAGCTGACGTTCGTGCTTAGGCTTGTCGGGCGCGAGTTTGGCGATCCGCCGATGCACTTCGATCGATTTCTCGAAACACTGCAGAGCCTCCTCCTCAGCCTTGGCGCCAAGATGCAGATCAGCCGACACACGGTAGGCGGCCCCCAGCCTGTGAGCGTAGTCCACGACATCCGGCGACGTTTCACACAGCTGTTCCAACATCCCGACGGCCCGGCCCATCGTCTTCAGGCTGTTCGGTTCCTGAACGCGACCTTCGGCTGTTGCCAGGTTAAACAGCGCCGATGCAGCTCGGAACCGGTAGTCCTGAGCGGAAGGGAAATCCTCTGCCAGCGCTGTGAACTCTCCGGCAGCTTGGCGCATCACGGGCAAAGCTTCTGAGTGTTTCGACATGTTCATCAGGTGAATCGCCACAAGCCGCCTGGCTGAGGCAACCTGGTACCTGCGTTGCGGGTTACTGTGGAATGTGTCTCGCAACCTGATAGACGATTCCAGCCCGCTACGAAACATCCGCCCGGCACCCTCCATACTTCCACTCTCAGCCATGAACACAGCAAGTCCCAGATAGGAGTCTGTCAGGTTTTGCTGGTACTGCGGCACATAGGGATACTCTTCAGCCATCCGCTCGTAGACTTTGATAGAACGATTCCAGTAGTCCTCTGAGTCCGCGCGGCGTCCGCTGCTATGCAACAGGTTCGCGTAGGAGGCCAGGTTCACGCTAAGTTTGGTCAGTGCCTCCTGATCATCGGGAGCAGTCCCGATGACGCTTTCGAGTTCTGTGATTGCGCTTTCAAAATGTCGAGCGGCCTCAGGCACTCGTTCTGTGTTCTTAAGAAGGTTCGCCAGTGTGGAGTACACTTCTGCTCGAATCAGGAACTCTTCCCGCGTCTGTTCTGTTAGCGACTTGATACCACCAAGCGCGATCTGCGCGCACTGTTCTGACTCAGCCTGACGACCGAGATCGATCAGGACCCGGCTTTTCAAACACAGACAGGCAAGCCTGATACGACCTAATTCCGTGGACGATTCAGGCAGACCGGTCCCCGACGCAGCAATCGCTTCGTCACACGCGGCCTGACTTTCAGCTAACTGCTTTTGCCGATGCAGTCGCGAAGCAAGTCCATAGCAGGCCTTGGCCAGGCTAGTGGAGAGTCGAGGAAGCCGGGGTTCGTCCTCCTGCAGAGACTTAAGCGCAGCTACGGCTTCACTGGCCGCGTCGATAGCTTCATTTGGCATATCCATTTCCGCGTACAGCGACGCAATCCGATGGTTCGCCATGCCTGCCTGCAATCGGACACTCGGAACGCCTGATGGGCCGAGAAACTGTTCGTTGAAACTAATCGCGTCATTCAACGCTCGCTCGCGGAATTTGTCCAGGTAGGGGATCTCTCGAAGCCCCGGATCGTTGACGCGTGTAATTAGCGACTGGACAGTATTGTTCGCCCACTCAAAGTTTTGTTCGGCGCGTTTTTGCGCGGCAAGGGTCTTTTCCTGTTCGCGCGAGATCAGAAGTGTGGAGGCAGCAAGCGACACAATAGCGGTCAGCGCCAACGCCATGCCGCCCGTGACCAACGACCGGTTTTTTCGCGCGAATCGGGCAACCTGCTGAGTCACAGGTTCCGGGTACGCCGTGACCGGTTCGTCGGCAAGCCAACGTTGCAAGTCCTGGGCAAACTCACCCGCTGATGCATAGCGATCGACCTGCTCGCGCGCCATGGCTTTATTGCAAATCGCTTCGAGAGCACGAGGGACATCCGGCCAATGACTGCGTGCTGCTGGCGGAGATTCGTCGCTCGCCCGGCGAAGAATCTCAAGCGAGTCGCCGCTTCCAAAGGGAGCTTCTCCGGTAAGACACTGATACAACACTGCACCAAGCCCATAGACGTCGGTCTGTTCGTTCATCAAGTCTCTGGCACCGCGCGCCTGCTCGGGAGCCATGAACGATGGAGTTCCAACGACACGACCGTCCTCCGTTTCTGCAGTCGAATCGCCGCTTGAGATCGGCATTGTCGCATCGCCAGACCTGTCTGGTTCGGGCATATCGAGAACGCGGGCCAGTCCCCAATCAAGGACAATCACCTCACCAAAGTCCCCCAGGACAATGTTCTTCCCTTTGAGGTCCCGGTGGATGACTCCCCGCGAGTGGGCATAGGCGATTGCGTTCGCGACACCAATCACTGCGTTCACGAGTGCCCGCAGGTCCATCGGGTCACCACTGCCTTCCGCACAATGCCGAGCGAACTCAGTCGCCGCTTCGGCCATTGTCCGCCCCCCCACAAATCGCATTGTGTAGAACGGTTTGCCCTGCTTCATTCCAACATCGTAAACAGGTGCGATCCCCGGATGTTCAAGCTGCCCGGTCACTCGGGCTTCAGTCAGGAACCGCGCGATTGTGTCGGGGTAGTCGCCACTGGATTCCCGTAGTGTCTTGAACGCAACATCACGGCCAATTGTGCGATCGGTGGCCAGCCAGATCTCACCCACACCACCGCTGGCATGCAGGTTTGAAACTGCATAGCGGTCAGTAGACAGTACCTCTTTTGAAGACGACCATTTTCGGCCCGGCTTCACCGAGCGCTGCTCAGTCGCGCGGAGTTTTCGAACACGGTCCGCAGCCAGTTGGAACTCCGGTTCCAACGATGCCGTCGCATTGATCCCGACGGCACTCTGCGCTAAAGATTCGTCCTTCTCGGCGAGGCGATCCATGCGATCTGCGCAGCTATCGCACTCAGCAAGGTGTGTCAGAACACCGTTCGCAGCGGCAATGTCCAACTTACCGGTAAACAGATTTGCCAGCAGTTCATCTGCCGGACAGTCAGGCCCAACTGTCGTCACAGCAACTCCACCCCAAAAAACTATTAAGCACGCCGCGATCATCGCGCTGCGTCAGCGAATAAACAAGCCAGGGGTGGGATCATGGCCCGCTTGACCCCACTCCCCCTGACTTGCCGGGTATGTCTCACGCAGTGTGCACGCAGACAAGCCCAACAGTGTTAACGAAAGCGCCTAACGCAAAAATCTGCGAACTAGCGAAAATCGGCAGGAAACGAACCAAATGACGGGTAGGCTGCCGAGACACCAGCACATTGTGGGAATCCGCAAAGACTCTCCGCACCAGGTGCTGCGGTTGTCCAATCGGTGCTTTCAGGGCAGAATCCCCGCATGCACTCGACCTCAGTGAGCCTGCTGGACCGTGTCCGGGAGAACGATGATGCGGCGTGGGAGCGATTCGTGGATATCTACGGACCGCTTGTGTTTTCGTGGTGCAGGCGCTCTGGCAACCTGAGCCAGGAAGATTCCGCAGATGTAATGCAGGAAGTTTTTCAGTCTGTTGCTGGAGCAGTCCAGCGGTTCCAGCGATCTCACGCTGGAGAACTCCGAGCGTGGTTGCGAACCATCACAACAAACAAAATTCGTGACTTTTACCGCAAGCAAAGATCGCAGGCCCAGTCGATAGGCGGAAGCACAATCCAGCACAGACTGTCCCAGGTTCCTGAAATCAGTATCAGCGAAAATGAGGACGAAGAGAAAGCAATCCTGACGCGCCGAGCATTGGAGGTCATGAAAACAGACTTCGACCAATCCTCGTGGCAGGCGTTCTGGAAATCGGCGATCGACGGTCTGACGGCTGCTGAAATCGCAGAAGAACTAAACATCACCCGCCAGGCGGTTTGGCAGGCGTGCTACCGCATTCGCAAACGTCTCCGCGAAGAACTCACGGGGATGCTTGAGAATTGAAGCAGGTGCCGGCCCGACTGACTCAATCCCGCCGAGGCACGCGCCGCTTCTTGCCATCTTTACCGACCGCCACAAACGTGAAGTTCGCTTCGGTTACTTTGAACCGACAGCCCGGCAATTCCACCTCGCGCAAGATCGGCTTCACCCAAACTTCAAGGTGTAGAACCATAGACGTGTTGCCAATCCGTTGAACGCTGCCGTAGCAGCACACGACATCGCCAACCTGCACGGGATGCAGAAACTTCATCCCGTCCACGGCAACGGTCACGGTGCGACCATCAGCAACTTCCTTGGCCAGAATGCCGCCGGCGATGTCCATCTGCGACATGATCCATCCACCGAAGATATCTCCGTTCGCGTTCGTATCGGCCGGCATCGCCAGCGTTCGTAGAACCAATTCGCCCCGCGGTTCAGCGTCACTCATTTCTCACCTCCGGCAGCAGCTTTGTCTTTGAACCGCTGTTTGCTTTTCCAGAACCCATACGTGAAGTAGATTAGCATTCCGAGACCAAGCCAAACCAACAGCCGGAGCCAGTTCTCCCATGGCAGCGAGAACATCAGCAGTAGGCATCCGAGGACACCTGCAATCGGGACGAATGGGAAGAACGGTGTCTTGAACGGCCGTTTGGCGTCCGGATCGACGTACCGCATGATCAAGACCGCCGCACACACAATAGCGAATGCCAGCAGCGTTCCGATGCTAACCAGGTCCGCCAGTATCGACAGTGGAAGACACCCAGCCAACACGGCCACAAACACACCTACCATGATGGTCGAAATCCACGGTGTCTTGAACTTCGGATGCACAACGCCAAATGGTTTCTGCGGCAGCAATCCATCACGCGCTAGTGCCAGCAGAATCCGTGGTTGAGTCAGCATCATCACAAGCATCACCGAGGTCATTCCCGCAATCGCGCCGACGGCTACGACGAACTGCATCCAGGGCAAACCCACTTGGCCAAACGCGTCCGACACGGGGGCGTCGCTGTCAAGTCTTGTGTAGTGCACCATGCCCGTTAACACGCCTCCAACAAGGAGGTACAACGCCGTGCAGACCAACAGCGAGTACAGAATCGCTTTGGGAACATCGCGTTCCGGGTTCTTTGCTTCTGCGGAGTGAGCCGAAACTCCATCGAACCCAACAAACGCAAAGAACATGATGGCGGCTCCAGCCAACACTCCGACCGGTTTGCCGGCAGCGTTAAACGTTCCCCAAATCATGTCTCCAAAGAACGTCACTCCACCGTAGCCGTACGGAGCGAACGGTTTCCAGTTGGCTGTATCGATGTAACAAGCACCAATACCGATCACCGCCAGAACAATGGCCACCTTCAAAATGACCATCGCCGAATTGAACCGCGCGCTTTCCTTGATGCCTTTGACCAACAGTGCAGAGAGAATCAGCGTGATGATAACTGCCGGCAGGTCAACAACGTTGCCCGTGAGTCCAATGTCTTCGGTCCGTTCGCCAGCGGCATCTTTCAGGTAGTCAATCGGCGAATTCCCGAACCGGCCTGGAATCGTCGGCACCCATCCACCAGTCGTCTCGTTTAACAAGACAAGCAGGTTCTGCAAGTAGTGGCTCCAACCATGCGCGACTGCTGACGCGGCGACGGCGTATTCCAGGATGAGGTCCCACGCGATGATCCACGCAAAGAACTCACCCAACGTGCAATAGCCGTAGGTGTAGGCAGAACCTTCAACCGGAGCCATGCTGGCGAACTCTGCGTAGCACAACGCCGCCAACACACACAACATTCCCGCGACCACGAAAGACAAGACGATCGCGGGACCGGCAATCTCTTTTGCGACTTCTCCAACCAACACGAAGATGCCGGTTCCGATAATGGCTCCGATGCCAATGCTGGTGAGCGCTTTCGTGTCCAGCACGCGAGCCAGCTTGCTGTCGGTCTTTGCTTCTTCAAGCAGTTCGGTCAGATCGCGTTTGCGGAACAGCTGCTTGAAAAAGTTCATCAAAGTCTCCGTGATCCCGGCTCCGAATTGCCCACCGTGTTGGAGGTATACGATACACCGTCGGATCAAGCCAGACAGCCCTCTGAGAACATCCGAAAGGTGGGCGATTGGGCAAGGAAAGGTTGACGGCACCAGAATATCATGCTTCGCTGGGCGTCTTCGCCATGATTCCAAAGTACGGGCGGTGACCATAGCCTCACTGCCTGCACCGCTCGCCGGAGACTGAGTCTTGCCAATGCGATATCTGGTTCTACTGGTCACAATTCTTGTACTTTCGCGAACTGCCATCGCCAGGTGTCAGGAGGCGCCGCGCTTCGCGACACTGAATATTGCTCCGCAGGATGAACATCGTTTGCATGAAACGCTGGACGGAGCGCGAAGGTTGCTGGATTCGGGCGCAATCTTTGAGGCAACTCGGGTTCTCGCCGGAATTGCAATCCTGTCGCGTGAGAGCGATCCGGGGCGCGAAGCGGCCGGGATTCTGGAGGAACTCGGATTGAGTGTTGAGTTGTTTCGTAATGGCAGTACTTCTGACCTGCAGAAGAAAGTCGAGCAGGCGGTCGTACGGCGAAGCGAACACCTGAAACGACGACGAGAACACGAGGCAGCGAACCAAAAGATCCGTACTCTGTTGGCGCTGAGACAGTTCGGCCTTGCAGCCGAAACTATTGACAAGGTCGCACTCGGCAAGTCTCCAGATCAGGTACAAGTGGCACTGAACGAGACACTGGAGCACGCCAGATTGCCGCTCGAGTTGCTAACGGATGACTCGCCCACGGCTAGAACATCGCTCATCGAACGGCTACGCAAAGCCGTGGAAGAAGAAGAGTTCGAAAAATCGCTCCGCCTTGTGCATCTTGTTGACGATGACGCTGCTGGCAGCGGTCACTACTTGCTTCAAGTTACTCGGCCCGACAGCGAAGAGCATTCGGCCGAGCACATTTCGGCCGTGTCACAAATGGTGCTGCAGCAGGCAAAGCGTGTGGCTGAGGAACACCCGGAGTCAGCGCTTCCCTTACTAAAGCTGGTTTCCAGATCGGTACCGAAGTCACCGATTGCGAAAGAGGCGAGTGCCCTCAGCGAAACAATCAAGAGCAAATTGGCTCCAGTACCAAAGGCCGTCGAAAAGACTGATCCGCATGCAAGGCGCCCAACCGGGGTCGATGTCGCCAATGAGTTCTTCAGCAAGCTGCAGGTTCACAAGTACGATATTCAGTTGTCGGACGAGTCACTCGAACTGTTGAGTCAGGAACCTCGTCAGTACGTCCGCGCGACGTTCCGCGACGGAAGTCGCGCGTACGAAGATGTAGGAGTGCGGCTTAAGGGCGGCTGGACGTTCCGCGAGTTCGATGGCGAGGCGAAGGTCAGTTGGTCCGTGAAGTTCAATCAGTTCGACAGAAAGCAGAGGTTTCATGGACTCCGCCGCATCATCCTAAACGGCGCGCTGCAGGACCCCAGTTTCCTGAATGAGACGATTGGATATGGCCTCTTCCGAGACGCTGGCATCCCCGCTCCGCGAACGAACTACGCCACTGTCAGAGTAAACGGTGAGGCGTATGGCTTGTACGTTCAGATTGAAGCGGTGACGCAGGACTTCTTGAAACGGTGGTACAAGAAGAGTACGGGCAATCTCTACGAGGGTCCCGACGATGTTCTCAACTGGCGCGAACTCGACAAAGACAGTAACCAGGACCGAGATGACCGAACCGATCTCAGACAGCTCGCTGAAGCGATCGAACGTGCCGACGATGTCGATCCATGGCAAACGATCTCCCAGCATGTTGACATGAACAAGTTTGCTCGGTTCCTCGCAATGGAATCAATTCTTGGCCATTGGGATGGGTACACCGACACCAATAACTATCGGTTGTATTCGGCCCCCGCGACGGGGAAGTTCGAGTTCATCCCGCACGGTATCGATCAGGTTCTTGGCGACCTGGGACATGACATCTTTCGGCCACAGAACGGAATCCTGGGCCGCGCCTTGTTGCAGACCGAGTCCGGACGAGTGGTCTATAAACAGGCTCTTCGTGATATCCTGAAACGTGCCTGGAACGAGGACCGTATTCGTCAGCGAGTATGGGCAGCCTACCGCGTTGTCAGTCCTTATACCGATGGGCCCGGCAAGCAAGTCGTACCATCGCCTGAGTTTGAAGAACACGTGCGCCGCTTAGTGCAGTTTGTCGAGAACCGCCGAATCCTTGTTGAAGCTCAACTGGACGACAGTGAGGGCCAGCATTCGTGGCGTGTGCGCCGCGAGGGATCGCGCCATCGAGCATACGAGTTCATTCGCCAACGATGGTAGGCAGGTACGCGTCAACGACGGCCATAGCTGGGCAACGGCCCCGACGAACTTGTGCAGAATTAGGAGAAGCGGTCGCGTCACCTTCGTATAGAAGTTGACACGGATGGAAGTTCATCAAAAGTCTCCCTGATCCATAGATGTCACTTGAGCGTATACGATACACGCCTCGTACTCGCCGCACAGCCTCTATGCCATGACATACGAAGAACGCCAAAAAGCCCGACACGTCCTTGGAAAGCGACTGATGACTCTTGGTGTACTGATCATGATTGCTGGCCACTGCCTGGGCGGCTACTTCAGCCAGCTACCCACGGACCACGTTGACTGGTCCAAGGTGTTCTTTGCCCATCATGATCGGCAGCAACCACTGGGAATACTGGGAATAATCGTCGGCGCCTCGACGTTTACAGTCGGCAAGATGTACCGCATCGACATGTCTTAGCCCCGTTTCGGCAGAACCAGAAGCTGAACAGACAAGACATCACTGGACATCTCATTCGCCGCAGATTCCGGGAACTTCGGCGACCTCCGCCGCGTCGTACTCGCGTAGATCCGCCCCGTCACGGGCTTTCGTATGGAACCTGTAACGCATCGACCATTCCTGCGTTAGATTCTTGTTACGAGATACTTCGCGTTCCAGCAGCCTCCAGACCGCTGGCACAAACGCTCAAATGAGGAATCAGTTATGTTGCGGCTTTCACTTGTTCTTCTTGGCACGCTGACAATGCTCACTGAACCCGCCCTGGCTGATGGCACATTTCTGGAACGCTTCGCGCTGTCCAGCAAGCGGGAAGAGATTCTCAAGGAACTCATCCCGGGCACTCGCGAGTACTACTACTTCCACTGCCTGCACTTTCAGAACACGAAACAACTGGATCGTGTTGACGATATGCTGACCAAGTGGATCGAACGCCACAAGAACGGCCCGCTTCTAAACGAGATCCAATACCGCCAAGCGGTGCTCACGTACGACAAAACGCCGGAAAAAACCCTCGACTTCATCCGCAAACGGCGCGATCTGAAGTTCAATCACCAACGTGATACACCCGACTCACGTCCGGAACTCCCGACCGCATTCGATCAAGACCTCATCACACGAGAAGCTCTGACACAGCGTGCGCTTAAATCGGCGAAGGACCTTCGCGAATTCGAAGACAGTGCGTTGCGGTGGCTGGTACGAAGCGGTGATGTGGATGCCAACCGTCAACGAGACTTACTGCATCGATTGCAACTTCCCGACTACGAAAAACTGCCCGAGCTTGTCGTCGCAGACTTAAATGCTCCAAAGAGCAGCGGGTTCGGTTCGCATCCGATTCACAGTCGACTGTTGCTGGACCAACTGAAGAAGTGCGCCAAGTTGATGCCGGAGTTGCTTAACAACTCCAACTTCGTACTGCAGTGGGCAGCACGACTGAGGCCCAACAACGACGTCGATATGCGGCTGGATCGGGACGAACGCGATGCGTACCTCGATCGGCTGTGGGGCTTCGTTCGATCGCTGCCACCGAACCAGAATTCGCTTAAGGCACACGTCCTGTATCAGCGACTGGTGTTTGACCAGCAACAGGGGCAGTACAACAAATCAACCTTCATGGAATACCTCAAGCTGCCGCGACGGACCGGCTACATGGATTCCGAATACATGAAGCGCGCGAACAATCGCCGGTACCCCTGCGATCTCAACGCCGACTACAAACGCATCACCACCATGCCGCCGGTTGGCAACGACGAACCGATCGTCCGTGAATACCTGATGAACCTACTGGTCCGCGCTGACAGCGTCCGGGAGTTCGAACCGTATGTGGACGACACGTGGCTGAAGTACGTGTTCGCCGAGACAAAAATCGTTAACGGTATCGGCGACGCTGAGAAGTGGTATTCCATGCTGCCCCCCGAAACGTACCGCAAGCTACGTGATCGCATCGACATCGATTTCGCGAAGACAAATCAGGACTACTACGAACCGGACGACGCCGTTTCACTGGATGTGTTTGTCAAGAATGTCTCGACGATGATCGTGAAGGTCTTTGAGATCAACGCCGCTAATTTCTATCGCGACACGGGACGCGAAGTGAACACAGACATCAACCTGGACGGCTTGGTCGCCAGTCGCGAAGAGACCATCAAATACACAGAACCGCCACTGCGCCGAATGAAGCGAACGTTCGAATTTCCTGAACTCAACAAGCGCGGAACCTACGTCATCGACTTCATCGGCAACGGTAAGTCCAGCCGCGCGTTGATTCGGAAAGGCCGACTGCACTTTGTTACCGAAACTACTGTGGCAGGCCAGCGATTCACGGTTCTTAACGAGAAGAACGAACAGCTTAAAACCGCTAGTCTGCTGATTGGTGGACAAGACTATGAGGCCGACGAAGACGGCCGCATCACGGTTCCATTCTCTACTCAACCCGGACGCAAGCCAGTCATCATACGACACGGTGACTTCGTCAGTCTGGGACAGTTCCACCATGCGACGGAAGCACCGGCGTTTGTGGCCCGCATGTTTGTGGATCGCGAAGAACTGATCCGGCGGAACACGGCAACGCTGATTGTGCGCCCGCGTCTGACGGTCAATAACGTTCCTGCCAGCATCGCCGCGATCAAGGATGCCAAGCTGATCATCCACTCGACCGACCTCGACGGAATCAGCGCGACATCAACAGTCGAAGATTTCGCGTTGTTCGAGGACCGCGAAACAACCCACGAGTTTTCGGTTCCAAATCGACTGGCTTCCATTCAGTTCACAGTCACCGGCAAGGTCCGGAACCAGAGTCAGGGCAAAGACATTGACGTCAGTGCGACTCACGTGTTTTCCGTGAACGGGACTGAGAAAACAAACGC
This sequence comes from uncultured Planctomycetaceae bacterium, assembly GCA_964485095.1. GTDB lineage: Bacteria > Planctomycetota > Planctomycetia > Planctomycetales > Planctomycetaceae > CAYNWT01. The sequence continues at coordinate 4,360 of CAZAIB010000028.1, read as the reverse complement.
GATCGTTGATGCTCATCTTGGTCGCGTGGATGGGAAGTTCGTCATCGACGTGCTGGGGCGAACCGGTGAGGCTCGCGAGGGCATTGCGGTTACTGTCAGCGTCAAGCACTCAGACTTTAAGCGCGTGGTGACGCGTTCGCTGAAGTCAGACAAATCCGGCCGCATCATGCTGGGCGAACTGGACGGCATCGAAACCGTAACAGCGAGGATCCAATCCGGCATCACGCGAACATGGAACACGGCGACACAAGGCCACATCGGCATCCAAACGGTTCACGCCAAACTGGGCGAACCGGTTCGAATCCGAACGCTGCTATCAGAGATTACAAACACCAATCTCTCCGTGTTTGAACTCCGCGGAAACGACTTCATGGAAAGCCGGTTTACGTCGGCGAAGCTTAACGATGGGTTCATCGTGCTGGACGACCTCCCCGCGGGCGACTATCGAGTTTCAATCGCCGAAGGTGTGGACGAACGCAACGTTGTGGTTCGTATTGCGGACGGATCGGAGAACAGAAACTACGTCCTGGGCCAATCACGGAAACTGAAGACAGAACTGCTGGACGAAGTCCAGATCGCCAACACCACCCTGAACGGTGACAAACTGGAAGTGCGTCTCGCTCAGGCCAGCAAGTTCGCCCGCGTGCACGTGTTCGCCAACACATTCCGACCGGAACACTCGCACCTCCAACTCGCCATGGGTCGTAGCAGCTTAAGCACCACCGGACAGGCTCGATCGAAATCCTACTACGTCGAAGGACGCAACATTGGCGACGAGTACCGGTACATCCTCGACCGGCGGTACGCAGACAAGTACCCTGGCAACATGAACGCCCATCCGGGTCTGTTATTGAATCCGTGGCCCGTCCGCACAACACAAACCGACGTCCAGGATGCCAGGAAAGGCGACTCGTTCGCACCAAAGCCCGCCGCTGCGGCGCCAATGGAAAGCGCTGACCAAATGCGGCGGCTTCGTGAGCAGCAAGCAAGCGGCTCGCAATCACCATCGCTGGATTTCATCGGTGATTCGGCTGTTGTGCTGACCAACCTGGTTCCGGATGCAGACGGCAAGCTGACCATCGAACTGGAAGCGTTGGAAGGACACCAGGAAGTTCACGTCGTTGTTGTGGACCCAATCAACACAGTCTGGAAAAGCGTTTCGCTACCAAAGAAGGAAACGCGGTCCATAGACCTGCGGTTGGCTGGCGGGTTCGATCCGACAAAGGACTTCTCGCAACAAAAGCAAATCTCCGTCATCAAGGCGGGTGAGGAATTCACACTTGAAGATCTCGGCACATCGCAAATGGTGATGTACGACTCGCTGCGTAGCGTGTTCCAGCTGTTCGAAACACTCAACGGAAACGGCAATCTGAAAACATTCCGATTCGTGTTGGATTGGCCTGAACTGAAACTGGAAAAGAAAAGATCACTGTACTCAAAATACGCGTGCCACGAACTCAACTACTTCCTGTTCAGGAAAGATCCCGAGTTCTTCGCGGCGGTCGTCAAACCGTATCTGGCCAACAAGTTTGACAAGACCTTCCTGGACGAATGGTTGCTGGGAATGCCTGTCGAACGCCACGTTCAACCATATCTGTACGACCGACTCAATACGTTTGAACGCCTGCTGCTGGCTCAACGAGTCGCGAATGATTCCGGCCGCCGATACGTGGCGGATCTATACAACCTGCTGCCGCCCAACACGCAGGAAGAAGAGCGGCTGTTCGCTACGGCTCTCAGCGTGAGTGCCCTATCACGCCTTGGCGAAGATGATGACGGCGAGAGTGATTCCTTTTTCTTCGCAGCTCCCGGTGGCGGGGGTGGAGGTGGAGGTGGCCGCAGTGTGGTGTCCAGAGGCGGCATCCAGGCGGAATCGTCAGTCAGGTACAACCGGTCGCTCTCAAACGAGGCACTCAAGGCAGTCGATAAGAAATCACAATCTCGCGGTCGGCAGTCGTTGCGACGCAAGTCGAAGATGTCGGCAGGCAAGGCCCCGTCGAAGGAATCGCTCATGAGGAGTGGTGGGCGAGCCGCAGGCGGTGACGATGAGGCCGAAGCACTGTATGAACGGTTCGGGGATGCTGGACGCCAGCCGCAGCTATTCCGCCAGGTCGACAAGACCCGGGAATGGGCTGAGAACAACTACTACCGATTGCCGCTGGCCCAGCAAAACGAACAACTGGTACAGGTTGATGGGTTCTGGAACGACTTCGGTGCCCACAAGGGAGACGGTCCATTCGTGTCAGCCAACGTCGCCGAAGCCGCCAATAGTTTCACAGAGATGATGCTGGCTTTGGCCGTGCTGGACCTGCCATTCGAATCAGCCGAACACAAAGTGGAGAAGGAAGATTCCAAGCTGACCATGAAAGTCGCCAGCGCGGGGATCATTGTCCACGAACAAATTCGCCCGGCAAAGGGAGCCGAGAACAAACCACCTGTCTTGGTTGGCCAAAACTTCTTCCGAGCCGACGATCGACACCGCATCGAAAACAATCAGAAGGTCGACAAATTCGTCACCGACGAGTTCCTCATCCAAACGGTTTATGGAGCTCAGGTGGTTGTCACAAACCCGACCTCAACCCCGCGGGTTTTCAATGCGTTGACGCAAATCCCAATGGGAGCACTGCCTGTCGGTGGAGCCAAATACACCAGCAGCAAAGCGCTAATGCTGGGCCCGTACGCAACACAAACCATCGAGTATTTGTTCTACTTCCCGGTCGCGGGCGACTACGCCCACTATCCGGTTCATGTCGCTCGTGATGGCGAACTGGTTGCCGAAGCAGACGCGTTCAAGTTCCACGTCGTTGCAGAACCATCAAGCATCGATCAGGAGTCATGGGAGTACGTTTCTCAGTACGCATCGGCAGACGATGTGCTGAAGTACCTTCAGGAAAACAATCTCAATCGCATCGACGTCGGTCGCATCGCCTGGCGAATGCAGGACGCAGCCTTCTTCGGCAAGGTCACGGAACTGCTGGACCAACGGCACCACTTCCACGACACGCTGTGGTCGTACGCCGTCAAGCACAACGACCAGAACCGTCTCACCCAGTTTCTCCGCAATGACGAACAGTTCGTCGCAAACTGCGGCGTGGTTCTGGACAGCAAACTGCTAACCATCGATCCAATCGAACGCCGCAGTTACCAGCACCTGGAATACAAACCGCTGGTCAACGCCCGAGCTCACCAGCTTGGCGCGGAACGGAAGATTCTGAACAACCGATTCGCAGAACAGTACACAGAACTCACCAACATCCTTAGTCAGCGAGCCAAACTCACCGACCGCGACCTGATGTCGGTCACCTACTACATGCTGCTGCAGGACCGCGTCGGCGAAGCACTGGGCTACTTCAGCCAAGTTGACCCAGCCAACCTGCCATCGAAACTGCAGCACGACTACTTCGCAGCCTACACGGATTTCTACACCAAGGGTCTGGAAACCGCGAAAGGCATGGTCGAACGCTACGCCGAATACCCAATCGACCATTGGCGAAACGTGTTCGCATCAATGGGCCAGCAGATCAAAGAGATCGACTCAGGATCAAAGCCCAAAGATCAGGAATCCGCCGACCCGGACAACCGAGACCAGCAAATCGCGCAACTGGCGGCCAACGATTGTTCGCTGGATGTGGCTGTCGAAGCGACCGAAGTGCAGGTCGATTACGAGAACCTCGACACGGTTCGCGTGAACTACTACCTCATGGACATCGAATTGCTGTTCAGCCGGAACCCATTCGTGCAAGGTCCGTCAGGTCACTTCAGCCACGTGAAACCAAACGCTTCGCAGACTCTGGAACTTCCCGAGGATGAAAAGCAGTTCCAGTTCACTTTGCCAAAGGACCTGCAGAACAAGAACGTTCTGGTCGAAGTCGTCGGCCGCGGCCGAACGCAAACGGCAGCCTACTATTCCAACTCACTGGCCCTGCAAACCATGGACAACTACGGCCAACTGCGAGTGACATCGTCCAAGCAGAACGCCGCCCTGCCCGGCACCTACGTGAAGACTTACGCCAAACTAAAGAACGGCCAGGTCAAGTTCTACAAAGACGGCTACACCGACCTCCGCGGCCGCTTCGACTACGCCTCACTCAGCACAAACGAACTGGACGCCGTCGAACGGTTCTCCCTACTCATCATGAGCGACGAACACGGAGCGATTGTGAAAGAAGTGAAACCACCGGTTCGGTAAAGTCGCCGGACTCTCCGAGTCCGGTCCCAAGCCCAACCGAACACGGAGTGTTCGGCAACTTAGAAGTGATACTCTAACCAACCGTACAAGCACTGCCCCATCAGCAACCAGCCCATAGTCGCCGGACTCTCCGAGTCCGGTCCCATACTCAAACCGAACACGGAGTGTTCG
>CAZAIB010000027.1:0-56246 GCA_964485095.1 uncultured Planctomycetaceae bacterium | reverse complement strand
GGACGGAGTTGCAGACCCGGCCAGCCCACCGCAGGGGAAAGTTGAGACGCTTCCCGGTTCGATCATGAACCTCATCCGATCGGTTCGCGAGAAACGGCAACAGCGAATCGACGCAGGCGAAGTACCACCGCGAAGGCTACGCCCCCGACGTCGTCGACGAGGCATCGGCCGAGACTGATCTTACTCGCGGCTACCTCGTTTCTCGTTTAACCCGTGGTCGAAGACCAGGCTCCACCCACCGCATCAAACTGCTTCAGTCTGCAGCATCTCTCGCACGTCAGTCACTTTCCCGGCAACAGCCGCCGCCGCAACCATAGCGGGGCTCATGAGTAGCGTCCGGCCTGTGGGACTTCCCTGCCGTCCTTTAAAGTTGCGGTTGCTGGAAGAAGCACACACCTCGCGGCCCTGCAGCTTGTCCGGGTTCATCGCCAAACACATTGAACACCCGGCTCCACGCCACTCGAAACCCGCTTCAGTAAACACCGCTGGCAGCCCTTCTGCTTCCGCCGCCTGGCTGACCAATTGCGAACCCGGAACCACAATCGCGCGAACGTTGTCGGCGACTTTGCGACCTCGAACAACCTCGGCCGCTTCACGCATATCAGACAGTCGTCCGTTGGTGCAGGAACCAATAAACGCCACGTCAATCGGCGTTCCCGCAATGGGACTCTGCTCACTTAGTCCCATGTACTCGTAGGCTTCGGCGATTCCCGCGTCACCATCAACCGAAGGCATCGATTCCGACACACCCACCGATTGTCCCGGATTGATTCCCCAGGTCACGGTGGGTTCGATATCAGCCGCGTCGAACACAACTTCGTCATCGAACTCAGCGTCAGGGCCAGACGCAAGACTCAGCCACCACTCAGTCGCCTTCTCAAAATCGGCTCCCGTTGGAACACTCGGACGCCCGCGCAGATACTCAACCGTCGTCGCATCCGGATTCACATACCCACACCGCGCGCCGCCTTCGATGCTCATGTTGCAGACCGTCATGCGTTCTTCCATCGTCATCGCGTCAAAGGTTGTCCCGGCGTATTCGTACGCAAAGCCAACCCCGCCCTGCACACCCAGCTTCTGAATGACATACAGCGCGACATCCTTGGCATAGACGCCGGGTTGCAAATCACCGTTCACAACAACGCGACGCACTTTCGGTCGGCCCATTGCCACGGTTTGAGTCGCCAGAACCTGAGCCACCTGGCTGGTTCCAATTCCCATCGCGATGCTGCCGAACGCACCGTGCGTGCTGGTGTGACTGTCGCCGCAGACGATGGTCATACCTGGCTGAGTCAAACCTTGTTCCGGCCCAACGACGTGCACGATTCCCTGGCGGTTGTCATCCAATCCGAACAGTTCAATTCCAAATTCGTCGCAGTTGATTTCAATCGCCGACATCATCTGTTCGGCCAGGTTGTCAGCGAACGGACGCGACTGATCAGCCGTGGGCACAATGTGATCGACCGTCGCAACAGTCCGCTGCGGGAACCGCACCTTCAGATTCCGATCACGCAGAATCCCAAACGCCTGCGGGCTGGTGACTTCGTGGATTAGATGCAGACCAATGAACAACTGCGTTTGCCCGGTCGGCAAATCCCGAACAGCGTGGTGATCCCAAACTTTGTTGAACAGATTACGTGTGTCGGCCATTGTATTTCTCTCAAACGCGATGATGCGCGGAGTATATCAAAAATCACCGCAGTCGCAGCCTGAACAACAGCCCCAAAAAGAACCAACCCGCTGCCAGGGCTAGAGCCAGCGGGGAGACCCGGCCAGGAAACGCTCAACCGGGAGTGCACCCACAACCCGGGCCACTACACCAACCGGGTCCCGGTGAAGCGGAACGCTTCTAGACGAGGCCGCGGCGTTTTCGGAAGAACCATTCCAGGGACATCACTGAGACAAAGCAGATCAGGAACGGCCAGTTGTCCCACAGGTTGATACGGCTTACGCGGGTCATTTCCAGATTCGGAATTCCCTTATCGACCCATGCCTGCAATCGCTCGCTAAGCAGCTCGGGGGTCAGGCTATCGCCGCCACTGAGTTCCGCGATCTCTTCCAGTAATTTGTGGTCGGCGGCTGGATTGTCGAGTTCCGCATCGCGTGAATCGACGATGAACCGCGTGTAAGCACCGGGCCCGAACGGCTGTCCGTTTCGTGTTCCCGCGACATGAACCAGGTAATCGCCTGGCTGCATAGTCTCAGTGAAGTCTGAAGTGAACTTGTTGTCGCCACCACGCAGCGTTGGTACGTCGAAAGTTTCTTTCGCTGGGTTGGTGATCTGTACCTTGAAGGTAACATCATCCAGCGGTTGCTTGTCTTCTCCGCGGGCTCCGTATTCGATGGGAACCTTCTGCCCCGGCGCGAAGTTGCGTGGTTCGACTTTGACCCACACCTGAGCTTCGTCGTCGAATTCTTTGTGAGCCAGCCAAAGGATCATCTGCCGCCAAAACCGTTGGTGGGCTTCAAGGTCTTCATTGCGGCTCACCCATAGCCACGTCGTGTCGCCCGCGAACGCTGCTACCCGAGCACCGCCAACGTCGTGAGCCATCAGTAGCGGAATTCCGTCCGGCGTTTCGGCCAGTGTTTGAACCAGCCCGCCGCGTTTTGGTTTCAAACGATTACCCTGAGCAAGCGGCGCCAACGAGTCCCAGCGTGCGCTATTCTTGCCGTCGGCGTCTATCTGCATCACGAAGTGTTTCAGCCCGGCCGCCGTTGGCTGCATCTTGAGTTCGCGATCGTGATGTGCAGTGCGAGTTGGCACGTTGTCTGCGAATCCGCCGGCCTGCATTTCCACCGGCAACCATCGCTCCAGCGCCGATGATCCATAACCACCCGGCCCGAAACTCTGTGAGCCACCAATCATGATGAGCCCCGCGCCCTGTTCGATTTGCGAGGACAGGTTCGCCAGTCGTTCTTTACCAAACACCTCAGCGGCAACATCGCCGATGATGTAGACGTCGTACGCTCCGCCGCGGAACCAGTCATCCTCCAGCGGAGTATCAACGTTACGCGGCCATGGCAAAACGGGTTGGTAGTCGAGCTGAATTTTCTGAGCCACATTGATGCGGCGAATGAATTTCTGTTCCGGCCGCAGCAACTGATCAAAGTAGGCGACGCGGATACCACCCTTGCGAACGCTGATGATGGTTTCCATCCGATTGTTGGTCACCTTCAGCTCGCCATCAATCGCTTCGACTTCAACACCCAGCTTGTATTCACCAGGTCGTTCCGGGATGAACGACAGCTGTGTCCGTAGCGTTTCCGACGAACGCTTGGGCGTAATCTGAAGCATGGGCTTGGTTGTGCTGTCGCCAACGATCGCCGTCATTGGCCCGGTGTCGCCCAACCGGACCCCCAACCGATCTTCCAGGTACAGTCGCACCGTCAGTTGCTTGTCAGTCGCCCCATTGGCTTTCACTCGAACGCCGACAGGAACCAGGTTCTTCTCGAACACAACCCGCTGCACATCGATATCTTCAATCGAAAGATCAATGGAAGAACTCGACATGTCGGTTCCACCGTACGCAACGGTATAGATTGGAATCTGCAGCTGCCCAAACGTCCGGGCCGCCGCGCGAGGGTCGACGTCCAGGACGCCGCTGCCATTTTGGGCTCCATCCGACAACAGCAGGACGCCCAGGACGTTGCCCGACTTCACTTCCTGCTGCAGTTCGTTCAGTGAGTATCCCATTGCCGTTTGCATGCCACCGGTGGCATCCAGCGGTGCGGGAACCGGGGCCAGCTTGTCGTTGAAGTCGTAGTATCGCGTCTCGATGCTGTCCGACAGATCGGCAAACTGTCCTTCACTTTCCTTCAACGTTGTCTGTAGTTGCTGTCGCCTGGTGACTCCGCCAGGTCCGTCGGGAGTATCCATACTGCGGCTCGCATCCGTCATCACCAACAGCACCGCGTCGCGACGGTCTGTATCTGAGTACCGAACACCAGGCCGCAACAACGCCATGATAATGAGCCCGGCGGCCAGCAGTCGAAGCCCCAACAGCACACGCCGTTGTCTGGCCGGCAGATGCCGAATGCGTTTGGGATATGTCATCAGCACAACCGCAATCAACGCGATTGCGGTCAGGATGACTGTTGGCCACGACCAAACCGGTTCAAACAGCAACCTCATGCGGCCACCTTCGAACGCTTGTCAGGATCAGCCGCAGCCGACACGCCCTGGTCGTAGAAGTGGTTGGCCACAAAGTGTTCGCCGATGAAAAACAGAACCACAAGAACCATCAACAACGGGAACACTTCGCGCCCAAGTCGACTGTTCTGAACGGCCCGGTCGAGTTCTTCAATGTGCCGAGCTCGTGTGTAGCGATCTTCGCCCAGCAACGTTGTGAGTTCGCCATCGGTCACCTGCGTGAAGTCGCTCTCGCTGTCATCGGAGTTTGTGCTGAAGCCAGAGACGAACGCCTTCTCACCAGTTCCGGATGAGAACCGGTAGTGCCCAACGGCGTCGGCTTCGGTCAGAACAACAAAGTTCTGTTCCTTCGGTATCTGTCCCGGCAACTGCTGCAGGCTTGGTTTTGCTAACAGGTATTTTTCCTGCACCTGGTCCCGATCGAACCGCACGATCGGATCCTGGCCGCTGATCCAGTTGAAACTGCCATCGGCGTAGTGGCCCAGGTAGTGTGTCAGTTCATGAGCCACACGGACAAACGCCCATCCCGTTGCCAGGTCGGACCATGGCTTGCCCTTGTCGCCGATGTAATCCATGCCGTTGGTAAACATCACTGTTCGGCCTTCACCGACGGCAAGATCTAACCACGCTGGCAACGCGCGTTCGTCGTTGTAGCTCGCCAGCACCCGCGATTTCTCGGACGGTTCGACCACCCAGCCTCGCGTGTATTCGACGCTGGAGAATTCGGCTCGTTGATCGTTGTCCTCAACAATGCGGCGGAACAGTGGGTGTTGCGTATTTCGCAGGTCGACGATGAATGGTCCTTTGAAGAAACCGACCGCTGCGGACAACGTCGCTGGCAGTACTTCCTGGGCTTCGGTGGTGTTGTAACTTGAGGCATCGATCTCGCTATTCCCAAGAAACACTGCCAGTCCGCCGCCGCGGGTGACAAACTTCTTAAGGCGTTCCCACAGCTCCGTCCCAGGCGCCCGGGCGTTGACCATGCAAACAATGTTGTACTTCGAGAAGTCGATCGTCCCGGCTTCTGTCATTGGCTTGTAGGTCACGACGTGCGGAGCAGTACCAAGCCGGACGAACTCCCTTGGAGCCAACACCTGGCCCAGGAAGTAGGCCTCGTCCCTCGAATCGCCGATTAGCAAAACCCGCGGCGGTTGGTTCAGCCCCGCGGTAAAATACCGCACGTCGTCGCCAACAAACGGATCGCTGCTAACCAATCGAACCTCACCCTGAACGAAGTCGCGATCCGGAGCCAACAGTGAAAACGAAACTCGGCTCGCGGCGCCCTCGTCAAGTTTGACCGTGCGTTTCTCTTTAAGAACCGGAGTGCCAGTCTCGTCGTTGATGTATAGCTCGGCGGTTCGCAATCCATCCACGCCGGTGCCAGTGACGTCGGCGCTTAGTTCGGTTCGTTGTCCGCGTGTGACGGACTGCTGTGACAAACGCAGATCGGTCACGCCAACGTTGATTGGGTTATCAACGCTGACATCGATGAAGTACGCATGAACCCACGGCATGGCGTCCAGCTTCGCCTTGAGGTTCGCGTTGCCCAACTGCCAGGCCGAACGCGCGAAGTCGGTGAAGATGTAAATCTCTCGAACGAACCCATCGGCGGCGTCGGCATCTTCGCTGGAAATGCCGAGTTCTTCCTGAACGCGTTTCCGGTCGTCGTTTTGTAACCCCAGTGCAACCGACAAGCGTGCGTTAAGCTTTGAGGAACCCGGGTGGGTCTTGATCGCATCTATCCTCGCACCGGCGCTGATGAGGTCGCCCTGAAAAACCATCTCGCGGTTGTCGGCAGAATCGGTAATGCACACACGACTGCTGGTCGGCAACGAACTTAGATGCGCGGCGGCGATTCCGCGGGCTTCTTCCAGCCGCGTTTTGTTTTCCAACCGGTAATCCATGCTCAGACTTGAGTCGAACAGAAACACCGCGGCGACGGGGACGTTTTGTGACAGGTCAGAAGCCGACTCACCGGAAATCTCAGCGGCAATTCGCTTGCCGTACGGCAGACCGACCAGCAACAAAGTCAACAACGCAATCGCGCCGCCGGTTCCGCCTCGCAGAACGGTTCGCTTGTAACGTAGTTCGTGGTTGGGCAGGCTTTGCTGTTTCCACTTCCGCTGCAGCCAGTAGTACGCGCCAATTCCAGCTGCGATGATGCCGCCGAAGGTCAGCAGCTCAGTCCAGCTGAGTCCATAGTTGGCTGCCGGCAGGGAAGGTCGAGCGATCGCCAGAACCAGCAACGCCAGCAGTAGTGTTCTTAACAGCAGCAGCCAAATGTGCCGCAATTGCAATCGGCGCGTGTTGGTTTTCTTCCGCATCTGGATGAGCCTCAGGGCCGGGAAGAGAACCTTCTTCGGCTTGGACTTCATCATCAGATGCAGAACCAGCGGAATGGCGGCAAAGGCCAGTCCGAACAGCAAAGCCTGATTGATTAGGGACATATTGGGGCAACGTCAGGAAGCAGTGTCAGCACATGTCTGATTATAGAGCGACGGAACCATCGGATTTGTCTTCCCGTCAAAACTTCGTACGCGATGTTATGCCGAACGCGTCTTGTTTTCATTATCGGCCGGTTCGCAGCGGTTCTCGAACCACTGTTGGTTACGCCACCATTCCGGATATTCTGAAAGCTTGCGAGGAGCCACGTTCAGGCCAGTTCCTGGAATGTGCTCGCAGGTCTACGGTTGTTGAAAACGCAGACACCGACCAAGAAGAACCTCGGGCGGTGGTTTGTTGTGACAATTTTCATCCGCAGATTCGCGCAGATTGGGTGCGCTGACAAGAAAATAGATCTGCGAGAATCTGCGCAAATCTGCGGATCTAACAAACGCCACTGTCTGTCGCTGCCAAATGACGCAACTGGAAGTTGGTCGATGTCAGAGAATCCTTACGAAGCCCCCTCCGAAATTGAATACGACAGCTTCATGCACCGCTGTTGCCCTCAGTGCGGCCAGCGTGTGCGCATCGGTAAGGTTCTCACCACAACGCTCTGTACCCGTTGGCCTTGCGAACGGTGCGGTTGTGTCTTGCAAATCAACAAGACGCGCCGACTGATAGCGGCATTGTGCATCGGCGTAATTCCTATTTGCAGTCTTGGCGTGGCAACGTTGCTAATGCGTTTCACGACGGTTGATTCGTCGTTGACCGGGGCGCTGATGTTCGCCCTGGTCACGTTACCACTGCCTTTGGTAATCGATGGTGTCAAGCGGGCTGGATAAGTCCACTGGCTCTGAGGATCGGCAGCAGCCAAAACAGCCTGAAGCCCAGTGTTCCCAGAAAATTCGGGTTCCCTGCAAACGCGAAGTTAATCATCACAAGCTGCGAGATAAAAACCGCCAGGCACCACTTCATCTGGCGCTGCGGCAGTCGGAAAACACTGGTCTGGGGCATGTTGAAGCTTTCGAGAGGTCCAACAAAGAACGCACGAGCACTTCGGCGGATCACACGATTCCAGAACACGGGGCAATATGTCGCTCAGCCCCCCTTGATGGCTCCCTTAATCAACTCTCGCAGTCGGTCGGGATCGGTGGCCGAAGTCTTACACATGAACCCGGACTTGTGAGCGAAGTGCACGTCGGGCTCGTTAGAAAGCTGCGAGAAATCCAGGCGGGGATCGTCTTCGTAGCGGCTAATGCCGTAGCCTTGCCCGCGACGATCAGGATAGACCATCGCGCCGATTTCCTGTTCGAGCCCTTCTGCTCGAATGTAGCGAGCCACGCTACCGGACGGTTCTTCCGGCATCACATCGCCGCGCAGCAAAGCGATCGCGTCGATTGTTTCGTTCTCAGTTTGAACCGACCAACGCTCACTGTGCTGCCCCACATGATCAATGCCTTCACGCACCACGCGTAGGAACTCAAGCAGATCCTCACCGACAAACTTCATGTAATCGTACAGCGTGTCGCCGGGGACGTGTTCTGTTTTGGCCGCAAAACGCCGCAGCATCGTCATGTCGATCGGCGAGTTCAATTGCGAGATGGCTCGACGCGGCACACCCAACCACTCGGCCGTCTTATTTGGACCGCGCGAGTCGAACCATTCGGCCGGTGCGAGCCAATCGCAAAATTGAATGGCGTCCTCGTAGACTCCCAGAGAATCCAGTACCAGGCTAAGCGAACATGACGGCGGATGTTCTCTGGGAAAGTGATGGTGGTCGAAGTTACTCAGCGCCGGATCGTGAGAATCTCCCACATCGACGACAGCCACTGTCGGATCAACAAGTTCGTCCGGTGTCGGTTCGCGGCGCACGATTTCGCAACCGTGTTTTGCGATCAACACGCAGGTCGCAAGCAGATCGTCTTTGTGAGCACCCCCGGGGTGGGTGACGATTTTCTGAATCATAGTGGTCCTACTGGACTCCCATTTCTTTCAGCAGATGGTCGGCTCCGAATACCTTGCCTGTGATCCACAAGGCGTATCGAACATCCACGCCCAACGACCGGCTGTAGCTCTTGTTCCAGGCGAAGTCATTAATGGTCGCCTCAAACGCCCGGTCGAAGTTGACTCCGACCAGTTCACCGCGAGCGTTGAAAATCGGGCTGCCTGAGTTACCGCCGGTGGTGTCTGTGTCGTACAGGATTCCGACAGGGACTTCTCCAAGCTGCGGATGCACAAACCGGCCAAAGTCACGCTTCTTGTAGAGTTCCTGAACGCGGTCTGGTGTGATGAATGGTTCTTCGCCTGTTGTTTTCTCCATCACTCCACGCAGCGTGGTGATGGGCGTTTTGTAAATCGCATCGGCCGGTGAATAGCCTTTGATGTGACCGAAAGTCAGCCGCAATGTTGCGTTGGCATCGGGCACAAAGTTTGTTTTCAGGAACGCCATTTTGGCTTCGATAAGCGAACCGTACAGTTGGCCAAGTTGACCTTCGCGTGCTTTGTCACTGGCGCGGAGTTCGAGGTACGTTGGGTACAGTCTGGCGATGAAGTTCAGGAACGGATCGTCGGTCGCTTTCAGTTCGTCAGGGGTTTTGCTGAGGCAAGACTTCACGAAGTCGGCGTCAGTGAGTTTGGTTCCCGAGTAAAGCGAGTCGATAAAGCTGTCCGCTTTGGAACCCAGTACGCTGGACAAGGCGTCAACTTTTGTGGCTTCCGGAACGGCAGCCAATCGATCAAACATCTCCGCCAGCATTTTCTTGTCCGTCGGCACATGCAAATCACGCAGTCCCAGCATGAGCCGCGAGGTGGTTTGATCGAAGTTGCGTTCCATGTACGCACTCTCGCGATCAAGATCTGCCTTTTGTCGTTCGGATGCAGCGTCATAAAGAGTGAAGGCGAATGACAATGTGCGGCAGGCCGATCGCAGATTGTCCATGTTCATCTCGTAGGGAGCCTTCGCTGTCATCTCAGCGTAGACCTTGTCCAGATCGCTCATCAGGCTGCCGTACTTGTTGCGGCGCGTTTCGTCAGATTCGATGAACTGCTGCAATTTCGCTTCCGCTGCGGCGCGTTCGGCGACGAGGCCTTTTAGCTTCAAGCCCTTCAGTTTTCCGCGAGCTCGTTTTTCAACGTTCGCCAAACCTTTGGAACGCGACGAGTGCTTCAGCGCAATCGCGCGATCTGCTTTACCGTCTTCGTCCATTGTGTTGATTTGCCATTGATATAGATCGACGACGAACGGCAGTCGGACGTTCTCTTCGTATCGGAGAAACGATGCAGTCTTGTGGCGAGCCGTCCGGCCTGGGTAGCCCAGCAGGAACACAAAGTCACCGTCGTTGACACCTTGTCGAGCAACCTGAATGAACCGCTTTGGTTTGTAAGGCACGTTGTCTTTTGAGTAGTCAGCGGTTGAGCCATCCTTACCGACGTAAGCTCGCATAAACGAAAAGTCGCCCGTGTGACGCGGCCATTCCCAGTTGTCGATGTCGCCACCAAAGGCTCCCACTGATGATGGTGGAGCGAACACCAATCGCACGTCCTTCACGTAGGTGTAAAGGAACAGCACGTACGTCTTGCCGGTAAACATCTCAGCCACTTCGGCTCGTTTGCCGGGGTTGTCTTTTTCGGCCTGCTGTTCAAGTTCGTTCCGTCGCTTGCTGATGGCTTTGGTTCGAGCACCAAAGTCCATGTCTGCTTTGACCACGCTAAGTACGTCTGACGAAATGTCTTTGTACGATTCTGTAATCCGAATCGTATAACCGATGGCTGGGATCTCTTCGCCGTAGTTCTTCGCCTGGAACCCATCCTTCAGCAAGTCGCGTTCTTTGGTGCTGGCACTCTGGATGGCTCGGTAAGCACAGTGGTGGTTCGTGATGACCAAACCATTCGGCGACACAAACGAACCAGTGCACCCGTTGACTTTGCAGATGCCATCGATCAGTGACACCCCGTTCGGGTTGAACAGATCGTTTGGGGCCATCTGCAGTCCCTTGGACTGCAGATTCAATCGAGCGATATCACTGATCGGGTACATGCCCTCGTCCGCGATCGCGAAGGGAGCAGTAACAAACAGAACCAGTAAAGCGGACAGATGACGAGCGTTCATGCGGATGACTCGCAGAGGTAAGAACAAACAGACCTCCGCACAATACGACTCTGCAATCAAGCCTGCAAACGACTGTCAGGCCGATGCTGGTACGGAATGCGGCCCGGAGCGAGCTGGGTTTTGAAACAGCCACGAATGACACGAATCTGACGAATGAAATCAGGGTTTCGCGAACCTGCATTCGTTCGATTCGTGTCATTCGTGGTTGGAAAAGAACGCGTAGAGGTCTGGTCTCTAGAAAGCAGCCGATTTACTGCTCCCCGCTCATTGGACCGCGCATGAAAAAGGCTCGGGCATCTCTGACCGAGCCTCTTCGTGTTTTCGCAGGCAATCCGCCTATTTCTTATTCGATGGTTTCCCATCAGTTGGCAGCGTGAATGGTTCACGTACCACTGGCTTTTGGATCACACCAGATCGGATCAGCTTAACAGGAACGCGGCGGCGGACGACGACACCGTCTTCCATCACGCGGACCAGCTGTAGGTTCTTTTTGAACTTACGCTTTGTGATACCAGTTGTTTTACGACCGTTACCACCAAGGTACTTGGGCTTACCGCGCTGGCACACTTTGTTGCCGCGTCCGGGCTTGCCGTCGCCGTAGAGTTCGATCTGTTTCGCACGCTTGATGCGTTTGTTTTTCTTCAGAGTGCTCATTTTATGCCTTTTCGAGGCTCTTCAGCCGATTTCGAATCGAAGAGCGTACCCGATGCCGTTCGCGAATGCAATCTTTCATCGGATCTAGCCGGTTCCCGGCAATAGTCGTTCTTTTCTGGTGTGCGAAGGTGCATGAATAGCGGGCCAAACCGCGAACAGTCCGGCCGATCAGGCGGTTCGGAGCGTCGCCGTCAGACCCGGCCCCGCCCGCCCGGCTTCGCCTTATCCCAGCTTCTGCAGGTGCTTGATGCTGGTGCTGATGCTTTTCAAAGGAGCGGGTGATTGGTCCTGTTCAACATGGCACTGCTGAGCCCCAATCTCAGCTGAGATCTTCATGACCTTCGCCATGTCGATGGTGCCCGCTCCGAGTTCCTTGAACGCTTCGTGTGGAACCTTGCCCTCGTCGTGCTGAGTCTTCGCACCCTTTACCAGGTCCTTCAAGTGAACCTGTGAGACGCGGCCCTTCAGCTGACGCAATGTTTTGTAGGGATCCAAACCGCCAATCTTCACCCAGAACACGTCGACCTCAAACTTCACAAGCTTCTTGTCGAACTCCTTCACGAAGACATCCCAGCCCGTCTTCCCGCCGTTCAACTTAGCGAACTCAAACGAGTGGTTGTGGTAGCACAACTGGATACCGGCCTTCGCACACTTCTCACCAGCCTTGTTGGCCTGGTCTGCATGCCGCTTGAAGTGGTCCACCGTTTCGCGTTCGCCCTTGCCGATGTACCCGAAGACCAAATGCTTCAGCCCAAACGCCTTAGCCTGATCCAGAATCTTGTCGAATTCAGGAGCCTTCTTGTCGTCCGGTTTACCCAGCGATGTCCACTCGATGAACGCTGACGTGACCTGCATGCCAACGTCTTTTGCAGTCTTCACAATCTTTTCAGAACCCAAAGTCTTCATAAGTTCAACTTGCTTGTAGCCAGCATCCGCAACGGCCTTAAGCGTGCCCGCTTCGTCGTCCTTCATTTGGTTTCGAACGGTCCATAGTTGCAGACCAATGTTCTTCATGTACTTCGTATCCTGCGGCATGGCGTACAGGGGACGAGCCAGCATCGCGGTAAGTGCAGTGGCTCCGGAGGTCTGAAGGAAGGTGCGGCGATCCATGTTTGTTTCAATCAAAGTGAGGACGAGCGAATCGGTTCAGTCAGTTCGTAGAGTATCAGGTCCTGGTTCTCAAAAACGCAATGGAACGTGGGCGGAACTTTCCCCTGATTCAGTTCTTTGAAGAACTGAGAAGTGTGCCGATCGATAACCCGCGCGCCTTTGGCCAGTAGAACGTACCGAACGCCGTACTTCGAGATAATTTCGGCATCGACACGTTCCGGAGTCCATGGAACGCCCGCCGTATTGTACCGACCTGTGGCCAGCCCGATCACCGGACGCTTTAGGATGCCGTAGACAAGTTGTGGTTGGTTGACCAGCAGCGGTTCTGAATCGCTGATTTCGGAATACAGAAACTCTTCCACAGTTTCCCCGTCTGAGATTTCCGCTTGCAGCATCTTGTGAAGAATCGGAGACGCGGGGGCTTCGTCGTCCAGGTTGTGATACGCGTTGTATTGGCCCATCGCGAAGCCACAGGTCAACACACCACAGGTCAGCGTCACGAAAAAGCTTGATCTCCGCGGTTGTTTCACCTGAGCGACCAAAGCTGCAAACAGTGCCATTGTGAATGGCAACACGGGCATGATCATACGCTGACTGATGCCGGAACCCCTGCTGTATTCCAGGTAGGTCGTGGCCGCGAGGTGGACCGCGGGAAAGACAATTGTCAGTAGCCGAACCGGGTCGCCTAAGAATTTCAGCGTTTGATGGCGTCGTTCGCGGTCGGCAAGGAACCGGCTAACCAGCAACGTGCCGATGGTGATGGTCACCGCCGCGACATACTCGGCCGCAGACCCGGACAGCAGAAATGATCGCGGTATTCCAAACAGCTCGGTTCCACTCGCAACAAGTCGCACAACGACTGTTTGCAGAGAGTCTCCAAGTTCGTAGGTGTTGCCACCTTCTACTGATCCGACAAGTTGTAGATTTCGGCGGAGGAGAACCCACGCGGTGACTGTGGGTGGAATGCCAAACAGAAGAGCTTCGGAGATCAGGCGTTTGTCTCGACTGCAGATCAGCAGTATCGCGTAGTTCACTGCTGCTGCAGCAACAAGAAACAGGCCCGCGTACCGGACGCCAATCGCGGCCGAAGCACACAACCCCGCCAGCAACGCGAAGGACAGGCGTCTCACGGCCAGCAGCCGCACACTAATCAGGATCAGCAGCATGAAAGGAGGTTCGCTGAGGCCCCACCAGGTGGTGTGCCAAAGGACCGCCGTGGCCAGCCAGCAAGCTACTGAGACCACGCCGCCAAGGGGCCTGCTTCCCAGGCAAATGCAAAGTTCATAAAGAACCAATGCGGAAAGCAGGAAGCTCACCAGGTTCAGGGTGAACGCCACGTGATGCAATTCCGATCCGGAAACAGCAGACACTGCCGCCATCGCCGCCGGAAAAAATGGAGGGAACACAGTCTGCGGCGCGGGCACTGTTCCGGCGGCGAACTGTTCTCCATAAAAAATACAACTTGTGCTGACGCCATTGCCGTCGCGGATGTTTCTCGCGGTCGATTCGTATTGGCAGGCATCGTTAAGCAGATGGTACCGTTCGAACGTGGCCACCATCGCCGTTCCGACAATCGCCATCAACACCAGGACCGCGCAGCGACCGCGTCGGGTTGAGTGAAGAGTGGGAGAGTTGGACACGAGGTGCTCTTTGGACGGCATGAGTTTCAGGCCGGCCTCGGGTAAGAACCGCCTAGTCAGTTACAACAACAAGTAAGTCCCCGGTTTCAACCTGGCTTCCAGCCTTGACCAGCACTTCCTCAATCTTGCCGTCACTTTCCGCGTTGATGGTTGTTTCCATCTTCATCGCTTCCAGCGTCAGTAACTTCTGCCCCTTCTTGACAGGGTCACCTGCCTGAACAGCGACGGTTACCACCATACCGGGCATCGAAGAACCGATGTGGTTTGAATTAGAAGGATCTGCCTTAGCAGATTCAACAACTTCTCCCTCAAGAGAGTGGTCAATAACGGTCACTTCGCGTGGTTGGCCGTTCAATTCGAAAAAGACGGTCCTTTTTCCGTCAGGATAGGCATTTCCTGTTGCAAGATACTTAACAATCAGTGTTTTACCCGGCTCGATATCAACCGCGATTTCTTCTTCCTGAAGCAGCCCATAGAAGAAGCACGGCGTCGGCAGAACACTGGTGTCAGAATACTTCTTGAAGTGTTCTTCAAACTGCTTGTAGACCCGAGGGTAGAGTAGGTAAGTCACGATCTCCCGGTGAGTTGGCTTGCGACCGAGGAATTCTTCAATTTCCTTCGCCGCCGATTCAAAGTCAGCCGGCGGTAGTGTCTCGCCCGGACGTCCTTTGAACTCCTCCTTGCCCAGGAGAACGCGTTCTTTCACCTTCGCAGGGAACCCACCCGGCGGCTGTCCCATGCCGCCACCGATCAAGTCCAGCACGGAAGCCGGGAACGCAACATCGCGGCTTTCATCCAGAATGTCTTCGTTGGTCAGTTCGTTAGCAACCATAAACAACGCCATGTCGCCAACAGCCTTCGATGTCGGTGTCACTTTGACAATGTCGCCGAACAGCTGGTTCACACCCGCGTAAACCTGGCAGACTTCCGCCCATCGATCGGCCAGCCCCAACGCGCGGGCCTGTTGGAACAGGTTGGTGTATTGACCACCAGGCATCTCGTGGTGGTAGAGGTCGGCTGTCGCTGGCAGAACCTGACTTTCAAACGGAGTGTAGAACTCGCGCGCGGCTCGCCAGTAGTCGGCGACAGCATCCATGTTCTCGCTGGGCAGCCCCGTGTCACGATCAGAGAATCGCAGCATCTCAACAATGTTATTGAGGTTTGGCTGGCTGGTTCCGCCAGAAAGTGGAGCCATCGCGGCGTCAGCGACATCCAGATTAGCTTCGGACGCTTTCAAAATCGCAGCTGCCTGAACACCAGCGGTGTCGTGCGTGTGGAAGTGAATCGGAATGCCCACTTCTTCCTTCAGAGCCTTAACCAACGTGTGCGCGGCGGCCGGTTTGCAGAGGCCGGCCATGTCTTTGATGGCCAGAATGTGGGCTCCCATGTTCTCAAGTTCTTTGGCCAGGCCAACGTAGTACTTGAGGTCGTACTTAGTGCGGTTCGGGTTCGAGATGTCGCCGCTGTAACAGATGGACGCTTCGCAAATCGCGCCGCTTTCAACGACCGCGTCCATCGCGACCTTCATATTGGGCGTCCAGTTAAGCGCGTCGAACACGCGGAACACGTCGATGCCGCCGGCGGCCGCTTCTTTCACGAATTCACGGACAACGTTGTCCGGGTAGTTGGTATAGCCGACCGCATTGGATGCTCGCAGCAGCATCTGAAACAGAATATTCGGAATGCGTTCGCGCATTTGTTCGAGCCGCTTCCAGGGGCTCTCTTTAAGAAACCGCATCGCCACATCGAATGTCGCTCCACCCCACATTTCGATGGAGAACATGCCGGAACACATCCGCGCGTAGGCGTCGGCGATGTTCAGCAAATCCGCCGTTCGCACGCGTGTGGCCAACAGCGACTGATGAGCGTCACGGAACGTGGTGTCCGTCAGCATGAGCTGTTTTTGATCCAACAACCACTTCGAAAACCCTTCGGCACCGAGTTCCTGGAACTTCTGCCGTGTTCCGTCCGGGATTGGTGAGTTTGGATCGAACGCGGGAATCGGCGCCGGTTCACGACGTTCGGCAACCGGGCGTCCCTGAGTGAACTCGTTACCGTTGACGACCATTTCGCCCAGGTACGTCAGCAGTTTCGTCGCACGGTCTTTGCGGTCTTTGAATTTGAACAGTTCCGGCGTGTTGTCGATGAACCGCGTTGTGCAATCGTTGCTCACAAACGTTGGGTGAGCCATCAGTTTGATAAGGAACGGAATATTCGTGTTCACTCCGCGAATTCGAAACTCGCGCAAACTGCGTTCCATGCGAGCCACCGCACTGTCCCAGCGGCGACCTCGCGCGGTGACTTTCACCAGCATCGAATCATAAAACGGATTCACAACCGCGCCCGAAAACGCGCTGCCGGCATCCAGGCGAATTCCCATTCCGCTGGCCGATCGGTAGTGGCTAATGCGACCATAGTCCGGCATGAAATCGTTGGCCGGGTTCTCCGTCGTCACGCGGCACTGCAGTGCGTAGCCGGACAGCGATACGTCTTCCTGTTTGCCGCAGCTGATTTGTGGGTCACTTAGCTGCAGTCCCTGCGACACCAGAATCTGTGACTTCACAATGTCGATGCCGGTCACTTCTTCCGTGACGGTGTGTTCCACCTGGATGCGTGGGTTCACTTCGATGAAGAAGAACTCACCGGTGTCGGCATCAACGAGAAACTCAACGGTTCCCGCTGCCTGGTAACCGACTTCGCGGCCGATCCGCAAAGCCGCTTCCAGAATGCCGTCACGCACCTTCACGTCCAGATCCGGAGCCGGCGCGATTTCGACGACCTTCTGGTGACGTCGCTGCACACTGCAGTCGCGTTCGTACAAGTGAACCAGATTGCCGTGATGGTCGCCCAGCAACTGCACCTCAATGTGCTTCGCGCGGCCGATGAATTTTTCGATGAATATGTCCGGGCTGCCAAACGCCGACATGGACTCACGCTGAGCCGACTCGAACTGAGCGTCAAACTGTGATTCGTCTTCGACAACTCGCATGCCGCGACCCCCACCGCCGTGAGCTGCCTTCAGCATGATGGGGTAACCAACTTCGGCCGCCTGCTTGCGTCCTTCTTCAGGAGAAGCGATGGCCTGCTTGGTTCCACCAAGAATCGGAACTGATGCTTTCTCAGCCAGCGCGCGGGCAGAAGTTTTGTCGCCCAGACTTTCCAGGACTTCCGTCTGCGGACCGACAAAAATAATCCCTGCTTCACGAACCGCTCGAGCGAAGTCGGGACGTTCAGACAGGAACCCGTAGCCCGGGTGAATCGCATCGACGCCGGTCTTCCTGGCGATTGCGATGATGCCATCAATGTCGAGATACGACTTAATCGGTTCGCCAGGCTTACCAATCTTGTACGCTTCGTCCGCCTTAAACCGGTGCAGTGCGTAGCGATCTTCGTGGGCGTACAGAGCGACCGTCCGAATGCCAAGTTCCGTGGCGCTACGGAAAACACGAATTGCGATCTCGCTGCGATTGGCAACAAGCAGTTTGGTAATCTGAGTCATCTTCGATCCGTCTGTTGACGTAAAATCCCGCAGCGACAGTCGGCCAGGCAACGGCCGGGGTGTTCAAAAGAATGCTGGCTGCGATTGAATTCGGCCCGAGCGAAGGCCGTCCATGAAGCTGTACGATATCGGACCCGCATTCAAACTTCCAAACGGGCCGGAAAATGGTTGCGTCCAGGTCCCGAGCACCAACAGCGATGCAGGCCATCAAGCAGCAAATGCAACATCTGCCCGACTATGCAGCAAAGGCGCAAGTTGTGCGGCGAATTTTTTTCTGGAACGCATGGATGTAGTGGAGTCAGCATTTTGTTCGGGTAAGCTGGAACGATGTCCAAGGTTGAGACCACTCAGGAGTTCTTTCGACTGCTCGGCCAGAGCCAGCTACTCGCTCCGCGCGTGCTGAATTCGGTTCGGGAGAAGGCGAAGACGCTCAGTCAGGAGGTTCTCGCCAGTCCACGCAAGGTTGCCGGAACCCTGGTAAAAAGCGGATTGGTTACTGCCTGGCAAGCTCGGCGATTGCTGACTGGAAAAGCGGCCGGTTTCTATGTCGGTCGCTACAAGCTGTTGGATCTCATTGGATCCGGCGGTATGGGCCGGGTGTATCTGGCAGAACATCTACGGATGCACCAGTTGGTTGCGATCAAAATCCTGCGGCCGATTCAAGGGCGTCCCAAACACGTCGAGAAAGAAATCGTCACCAGGTTCGCTCGCGAAGCTCAAGCCATCGCCGCGCTGAGCCACCCCAACATTGTACAGGCCTTTGACTTCGACGACGTCGATGGGTTGCGGTACCTGGTGATGGAGTTTGTGGAAGGCGTCGATGCGACAACGCAGTTGGTGAAAGAAGGACCCCTGCATTGGAGCCAGGTGGCCGACTACATTTGTCAGGCTGCCGCAGGCCTGCAACACGCGCACGACGCAGGTCTGGTTCATCGAGATGTTAAGCCGGCGAACCTGCTGATTAGCAAGAGTGGACAGGTAAAGATTGTTGACCTCGGATTGGTCTCCAGTCTGCCAGATGCTACTGACGACGCGATGACCGTTGACGAATACAAACTTGGCACCGTCGATTTTATCGCTCCGGAACAAGCAGTCAGTAGCCACGACGTTGACGCTCGGGCTGACATCTACAGCCTGGGTGGCTCGTTCTATCGTCTGGCGTCCGGCAAGTTGCTTTTCCCGGGTCTCAACACAACTCAGAAGCTACTCGCGCAACAGATGCGAGAACCTCAACCGATTACAGAACTGGTTCCTGATCTTCCCGAACCACTGGCCGCTGCCGTGAACCGCATGCTGGCCAAGAACCGCGACGATCGGTTCGCAACAGCTGTGGAAGTTATTGAAGCTGTGAAGCCATTCGCGAAAGCAGTTTCGCCGCCGTACAACGCCGCGATCGTTCCACATACCCGAGATGAATTGGAACCGTTTCTGCGCCGCGGGCCGGCCGCGTTTGATACTGGTGCCCAAAGCGCCGCAAAAGTGCGATCGCCCGGCGATTCTGATTATCCAATAGCCAGCCCTGACAACGCCCCGCTGCCGCTGTCATCGCCAGACCTGGTTGCTGGCGATTCTGTCATCATCCCAATTCAGGCTCCTACTGAATCGGGCATGACGTCGCTACGGCTGAGACAAAAAAACAAACAAGCGAAACAGAAATCGACCGGGCTGATAATTGGCGGGGTCGTGGGAGTGCTGGCGATCGGCGTGATCGCTGTGCTGGCATCGCAGATTGCCGAGGAGCCAACCGATATCAGTGCAGCACCTCCGAAATCGGCCGTCGCAGATGCGGTTGGTTCTCCGGAAACGACGGCGGCAAAACCTGTCACCGACATGCCGGAAGCAATGCGGCCGCAGCTTGTGATCGCGGGAGTTCTTCCGGATGCCGCTGAAGATCAAAACGACGACGGCGAAGTGAACGGACGCGATGAGTACGTTCGGATTGGGCACGCGGGTACTGAACGCGTCAGTCTTGCTGGTTACGAATTGGCAGACAACGTGGGCACGCGGCACATTTTCCCGCCCAACACGGTGATCGAACCAGGCGAAGCGATCATGATTCTTTCCCACGAACTGAATCTGATTGGCCCCAGAGAATCCAACGGCATCTGGAACAATGACGGCGACGAAATCATTCTCGACGACGCTCTCGGAAACCGGGTCACTCGACAGCAGTACTTCGGATCGAAGAAGGGCGTCGAGATCGTGTTCTGGAAGCCGACTAAGTAGTGCTAGTCAGTCAGCCAAGGGTCTTAGCGTAACGGTGCCGAGTGAGCCGTACCCTCTACCGATCCAACTCAAGGTGACCGCTATCGATTAGCTTCTTCGCCGCGCGTTTGATCTTGGAGAACTCTTTCACCTGCTTTGGCCGCAGCTTTGTTTCGTCAATGTGCGCGGCGGCTCGCAGTGCGGCTTTGGGGCGTTCTTGGACTTCCAGAAGAATGGCCGCAAGTCGCAGGTGCATGCTGCTGGCGTTTTCCGGAAAACGCTGGATGAACTCCTCGATCAACGGAGTCACATCCTCCCACTTCTTCTGCCGATACAGCCCGCGAATCAGGTCACCCAGAAATCCTTCTTCCAACTCATGTTCGGGAACCAGATGCCGCAGTTGCCGAAGTTCCCGCAGCGCGCTGCCATATTTCTTGTCGGTGATCAGGTCGTCTATTCGGGACGCGTCTTTCCTTGCCTTCGGCGTAAAGTTGAACGAACCGGATTCGCTGAGCTGTTTGATGGCGACAGCCGGTTCGACATATCGCTGTTCTTCCAGACCGACCGTGGACTTGTTCTTGCCGGCCCACAATGAGAACAGGTCCCAGTTTTCACAATCGACCAGTCCGCGACTAAGCAGATGGTACCCCGTCGCAAACCCCATCGCCGCGCCGACCAGGTGCAGCAGTTCTGCACTGACTGAGAATCGGTTGATGGCGACCACCGCGATCTCAAGCATGATGTACAGCACACACATGGTGGAGATGGCGACACCAAAATCAAAAATGCGCAGAAAGGCGACCAGGTAACATTGAATGTCATTGCGCGGTGCCCAGACCATCGCCAGGGCCATGAGTCCGAAGATGATGCCGGAGGCACCCGCTGAGCCGACGGCTGCAGTTGGAACGAACTCAAACAATGCCTGCGCCAGTGCGTTCTGGCCGACTCCCATCCCGAAGTAAATTGCCAGGAACCGCGGCCAGCCAACTTTTCCCTCAACAACAAGACCGAACACCCACAGGAACAGCATGTTGCCGACCAGATGGACGAACCCCATGTGGTAAAACAGACTGCTGACCCACTGCACCGGGTGCATGCCGTTTCCAAACACCAGCACAAACCAATCCAGGTGAGTGGAACCAGCTGACGTCGCGATGAAACAAACAATGTTGCTGGCGATCAGCCCCAACGTGGCCGTTGGGAAATGATAAATCGGCGCATCAGTGTTGTACGGAATCAGCATTATTCAGCTAACGCAGACCGGGTCCGTGAGTTCAGTCAAACGGTGCTATTCCCCGGACGAATCGGTGAGTTTCCTGAGCTCTTCGATCCCTTTGTCTCCGATGATCGTTTGAGCCTTCGTTGTCCACTTTTCAATGAATCCGTCCAGCACTGGCTGTTTTTGTGGGCCTCGTAGACCCGCGGAGTTGATGTCCTTGAGACCCGCCATGACTTCTTCCTTCAGACCACCGATTGAATCCATCTGATCATCAGAAAGTTCGAGTGACTTTTGCACTTCAGGATCAAGTAGCTTGCCGATGATGCCCATGTTCAATCCGCCGCCAAGAGCAGCCGCACCGCCGCCGTTGCCTGGCCGCTGTGGTCGCTGGCCTCCGCCGGGCTGACCGCCGCCGCCACCCTGCCTACCGGCACCGGGCCGTTTTGGGATCGACGCAGGATCAACAGTGACGGGTGCGTTGTCCAGAATTTGGTTTTCGAGTTCACGGTCTGCGGCCGTCGCCAACGTGAGGACGTGGGCGTCTTCAGAGGCTTTGTCCAATTCCATGTGAACTTCGTACTTTCGGTTGGGAAGAAACGAGAGAACTGTGAACCACTTCGCGACCGTTTCAACATGCGCTCCCTTTGTTGTGGCAGCGGTGTAGGTTGGCGACATCTTCGCCATTGATTTCGCTTCTGACAGTTTGAAGCCGGTACCATTGAGCCGTCCGTCTTCCAGCTTTTCTTCCCACGCGGAGAGCGTTTGGTTGTAACCGGTCATGCCGCGGTACTCGAGACCCACAACCAGAGCCAACAGAATAATGAATCCCCATACGACCATCCGTTCGAGGGGGGATCGTTTTTTCTTTTCAGCTGGTGCGGCAGTCATCTCTGCAGATCCTGGTTAACTGGAGTAATTCGGTTTGAACCAGAATGGCGATGAAGTAGTTGCAAAGTCAACGCGCAGCGTGACTACTGGTTCTGGTTTCGCTCAAGATGGCCGTTTTGGATTGGGATAAGATGGTTCAATAACTCACGAACCACCTCTGCCGGCGTCCCATCAGCTTCAACATCGACGATCATGTCAGATGGGTAGCAATTGAGAACCGGAGCCGACTGCTGCCGGTAAACCTCAAACCGATGCCGGACAACATCCTCCCGCGCGTCGTCAACACGATGTTCACGAGCCGCGCGGGAACGGATTCTTTGGATCATTTTTTCTTCGTCACGGCAGACCAGGTGAATGACCTGACGCACATCCATATCGGCCGCGATGAGTTCGACCTGTTGAGCGTTCCGAGGGATCCCGTCCAGGATCAGAATCTCTTCCTCAGGATCAAAACGCTTTGAATTGATGTCGTCTTCAATATGCGCGCGAAAAATTTGAATCGTTAGCGCGTCTGGAACCAGTTTGCCTTCGCGGGTGAAGCTGCGAACCTTTTTTCCAAGCGGCGACGTAGGGTCCATCGATCGAAACATCTCACCGGTAGAGACATGTCGGAAGCCGGGAATGCTGCCAACTAATCCTCCCTGCGTGCCTTTACCGACACCAGGTGGACCAAAAAGCAGAACCGCAGTATGGCGCTCATCGCGCATGACGTACTTTCGCTAAACGTGCCGTGGAAATCGCGACGCAGTGTTTTAGATTCAGCGCTTTGCTGTTCGCAAGGCAACGCGGTTCCACTGAACATCAATGCCGGGCCGAATCGATGAACCTAACCGGTGCGTTTAGCCTATCGCGTTTGAATGAACAACGCTTTCTTCTGACCGGGAAGCGTGTAATCGAAACCGCACCGCTGGAAGAAATCTTCCGTCGCCGTGATGGCCATGACTTCCAGAATGTTGTGTTCTTTCGCGCGTGCGATGCAGGCATCGACCAATCGGCGTCCGATGCCTCGACCCTGGTGGATGGGAGCGACAGCCAGGCTGCGGATCTCAGCCAGCTTGGGCGAGTAGACTTCCAATGCTGCAAACCCGGCGATCCGGCCCTGGAGTTCGGCTACGAAACCGTTTTCGATGAGCGAAGTTAGTTCGCCGGTTGTCCGTGGGAGTAGCCGGTCCGATTCGACGAAGGGTCGAATGAATTCTTCAAGGGGTTGAACATCCTGCACTGCGGCAGGACGAACGAGTGCTTCGAGATCAAGGGTCACGGCGAGTTCCGCTCAGAACTAAGAAGTCTAAGTCGCAGCATGTTGATGGCTGCTTTGGCGATTCGACTTTGGCGAATTGCAGGGTTGCCCACAACTGTAATCTCAGCAGTTGTGGTTCCAGAAGCAGAACTTACGGCGATAGGAACCGCAGAATCGGAAAGCCGCCCAACGGCAATAGCGTGATCCGTCTGGAACAGGTCGCGAGCGCAGTTCGCGAGTTCTTCAATCGAATCGAACGCTGACGCGGGAAGAAGACCAGGCGGTGCGGTCTCGTTGCCCAACACCAGTCCGCCTTGAACGCAGGTTCCCGCTTCGTCGCAGGCATGTAGCCATTCAGAAACACGGCCTGCGGTAAGAAGCTCGATGACAGATACGGACTCGCCGCGTTGCACAAGTTGCCGCACCACAACATCCGGCAGCTGTTCGTCGGCGTATCCGAAAACAAGGTCGCCAAGCTTGTCGATGATCAACGCTTTGGTTTCCTGGATACTGGCTTCGCACGCGTCTGCTGAGTCTGCTCGAGCCACAATTCGCATTGTGATGGTGGCGTCACTGGCGGTGATGCCGACTTCCGGTTCTCGACCTCGAGCCGTCAGGTCGCCCAGCATCTCCTCGATACCCGACTCGCCGGCTCCAAAACAATTGATCAACGATTTGCGAATGACAACCCCCGTCCCGGAAAGCGATGGCGCGATCGTTTCCTGGAACATGGGTTTCATTTCGCTGGGAACACCGGGCAGCGCGACGAACCGACACGTGTTGGCCTGGTCGGGCAGCGACAGTTCCATGTCAATCCCCGGCGCGGTTCCCCGTGGATTGAGAACCGGCTTGGAACCGACCGGGAACATAGCCTGAATCTGGTTCCGCGCAGGCATGACTCGGCCGCGCGATTTGAACATTTCTGTAATGACGTCAAGCGAAGGTTGGTGGAGTTCTAACTCGACCCCGGCCGCATCGGCCATTGCCTGCCGAGTCAAGTCGTCTAGCGTCGGACCCAGTCCGCCCGTGATGACAACAAACTGAACGCGCTTGGCGGCCAGTTGCAGGGCTTCAATCATGTCGGACATCGAATCGCCGATGGTGGCGTGCCGGACAACTTCCACGCCAAGCGCGGCGAGTTCTGTGCTGAGCCACTGACTGTTGGTGTCTAACTTGGAACCGTTCGTAAGTTCCGTACCGAGGGCGATAATTTCGGCCTGCATGCTGGTGGCTTAGCTGTTAGCGATTGAAGGTGCGGCGGTTCAGGATCTCGTTGACCAGGATCGCCTTGCGAACACCTTCGCCGTCCTGCAACATCACTCGGATTTGTTCAGCAGCCTCGTTGCGTTTCTTCTTTGGTCTCAGGTGATCGTCGGTAACCGTTTCGGTTCCGATGTGCTGTTCGACGTACTCCGTGATGTCCTGTTCGACGTGCTCGCCGATGCGTTCATTCATGTACGTCGAAACGTGCTGCTGGACACCCTTGCCAAGATTGCTCGGTGGAGTGGCAACCGGTTTTGGTGGCTTCGGCGGTTTCGGTTTCTGCGCACGTGGAGCTTGCGTCGGACGAGGTGGCTTGCGCTGCGGTGGTCGTGCTGGCGGTCGCGCCTGTGGCCTTCCGCCCTGCCCTTGCTGTGGTCGCGCCTGCGGCGGACGTTGCTGCTGCTTTTGGCCGGTGACTTCTTCCAGGAAGCTTTCGATTTCTGACTGAACCGTCTTCTGGCCTCCGGCCTCCCCCCGCGCACCGGGTTGTTGCTGCCGTTGGCGGCGGCGCTGCTGGCGGGCTCTGGCTTCCTGCTGCTGCTTTGATGCCTGGATGGTGTTCATGATCCAGCTGATAAATGAAATTACCAGAAAGACGATAACACCAACGCTGCCGCCATCGAACGCGGCGAGAACGGGTTGCAGAGTAATTTCGGGAAACACGATCACTCAGATGTTCCTGCAATGGATGACCGCATTTTGGTGTCGGCTTGCACGTTCTTGAGGTCGTAGAAGTCCATCAATCCGATTTTGCTGGACCGGAAGGCATCAGCAACTGCCTGCGGTACTTCAGCTTCGGCAAGCACAACGTGTGATCGGTTTTCCTGAGTCTTCGCGACCATCTCAACTTCGCGAGCCGCAAAGTCGGCTCGACGCTGTTCTGCTTTCGCCTGAGCGACCCGCATGTCGGCTTCCGCCTGGTCGGCCTGAAGTCGAGCACCAATGTTGTCACCAACATCAACGTCTGCAATATCAATCGACACGATCTCGTAGGCTGTTTGAGCTTCAAGTCCCTGGGACAGCACGGTTTCGGAAATTGAATCCGGGTTCTCCAGAACACTTTTGTATGACGCGGTTGAACCGATCGCCTGAACAATACCCTGACCAACGCGAGCGATGACGGTTTCTTCGGTCGCTCCACCAACCAACTGCTTGATGTTGGTTCGAACCGTCACGCGGGCTCGAGCTTTCAGCTGGATACCGTCACCCGCGACAGCGTCCAGGGTTCCGGCCGATCGTTTCGGATCGGGGCAGTCAATCACTTTGGGGTACACGCTGGTTCGAACGGCTTCCAGGACATCTCGTCCCGCCAAGTCAATTGCGGATGCCGTTTGCCAATCAAGATCAATCTGGGCCTTGCTGGCTGCAATTAACGCACGAATGACGTTGGGGACATTGCCGCCTGCCAGGTAGTGGCCTTCAAGCGACTTCTTTGTGATGGGGTAGCTTTTGGTCAGCCCCGCCTGGACCGCCATGATTTTGCTGCGAACGATGACGCTGGGGTTCACCTTTCGGAAGCTCATGAACAGCAGGTCGGCGAACCCGATGTCGGCTCGAGTGAACTTCGCCTGAATCCACAGGCCAAAGTATCTCGCGAATACCGCGAAGAAAATAAGGACAACCAGGAAGGCGATCGCAACACCGACCCAGATGTAAACGTCTTCCTGAGCCAACAAAAGCAGGTTGTCCATGAGTTGTCCTTAGCTGTCTTCTGGTACGTCAAAGTCGAAAGACTCAAGCGTCTCATCATCTTGTGCGACCACTGTCGCGTCATCCTGAGCGACTGCTGTCGCATTATCTGCGGAGTTATCCTGACGGATTGCGTCTCCTAATGGTACTCGAACCACTAAACGGTTGCCCTGGACTTCCGTGACTTCCACCTCAGTTTTGGGCTGAATTGTCATGCCGGGCGATTCGCAGTGGTACCGTGTTCCCTCAACGGTCACCATCCCTCCAGGGTTCAAAAGACCTAGCGTTTCGCCTCGTTTTCCGATGAGCTCTCGCAATGTTTCCGCACGCTTGCGAAAACCGGTGATCTCTTCCTGCTCAGGCCCATCCAGTAGGATTTTTGAACCCAGTGAGGTGGTATTGATAAGGTACAAGCCCGCGATAATCGAGCCTGGTGAGAGCACAAACAGCAGCCCCAGATAGCTGTAAAACATCCACATGTGGTCCGGGCTCCAGGCCTTCCACGCTCCCCAAGTCCCGACAACCAGGCTGACGATCGCCAGAATGAGAATCAAGCCGCCGGACGGAATGAAGAACTCCAACACGAGCAACGTCAAACCGATCAACAGACCGCACAAAGCAATCAGTGCGGGATCCATACGAGCACCATTCACAGAACCAAAATCAGACTCTGTTATTCTAGACCCCCTCTGCTCGGTAGCAATCACAATGCGAAAACCGAGCCAGGTCAGGGAGAACAACGGCGGCAGACACTGGGTGGATCAAAAAAAGAAATAGCGGGCCATCGTCAGGGAAACGATGACCCGCCAGGAAGAATGGATCTGCCGCGACCTCGCCAGAACACTGGCTTTCGCCAGTACCGCACCCGTCGGGAGAGAGGGCTTGCAAAGGTTGTTGACAGATCGTCGCCGGTTCGGCCAATGCGGGATTTGGTCGAATCAGCTGATCATTCTTCCCTCCACCATGCAACACATTGCTGCACTAAGTTCTGGAGACTCATTGATTGGAAAGCCGCCGGCTGTACGGTGCTGGTTTGGAACTTACGAGCAGTGAGCGTGCGGGATCGAGTGGGAACGGGAGCCACCACCGGGGCGTGGGTTCGAGGCCTGAGTGTTGCTGATGAACTGGATACTGCCGGATTTCCGACAGGACGAATCTGTCCCGGCATTGGGTTCCACCTGGGTGCTGCAGCGGGTTCCGGACGAGCGACAGCGACTTTGACATCGGGAGCCGGCATACCGGGCGTTGCCAATTGAGGACTGCCCGCCAAAAACCATCCGTCCCAGTTCTTGTCCAGCACATCGACTCCACGATGGTCGTAGTGTTTTGCGATAGCGGTTTCCCAGCTCTGCCGACCAGCGTCTTCAAGGAACCGAATAAACGCGTGGCGGCCTTTTTGTTGGATCAGGAAGTCGACCAGTGAATAGCCCTGAGCGTAAAGCGTCAGCACGCGACGCATGTCTTTTGGGTACTCCATCATCCCCAGCAGTTCTCGCAGTGTGTATCGCCGGCCTTGTCTTTGCATCTGCTTCAGCAAGTTAAGCTGACGATTCCGTTCGCTGCTGTGTTCGAACAATGTCGCTGCACCTTCGTCGGCCCAGCGAGGCAGCGGACGGCGGAAATGGCTGGCAAAGATGGTGTGGTTCACTTCGTGGGGAATGACTGAATCCAGGACGCGTTCCAACGAACCCTGCACTCGCATGCTCCAGTCCCGAACACCTCCGTTCACAAACCGAAACGTGGTTGCTCCGCCGGCCCCGATGGTTCCGACACGAACCCGAATCGGGCACCGCTTTGACCATGGTGGGAGTTCCTTGGCGAGCCAAAGTTTCGCGAGCCGTGTTCGGTATTCTTCAGCGGTGATCGCAACGCGACGAGCCACTTCCGGAGAGTCGGCGTATGCGACGAAGTTCCGCGTTTGGAAGGACGAACGCTGGTTCGTGCCAACGGACAAACCGGGCATGTCAGCGACCGCGTGTTGAGCGGCCATGCCGGTGAGAAGTGTGAGTACGTATTTGACGCGAGCATCCATGCTCATTTGTTCCACCATCTGGAGTCGTGGGCATCTTGCCCGAAGCGTTTTGCTTGACTGTCGATGGGAATAAGCAAAGGCGGGGCCGATCGGCAGGATTCGCCGCATTTGGGAGGACGAAAGATTGCTTTGAGCCACTAATCCAGTGTCCCAAATGAGTTACGACTTCTCAGATCTTGCGGTTCATTCGCACTGGGTCGCGGCAAACGGGGCCCGGCGGTGTAATATCTACAAATCGAACCCTGTTCTCTACGCGATTGGCCTGTTCTGTGAGCGCGAACGAATCAGATGTGACAGCTGAAGACGAGGCCCTGTCACGGGCTCTTGAGGAACTCATGGCACCCGGTGCCAATGCGCCGGGCCACTTTGAGAAGGTCGTTGCGAAGTATCCGGATCAGGCGGAAGAACTGCAGAGCCTTTGGTTCACCGCCAACATTGTTGACGAAGCCGCGTCGCAGCCGATGGAGGACGCCGGGCCGGTTCCGGCCAGCCTGCGTCTGCCCGATCGGATCGGAGACTACGAGCTCCGCGGCGAAATTGGCCGTGGCGGAATGGGAGCTGTGATTAAGGCTCGCCAGCTGAGTCTCGACCGCACGGTCGCCTTGAAGATGATTCTGCGCGGACCGTTTGCGACCGACGAAGACCTGATGCGTTTGCGCACCGAAGCGGAAGCGGCGGCTCGGCTGAGTCATCCGAATATCGTCCACGTTTACGAAGTCGGCGAATTCGACGGCCAGCCGTTCTTCAGCATGAAGTACATCAACGGCCAGACCTTGTCCCAACGAATCAGCGACGGACCGCTCCCGTCACGCGATGCCGCGCGGCTGCTGCTGCCAATCGTTCAGGCAATCGCCGAAGCGCACCGGCACGGAATATTGCACCGCGACGTCAAGCCCAGCAACATTCTGCTGGACGAAGACAACACGCCGTTCATCACCGACTTTGGTTTGGCGAAGCGTGTCGCGGGCTATCAGAAAACGCAGAATTCGCCGGAAAGCATGACTCTTTCCGGCGCGATTTTGGGAACACCGGGATACATGCCGCCAGAACAGGCTGCGGGCAAGTCGGCCGAACTTGGCAAGACGTCTGACGTCTACAGCCTGGGTGCGGTTCTGTATGCGATGTTGACGGGTCGGCCACCGTTTCAAGCCAGTTCGCCGGTCGACACAGTTCTGTTGGTTCTGGAACAGGAACCGGTTCCACCGCGGACGCTCAACCCGAAAGCTGATAGTGATCTGGAAATGATCGCCTTGAAGTGTCTGCAGAAGCCGGCCGACCTCCGCTACCAAAGTGCGGACGAACTCGCCGCAGATCTGGAAGCGTATTTGCGGAACGAACCGATATCGGCGAAGTCATCACACCTCACACAAATCGTCAGCCGCGCTTTGCGTGAGACTCACCACGCCGTCGTTCTTGAGAACTGGGGCGTGCTTTGGATGTGGCACGGCCTGGTACTTTTGGTCCTTTGTATGGTAACCAACGGATTGTCGCTCAACGGTGTCTCAGACCGCTGGCCGTATCTTTCCTTGTGGGTGCTTGGGCTGGGCCTGTGGGCCGGAATATTCTGGAGCCTGCGCCGGCGTTCCGGCCCGATTACGTTTGTTGAACGGCAAATCGCACATGTCTGGGCGGGCAGCATGATTGGCAGTACGCTGCTGTACGCGCTGGAGGCGTTGCTGGGATTGGATGTTCTGGAACTCTCGCCGGTTCTGGGCGCGATTACCGGCATGGTGTTTCTGGTCAAAGCGGGGATCTTGTCTGGTTCTTTCTACGCCCAGGCGATTCTATTGTTCGCAACCGCACTCGGCATGGGCGCGATTCGTCGGCTTAATGTGCCGGATCTGGGCATTGCCCTGTTCGGAGTGGTCTCAGCAGGCTGCTTCTTCTTCCCCGGGCTCAAGTACTACCGCCAGAAGCTCAAATCGCCAAAATCGTCATCTTCGTAAAAGATTGACACAACGTGAATCAGAGTACTTGTCTGAGTGTTCCGGTCGTACCTATTATCCGGGTTGATAGGACGATGGAGTGTTACTCATCCGGAACATGCGGATGAACGTGAGTGCCCCAAAGCACCCGCACAAGCGGACCGATAGTTACAGAACGAACGCCACTACGGCGCCGCCCATTACTCGATCGCTGGTCACCCATGTCCGCAGCCACAGCCTTTGCGCCGATTCGCAACAGCCGCCCCGCACTGATCCTGTTGATTGGTGTGGCAATTGGCAACTTGCCACTCTTTGGCGCACACCTGCTGAATCTCTGGAAACAGCCACAGTACCAGTACTTCCCAATTGTGCTGATCGTCATTGGATGGCTGTTCTTTCGCAGTGCTGAGTGGCGGGAAAAGCCCGCAGAGTCTCGGTTCTCTTTGCCACTAGGGACTCTGGCGATTGTCACTTCACTCGCGATCGCGGTCTTCGGCACGTGGTTCATGTCACCATGGGTAGCAACGTTGTCGTTGGTGGTTGGATTCGCCGGCCTGCTGCTGGTTCTACATCGGTGGCTCTACATCGAGAACCCGATTGGCATCTGGTGCCTGTCGCTGTTGATACTCAGACCGCCATTAGGCCTGGACACGAAGCTGGCTTTTTGGCTTCAGGGCATCACCTCCAGAGTTTCCGGTGCCTTGTTGGATATGACAGGGGTCGTGAACCTGGTCGAGGGTAACACCATCGTTTTGGAAGCTCGGCACCTGTTTGTCGAACAGGCCTGTAGCGGCATCGTCTCACTAATGTCGATCATCGCCTGTTGTGCGATCATTGCTGTCTGGCAAAACCGCCCGGCTCCACACGCGATTCTGCTCACAATCAGCGGCGCGTTCTGGGCATGTATCCTGAACATCTTCCGCATCACCGTCATGGCAATCGCGTTGGACGCGTTCAAAATAGACCTCACGGAAGGCTGGAAGCACGAGGCACTTGGACTGGTTCTGTTTACCGGAACACTGGGGCTGAGCTTTTGCACTGACCGGTTCCTGTTGTTTTTCATGACACCAATCATGACGCCGGAGACTCAGCTTTACGGTAAGTACTCAGTCGAACAAACGCAGCATCCACTCTCGCGCATGTGGAACTACATGGTCGAACCAAGTCTCATCTTTTCCTCAGACACACCAGAACCGGACGAAGATTCAGAGGAAGTTGCATCGAAACCAACCTTGCCTCGTATACGGGTTCCTTCCTGGACAATTGCCTTTGGCGTTCTCTTCCTGGCTGTGGGTGTCACCCAGGTCGTACGTGGGGCCCTGGCCAACAACAAGTTTCAGCGAGTTGAACCGACAGCCGGCGCGATGGCGATTGGTGCCAATACCCTTCCAGACGACTTCGGTGGAATGCGGCGAATGGAGTTCGAGACGGTCACTCGAAAGGTGAATGACCAGTTCGGAGAGCGAAGCCATCAGTGGAGTTTCGCCGGTGACAGCTACAGCCAGTTGCTATCCATGGACTTCGTCTTTTCATCCTGGCACGACGTAACGCTGTGCTACCAGGGGCTGGGATGGCAGGTCATGCAACGGGAAGTTCACGAACGACCTGGCACCGAGCAAAAATTCATCAAGGCCTTGTTTTCCAAAGATGGACAACGGGCGATGCTGATATTCGGGACGTTTGACAGCGTGGGACAACATGTCGAAGCACCAGAAGCCAGTCTTACACGAAGCCTTATGGGCCGCCTGGAAAAGGAACGCGGAATCTCAGGTGGTGTTTACCAGACTCAGACGTTCGTTGTGATGCCCAATGACATACCAACGGAGTACCAGTCCGCTGTCGCCGAAACCTACTACAAATTCTACGACCAGATGGCCAACGCGATCGGGAGGAAATAACCAATGGCAACAGCTGATACCGCAAGAACGTTGCTTGGTGGCATCTTCCATTTCGTAACGTGGCCGCTGTTCTTTATCGGCGGCTTCATGGCCGACTGGTTCTCAACTCGCAACTGGAGTTGGTTCTTTGTCTCGATTCCGGCATTGCTTGTCGGTGGCCTGGTCCTCGTTGGACTCGTTCGCGCTCAATGGTCTTCTGACGAAGGGCTGTCCGCCTCGTACGCCAAGCGCGCCAGCGCAGCTTACAAGAGCGAAGAATACAGTCGCGCGGAAATGATGTACCGGAAGGCGATTAAGTATCGTCCGAAAGACGGTTCTCTGAAGTTTGCTCGAGCCTTCGTTCTGGACAAGATGGATCGTTCAGCCGATGCCTTCATGCTCATGCAGTCCATCGCGCCGATCAACAAGGAAGACGCAGAAAAGAAGACGACTGGCTACGTCGACGCGCACCTGTGGATTGCCAGAGCGCTTTTGATTCAGCACGTCAAAGTGGAGAACCCGCTCCCGCTGGCGGAGTCACACCTGCGTGCGATTCTCAAGCAGAATCCAGACCACACTGAAGCGCACCGGATGCTCACAGACCTGGCGATCAGTGTGCGAAACGGAAACGCGGCCATTGAACACATCTCGCACATCGTTGACGAATATCCCGAGACCCGAATCATCTACGCTCGGTTGCTGGATAGTGCGAACCGGAAAGAGGAAGCAAAGACCGAAGCCAGTCGGGCGTTCGACTACTACCGTCGCGAAATACCGGCGAAGGTGGCTGATCCGGACAAGACAGCAAAGGCCGCGGATTGGCTGAACTGGGCTTCATCCGCGATGATCCTTGATCGCTTCAACGATGCGATCAAGATTCTTAAAAACGCTATGAAGCACAGCGAAGAAGAGAAGCTCATCCGTCAGGGATTGGCCGGTGTACTGGTTCGCTGGACTCAACGTCTCGACGAAATTGAAGAACCAAATATTCGGCAACAATTGGAACTCCTCGGAGAAGCCCTCCGAATCGCGCCTGACAACCCTGCGGTTCTTGAGCGAGTCGCATTGTTAATCGGTCGCGATGGTGGTTCTGACGCAGTCGCCGAAGAGATGCTGCAGGACGCTTTGGTCAAAGGGACTGCTCCAGCGATTGTTCACTTCCTGCTGGGAACACGGGCAGCCGCGGACGACAAAGACTCGGAAATGGCTGAGACCTACCTGAAGCAAGCACTACTGTTGAACCCCAACACGCCGGTTGTGCTTAACAACCTTGCGTGGGTACTGGCCAGTCGTGGTACTGAGAAAGAACTGGGAGACGGTTTGAAGCTGGCTGACCAGGCTGTGAAACTGAAGCCACACCAGCCCAACTTCCGGGACACCCGCGGGCAAATCCACATCAAGCTGGGTAACTGGCGTCTGGGTATTGCTGACCTCGAAGAAGCGCACCGCAAGATGAAGGACAACCCGGAAATCCACAAGTCGCTGGCTTTGGGCTATGAGAAAATTGGCAACCAGGAACTCTCGACGCGTCACCAGAAGCTTTACGGCGAGATGATCGCGGCGAAGGAAGCAAAGCGAGAGAAGGAAAAAGTTGCGGCTCAGGCTGATGGAAACTAGTGTTGCGTCGGCATTCGGAATTCGGTTTCGAACCACTGTTTGTTAGCGACAGCGGAGCGGCCAATCGCCCAAGCGCTTGAAGTCTGACTGGGCACCTAGTGCCAATGTGGAAGTCGAACCAGCAAACGTTGGTACAGAGAATGCGGCAGTCGCAGGGAAGCGGTAGCTCATAAAACGCTGCCGCTTCTCAAGATGGGGCTCAGTAGACAGAATGGACGTCTGTCGCAAACCATCTCCGACAATGCTCATGGGGCGGGTCATGAAACCTCACTGCCAACTTCCAGGACTTCACGCGGTCTCCAAAGTCCTGACCTTATCAATGTGCCTGCTGCTGCCGTCCATAGGAATCGCGCAGGATAAATACCAGGACGTCCGCGACAAGATGGTTCGCGATTCTGTTGAGTCAGAAGGTGTCAAGAACCGTTTGGTTGTCCAAGCCATCCGGTCGGTTCTCAGGCACGAATTTGTGCTGGCGAAAGATCGCAAGAGTGCGTACATCGATACCGCTTTGCCTATCGGCCAAAAGCAGACAATCTCGCCGCCATTCGTTGTGGCCTACATGACCGAATCGCTGGATCCGAAGCCCAACGACAAAGTCCTGGAGATCGGAACCGGCAGTGGCTACCAGGCAGCGGTCCTGGGCGAGATTTGCAAAGAAGTTTACTCAATCGAAATCGTTGCCCCGCTGGCAAAGTCCGCCGCCGCCCGATTGAAGAAGCTTGGGTATTCGAACATCAAGACAAAACACGGCGATGGCTACAAAGGCTGGCCCGAACACGCACCGTTCGACAAAATTATCGTCACATGTTCTCCGGAATCCGTTCCACAGCCGCTGGTCGATCAACTACGGGAAGGCGGCCGCATGATTGTTCCGCTCGGCGAGCGATACCAGCAGGCGTTCTATCTGTTTAAGAAAGTGGATGGCAAACTGGTTCAGGAAAAACTGATTCCGACTTTGTTCGTTCCGATGACGGGGCAGTCAGAAAAACTCCGGCGGACGCAGCCCGATCCAATGGACCCTCGCATTGTGAACGGCGATTTTGAAATCGATGCCAACGACGATGGCCGACCAGACCATTGGCACTATGTTCGGCAGGCAGAACTGATCCAGGACAAGCCGCAAAGCGGATCAAACTGCATCCGGCTGACGAATGAGGAGTCCGGAAGACTAGCGCAATTCCTGCAAGGCCGCGCGATCAAAGGCAGTCGGATTGGTGCGTTGGAGATTAGTGCGTGGATTCGCACCAAGGATGTACGGTTTGGCCAGGGACGAACCGACAAGGCGGCGATCGTCGTGCATTTCTACGATGGAATCCGACGCGAAGTCGGACACGCTGTGATCGGGCCCTTCAGAGGTACGGACAACTGGCAACGCTATCGGAAGACCATCCTGGTTCCCAAGAATGCTCACGAAATGATTTTCCGAGTCGGACTTAACGGAGCCACGGGCCAGTTGGATGTCGATGCGTTGGATATGAAGTACCTCAAGCGATAAGTGTTCCACGCGATCGCCTGGAACCGCATCCGGGGCACAAAAGAACTACTGACTAGTGAGATAGACACCATGCAGTCCCCGCCAGCAGAGACACCCGACCTGGTCGAACAGGGTTTCATGGACGCGCGGCATAAGTTGTTGGACATCGCCGCGTTCCTTGATCGGTTAGAACGCCACGGACAGGAAGACGACTTCCGAGTTGCCGCGTTGTACGACGCTGTGAAGTGTTTGAGCGAACGCGACAGCAAGCGAGCGTACGCCGTGCAGATGTTGCTAAGCGACCCGTCTGTCGAACCGATCGCTGCCGCTCACACCAAAGGCGCCACGGGTGCGTTTAGTCCGGAGGTGCAAATATGAGATACATCGAACCACACGCGCACATGGTTAGTCGGACGACTGACGACTACGTCAAGATGGCAACGGCCGGCTGCGAAGTTATCAGCGAACCGGCGTTCTGGGCTGGGTACGATCGGAGTTCCGAGAAGGGTTTCTACGATTACTTCTCGCTACTCACCGGCTTCGAACCAGCTCGCGCGGCGAAGTTTGGCATCAAGCACTACACATGGATGTGCATCAATCCGAAAGAAGCGGAAGACGTTGGCCTGGCGACCGCGGTCATTGATCTGATTCCTGAGTTCCTGAAAAAACCAAACGTACTCGGGATCGGCGAGATTGGTTTAAACAAGAACAGTCGGAACGAACTAACCGTTCTGGAGAAACACATTCAGCTGGCCGCCGACCACGATCAGCTCATCCTGGTTCACACGCCGCACCTGGAAGACAAACTTAAAGGCACAAAACTGATCTGCGACGCGATCAGGAATCACTCTTCGATTTCGCCCGAACGTGTCATCATCGACCACGTGGAAGAACACACAGTCAAGACTGTGAAAGACGCAGGCTTCTGGGCCGGCATGACGCTGTACCCCGAAAGCAAGCTATCAGCACAACGAGCGATTGATGTGATTGAGGTTTACGGTTCGGACAAGATCTGGATGAACTGTGCATGCGACTGGGGAATCAGCAATCCGCTGGCAACGCCGACGGCTGCCCTGGCAATGCGATCACGTGGGCATGCGAAGGACGTTGTTGATAAAGTGTTCTTCCAGAATCCTGCTGAATTTATGGGGCAATCGCCGAAATTCGTCGCGCCGTAGGAGCGGGCCAGTGGAAGCCAGACCAACGGAACGCCGTTCCCACACGTAGTTCATATGGATGCTGAAACCCTTCACGTCCCGGCGACATTCATCGCTTTCAAATCCTTCCGGCACAAGATCGACGCAACGACCACGCGGAGAAGACCTCTGAAGACCATCGCAGTCATGCCGGCCTACAACGCCGCTTCGACACTACAACGCACGCTCGCAGACATTCCCGATGGTTCCGTCGATGAAGTGATCCTCGTTGACGATTGCAGCAGTGACAACACAGTCGCCATGGCCCGCGACTTAGGGCTGACGGTCATCGAACACGAAAAGAACCGCGGCTACGGCGGGAACCAGAAGACCTGCTACACCGAAGCTTTGAAACGCGGCGCGGATGTGGTCGTGATGATTCATCCCGACTACCAATACGACAGCCGCGTCATTCCTGTTGCGGCTGAGATCATCCGTCTGGGAATCTGCGATGTCATGCTGGGTTCGCGCATTCGTTCGCGAGCGGAAGTGCTGGAAGGTGGGATGCCGCGATACAAGTACATCGCAAACCGCTTCCTCACCATCACCGAAAACATCGCGCTGGGCCAGAACCTTGGCGACTTCCACAGCGGGTTCCGAGCCTACAAGCGCGAGGTTTTGGAAACGATACCGTGGGAACGCAACTCAGAAGACTTTGTGTTCGACACACAGTTTCTGGCTCAGTCAGTCCACTTCGGATTCAAGCTGGGCGACATCCCGGTACCTGTTCGCTACTTCGAAGAAGCGTCCAGCATCAACTTCCACCGCAGCGCGAAGTATGGAGTGTTGACGCTGGGTGTGATGGCTCAGTTCTGGCTGAACCGAATGGGGCTGAAGTCCGCGATTTTCAAACCGCGTGAACCGGCAAGCGAATCCTGATGCGAACGCGCTACAAGGTGCCCTTACTGCTGCTCGGATTCGTGATTGTCCTGATCGGCGTCAGTCTTGCCTGGATGTCATACTCGCTAAGAGCCCGACCGCTGCCGGCAGACATTTCAGCCGACGTCCAGCGGGTCGTGGATAAGTTCCCGCATCTCAAACCAAGGTACGATGCGGCGATGTCAGACGGTACACTGACATGGGTCGAAGCCAACGAGATCCTGGGCTCCGTGAAAGAGTAACGGCCGGCAAGAGTTCGCTGTTCGATCGCAATACGATTAAAGGCGTGACATCTTGT
Source organism: uncultured Planctomycetaceae bacterium (assembly GCA_964485095.1). GTDB lineage: Bacteria > Planctomycetota > Planctomycetia > Planctomycetales > Planctomycetaceae > CAYNWT01. The sequence continues at coordinate 18,901 of CAZAIB010000027.1, read as the reverse complement.
TTGTTAGTCGCGCCTTTTTAGTCGTCACGTAGTGCCAACGCCTCGCTTTGATTTGAATGACAGTTGCGGAGGCTTAAAGTGGCGGAAGGCTCAAAAGCAAAACTGAAGTAGGAAGCTAGGATCGCGGAGTCACAGACCTGGAGACGTCTCATCATGAAACAGATTCTCTTCGCAGCGTTGACACTCATGACCGCAACCGGTTTCGGGCAGGACTCGCCCGAGACCCGCAGTGTGGATGTTTCAGGACTTGTGATAGACACCAAAGGTACCCCCATCTCCAACGCCCAAGTCTTCGTCCACACTCAAGACGGAGTCACAGAAACGGCAACTGACGCGAGGGGTCGCTACGAGCTAAAGGACCTTCGGCTCCCAGTCCAGGCGTTGGAAGGTCCAGTCACTGCGATGGCGCTTCTTAGAGTCGTCGCAATCGCGCCGAAGTACGCGGTGGGTTCGAGTGGTGAAAAGTTCCTGGTCGAAGTCGCCGCAAACGTCCGGGGCTTTCCGTCTAGTGGACAAATGAAGGAGTTTGGTGAACCGGTGGTGGCAAACGTCACTCTATCAACTGAACAGAGACTGGGCGGGCGAATTACTGACTCTGACGGGAATCCCATCGCCAATGTAAGAATCACGCTCCAATACAGCACGGTGATTCCAGACGACAGCAGCTACACAATAGAGAAAGACCTCGTCACGTACGGTTCGAACACGACGCCCGTGGGAAAGATCGAACAGTTGTCGCGACTTTGCACAGCGTTGACTGACGTAAACGGGACTTTCGAGTTGCCACACACCGCTGCCAACAGCCGTTTGTCTATCACTATCGAAGCTCCAGGTTACCCGGAGCTAAAAGCCTACGCGCTCACAACATCGTGGAACCCGATTGAATTCGAACCTGAGATTCTGATCCTTCGTAGCAATAAGACGCTCAAGTTGCCGCCGCTTGTTGAAAGAACAGTGTCCGTGGTGCTGAATGATACGGAAGAACCGGCACGGGACATTTGCGTGTATGCGAGGAGTCCACAGGTCTCCACGCATGAGATCACTGACATCAACGGGAAAGTGACACTGCGTGTTCCGCCCGGAAAATATTCAATCGCTGCATACCCCAACACGCGCGAACCCTATTTCCACCGCACTCGCACTGTTGTCGTTCCACAAGATCAGAAACCAACTGTCTTGAGGCTCGATCGTGGCGTTACTGTCTACGCCCAATTCGTTCGGGAGGACACCGGAGATGGCGTCCCTAAGCTTTCCGTCAAGGTCGATGGGAGCCGATACTCCCACACCACACACACCAATGGTCAGCTAAAGTCCTCTTACGGACTGACAAGTGCTAACGGCAACGTACGGCTTCTGCTGCGACCGGGGTCGCGCCGTGTCAGCGTCACGCCGTCTGGGGGCTTCCGTTCAAAACGGACAACAGTTGATGTGCAGGTCGGCAAGCAACAACGAATCAAGATCCCCGTTTCACAGTCGCCGGCGCGATAGCTGCGGTGACAGCCAGTGATCTAAACGGAGGGTGGTGACACGGTTTAACTGTGCCAAAATAGCCGTCGGGATTGAGCATCGACACTCCGAACGGCCGTTGCCCATTCATTGCTCAAGTCCGCTGCTCATCACTATTTTCGCGTCGCGACTGGCTGAGGGGCCTCTGTCGGCTGGCCCCCATCTTGGCAGTTCGACTCTTCCCGGTCGGAGCCTGTGCAGGGCCTGCACTCTTTGTAAATTGGATGTCCCCATCATCCTCCACTTTCAAAGAGGCCAATCATGCGTGTTGCGCCAACCCTTGTCGCTCTCACCCTCTTCTGTGCGGAATCTGTACTTGCTCAAGCGCCAAAAGAAACGACTGACGACCCTAACCAACAGCAGGTCGTCCCCAAGCTCAACAAGATCACAAAGCCACCGGCTGGCTACGGAACCATTGTTGGCCAGTTCGTTCTCGACGGTAAGATCCCCGAGAAGGTGCTGATCTTCAAGAAAGGGGCTGCAGACTGCGCTACAACCGATCAATACAAAAATGATCTGGTGATCAATGAGGCCAACAAGGGTATTGCCAATATCTTCTTTTACGAAAAAGCCGGTACGTACAAGACGTCCAGGAAGACCGTCAAAAGGCCAACGGATTACCTTCGGGATGCCATTCACACCTCAATGAGAGTCCCCAAGAAAAAGACACTGTACTTTGACCAGAAAGGGTGTCGTTTCTTCCCCAAGTCTCTACTCATTTATGCCGCGCCCGACGGTGTCGGACAGAGCGTTACCGTTCTGTCAAACGACCCGGTTCCTCACAACACACACACCTCTTCATTGAGCAACACCTCCGTCAATTTTCTTGTGGGAGCGAACGACCGTGAGGGCAAAGTCGTAAAGATGCCAAAACCGGAAGCGCTACCTGTTGGAGTGAAGTGTGACCTGCACCCGTGGATGAAAGCGAACTGGCTGGTTTTGGATCATCCCTATATGGCTGTTTCAAACAAGAACGGTCGGTTCATGATCGAGAAAGTCCCGGCCGGAAAACACGAGTTTCGCTTATGGCACAGCATTCCCGGCTATGTTCACAAAAAATGGGCCCGATGAATGCTCCGGGTTTCGAAATCAAAAGAGAGAAGGGCAAACAAAAGTTCTACGTCGAAGTCAAAGACGGTCAGATTCTGAATCTGCAGCAGATCAAGCTGAAGACTGCAGTCTTTAAGGAGTAGCGATAGACCAGCAGGTTGGCGGAACCCATTTCGCTCCGATGATCTTTAAGCAGGAGGCCTCTTTTGTGTGGCACTCTCGCCAGAACGCGAGTGGGCCAACGAGTTCAAACGTGACGAACAAATGAGATCATCCCGGCCCACCGTCGCAGAATGTCGACACGCTATTTGTTAGCGGCTCACGTAGCAGTTGGGGAGTTTGGTTCGGACGGAATCCAGTTCGTCGGCTTCGCAACTTACGATCAGCCAGTCCAACTGCTTTAACTCTACCAACGCGTCGACTGCGCTGGGTGCTAGTTTGCAATCGCGGGTGATGCACAGGTACCGGAGTGACGGGAGTTTGGTGAGATTCATGATGCACGCCTTGTCCAGGTCTGAACGGCCCAGAACGAGTCGACGGAGCCGCGGACAACTGGTGAGTTCGGACAAATCCCGTTCAGCCGGCAGGTTGCGAATCGTCAGTTCGTCCAGGTACGGCAGACGCGTGACGCGGTGCAGGTCTGCATCGAAGTGATCTTTCTTAAAGTCCAGGTCAACGGCCTCGATCACCGCTTCCTCTGCATAATGGTTGTACAGCCACGCCAGCATTCGGAAGGAGCCGATCTTCTCACGAATGCCGGTTCCTTCTTCATCCAGTGTTTTAAGATGTAGCTTTCGTTGACGAACCGGCACGTCGTGATCAACCAGAACGCCCGCTGTATAGCGCTCACGAGCAGTGCGGATGGCAGGGCCTGCTGCGATGGCAAATGTGAGCAGTGACAGAACCAACCCCATGCGCAGCCAGAAGCAGACCCTTCGGCGGAACAGGCCAGGTGCGTTCGTGTCTTGTGGTTCAGTCGGCATATTCATTCAACCGAAATTCGAACGTCTTCAACCAACTCAGGCAGTCCTCGTGTTCTTTTTGAAATAGCCCACCATCGTGTGACCAGTTCCAGACATTGCCTGTCGCGAGGTCCAGGATCTCTCCCTCGCCGCAGTCGTAGTCCGACAGCATAAACATGCGTGGGTTCCACCAGATGCCCATCTCCAGGCGTTCGCTGAGGTCGTGATCGTTTGAACCAGCAATGGTCAGATCGCCGCCAGTTTGGTCTTCCGCTTCCAGGATTGGCAGAATCGCGATTGGGCATCCTGCTTCGTGCATGCCGTCATGAACCATCAGTAATTCGCGATACTGAATTGGAAACGGCCGTCGTTCTGCTCGCTCAACGCGGCGGAGTTGGTGTTCGTCAACGGGTCGTTTCGGCCACGCGCGATACTCGCGACTGAGGGTCTTGCCAATGCTCTCCCACCGCGCTTCGACCTTCTTACGCAGCGCCATCCAATCGGCAGTTGCGGTGGGAGCCGGACGCTGCATGTCGGACAACACGGGCTCTGGTTCCAGCAGGAACAGGCTTCGCCAGTCAAACAACGCGGGAAGAAGTGCTGCGACGTAGACCAGACGCCACAGGTACTTTTTAGGTACGAATGACTTTCGACCCGGATCGCCGGTCATTCTTTGATCTCATCCGGCGGCGCTGCGGCGCGGTAGAGGGGTAGGAAGCGGTAGTAGACTTCCAAAGTCAGTGTCGCGAGTGCGGTCGTGTAAACTCGGCCGCCGGCTTTGCCCCAACGACTCTTGCGCGGATCCCAGGTTCCGGCGAACTCGCCGGTTGTGATTTGTTCTTTGGTCAGTAGTTCGCGGACTTCTTCGTTCCAGCTGTCCCACGATCGGCCGCCGTACTGGAACATCGACAGCGTTCCGTAATACCAGTAGTACAGATTCATGTCGGCACGGTTGGGGGGCCGACGCAGCAGCATGCCGACCGCTTCGCGCATATCTTCGCCGTCGCGAGCGTAGCCCAGCATGATCCGGCAGAACATCGCTTCGGCCGTCATCGTCTTGTCAGATTTGTCCTGGGCTCGATATCCGGCCAGTCCACCGTAGCGGCCCAGTCGTCGGCTTTTGAGGAACCGCGCCATCCGTTCTTTCACGAGCGGTGAGATTTGAACGCCGGCGATTTCTGCGCTCTTGAGCGCCATCATCTGCCAGCCGAACATGCTAATGTCGCCGTCCTGTCCCTGGATATATCGCCAGCCGCCAGTGGTTTGGTTTTGTTGTCCCGACGTGTATGTCACGGCTCGTAGTAGAGCCAAACGCAGGTCGGCATCTGAGTTGGGATCGCTTTGCATGCCTGTTGCTTCAGCCAATGCGTATGTGGCCATCGCGTGGCAGTAGTTCCTGGCGAAGTATGTGGCTTCACCCGCAAGGCTCCCGTTCTCATCCTGCTGGCTGGCCAGCCACCGTAGCGCTTTGCCGACGGTGTCGGTGTATTCGCCTTCTTCCTGTGTGTAGCCGGCACCCAGGAATGCGAGAACCGCCAAAGCTGTGACGCCAGTATCCGCACGCGCTCCGGCGGGCTGATCGCCGCCCTTGGAAAGGTTTACTTCCAGTCCGTCCGACCGTTTGTCGGTTCGCATTTGGCCGCCACCGTGTTGACTGGCAACCCAGTAGCCAGCCTGATTCTGTGTGGTGGCGAGCCACTGCAGGCTAAGTTCAACAGCTTTTTCCGATTCTTCCGTTCCACCATTTCGACGCGCGACAGCTTTGCGTGAGTCCAAAGAACGCAGCTGATAAGTCGCGGCGATTGAAGGTCGCCGACGTTGTGCGGTTCCCGACATCGTGTCCGGTGCAGGAACGAACTCGATAGAATCCGAAACGGAATTCATGGCAGGACTTTCACGCACATCAAAGCCTTCAGAAAGCGGAATCTCTGTTTGTGCTTCGCGAGTAAACTTCGTGTCATCGTTGGCTCGCCCATTTCGCCTGGCGCGGCGGGCTCGCATGGCGGCTATTTGAGCAGCCGACATCGCGCCGGCGGCTCCGATTTCACCTTTTTCCGTATCCGCACCGGGGTCCGTAATTTCGGTTCGGGCCGGAACCGGTCCGGCAGGAGCGTTCACTTCGTTTTCTGGTTTGTCGGCGGCGACGAAATCGCCGACGTCGGCCTTTTGCATTTCGGGGGCGAGGTCGTCGGCTCTGAACGTGTCTTCGATTCGTGAAACAGAACCGCGTGGAACTTCGCGAACGACCTTGCGATTGGGATTGCCGGCCCTGGCCTTATCGGTTGTGCGCGATGGTGTGTTGGGGGTGACTTCTGAGCGGGCCTGGTCGATAGTGTCGTCGGCTTGCAGTGCGGCGGATGCGTTTTGTCTTGGGCCTTCAACGCCGGCGTCTTCGGGCATGGATGCAATTGCGGGCGTCTTTTCTGGTTCGACAATGTCCCGCAACGGGACTTCTATCGGGACTTCGACGTCGGTTTCGCGCTCGGGCATCTCCGTCGGTTCGAACTCCGGGGCATCGACTTCTGTGCGAGCGAGTTCTGCATCGTTTTGGCTCTGTTCGAAAATCGGAACGTTGCCAAAGTTCTCCTTCTTAATCTCGCGCTCACTCTCAACAACAACGTTACGGATCTGCACGCGTTGCTCTTTTGGTGCGGCCTCTTCGGACGCGGCCGCTCGTGGAGCCAGATTGAACGCGGTCGTGCTGGTCAGGCCCAGCAGGCAAACCGCGTGAACCAAAATGGATGCGACCAACGATTTTGGACCGATATGTTTATCGCCCCAACGTGTGGCCAGCATCGTGATGAGGTGCACGGTCGCCGCGACTAGTGTGGCTACCAGCAGCAGGTGCACGATTTGCTCACCGGACAGGTTTCGGCCGTTGGTCCAATCATGAAGTGCCTGGCTAATTCGACTCACGACGATCCCGAGTTACTGTTGTGCGTTCTTGTAGGCTAAAGAAATGTCAGCCATCTCAGCCCGGTTCGCGACGGACAAGACATCGATGACTGCCTGGTAGCGCCCTTCGCCTTCACCCCGAACGACTACGGCCTGCCCCGGGAAGTTTTCCCGAGCCGCAACCAATTTGGCTTCCAGTTCGACGAGGTTAAGTCGTTCGTTTCCCAGCATGATGAGCCCGTCTCGCGAGACAGACACGACTAGTGCGTCAGGGCCCTGTGAGAGTGGTTGAACCGTTCCGGCCGTAGGCAGTTCTATTTGGAACTGCTCTTCTGGGTCAGCAAACTGAGTCCCAACCATGAAGAAGATGATCAACAGGAAAACGATGTCGATCATCGGTGTCAGGTTCAGTTCGGGTTCTTCAATTGTTCCTGTCTTGAGCGGCATTGCCTCAACCGTTGGCTTCGAAAATGGGTGCCTTGGATTATATCAGAGTTTCGCGGAGGCGAACGCCAATGCACTTGGTATGGACGTGAATTTTGGTTCTCGAAAGTTTCGCAGGATTACCCAACCTGTTTCTCAACTGTCGCGCGGCGTTCCTGCAAGTCATTTGGGCGGAACGATTTCGATCGTGAGTTCCTGCATCAGGTCGGCCAGTGGGATAAACGTGTCCAGCACAGTTTCATTGTCCGGCAAGCTGGAATGAGCGACTTTCAGATAGCCCGCGCCTGGAACTCGCGCGGGTTCTTTGCTGCGAACTCGCTTGGCGAACGTTGCATCCAAAGCCGTCCATTCGCCGTCGATCATGGCTTCGGTCCACATGTGTGTTCCAAAACCATTCTTTCCGTCCAGGTAAATGAAACCAACCGCAACGCGCGAAGGAATCCGGCGCGCTCGCAGCAGCGCGGCCAGCAGCACGGCGTGTTCTGTGCTGTCGCCAACCTTAGTCCGAAGGATCGCAGACGCTGGTGCTGTCTGAGCGGAGAACGTGCGGTTGCGAACCAGCTTGCCCACAGCCCGTTGTAGTTTCTTAGCAATGATCGCCGTCTTGAACTCTCCGGCAGACGCTTCCGCCGCGAAGGTTCGCACGTTGATTTCTCGGTGATCAAGCAGCTTCGTCGATTTCAGGTACTCCGGATCCGTGCGGACGTGCAGCGGTCCGGATTTCAGTTCGCTGGCTGTAACAGTCACTTCCACCGCGCCGTCAATTGCGGTTCTGGCAAGTTGGCGTGGTTTGTGATTCAACGTCTGCTCAAGTCGTGCGGGGCCCGTGACTCGGTACACGGCAGTCTCAGCTTCGCGACCGTCAAGCAATGCTCGGTCGGCCGGCAGGAAACCGGCTAGCGTGATGTCGAACCGCCGTTCGTCTTCTTGTGTTTGAGCCTCAGCGCGGGGTAGCAGCTGTTTTAGCAACTCCATGCCGTCGATTGAGAATTCAGCCAGCTCAATCTGCCCCTGTTCGTTCATGAAAAGCTGTTGCGGTTGGCCCGGGCGTTCAGATCGAGTGACCGTCAGCCGCAGCAGCCTGGTGCGTTTGCCGTTGGGTAGTGTTTGTCGCTGCCAGCTTCCAGCGGTGATGGTTAGCTTCGCGGCGGTGCCGTCTTCGAAAACTGTGACCCGCATGCGTGTGTGTTCAGGAATCGGGTTGCCAGGAAGTTGTCGTTCGAACCAAAACGGAGAACGCACATCGCTGGGGAGTTCCCGCCACTGTCGGCCGCGCGATCGAGTGGTCTCGACGGCGCGCATTCCGCCCCGGACTTCGCCAAACGTGGTCGTCGATTTGTCACGACCAAGGCTTTGGTCAAACCGCTGCAAAATTCCGGTCGCGTCTGATTCCGCAGTGACCTTCCATTCGACCTCGCGGCTGCGGGTACGCACAATCGTTTCCCGCTGTGTTTTTTGAACGTCGTTGTCCGATCGGAAGCGGGTGCGTTCGTAGCCGACTTGTTCTCCGTCCAGATAGACGGCTCTCCATTCCTCACGATCCTGAACCATCGTGCAAGTCGCGCAGAACATTAGCAGCTTGATTGCAGACATCTTTTCGCCTCCATGCGATCGTTCGGGACAGGATTATACGAGCGGCTGTATCGGTCGCGTCAATTGCGGTTCTGTCGGGTTGTGCCGAATGCATGGTTGGCGCCACTTTCGACCCGTTCAATCCGGCAAGGTCAGCCCCGCGTGACCGTTTTCACTGTTCGGATTCGCTGCGGCAGGACTGACCTTCAGAGCGTTCGGAGAGCGGGACCGCGAAAAATGGCGGCACGAAACAGGCAGCTGCCAAGCGTGCTGTTTTTGCGTGCTAGAGTTCGACGGATGCCCGGTTTTTGGCCGGTGTCCGCCTTGTTGGGCCACGTAACGTCCGGCAAGAGTCAACTGGCAGTCGGTTCTTTGTTACCGGCAGAGGGGACACAGCTATGGGTTTTCTGAAACGATTTCTGAAAACATCCACTCGCGATGGCGAGGCGGTACGGGCACACAGCAGCTTCGATAATGTCTCAGAAGAAGAACTTGAAGCGCACATGAGCGTCGCGCGGTATGGGGATTTCACTCTGACCGATGCCGTGCGTCCTTCTTACGATCTTGAAGTGGTTCCACGAGCGGGATACCGCCACGACTGGTACCTTGACCGAGAATCAGGAACCCGCATTCCGGTCATCATGGCCTCAGCGTCTCGCGAGGATTTGTTCGACCTGTTTATGGATCTACTTGATCCGCTTGGCGAACAGCCCGACGTTGTTTTGGAAACAAGCCACGACCGTAGTGCGGTGTCTCACAAAGACCTGTATCGCGAAACCATCGACATGCCTGTGCTGCAAAGCATGCTGTACGACTTCGAAGATCTGTTGTTGGACGACGGCTGCAGCGGCATCGCGATTCTTAATCCACAACGTCCGATGGAAGTTCAATTGGACGAACACAAACTGATCATCATCTACGGTCAGGACCACACTGAGTTCGAAGAAGTGTTTGCTCGCTACGGTGTTGAGTGTGTCGAGGACATGCGATTCATCACGGAAGCTGAGCACGTGCATTCGTCCAGCGAAGAATATGTCGACAAGTTCGAGCAGCTTCGATATCGACTCGGCATCGACGACTGATTCGGCCGTGTCGCGAACCGAAAACTGATTCGGCACGCGACCGAAGATTGGTTCGAACCGAACCGCGTGATGGTCTTTCCCCCTCAGGACAATCACTATGCCTACTCGATGCGCTTATGCCTGCGTGACTTCGCTGCTGATTCTTCAGTCAGCCGGAACCGTATTGGCTCAGGCCCGGCCCGGTTCGTCGCGAACGCAGGCTGCTCGCCCACGCGTGAGTGCGCCGTCTCCGATGCCAGGACCGTTGGCTCCAGGCTCGCGACGGTTGAAGCCGCTTGCAGTCAGTTCGAGCCTCTGGAAACCACTCGGCGAATCGCGCGGCAAGCGACCGATTCAGGGTATCAAGATTGGGTCAGGTGACTTTCGAGTGTTGATCGTCGGCAGTCTTGCCGGCAACGATGCCCCCGCGCTGTCGCTGGTTGATCAGCTTGCCAGCAAGGTGGTTCAGAACGCGACCATCATCGGCGGGTTCCGGTCGATCATTGTTCGTTCGGGCAATCCGGATGGAGTTGCACTGAAGCGGGCAACCAACGCCGCGAATGTAAAGATCACGACTGCGTTCTTGCCGGAAGGAAGTTCAGCCACACCCGAACCGGAAGTTCAGATCCTTACAAGGCTACTTCGAACCTACAAACCACACCGAGTGCTGCACGTGACGACGGGTTCCATCAAGTCAGCTTTGGTTTTGCACAACGACTACGGTCGCGACGCCGGTTTGGAACTGGCAGGATGGCTTTCGGTTCAAACGAAGTCCACCAAACGCTTCGCTCCGATAGGCAGTATGGAACAGTTCATCGGCGAGTCCGCCGAAGTGGTGACGCTGGTCCTGCCAAAGGGCAACGCGATGTCAGCGGAGAAGATCTGGAATCAGTATGGCGACAGTGTGTTGGCTAGTCTGGCTCCAAACGCTCCGGCTGACGACTGGCCACCGCCGACAGCGTGGAACCGCGAGAGGAAAGATGGGGCTCGAGTTTACCGATCGGGTGGAACCGCGATTGAAAAGAAGTCGCCCTGAACGGTACTACGAACAAAGCATCCGCGAGCCGGTTCGAACTGATATCAATCGACCTTTGTCTTCACCTCACCTTTCACGTACTTGTCGTACCAGCCAAGGAAGCGTTCCATGCGATCTTTTTGGAACGAGAGCCGACTGATGCCGTGGTGTTCGCCGGGGTAGACGACCAGTTGTGTCTCGCGGCCAAGTCGTTTCATGGCCTGGTACATTTGCTCTGAGTTGATGATCGGGACGTTCCAGTCTTCGGCGCCGCCGATCCATAAAGTTGGTGTTGTAATCTTGCCGACGTCGTTGAATGGGTTGATGCGCTCCCACGCGTCCATGTTCTCCCACGGCAATCCGAACTCGACTTCCCAATACCGTTGGTAGATGTCGTGACCATAGTTGGCTCGATGGTTGGCTTCGCTGGCTCCCGACACCGCGCCTTTGAAGCGTTCGGTTTTGGTGATGACATAATTGGTCAGGATGCCGCCGTAGGACCAGCCACCAACGCCCAGTTTGTCGGGATCGGCGATGCCTTGTTCGATTAAGTAGTCAACGCCCGCGACGACGTCCTGATAGTCCTTGTTGCCCCAATCGGCGAACAACTGTAGCGAGAAGTCCTGGCCATAGCCGGACGAACCGCGCGGGTTGGTTTCGATGACAACGTATCCGTTAGCTGCGTACAGCTGTGGGTCGAATCGGAAACTGTGCGAGTATTGCGCGACCGGGCCGCCGTGGATTCTCAGGATGGTCGGGTACTTGATAGCCGGACTGAAACCCGGTGGCCGGTAGACGAAGCCTTCGACTTCGGTACCGTCGGGGCTTTTGAACTGAACGTTTTCTACGTCAGATAGTTTCCAGTTCTTCAGCAAGTCGGTGTTTGCCTGGGTAAGTTGTGTTCGCTTCTCTTTGCCAGCGGTGACCTTATGCAGGAACAGTTCGTTCGGGTGCTTTGTGGTTCCGGTCAACGATACAAGCCAGTCGCCCCGTTTGGCATCGGGGTGAACTTCAAAATCTCGGACGCTTAGATTGCCGTGAACGACGCGAGTGAAATCGGTGCCGTCTGTTTTGATGGAAGCGATTTGGTTCTCGCCGCTGTCTTCGAGTCGGAACCAAATTGTCTTGCCGTCTGAAGAGAACTTTGGAGTGCTCACGTTTCGGTCTAGTTTTTCGTTAAGCACCTTTGGTTCGCCGCCCGCAACCGGGATCGTGGCCAGATGGTTGGTGGCGTACCACATCACCTTCTGTTCGGCCGTCACCGTGACATAAGCAATTGTCTTGCCATCGGGACTCCACGCCGGGGCGTAGTCTTCCATGCCGTTGGTTGTGAGACGCTGCAGTGAACGGCCTTTGTCCACGTTGTTCGCGGCGACGATAAAGATGTCCGAATTGAAGTTGCGATCAGGGTGTTCGCTGCGGTTGCTCACGAACGCAATCGACAGACCGTCGGGACTCCATGCAGGATCTGAATCGTCGTAGTCGCCGGACGTAATCTGAACCGGTTCGCCAGGTTCTTTCTCGCTCGGCGTGAACACGTAGAGGTGTGTTCGACGTCGATCCAGGTAGCCAACGTAGTCGCGTTTGAATTGAAGACGATCGATGACGTGTGGCTTTGGTTTCTTCTTACTGGCTTCCGTTTCCTTGTCGCTGTCAGGTTTCGGATCTTTGATCAGCAACAGTAGCCGTTTGCCGTCCGGAGCCCACTTGTAGCCTGAGACTCCCTGTTTGACTTTGGTGACCTGCTGCGATTCGCCACCGCGCAGGTCTAGTTTCCAGACCTGCGTCTTCGCGTCGTCGCCACCTTTTGAAGCGGTGAAGGTGAGGTACTTGCCGTCGGGAGTCCAACCGGGCGAACTCGCCGAGTAACCCTTGCCCGTCATGGGAATGGGTTCGCCGCCGCGGACTGCGGTCATCCAGATGCGAGTTTCGGATTTATCTTTCTCCAAATCCTTCTCACTGAGTGTGTATGCGATCCATTTTCCATCGGGGCTGATCTGTGGATCGCCAATCGACTTCAGCTTGAAGTAGTCATCAATCTGAACCGGCCGCGGTTCTTCCGCCTGCAAGAAAGCGGTCGCCGTTGTCACGAGGCAGAGTGAAGTGACAAGGAGTGCGGTTCTTTGGTGAGTCAGCATGCGAGCGTTCGCCTAAGTGAATTGATTTCCCTATGTTTTGAACGATAGTCGGCCCGTTGCCCAGTACTTTCCGGCAGAACGGCCGATTCCCGCCAGATACGAATCGGTATTCCCGTTCGCGAAAGCTAAGTAACCATGGACGTTCGCATTTTCACGAAGCAGGACATTGCCAGCCTGCTAAGCATGCCCCGTGCGATTGAACTGATGCGGTCGGCGTTCGCTGACTTGTCGGCAGGGAAGGTCGATAGTCCGGTTCGAACAATCCTGACCAACGAGGCGGGAACCGTGCTGTACAAGCCAGCCTACTCCGCCGCCAACAACATCTTCTGCGCGAAGGTAGTGTCGGTGTTTGCCGGGAATGTGGAACGCGGACTGCCGGTGACGCCGGGCCTGATTGTGGTGAACGATGGTGAAACCGGCATGCCCGTGGCTTTGATGGAAGCCGGGTACCTGACGTCGCTTCGAACAGGCGCGGCGACGGGACTGGCGACTGATTTGCTGGCAAAGAAAGATGCAGCGACAGGAGCGTTGTTTGGAACCGGTGGGCAGGCCGGCCATCAGTTGGAAGCGATGTTGTGCGTTCGGAACTTTGAACGGGTGTTTGTGTTCTCGCGGAAGTTTGAGAACGCAACCAGGTTCTGCGAGGAGATGGCACAGGTCGCGGGGGATTGCCAATTGATCGCCAGCACGGATCGATCGGTTCTGGCTGATTGTGATGTGATCACCACCGCGACGACCAGCGCGACGCCGGTGTTTGAGGATGCTGACCTGGGCGCGGCGGTTCATGTCAACGCGATCGGTTCGCTGGGGCCGACGCGTTCTGAAGTTCCGGAAGACACCATCGAGCGCGCGACGATTGTGGTTGATCAGCGAGCGGGCTGTTTGAAAGAGGCGGGCGAACTGTTGCCGCTCATGGCGGATGGTCGGTTGCCCGCTGATTTCGCTCCGGCCGAACTTGGCGAGTTGGTTGCCGATTCAAACTACGTGGCGGAGAAACCGATTACGGTTTTCAAGTCGGCGGGGAACGCGGTTCAGGATTTGGTGTGCGCGGCGGAGGTGTTGTCGTTGGCGGGTACAGAGTTGGGGCAGGTGGTTCGATTTTGAATTAGGGTGGCCGGGGGTTGGACTGAGCCCGCGAAGGAAACCCGGTTCGATTAACGGCAGAGGCCCGATTGCAGTGAGATATTCGGACAACGCTCCGGGGTTTCACTCGTGCCTCGCTCCAACCCCGGCCACCCTCCATGGTCGCAAATTCTTACAACATCGAGGAAGAAGGGCGGCGGCGCGTTAGTCTTCTTTTACCAGTAGGCCGTCGGTGAGGACTTTTCTGGCGATCTCGTAGGCTTCGCCTTCAACGCCAGCGCTGCGGACTTGTTGGAGTTCGGCTTCAGTGTCGTAGTCCAGACGATGAAGCGTGACTTGTCCGTCTTCGATGATCGCGTAGGAGATCTTCGCGATTCCGTCGCGCGCCTGGCCTACGCTTCCGGGGTTGACCAACTGAGTGTCGCCGGCGTGTAGGTGCATGGGGATGTGGGTGTGGCCGACCAGGATGAAGTCCGCGTCGAACCCTTCCAGACGGGACGTCCACTCTGCTTCGTTGGTCAGATACTCGTCCATCGGATCGCGCGGTGTGGCGTGCACCATATGGAACGAGTAACCGCCAAGTTTGACGTATTGCGTGACCGGAAGTTGTGCGAGCCATGTGATACTACTGGCATCAAGTGTTTCCCAATGCAGCGGTCTGGTTGCCGCTGCCAGCAAACGGAACCCGCCACCGTTGCGAGTCGACACATGTTGCGCGACGGCGTGATCATGGTTCCCGCGGACGACCGCGTCACAGTGTTCGCGCGCCCAATCGATGCACTGCTGCGGCTGGGTTCCATAGTCAACCAGATCTCCAACGCACAAACAGGCGTCATAGTTTTGTTCGGCCGCCGCCAGCGCAGATAGTGCTGTCCAGTTGGAATGGATGTCGGCGAGAACAAGAATTCGCATAAAGAAGCCAGTAACGCGTGAAGGTTAAGGGTCTAGGATTGACGCTGATTTTGGTGGTGGGTTCTAATGAACTCAGCGTTACTGCCGTCAACAGGCGGCGGACGAAAGTCGGGAGGCGATATGTCGAGTGCGAACGAACTGCCCCTTCGAGAGAAGTTTACCAACGCCGAAAGGCTCACGCGAGAACTGATCGATCACCTCGAACAGGGCTTCCTCCCCAAGATCCAGCAACTCAGACGAGTTTGCCGGAAGGACGAAGAGGACGGTGTGACCGACAAATCGGTTCGTCACCAGTGCCTCCAGTTGATTGGTTCCGACGAGTTCACCGAAAAGCTAAGCGGCGAACTGCGAGAACTCCTGGACGGAATCTCGAAGGAGATGGACCCGATGATCTACGGCGAGAACATCTAAGAAGCATTCCCCTTCATCAGGTCACCTCGCCCCTTTTTTAGGGGAGAGGTCGGGCTGTAAGCCCGGGAGAGGGGATCGCGCAGGTTCGAGCAACCAAAGCGGAAACGATCGCTCTTCGTCATCCTGGGTAAACCCTCTCCCGCGGCTGAGACCGCGACCTCTCCCACAAGTGGGAGAGGTGACGAACTGGGCGAAGCTGCACGCAGGTCACCTCGCTCCTTTTTAGGGGAGAGGTCGGGCTGTAAGCCCGGGAGAGGGGATCGCGCAGGTTCGAGTAACCAAAGCGGAAACGATCGCTCATCGTTATCCTTGGTAAACCCGCGGCTGAGACCGCGACCTCTCCCGCAAGCGGGAGAGGTGACTGGCCAGGCGAAGCGCAGTTTCGGCACGCTACCCGGCGAGGTTTTCGATATACCGTGCCCGGCTGCGGTCGAGCATTTCCTGGCGACCGACTATATTTCTGAGATTCCAGCACGATTGCCGTTTCAGACGGCAACTCAAGGCAGAACACCAACTCGCCCCAACGGTCATTGATCTATGAGAACACTACTCTTCGCGCTTTTCGCGGCTGGCCTTTGCATTTCAGAAACTCTGCCGGCGAACGCCCAGGTCGTGATTCGCGGTCGCACTGGTAGTGGTGCCGGTGCCCAGGCAATGCAGGGTGCGGAAGTTGGAAAGCGCAAATTTGCGGACAAGCCACTGGCTCGCATCTGGCACTCGAAAATCAACATGACCAATACCCTTGCCTATATGCAAAAAGTCTCTCAGGAGATGGACATCAAGGGCAGCCAAATCATGATGATGCCGCCTGGTGCGGACAGGCTTGGTGGTGCAGAAGGCACACAGGCTGCTCCGAAGCAGGAACTCAAGGGCATGCTGGTTTACATGGCCAAAGGACTTATCCCTTCCGTTGAGACATTCAGTTTTAAGCGCGTTGCCGACGAGAAGGAGTTCAGGAAACTGGTGCTTCAAGCTAAGGCCATGTGGGGTAAGCAGGCCAAGCTGACGGGTAGCAAAGATCGGTACGAGGTGTCCGTTGATATGCAGCAGCTCGTATCTGGCGCTGGAACGCCAGACCCTGGCGAAGACGGTGATGAGGAAACCGATAGCGAGTCCGGTGGCCGAGTGGCAATTTCGTTTTCTTTCAAAGCCGGCTCGGATTCGGAAGAGATGCCTGAGGGAATTGCAGAACCGATGGGCGATTTTGAGATGTTGTCGATGTCGACGTTCTATCGCTACTACGACGGCATCATGTTCGAATCGACGGCCCCTGAACTTCATGAGATGAAGTTGCCGAAGCAGGCAGACCTGACGCTCCGACGAGCCGAGAACGCGCTTGATTTGTATGCCGACGTTGACCTGTCGCAAATCCCGCCAGCGTTCAAAGAGATCTTCTGGGCCACGATCAAGAGCAAAGCTAACTCGATGCTCCAGCAGTACGACGAAGAACCGGATGAAGAATACCGATTCCGCAAAAGCAGTGGTGACCTTAGCCTTGAGCTAACGCGAACCGCGATCATGGACCTTGATCGCGTGCGGCTCTCGCTGAAATTTGCTGAGGGGGAAAACAAGCCGCTGCAGGCAGACCTGATCGTCGATGCTCGCAAGAACAGCAACCTGGCCAAACAACTTGGTCAGGTCAGTCGCGGTGTGAGCCGGTTCGATGCGTTGCGTGAACAGGATTCACCGATGACTGTCGCTTCGGCCTGGCAAATGCCGGACAACTTTCGCACAGTGGTGAAAGCGATGTTCGAACACGGCAAGATTCGACTTCAGGAACAACTCGCAGCCGACCCGGACGCACTGCTGGCTGTCGAAGACATGTTTGTTGTGCTTAGCGAAACCATTGATGATGGAGCCGCCGATGCCATTATGAAACTGGGTGGCGATGCCAAAGATGGCTATGCGGTGTATGGCGGCTTGCGAATTAAGGGAGCCACACAGCTGGCAAAAAGTCTGTCCACCGCGTTGAACGGACTTCCCAAAACGCTGGACAGCGAAATCAGTACGAAGCAGGAAGACGGCCGCGAGTTCCTTAGCTTCCGCCTTGACGAACTACGCTTGCCAGGCGTGGACGAGAACGAACAGCTTCCGGCTCAGTTGCACTTCACTGTCGCGGAGTCTTGCCTGTGGTTCAGCCTTGGTGGGAAGACGTCGTTTGATGTTCTCAAATCGTGCCTTGCTGATCTGGAAGGCAAGACCAGCCGGTCAGCTCCGGCGGCTCCGTTTGTTCTGGATTTGAATCTCAGCGAGTGGCTGAAATCAGAAAAGCAGGAGGCGCAGAACCCATTTAGCGAGGTTCCAATGGAAACACTGCAGCGGTTCGAACAGATGCTGCATCGGTCGATGGCGAACACGATCAAAGGTAGCAGCAGCATGCCCAGTTCAATTGGCTCGCAAATGAAGATGGACTTCCGAGACAGCTACCTTGCCAAGGCGCTTCAAGAAGGCCAGGACGAGTTGTATCTGGAGATCGACACCAGCCCCAAAACGGTTCGTGCCAAGGCGCGGGTAGGGGAAGGCGTGATTAAATTCTTCGTGGCTCGCGTGATGGATGTGCAAAATCGAGCATTCGAAAACTTGAAAATTCGGTTCCAGGACAGCGAAGACGGCGAGACCAAAACGATTCGCGTTGGCGGGCCTGAGTCGGACAAGTAGTCACACATGCGAGGTCTATTTGTTACGGGAACCGACACGGACGTCGGCAAGACATGGGTCACCTGTCTGATCGCCAGCCACCTGCGCGCACAAAGTGCCAGCGTGGGCGTGTACAAGCCAGCCTGTAGTGGCAGCCAGCAGGAAAACGGCCACACATACTGGGCCGATATCCGCGCGCTGTCGGCGGCGACGGGTGATCAGTTTCCAACGGAACGCATCTGCCCGCAAAGGTTTCACGCGCCGTTGGCTCCACCAGTTGCGGCAAGCGAAGAGAGTAAGGAAGTAGATGCCGAACTGCTTCGGCGTGGCATCGATTGGTGGAATTCGGAGGTTGAGAACCTGCTGATCGAGGGCGTCGGTGGGTTGTTGTGTCCGCTGACGGAATCCGAATTCGTGGCTGACCTGGCCAAGGCGACCGGGTTTCCGGTTCTCATTGTGGCTCGCGCGGGGTTGGGGACCATCAATCACACGTTGCTAACCATTGAGGCCGCTAAGGCTCGTGGTTTGGTGGTTGCGGGTGTCGTTTTGAACCACGCCGCAGCCGAAAGTATCGAGCCGGATTTTGTGAGTTCAAACGCGAAGCAGATTGCTGACTACGGAAACGTGCGGGTGCTGGGGTTTTGTGACTACGAGAGTTCGACCGTGGTGGACGCCACGAGTGGTGAACCGATTGCGAGTGACTGGCTCTCGCTGTTTGGTTGTGCAGAATAGACAGATTCTATCTGACTCTGTGCGACGAGGCCTGCTTTGGCGGAACAACTTCTGAAAGTGCTGTGTGGTCCCTGCGGCGGCAAGATGCGCGTTCGCCGCGCTGGGGAAGCGGTGGTGTGCCCGCACTGCAGTTCGCACCTGCGAGTTCCCATGGACGTCAAAGCGGGCATGCGCTTGGAAGCAGAAAGTGGTTCTGGTGTTTTGGACCGCGTGGCATCGCGCTCCGGAGTTTTAAAGAAGGGCGATTCGCAAATAAAGAAGGCGCCGCCACCAACCAGGGCAAATGAATCTGTTGGTGTATCGAAGAACGCGTTCGTGATTGTTGCCAGTTACGCCAGCGCCGTGACGTTGGCGCTTTTGTGGTTGTTGTTTTCCAATCGGTCGCATCAGCTTGAGAGTTTGCCTGATGTGCGAACGCTGTCTGAAGGCGAGTTCGAGTTCGCGACTGTCGAAGCAGTACTGCCGGCCGGACATGTACTGGCT
>CAZAIB010000026.1:0-56894 GCA_964485095.1 uncultured Planctomycetaceae bacterium | reverse complement strand
GCCACGTATTCGTGAGAACCTGCTGAAGCAGGACCGCGTTGCGACGGCATACCTAATGAATGGCCTGCGCAGGATGGGCTTCGACCTGGTCGCCGGCGAAGTGGTCGACGTCGAAAAGCTGATCGAGTGTGGCAAGTTGGTTGAAGGCCATCGTTCTCTGTTCGCCGCGTGTATGGACCGATTCGCACAGGATGGACAGGCCGAGAAGAACGACGACTTCCGGTGGACTCTGACGTCCGGTATCGACGCGCTCGCCCAGCTGGATGTTGACACCGAGTGGCGTGAATCGCTGGCTGAGTTCCCGGACATTTACCCGCACCTGCGGTTGCTCGAGATCTGCGGCCAACAGTTGGAAAAGGTCTTTAGCGGCGAACTGGACGCTCTGGAATTGCTGTTCAACGACGAAGCGAACGACTTGCTGGAGCAGGTCTATCGCGATCAGGCGTGGACGCGGTATGCGAATACGTTTATCCAAAAACTGTGCGAGGGTGTGGCTGCGACAACACCGGCCAACCGTCCGGTTCGCATTCTTGAAATCGGAGCAGGAACCGGTGGTACGACCGCCTACACACTGCCTGCTCTGCCGGAACACCGCGCCGAATATTGGTTTACGGACCTGTCGCCGTTCTTCCTGTCGAAGGCTGAAGACAAGTTTCGCCAACACGAGTTCGTGCGATACTCATTATTCGACGTAGAGAAAAGTCCTGCCGAACAGGGCCTGCCGCTGCGTGCGTTCGATGTCATCATCGCAGCGGACGTGCTGCATGCGACCGGCGACTTGAAGAAGTCGTTGGAGACCTGTTCGGAACTGCTGGTCGATGGCGGGATGCTGGTTCTGCGAGAACTGACCAGCACGCGGCCTTCATTCGATTTGCTATTCGGGCTGACAGACGGTTGGTGGAATTGGAAGACGAGCGGCGACCCGTGTCGTACAGACAGCGCGTTGTTGATGCCGGATCAGTGGAATGAGTTGTTGATCGATGCGGGTTTCGACGAGCCCACGCCATCGTTGACCAGTCGACTGTCCGACGATTGCGCCGCCACCATCGTGGCTCGCCAGCCAAAACGCGAGGATTCACCGTCGGTTGAAGTCGCGATCCCCGAAAGTGAACTCACCGAAAAGAACTGGTTGATCTTTGCAGACGAAGCAGGCGAGGGCGATCGTCTGGCGCAGCGGCTACGCAACGCCGGTAAGCGTGCTGTCATCGTTCGTGCCGGCGAAACGTTCCAGGCAGCGACAGCGAACGCCGACGGCACATGTGACGAGTTCACGATCGCTGCCGACAGCTTCGACGACATGCAACGTGTGGTTCAGGAATCGGACCTGTTTGCCAGACGCGATGAAGAATTAACCTCGGTCGTGCATCTTTGGTCGGTCGATGTCGGGTCGTCGGTTCCGTCCATGTCGTCCGACGAAGCTTCGCATAACACGCTTCTGGTCGACTACGAAACTCGATCGTGTCACAGCGTCATGCACCTGATCCAGGCGTTGACCACGGATGCTATCGAACCGTCTGAACGACTGATTCTGGTGACCCGAGGGGCACGGAACATTGAAAATGATGTCAGCGAAGCGGGTGCTCTGCAGGGGAACCTGGTGGGTTTTGCTCGCGTCGTAGCGACCGAATATCGTCAGTTGACAGTCCGCCTGGTCGATCTCGACGCGAACGCAACCGAAACGGATTCTGCGCTGTGGGCTGAACTGAACGGCCAGGATCCACAAACAGAAGTCGCATGGCGCGGCCCGCATCGGTTGGTCCCGCGACTGGAGTCGATGCCGTCGTTCTCAAGAAACACTCTGTCCAATTCCGGCGCGGAGAACGAACCAGTCAGTGTACCCGTCTCCCCGGTCGGGCAGTTCCCCGAGCGAACGGCTGCTGAGGACGCTACCGGCGCGGCACTGGCGGCTCTGTTTGATCCGACCCGCGAGAATGTTGTTCCGTTCGAACTGAATATTGGTCGGCCCGGCGATCTTAGCAGCCTCTCGATTTGCGAGATGGAACGCACACCGCCGGGGCCAAACGAAGTACAGATCGACGTTCACTTTGTGGCCCTGAACTTCCGCGACATCCTGAAAGCGCTCGGTCAGTTCCCGGCCGAAGATCCGTCGCAACTACCCGCTGGCGACGAATGCGCGGGGATCGTGTGTGCGGTTGGCGATGATGTTTCTGACTTCGAGGTCGGCGATCGCGTGCTGGCCTGTTCGGTCGGTTGTTTCCGTTCGGTGTTGACCGTTGAACAAGAACGCGTCATGAGAATTCCTGACGGCCTGAACCTTGCTTCCGCCGTCACCATGCCCGTCGCGTACATCACCGTGCTGTATGCGTTGCAGACTGTCGGCCGCTTGAAGGACGGCGAGTCGCTGTTGATTCATTCGGCAGCGGGTGGAGTCGGTAGCGCCGCGATGCACGTCGCTCGCATGAAGAACGCAAAGATCTTTGCGACTGCCGGAACCGAAGCCAAACGGTCGTTGATTGACAAGTTTGAAGTACAACGAGTGATGAACTCGCGCGATCTTGAGTTCTTTGACAACGTCATGGAAGCCACTAACGGCGACGGCGTAAACATGGTCCTGAATTCCCTGGCAGGCAAAGCGATGACACGCAGCCTGGCTTGCGTCGGAAACCGTGGCAGGTTCCTGGAACTGGGCAAACGCGACTTCTACGAGAACACGCAGGTTGGCCTGTACCCGTTCCGGCATAACGTTTCCTATCATGCGGTCGACCTGTCGCAGCTGATGGCGGAGAACCCGCGCGAAGCGAACGGGCTGCTGCGTGACGTGTTTGAGGGCCCGAACAGTCTGCCGCCATTGCCGCTTCGGATATTGCCGGCCGCACAAGTTCAAAACGGCTTTCGCCAAATGGGGCAGGGCACCCACATTGGAAAGCTAGTCGTGGACATGACCCAAACCTGGGGCATGGTGCAGCGAACTCCGGCAAACGCAAAGATTCGCGGCGATGCGACATACTTGCTAACCGGTGCGTTCGGCGGGATTGGCCTGGAGACTGCTCGCTGGCTGGCCGACCGTGGCGCGAAACACTTGGTGATGCTGAGCCGCAGCGGCCCAAAGACCGACCACGCGCGCGAAGCGCTGGATGAACTGCGCGAGCTGGGAGTCGAAGTTCGTGTGGCGAAGTGTGATATCAACGACGCCGATACCCTGGCGAAGCTGATCGCTGACGTCCGTGAAGAAATGCCGCCGATCGTGGGTGTGTTCCATCTGGCCATGGTGTTGGACGACGTTGTCATCGGTAAGCTCGACCGCGAACGGTTCCTCCGAGTTACTCGTCCCAAGTCGCACGGTGCGTGGCATCTGCATCGGCTGACACGCGAGTGTCCGCTGGAGATGTTTGTTCTGTTTAGTTCGGTCAGTTCCGTTGTTGGGAACTTTGGGCAAGCGAACTACGCAGCGGCTAACGCGGCTCTTGAATCATTGGCCGCGCATCGTCGCAGCCAGGGTTTGCCAGCGACCGCAATCAACTGGGGCGTGCTGGGTGAAGTTGGCTATGTCGCCGAACGTGAGGACCTTAGTGAGTCGCTGGGTAAGCTTGGATTCACTGAGATGACGGTCGAAGATATTCGGGCGACCATGGATGCATCGCTTGACGAAGGTGGCGTCGCAGCGGAATTGTCTGCAACAGTCGCGGTTCGCGTGGACTGGCCGAAGCTGGGTCAGCGGTTCCGTAATGCGGTTCTGACGCCGGGAATCATTTCGAAATTGGTTGCGTCTGACGAAGCCGAAGAAGAAACAACCGGCGGCATCCGTGAATCGCTGGACGAAGCTCAGCCCGACGATCGCCGCGGCCTGATGTTGAACTTCACAAGGGCACGCGTCGCACGTGTGCTGGGCATGTCGCCGCAGAGAACGGAGACAGAACGACCGCTGTCTGAGATGGGACTGGATTCGTTGATGGCGGTCGAACTGGCCAGCATCGTGGAGACCGACCTTGGCGTGTCGGTTCCCGTGAGTGCTTTGTCGCGGGAAGTCACAATCACAAAGCTGTCCGACACGTTGCTAAGTGCGATGTTCGGCACTGATGTCGGCGAGACCACCGTTGCTGCGACGCCGATGCCTGGAACGGACACTCGCCCGGCGGCTACGGTTCCGGCAACTCCGTCTCAGGTGAAATCTTTGGTCCAGCTTCGCGAAGGCGACGAATCGTCGCCGCTGTTCGTGTTCCATCCAGCCGGTGGTGAGTTGCGGATCTACGAAGAACTTATCGCAAATCTTGAAAGTGACGTTGCGATTTACGGCCTGCAGGGATCAGACGAACCAGCTGCAAGCTTTGTCGAAATGGCCGACCGGTACGCAGACGCGATCACGGCCGCGAAACCAGTTGGTCCGATTCGCGTGTTCGGATTTTCATTCGGCGGTCTCATCGCGGCCCACACGGCCGCGCGTCTGCAGCAACGCGGTCGTACGATCGAGTTCGTTGGCGTGATCGAGCTGAACCCTGGTCACCTGGATGACAAGTCCGAACGAGAACAGCGTCTGGCACATTTCATCTGTGAGACGTACGAACTGGTGCGTGAGGAAATGACCTTCTTCAAGCCGCTGGCCCCTGAAACGCTGGCGAAGGAAGCCGCTGAAGTCGCGAAGGATTTCCAGCCGGACGCCATTCTGGACTGGCTGATCAGCAGTGGCCACATGACGGCGGACGCTCCGCTGGGCCTGGTTCGAGATTACTTCGGGCGACTCGGCAGCGACTTGATGTTGCTGGTCAACGATACGAGTGAAATCAATCCCGTGGACATTCCGCTACACGTCTGGAGTGCTCGTGACGGGATGGGCAATGGACTGGAATTCTGGCAGCAGTGGACGACCGACGAATGCGTTCACAAGGAACTGGGCGGTAAGCACTTCACGGTCATGTTTGATCCACACGTGCGTGATTTAGCTAAACAACTGGTCGCAGTGCTTGAAGCCCAGGCTGGCACTCGGGTTTAGCGGTCCGGAGCGCGGAACCAGGCAAGCCCGCTACTTCTCCAGGAACGCAGTCAGTTGGTTCATATCCGGATCGGTCGCCCGATATCCGCGTGTCTTTCGCAAGTTGCATTGGTCTCCTGGGGGTACTTAGGTGTACGCTGAAGAAATTCGGCGGTCAGTGAGACGAAGACGGTGGTCACAGAAAAACGCACGTTGCCAAATACTTACCGTTGGTGGCATGTACGCCAATGGTACGGCATGACAAGTTGGGCCTGGCTGCGACTGCTGTGGACTTACCGGTTCCGAGTTTCGCCAAGTCGCTTCCATCGCCTGGTGTTGGTCAGCGTAATCTCATTGATGAACTCGTTAGGCGCAGTTCTTCAGCGTATCCTGTTTGGCAACCGTGTCGCTGCCCAGGAATTGCCCCCGATCGTCTTTATCATCGGCCATTGGCGAACGGGTACGACGTTTCTGCATGAGCTACTGTCTTTGGATCCGCGCTTCCAGAGCCCGGACACTTTGCAATGCATGTGCCCGGAGCATTTTCTTGTGTCTCGTCGATGGATCGAGAAACTCGCTTTCCTGCTTCCGGACAAGCGGCCAATGGATAACGTCGCGATGCGGTTTCGTGGCCCTCAGGAAGATGAGTTCGCCCTGCTGACAATGGCAGCTGGTTCGCCGATGGAAATGTCAGCCTTTCCCCAAGCGCGAACGGGCTGGCAGAAGTGGTACCGGGTGCCGGCAGAAAAACGACTTACGTGGAGACGGAAGCTTGAAGGCTTCCTGCGCAGCGTTGTCTTTTCACGACACCAATCGACCGGTGTGGCTCCGGCACGTCTGTTGCTGAAATCGCCAACCCACACCGCGCGACTGGGCTGGTTGGCTGAAGCTTTTCCCGACGCCCACTTTATCCATCTGGTGCGTGAGCCTGTCAGTCTTTTTTCTTCCACGCAAATACTGACTCATGCGATGGCCGTGACCCAGGCGTTAAACGTTTCCGGCGTTGAATCTGAAACGTTTATCCAGGAAGCAGTGTTTGAGAACTTCGAACAGCTCTACGAGCACTTTGATGCCGACTGTGCTGAGCTGGAATCCAACCGGCTGTTGACGCTCAAGTATGAAGACAACAAGAACTCACCCATGCAGCAGATCGCCCGCATTTATGACTTTCTCGGCATCGACCTGAACCCCGACATTTCCGCCCGGATTGAAAGCGAGTCTGTCGCCAGAAAGCAGTACCAGCCAAACAAGCACGAACCGGATGCCGAGCTAGCCGAAAGAGTCCGCCAGCGCTGGAACGACTACGGCAAACGTTACGGGTACTTGTAGAAGCCGAAAGTAGCCGTCACGTTCCGACGAGGCACGACAGAAACAACTTTCTCCAACCAGACACGGAACGATCGAATGTGAAATACCCGAACCCGACTCTGATTCAGTCGGCATTCGACTCCCGAGCAATCCATCTCAGTCGCCACGCATGAACCATGACAAGCCGAGCATCGCCAGGTAAGATAGGCGTGATTGATTCCGCATGCGTAAATGGAACCACACACAAAGCGGAAAGCTCAACGCACGATCTACCAGCCCGTCTCCATTCGGCCACAAGATCTAGATTCGTTATGTTTTAAGAGCCGGAGTTGTGGGACTGATCATGGCCGCTGAACAACCTATCCAGCAGCTTGAACAATGGGTAGCTCCGGGTGTGTGCTTGCTCGCTCGAACTGAGGTTGCCAATCGTGGTCTTATCGGCCAAATCGCCAATCGACTCATGTCACCGTCGGGTATTTGGCTTTACGTGCATCAGAATCAAGCGGCCCTTATTGACGCGCCCTTCGCGTGGGAAGATGCGTCACCCGCAATAGAACTGATTGCTGATTTCCTACATGGCAACCAGATTCAATTGAAGTATGTGACCGCGTCGCATCTCCACCTTGATCATTCGGCGGGATTGACTGCCGCCTTGGACTACTTCACCGAAGCGAAGTTTGTGTACCCTGAACAATGGCAAGCTCACTGGAATACAACGTGTTTCGATCGCATCAAGTACGGGGTGCAGTCAACGATGTCACGCCAATGGGATCGTGATCCGCACAAATCCTATGAGAACCGATTTACCACAGATCTTGCGGGTGAACCACTTCATTTTATGGAAGCGCCGTATCATTCTCTCACCGATCAACTTGTGATCTTTCGGGGCGTTGCCATTCTGCCCGATTGGCACTTGCCCACCACTCTCGACGAACCTCTTCAACTGGTGGAAGCACCTTCGGCAGATGTGACTGACACCATTTCTCGGCTTCGCCACTTTGAACGTGACACTGGCTACCACATTTCGCAAAGCTGTGCCGTACATGGAGACGAAGCAATTCGCTCAGATTTTCAGGAACGCCTGAAAGTTGCATATCAACGATTTGTCGCGTGATCGCAACATGACACCCGTGGGTCTGCAAAGAGCATGGAATCTGATAGTGACGATCTCGTTCCCGCCTCCATGCCTGCGCCGCGCGTTGGACAACTTAGCATCATTGCGCGTGTCCGTTGGTTGACCAGAAGTGTTCGGCGAAACCGCGCCTCGTACCGGCTGCTCTGTTACATCGGTCAACGTTCCAGCGTTAAACGGGGCCGTCCACATAGAGTGCCATCCTCCGCATTGCTGCGAAGTGAAAGATAGGGTAGGTAGGGCCGAGCCGAATCTGGCTTGAGCAATCTCACCAGCCAGAAGACAGGTTTGTAGTCCGGTGGTAAGTTTTCCGAGCCAAACTGTCGAGCGGTTATCAGCATTGTGGATTCAGGTTCGCGATTCCTCAGAAATTGCAGTCGCTGGGTGGGAAGATTGCTACTTGAACCCACTGGCAGACGCAGTTTTTAGGGGGTTCCAGGCCGTTTTCCTCTTTTTCGGAAAAATATGGGACTAAACAGTGAACCTCTGGCATCTGTTTACCGTCTAAGGAAGTAAGGACGATTCTAGTTGGAGACACTCCAACCGTTCCGTCGCAAGGAAAGCGACACCACACCTCTCAATTTCGCGACGCCCTTTTGAGGCGTCTAAAAGAATGCGGAAAAGAGATCGCTCTACGAGCGGAGAAGCAGGAGACATAACCATGTTGCGCAATCGACTCAATGACAACGGCAGCTGCGATTATCTCGTAGGCTCAGGCTGTAACGTCGCCGGTCAGCGCGGGTGTGTCTCAATGCGCTCCGCAAGTTTCGGCAAACGTATGCAGCGTATCGATTTACCTCAAGCGGTCATTGAACAGACCGCCATTGAGGAACAAAGACCCGATACGCCCACCACCCCCGCCTCGCTAGCAACACCGACACATACGTCGGCGACCTGGCTAAGGCGGGATGAACTCCCATCTCCGATATGGGCAAGCCTGGTGCTCGGAAGAGCATGAACCTGGCTGTGACGGCACCTCACTTTTAGGCACCGTCAGCTTACATCGGAATTGAGGGAGTTCGCCCGGGCACTTTGCCCGCCGGTGCAGCTCATTCGTTTCGAAGTCGACCGCACATTTAACTTGCCGCGACTTCACGCCTTGTCCAAAGAGCCGCGCGACCGATTCGTTTCGGAGCGTGGTCGATTGTGGAGCGATCAAAACTATGAACGAAAACCAAAACATCAATGAACTTGTAGAACGCGCTCGAGAGGGCGATCGTCAGGCTTTCGGTGAACTTGCTCAGCAGTTCGAATCGGTTGTTTTCGCAATCGTTTTGCGACGGCTTCGCAACCGATCTGAGGCGCGTGAAGTCACGCAGGAAGTGTTTCTCCGCGCTATGCGGAAGCTTCCACAGTTGCGTGAAGCGGAACGCTTCCCAGGCTGGTTGCGGCAGATTGCAGTTCGCATGTCTATCAATCGGGCGGTTCGCCGACCGAACGAAGCATCGTGTGCTCCGGAAACTTTCAACGGATTGAGCTCGGCAACGAGCGAGCCTTTGGAAGGCATCCTCAAGAGCGAGCAGGCGAGCGAACTGCGCGATTGCCTTGGTCGACTGCGAGATATGGACCGCCAGACTTTGATGGCATTCTACTTCGAGGGCCTGTCCCTGAAGCAGATGTCTGACGAATCGGGTAGCCCTATCGGTACAATCAAGCGTCGACTGCACACGGCTCGTAACCGACTCCGAGACGAAATGCTCTCAACAGTCCAGGCCTAGCAAACGTTCCGTTCGATCGGTATCCGGTCGGTGGAGTGACAGGCGTGGGTGAGTGCAGGCCCGGTTGTTTGGGTCGTTGAGGAATTTGTTTTAACAACTAACAGACGGCTCGTTGCCAATTTGGTGACGGGCCGTTTTTTGATGCGCTATCGTCCGGCTGCCACCCATGCGGACCATTCAATCGGGCCCCCAACTCAGTCACCACACTGTCCAGGTACCGATGCAACGGAACGTTGCCTAGGAGTAGAGTTCTTCGTCTGCGGGACGAAGTTTTGGGGTTGGTGCGCCCAAGAGCAGTCCGGGCCTGGTGAACGCGCAGATGCAGCGTTCGCAGGTGAGCTTTTGGAACAGCAACGCGCGTTCGACCTTTGAGCGAATGAACCGGCCTGACGCGTTCACGGCGTAGATTTCATTCGAGCCGCAGCTGGGACAGTGTTCGTAGAAGTTGCGAAAGGGACCGGTGACCAGATTTAGGAACCAACGCGTCGGACCTAACCTTCCTTCTTCTTCGTCTTCGCTCCCGGCTGTTGGATCCAACCGGAGCCGCGCTGGCGGCGTGGGCTGCAACTTCGGATGCTCGATAGTCTTGGGCTTCAAGGCCGGTGCAGGCTGGGCCGGCTGGGGTTCTTGAGTTGCCATCTGCGCGACAGGTGGCCTGACGCTGGCTCGAGTTCGGCGTGACATCCGCTGCTTTGCTGCGCGGGATTCTGCGAGTCGAGCGAGTCGGTCTGCCTCTCGCTGCTCGCGCGCGAGTTCGATTTGATCTGGGTTGATCACCGGCACGGTCGGGTGGGCGAGATCCTGGCGAGGTGATTCAGTGGGATTTCCCACTGGCTCAAATTCCGGCCGGGGGATTGGTTCCGACTGAACGATTGGATTTGCGCGAGGCGTTTCTTCGGCAGATTTTGCGGGTGACACCTCAACAGAGGGGGTGGCGGGCCGGGTGTCAGATTGGTCGGCGAAGAATAGGTCTAGATCGGTGGAGTTCATAGGTACCGCCCGAGCGTTCGGTATCGAAGCACTGAGAGAGATGGCCCCATCCTCTCCTTTTTTTATCGGTGCACCACTTATGCTCAATTGACTAATTGAACTCCTTCACATTCAATCGTTACAGATTCTGTAGAACCCAGACAAAGTGCTTGCAGATCTGACAATAGGCTCAAAAATACATACTCCGTTTCCCTCAACAGGTCTGTTCCGATGACGAGACAGCGCCGAAGCAAAACAGTGAGGCCGCAACCCCAAGCGGACAGCTTCACGCGTGAAACTCGGCGGGATACTGTTGCTCTGGTCGTTTCGACGCTCGGCCACATGCTGATTCTGGTCATTGGGGCGCTGTTCTACGTCGGTGGCGGCAGCGAGGAGCCGACCGTCATCACAACTTCGTGGGCCGATGAAGGGCAGACTGCTGTCGATATCAGCGAACCGGTTGAACTTCTGGACGAGCCAACAAGTGGTGGAATGAAGACTGACGAACAAGCGGCCGTGAAAGCGGTGGCGACGTCAAGTTCTGGTTCTGCCGCAACTGCCGCGGGCCTTACACTGAAGCCAGCTTCGGCCAGCCTGGGCGGTGCGTTCTTTGGGTCCGGGTCTCAGGCCAGTGGAGCTTACGGCAAGCGCATTGTTTACATCGTTGATGCGTCAGGCAGCATGGACTTCAGGCTCATCCGGCAGTCGCGGTTTCGACGCGTGCAGACCGAACTGGAGACCTCAATTCTTTCACTGCACGAAAGCCAAAAGTTCGCCGTCATTCTGTTCAACGACCAGGCCCGTACACAGTCACGGCGCGTGTTGCGAGCCGCAACAGAACGCAACAAGACGTCCGCAATCCGCTGGATACATGGTTCTGAAGCAGGTGGCGATACGAAACCGCAGACGGCCATCAAGCGTGCGCTTCGCATGAAGCCAGACACGATTTACTTCCTGACCGATGGTGTCTTCCAACCGGTTCAGGCGGCGGCGTTGATGAAGAGACAGAAGGGGCTGACCGTCCACACCTTCACGCTGGGCGATTCGTCAGGCGAAGCCATCATGCGGCGAATTGCAGATGCGAACCGGGGCCAGTACAGGTTCATCGATGGCCGGAAATCATCGACTGATCAGTCCACAGCCGCCGCCAATCCGAACTCCAATTCCAACATCCCGTAGAGTGGTCGCTGGAACATCAATGGTGCCGATCGCGGCGGGCAGCGGATAGATTGCGCCTGACCATGCGCGATGCTGAGCGTGCGGGGCAGCCGCTGTTGGTGCAGCGGACACGCGAGTCATCACAGCCGTCTGGCTGCCATAGAAGGTGCCGCGGCTAAGCCCTACTTAAGGTAAGGGCGAAACTTCGCTTACAGCTTGAACTTACGGCGTTTTAGCTTGCGGGCTTTGGAGCTCGCAGGACGCCGACCATGGTTCGCTTTTTTGAGCTTGCGCTGTGTCTTGGCCATTGGTCTTACTCTGTCTTTCACGCTTCAAATTCGAGCCGAGCAGTATAACGCTGTCGTTCCGGTATCGGAAGCGGATTTCCCCTGACAACAGCTGATCAGAGGCAAATAGCCCAAACAACGGAGACTTTGCCGAGATTCGGGGTGTTTTGAGGCCGGTTTGTGGCTTCGCAGTCTCGGGCGTGCCGGCCGTGAGGTGACTGACGGACAGGAATGTCCATCATACGGATCAGGCGGCTTTTCGCTTCTTGCGGCGTGGTTCTTCGGCTTCCACCGGGTCTGGAGCGGTCGCGGCTTCTTCGGCCGCAGCAGCTGCCTTCTCTCGTTTCTTTCGCTGGCGAGCCGATTCAGGAATCTTCACTGTGGCTTCTTCGGCGAACGAACTACCGACCAATCGCAGAATCGCCGGCAGTGGAATTAGCGAAATGAACCCACAACAGCCCACACCAACCAGCAAGGTCAGTCCAACACTAAACAGACCTTGATGAGATGCGATCATCAGGCTGC
This sequence comes from uncultured Planctomycetaceae bacterium, assembly GCA_964485095.1. Lineage (GTDB taxonomy): Bacteria > Planctomycetota > Planctomycetia > Planctomycetales > Planctomycetaceae > CAYNWT01. Next base: position 44,870 of record CAZAIB010000026.1, on the reverse strand, counting down.
CGAAGCCAACCATTGAGGTCAGCGATGTCAGCAGGATGGCGTTAATCGTCGAGGCCGAGATCTTGTATTCCTTCTGTCGTGCTCTCATCTGTCGGCGGTAGTCATGAACGACATGCACACCGTCATCGACTCCGATTCCGAGAACCAAAGGCAGGACGATAAGGTTTGCAGGATTCAGGTTCACCTGCAGCAAGCCCATGGCTCCAACCATCATTGCTCCACCAGCAAGTGGTGGCAGCAGCGCGAGGAACATGTCTCGAAGGTTTCGGAAATCAAGAACCGCACCGATAAACACAACCATCGCCAGGTAGATACCGACCAGCAGATGCGGATTCAGAGTGCCGTTTCGTTGGTGCAGTGTGTAGCCAACAAACGCGACCACAGCGACTGGCGGCAGTAAAGTCAGCAGCTTCTGACCCGGCTTCAGGAAGTCAAACAACAGCACCAGTGAGATGATCGCTAACGCGTACAGTGCGGCTGTTTGGTAGCTGGTTTTGATTTGCCCGGAAGCTTCGTAGTTTTGCAGTGGAGCACCCGTGACCAACGGGTCAACTCGGCGAACCTCTTCCACAAACTGAGCCAGCGGAGCTTCGTCCCAGAGGTTCTCTTTTGGGTAGATCTGCAGCAACCACTTTTGATTCTGGTCTTCGTCCTGGAACACATATCGCGATGTCAGTTCGGGTGGCAGATCTGCAGAACGGACTGGTTCGAGACTCGTTGCGTTGGCCATGTTGCGGTACTGTCGCAACAAAGACGATGCCATGAAGTTTTGGTAGGCGTTGAGCAACGCTACCTGGTTCTTCAAAGGCAGTTCCATGAAGTTGTTTAGGAACATATCCAAATCGCGCGTTGCTGATTCAGCAACCGGTCCCCGAATCTGACTCACGGTCATATACAGGTCATCCAGAGCTTTGCCGACCCGGTTCGGATCAGCACTGCCAAAGACGTTTGGAACTTCCGTTGGTAAGCCCTGAAGTTCTGAACGCAGAGCCGTAATGAGTCGCTGTTCCTGCTCTGAAGGTGGAGCCGGCAATTTGGAAGCCAGTTCTTCAACTCGATAAACACTCGGCAGTGCTTCAAACTGAGCCTTCAGGTCAAGCGCTTCTTCCCAGCTGTCCGCCATCGAAACTGCGTACAACAACGAGTCCTGGGATGTCTGTTCGATGCGGTTTTGCATCTGTACAGATTCCATGTTGCTGGCTTGCAGATGCATCAGGTTTGAGTCGTACCCAACCTTCAGGACGGGTTCACCGGTCGAATAATCGAATGCCTGACTAATCAATCCACCAACCATCAGCAGTGATGCGATGATGACCACAGTTGGCCAACCGTTGATTAAAGATCGCAGACCATTGCCCTGAATCGGTGTTGGTAGCTTCTTCTCAGAAACGCCCGCGTCGCTAAGTCGAATGAGTGCCGGCAGAACCAGGAAGGTTGCCAACGCACACAGAAGAACTCCAACACCCGCGATGAGTCCCAGTTCGGCGATTCCGACGAAGTCTGTCGCTAAAGCACACAAGAACGCCAAGGCAGTTGTGATGGCTGCGGTCACGATGCCGGTTCCGACTGAACCAGACGTGTTGACCAACGCTTCGTACAAGCCCTGGCCTTCGTGTCGTAACTGCAGATATCGTGAGAGATAGTGAATCGAGAAGTCGATGCCGAGCCCGATTAGGATCACGGCGAATGAGACCGACAGAATGTTGAAGTGACCGATTACAGCCGTGGTGAAACCGAACGTCCATGTCATTGCGACGATAAGCATCAGCAGAGCCAGCATCGGGTGCCGAACGCCGCGGAAGCCGATGAGCAGCAGAACCGCAACCGTGACCAGAGCCAGTCCCGACGCTTTCAGCATGTCGGTCTGAGACTGCCGCATCTCGTCGTTTTCCAAGACCGGAATACCAGTCAGGGAAACATGAACCGTTTCGTTGTCGGCGTACTGGGCGTTGACGGCGGCCACGTGTTCGCGAAGCCGATCAATGCAGGTGGTCACGCCAGTGAAGTCAGATTTTTGCTCAACCGCAAACACCTTCACGAAGCCCAAAGTGCCAGAGTCGTTCATCGTGTAGACAACGTCGCTGGACTGCGAACTTACGTACTGATCGACACGCACGGTGTCAGGCCACGGTGGGCGGAACGTTGTTTTGTCAATCTGAAAGTTGTTGGCCATATGGTCGTAAAACCGCGTCATGCTGGCTGTTAGCAGACGAGTTTGTCGCAGCACGTCATTGGGGTTATCCCCCGCGTTTACCTTCTTGGTGATCTGTCGATCCAGAATCGAAGCGTATGAATCCAGTTCAATCAAATCCCAGCGGTTTGATCTCAGAATCGGACTGTAGCTGCGAACCTGTTGGCGGGCTTTGATGAGTTCCTGCTGAGTGAGAAACTGCATGGCCTTGGCCTGCATCTTGCCTGCTTCGATGCGGTACAGAACCTTCTCAAACAGAGCCGGTTCTCGCTGCAGGCGATCAGCAACATCGTCCATGATGTTACGAATCGTGGCCGGACTATTGGCTTCCACAACGACAATAATGTCGGATGCTTCGCCGAAGTATTGCTTGTACTCAGTCCACGCCTGTTGAACAGGATGGTCAGCGTCTACCAAATCCGAACGCTCAGTCCGGAACCGGACGTAAGTGACTGTGGCGCCAATCGAAACACACGAAAGCACCAACACCAACCACAACGTGACGCGCGGTCGTTGCGCAGAGCCAGCGGTGATGCCTTTGAGCATCTTCGCCAGCAGCGATTCTTTTTCAGCGGGTTGAGCCGCCATAGCGCCATCCGTGGCAAATGTGTGTGTTCGAATGAACGAGCGAGAGAGGAGTTGTCCCGAACAACAGTTACGACCGACAGAGTCAGCGCAGTTACCCAGGCTTCATCCTCATCGGCCGCGCGCTAAGCAAATCTATAGGACAAAACCGGGTGGCTGCTGACTTCCTGTCCGCGATGTTCGTTGATGCAAAGTGATTGACTGGAACCACTTGTGGTGAGGCGGCCGATCGGTGGCAATGAAAAAGCCACCGTAGTTGGGACTACGGTGGCTCTTGTTTTCGGCAGAAACTGCCAATGGGGTTCTACTTTGCTACTGAACTACTTCTTTTCGAAGTCTCCGGCATGAACGACGTTCAACTTCGCAGGGTCGATGTGCTTCCTCAAAGCGGAGTTCACCTGTTCGGGCGTCAGAGCCTTGATCTTCGCTTCAATCGCAGCGGTGAACTCAAGCGAGCGACCTGTTCGAGAAGTCTGTTCCAACAGCCCGGCAAGTGCCGCGTCGCTGGTGCGAGAATTCTTCTGCCGATCAAGATAACCCTTCACAGCGCTCTCGAGTTCCGGCTGATTGACTCCGTCTTTGAGTAGCTTTGCAATTTCTTCGTTGATGGCAGTTCGCAGCTTTGCCGCATTCTGTGGCGCCGAAATTGCGAAGATGATTAGCGATGCTGTCTTGTCGTACGGTGATGCGGACATTTGAGAACCGACTCCATACGACAGGCCATCCTTCTGCCGAATGCGGGCACCGAGCCGCGACGTAAACGGATCACCGCCCAGAATGCGGTTCCCAATGACCATCGCCGCGTAATCGGGATGATCCATTCCCAACGGCAGCGACATGCCGCCGATCAACATCGCGTTGGCTTTGTCCGGCGTGTCAATGACTTCCAGGCCGCCTTCCAGATCGAAGTTACCCAAACGTTCCATGCGAACGTATTTGGTGTCAGAACTCCAGCCTTCGCAAATGGCGTTAACTTTCTCAACCACCATTGCGGGATCAAAGTCGCCAACGACTGTCAGTTCGCCGTGAGCTCCGTTCAGCAGGTCGATGTAGAGGTTGCGGATGTCTGAACCGTTGACCTTCTTGGTACGTTCAATCTCTTCGTCCACTGTTGGTCGGTATCGAGGATCCCCCTTCTTGTAGGGATTGATCTTCCGCATGAACGAACTTGCCGCCAGTGCCTGCGGATCAGACTTCTGTTGTTCGAAGCCAGCGATCTGCTGGGTTTTCATCGTTTCAACTTCTTCATCCGGAAACGCAGGTTCTCTTAGAACCTTCTTCAGGAGATCCAAAACACCACCTAACTTGTCGCGTTCGGCCTGAACCGAAACGGCAATCACACTGGACTGCCCCTGAATAGACACTTGCGCGCCGAGTTTTGAGAACGCGTCCTGGACTTCCTGTCGATTCATCTCTTCAGTGCCTCGCATCAACATTTGAGGCAAAAAGTCGCCGGCTTTGTCGCGGCCGCTTAGAGTCGTCTTGTCGCCGTATCGCAGCGTCAACCGCATGCTGACGGTATCGCCGCGGTTTTCCTTAGGCAGCAATGCAACCTTGATTCCGCTTGGCAGCTTAGAACGCTGCGTGCGGCTTTCGATATTGGCCAACGCCGAATCGAAGACTTCACCCTTCGACACAACCGCGCGGCCTTTGTAACCGTCCAGCATTTTGGCGATGTCAGGTGTTGCCGGCACGCTGATGCGTTCGGCCGTTTCGCTTGGGATATACAGCCCGGCGGTTCGGTTGTTTCGAACCAGATACTTCGTGGCGGCAGCCTGAACCTGTTCTTGCGTGACCTTTTCCATTTGATCACGGAACAGGAAGTACAGTCGCCAGTCACCCTGTGCGGCCCATTCGCTGAGTTCGATTGCCAGCTGACTAGTATTTGCCAGCGCCCGTTTTCGCCGAGCAGCAAATTGCTGCTTCACGCGGTCGATTTCTTCCTGTGTCACCGGCGAATCCGCGAACCCTTCGGTCACATCCAGTACGGCTTCCAAAACGGTTTCCGGTTCTGATCCTGCTGCTGCCTGAGCCAGATAAAACATCACGCCCGGATCATGCAACGAGAAATGTGTTCCCTGAATCGCCGAAGCGCGTTTGGTTTGAACCAGCTTCTTGTACAAACGACCGCCCGGCTCAGAACCAAGCACCTGATTCAGCACCGCGATCGCCGCGGCTTCCGGGTGGGCTCCTGACGGAACGTGGTACAAAGCACCGCCCCAGCCAACGGTTCCAACTCGACGCAGCGTGACAAGCCGTTCGCCGTCCTGAGCAGGTTCTTCGGTGTAAGTTTGCGGCAACTCGCGTGTCGGTTTCGGAATAGAACCGAAGTACTTGACGATGTGTTCTTTGGCTTTGGCTTCGTCAAATTGACCGGCCACGATTAGCAGGGCATTATCCGGCTGGTAGTACTTCTTGTAGAACGCCTGCAGGTTTTTGATTGGAACACGTTCGATGTCGGCTCGGTTACCGATGGTACTTTTGCCGTAGTTGTGCCATTCGTACGCGGCACCCATCATTCGTTGCATCAGGATGCGAGATGGACTGTTCTCGCCGGATTCAAATTCGTTGCGGACCACAGTCATTTCTGACTTCAGGTCTTTCTCCGCGATGAAGCTATTCATCATCCGGTCGGCTTCAAACTTAATACCGAACTCCAGATTCTCCGGAGTCGCTGGCAGACCTTCGTAATAGTTGGTTCGGTCCAGCCAGGTGGTTCCGTTCATCGGTTGAGCACCGCGGCCAATGAGTTCCTTCGGCACATCCTTAAAAGTAGGCGTGCCTTTGAACGCCATGTGCTCCAACAGGTGCGCCATCCCGGCTTCGCCGTAGCCTTCGTGCCTTGAACCAACAAAGTACGTGATGTTGATGGTGACTCGCGGTTTTGAGTCATCCGGGAACAGCAGCACCTTCATGCCGTTTGGCATGTGGTACTCAGTGATTCCCTCAACATTCGTGATTTTCTTAAGCGAGTCATCCTGGGCGGTCGCCACGGATGTACTAATCAGTGCCGTGAGCACGACCAGTGTTCGAGCCAATTGCATAAATCTGTCCTCGATAGATTCTTGTATCAGATCCGGATGGTAACCCACGAACGCAGTGAAGCCACCAACCGCGGGCCAATTAGCGCATCGGTTTTCCAGGACTTTTCGCAGCCGAACCCGCCTGTTGCGGTTCTCACATTGGCCAGACAAATTGGTCGTCGGGCCGCATCGTTACAAACTCGTGATCAAACGCAGCGCGGTCTGGCTTGACGGTTCGTTACAATTTGGGTCATCAATGTCAGGAGCGTGCCCGTGCTGAGAAATGCTGTTTTATTGCTGCTGCTGTGCGTGAACTGCGATGGCCTGGTGGCTCAGGAGCCTGGTTCAAACTGGCCACAATTCCGGGGCCCGTTGGGAACCGGCGAGGCTCCCAAAGCGAACCCGCCTATCGAATGGGGTGAAGACAACAACGTCCGCTGGAAGGTTCCGCTGCCGGGACTCGGCCATTCGACTCCGGTCGTGTGGGGCGATCGAATTTTCGTGACCACGGCCGTTCCCTTCGGCGAAAAGTTTCCAGGCAAGCCAGATACTGCGCCCGGCGCTCATGACAACCTGCGGGTGACTCAGCGACACAGCTACGCTGCGATCGCAATCAACCGCAAAGACGGCAGCGTTGTCTGGAAAAAGAACCTCAACGCCAACGTACCGCACGAAGGCGCGCACAATACGGCCAGTCTGGCGTCGGCGTCACCGGTGTGCGACGCGAAGCACGTGTTCGCGTACTTCGGTTCTCATGGACTGTATTGCCTGGACCACGATGGCGAAGTCGTGTGGAACAAGAACCTTGGTACCATGCAATCCAAACACGCGCACGGCGAAGGCGCGTCGCCCGCGCTTCACGGCGATACGCTGATTGTGAATTGGGACCATGAAGGGCAGTCGTTCATTGTTGCCTACGATAAGAACACCGGCGACCAGCGCTGGAAGCTGGACCGCAAAGAAGTCACGTCGTGGTCCTCACCGATCGTCATCCGGTACAAGGATCAGACACAGGTCATCGTATGCGGCAGCAATCGCATTCGCGCGTACGAGATTGAAACCGGCAAGGTCATCTGGAGCTGTGCCGGTTTGTCAAACAACGTCTGTGCGACGCCGGTCTATGGTGACGGCGTCCTGCTGGCGGGCAGCAGCTACGACACCCGCAACTTCATGGGTATCAAAGTCGATGGAGCCAGCGGGGATATTACCGGTACAAAGCAGGTGCTGTGGTCGCGCCGCCAGGGGCCGCCTTACGTGCCGTCTCCACTGTTGTACCGTGGAGCCGTGTTCTACCTGCGTCACTATCAGGGCGTGTTGTCTCGGCTGAACGCCAAAAGCGGTTCGCCCGCACCAGGCCAGATTCGGCTGCCGACAATCACTGACGTTTACAGTTCACCCGTCGCTGCGGCCGGTCGTGTGTACATCACCGATCTCCGCGGCACAACACGCGTGATGGAAGCAGGAGCGGACGCGAAGTTCCTCGCCAGAAACCGACTGGAAGACAGCTTCAGCGCGACCATGGTTCTTGTGGATGACGAAATCATTCTGCGTGGCCGCAAGTACCTGTACTGCATCGCCGAAGACCTTTAGTGCATAACTAACTCGCGCGCGAGAATTGGTCGGTACCCCGGCTCGTCACATCGCGTATAATCGAGTCATGGTTAGCGAATTCCTTAAAATCAGTCCCCGCATTACGGCGCTTCCGGTTGTTCATGGGAGCGGCGATTTTGCGATCGAAGTGCGACGGGTCATGCTGTCGCAGAAGTTTGACTGCCTGGCAGTGCCGTTGCCGGGTTCGTTTCATGAACCGGTTGAGACCGCTATTCACGATCTGCCGAACGTGACCGTGGTCATTCAGCCGGAGGGGAAACAGTATTCAACCGAGTGGTTGCCCGAGTCGGGTTACGGCGACGAGGAATCTGAAGAACCGACCCGCGAATGCAGCTACGTACCAATCGATCCCTGCCAACCCGTCATCGCCGCGCTGCGGATCGCGATGCAGGAACGCATTCCACGCGCGTTTGTTGATCTTGAGACAGAAAACTTCCGCAGTATCCCGGCATCGCTGCCGGACCCTTACGCGGTCAAGAAAGTCGCGGCCGACAAGTTCGCCGCCGCGGTTCTGCCTGCCATCCCAAGACCCCAGGAAGGACAGCCGGAACACCGGGTCGCATTTATGGCCCAGCGACTGCGTGAACTGGAAGAACAATACGAATCGATTCTGTTTGTGTGTTCGCTGGCAGACTGGCCGTGGATCCGTGAGGCTTACCAGGAAAAAACTGAGTGCCCCGTTGAGGACGAACACGTTGAAGATGCGATCGTCGTGCAGCCCGAATCTGAGGGCCTCGTCTTTGTCCTTGGCGAACTGCCCTACATCACCGGCCTCTACGAACGCGCGCGAGCGGAACTGGATGACGACGAGAACCTGTCGTTCGATGGCGTCAAGCAACTGCTGTTAGATACACGCGTTGAATACGAAGCGGAGTTCGGTCAACAGGCGCGACGGATCACTCCGCAATTGCTGTCATGCTACTTCCGCTACGTGCGGAACCTGTCGCTCATCCAACGCCGCATGGCGCCGGATTTGTTCACGCTCATTACTGCGGCTCAGCAAATCGCCGGCGATCAATTCGCAATTCAGCTCATCGAAACCGCGCGCGACTACCCGTACATTGACCGACTGCCGCAGTACCCAACAATCAATTGCGGCAACGGGAAGGGTCGTCTGGACGATGACGACCCGATGCACATGGTCTCACGGTTACCCGGTCACGCGATGGAATGGCGGACCATCGCCCTGAACCCAATGCCTCAAAAGTGGCAGGCCGAACAATGGGGACGCGGCTGGAACCCAAACGGTCAATGCAGCTGGCCGCCCGAGGACATTGCGATCGAACGCTTCCGCACCAGCATCAAAGATGCAGCGTTGGATATCATGGGCAACGATTTAGCTCGGTCCGAGAAGTTCACGGCCAGCATGAAAGACGGTCTGGACATCCGCGAGACTCTACGCAACTGGCACACCGGCGATCTGTACGTGAAAGTTGTCCCGCCAGCCAAAGGCAAGTTGGACTGCGTGATCATGCTGTTCGATTCCCCCGCCGACCCACGCGACTACCCATGGCGCATTACGTGGCATGCTGAGAAACACGACGAGTCAACGTTGTCGTTGTTCGCAACCAATTTTCTTGAACAGCCGGTCGGTCCGGGTATTTGCCTGGCCAGCTACGGCGGCTGCATGTTCCGGTTCCCGCCACTCCCGATCCCCGATCTATGGACGGACCCACGCTTCAACTTCACTGACACGCTGGAAGAACGGCTCATCGCCGGCGCATGCCATCACAGCGATGAGAGCCATGTTGCCCTGCTGTCATGGGGTCCACCCGGTCCAGCCTGGCGTCGATTGGCAAAGAAGTACAAGAAGAAACTGGTCCACGTTCCCATGGGGCGCTTCAGTCAGGAAACCATCCAGCAACTACGAATGTTTCACGTTCTCAACGGCCACGAAGTCCGCAGCTTCGCCGCCGACTTCATCCGCCGCGCTTAACGAACGTTCCGATACAGTCGCCGGACTCTCCGAGTCCGTGCTTTCGTAACCGAACACGGAGTGTTCGGCGACTATGGCCTGGGCCCGTCGACGCGGCGAGTGATGTTCGGTTGTAACGAAACACAACGGGGCGCTTCGTTTTCCTTTAACCATCCAACCGGAGATACATCCACCGACCCGAGCCACCTCACCTACCGGATACCAATCGAACGGAACGTTCGTTAGTGGACGCCGATGACTCGGTCTACTTCGCTGAAGGAGGTGACGCCTTTGGCGACTAGTTGGTGTCCGCTTTCTCGGAGTGTGACGAAGGTCTTGCGGTCGACGGACTTCCTGAGGTCCCCGAGTGACTTGGCCTGGTAGATTGAATCGCCGAGTTGGTGTTTCACGTCCAGCATTTCGAAGATCGCTCGGCGGCCGGTGAAACCGGTTCCCAGGCAGCGCTTGCAGCCTTTGGGGTCGAAGATGTAGTCCTTTGCGTACTTGCCCAGACGTTGTGCTTCTGGCTTGGTGAGGCGGCGTTTCTTTTTGCATTCCCGGCACAGAACTTTGACCAGGCGTTGTGAGAGCACAATGTCCAGGGCGGCGCCGACCATGTTGGCGTCGGCGTTGAGGTCCAGCAGGCGATACAGTGTTGAGAGTGTGTCGGGTGCGTGAACTGTTGAAAGAACCAGGTGACCGGTCATGGTCGCCTGCATCGAAATTTGCGCGGAGACGGCGTCTCGAATTTCTCCGATGAGTAGTACGTCCGGGTCCTGCCGCAGCATTGCGGGCAGCATCTCGCTGAACCCTTTGCCGTGTTCCTTATCGATGGACATCTGCGTCACGCCGTCGATTTGGTATTCGACCGGGTCTTCCAGTGTCATCACGTTTCGCGTTTTGACATCGATCCCGCGAATCAGCGAATAGAGCGTCGTTGTTTTCCCGGAACCGGTTGGACCACACATGAGAACCATACCGGCGTTCTGTGTCATCACATCGCGCAAGGTTCGCAGCAGTCGTGGCGGCGCGCCGAGTTGTTTCATGGACTGGGGTGAGTTCTCCAGGTCCAGAACACGGATGGCCAGTTTCTGGCCATGAACACTGGGCGTGAAGCTGACTCGATAATCAACGCGTCGGCCGGGGGCGACGACAGAGTAATTGCCTTCCTGAATCTCGCGGCGAGAACCCAAATCGCACTCGCACAAAACTTTGCAGACTCCGTACGTCTTGTTGACCGCGGATTGAGGCAGGTGCACAAGCTGGACCAGCGAACCGTCAATACGCATTCGAATGTCGGCGCCGTCGGGGCCTGGTTCGAAGTGGATGTCTGACGATTTGCTCTGGAACGCCAGCATCGTGAGTAGCCCAATGATGTCGGCGCCATCGCCCGACCTCATGTGGTCGGCGACGTTGATTTCTTCGCCGCCGGAACCGATCAGGATGACCTTCTCCATGCCGAATTTGACGGTTCCCAGAACCTCCGTCAGGTCGTACATCTTCTGCAGGTACGGTTCTAACTTTGATTCTTCGACTTCTTTGCCGCCGAACAGACCGAAGAATCGCTTCTTCTTTTTCGGTGCGTCTTCTTCATCATCTTCGTCGTCGTCATCGAGTTTGTGGAGTTGCTCTGTCTGAGCGGACGCCATGTCGAACAGGGACGGGTTTGACCGTCTGGGCGTAGGCGTGGGCGTGCGAGTTGAACGGCGTCCGCCGGTCTGCTCCACGGTCACATTGACGTTCACAGTGCTGGGGGTACTGCCGCCCCCGCCCTGGATAATTGTAGTTCCGCCACCACCAGCTCCACTGCTGCCTCCTCCGCCGGTTTCGTCGTCGTAGTCTTCTTCACTCGCGACAACTCGACGCCGCCGGCTGCGGCGTGCTTTTCCGGCCGGGCGGACTTCTTCGATGATCTCCTCTTCTTCGTCTACGATCGGAGCATCGTCGTCCATCGCGGCCGGGCGAGTGACGGTTCTGCGGGTGGTTCGCTTCCGCCGCGGTGCAGGTTCGTCACCGGAACCGGCCGAATCGATGGGTGTGTCATCGATTGGTGGTGGGGGCGGCGGAGTAAATGACTGAGTTTTCTGACGTCGTCGGGTCTTACCTTTTTTTTTGCGTGGCTGGTCCGGATCGTCCGCCCAGGGATCCTCAGGCATCTCATCGTCGCCGCCGCCGAACTCATCGTACTCGTCATCGGCTCCCGAAGAATCTGGAAACAGCTCGGGGTAATCTGCTGCGGGCATCCACCGTTTGCCATCGGTAGAGACTTCGTAGTGCCTCGCGAAGCGGCCGCGCTTGGCGAGCGCGTGTAACCGGTCGACGGTTAACGGCCCAAGCTTTCGACCTCGAAAGCGAATGTAATATCGTGAAGCCACAGTTCACCTATTTGAAAAGTGCATAAAGTCCGGCCAGCAGGAGTACCAGGACTCCGACGCCGATGCCCGCCAGTTTGATCTTACGACCGCGGTCTGCTTCCGCTTCAATCTCTTCAATTCTGTCCAGGTATTGATTGACGATCGCCTCTGGAAGTTCGGTTCCATCTTCAGTGATGGCATCGTACCGAGCTTCCAGTGCATCGATTGTTGAACGCGGCGAGCGGATGAGCCGCTTCAGCTTCTCAATTTCGCGTTTCTTTTCTTCGTTTGACGCTTCGCTGTTACGAAGTGATTCGATCCAATCAAAAACCGGTGCGACGTTGGCTTGCAGGGTTTGCACGTCTTCGGAATTCTGATCGCACTGCCCAACGACTTCGTCCCACTGATCCAACAGCTGTTCGGCCGCGGCAACGTTGTCGTCTTCTTTGGCGATACGAAGATTCCGGTAGACTTCACGTAGCGTTGCGAACGATTGTTGCTGATGAAGCGAGCCCAGTGATGCTGTGAGTCGCTGGACGAACTGCTTCGTTGGCTTCATCGTCCACTTGGTCTTCTTGAGCTCTGTATAGAGTTCGCCAAGCTTTACATAATCGTGCTGTTCGTCAGCCGTGCGGAACTCGTCCTGCATCTGCCGCAGACGAACCTGTTCGTAACTCTTCAGGTCGTCCTGCCAGTGCGGGCTTTCCACATCCAGCTTTGCAATCTTTCGCAGGATCTCAATTCGCTGCCGTAGCGGCGCGCGGCCCAGTGAGTAGACTCGCAGCTTGTTGAGGAACCGTTCCAGCGGCGTATCGTCTGAGTAGGCGTGGTTTAGATCGGTTGCGATATCGATCTGGATCTCGGGCGTGACTTTCAGACCGTGATCGGCGACGAAGTCGTTCCACTCAGGCAGTTCAGGAAAATCCAGAACGCCAACGAACTCAAGCAGGTTTGGTTCCTGTTCGGCCAGTTGAATGGCTTCACTGCGGTGCCCATTGGCCAGCAAGCCGTCGCATTCTCGCAACCGCTTGTTGGCGACCCGAATGTGTTCGTCCAGCTGATCGTGCAGCTCAGACAACTCGTCGCGCTTGGGTTCAACCGCACTCGCGAGAGTGACCCGGATGGATTCAATGAGTTCGTGAACGTCGGACATCTATTCTGCCGCTTCTGCTGCGTTGGTGTCAGTTGTTGGTGGCGGTGTCGAATTATTCGAACCTGGCCAGTATTGGTAAGCGAGAAAACCAGCAACTGCCAGAATAGTTACGATGGAACCGATCCAAATCGGTTTCATATTCCGGTTGGTGCCTTCCTCCAGTTTGTCCAGTCGGACTTCGTGGACTTCTTCTTCGTCCCACTCATCGTCCGAACGTCCACGCCGGGCCGCTCGGGCCCGAGCACCAGCCTGCTTGCGTCGCACCTGACTTGGACGCAGACCCCGGTACTGGTTTCCTGGTTCACTAACCGAAGACGCCGCTTCTCGAGACGCTTTGATCGGAGCGGTTTTTCGTTTCTGACGCGTTGGCCGTTCACGGCGCGGAGCCGCTTTGAGCACGCTGGATGGATCGCCGTTTCTGGCCGCTTCGACAAACGGGTTGCCTCGAGGTAAGGACGCTGGTGCTCGGTGATCGATAACCAGCGCCGCCGATCTGGCGCGGGCTTTCCTGGCCGATTCGGTTCCATCTACAACGAAACGCCAGTGGCACTCGCCGGCCGTTTGAGCGTAGTAGGTACTGAAGCCGACTTGCCAGCGTTTTGCCGGAGCCACCAACTGCAGGGCCTCGCCGAGGAGTTCCAGTGAATCCTCTGCGGACGGAACAATAACCATGACTGGTTTTGGTTTGTCTTTCGCCGCCGCTCCCAGCATGCCGGCCCAGCCAGCGTCGCCGAAGACATCCTCCCACGCCCCGAAGTCACCACCGCGAACCTGCGCGGCTGTGGGCATTCGATTGGCGGGAAGTTCAGTCGGTTTTCGGTTCCATTCTTTGAACCAGAACCGCCGATCGCGCAACAGTGCCAATGGCCCGCCACGAATCGCGCGGGCTTTGTCGGCGGGGATGGCCAGGTGGTGAGCGATTTTGTTGGACCGTCCGGTGTGGTCTGGCCCGGCGTCAGCGATACGCGAGAGAACGTGGTAAACCTTCTGCTGCACGCTGACAATTGAGTGAGCGAAGTTGACTGGGTTCTTGCCAGAACCCGCCGGGTGCGCGTGCGAGTAGCCGCTTAGCGATTCCAGCTTCTTCAGCAAGGTGCGTGGGATACCTTTGGTACACGCGACCGTGCAAAACCCGCTGGTGCCTTCATGCAGCCCACGTGGGGCCGATGTATAGACGACTTCGAAACTCAACCGCTATCCCCTCCTGTGAGCAGGAATCAGACCGGCGCCTGTCAGGCTTAGCAAATACAGCAACGGCACTTCGGCCCAGTTTGGAGCCACATCGTTTGGCCGAACGCCAAGCCCGCCGGTATCCGGATCGACTTCCGGTCCAACGCCCAGCGCGGACACGGGAATGTAAATGACTTTCTCAGCGAACCCTTCGGCAGCGTTCACGAATTCCGGAGCGTGCGTCGACATGACCATCCGCATTTCGTTGGAAACACTTTCGATGAGCGTTATGTCGAGGCTGTGAGTTTCGCCAAGATCTTTTAGCGGTTCGCGAAGTTCCAGGTCGCTGACAAACGGACCCCACGAGTCGTACTTTGTCATGACGACAATCAAAGGCTTCTGGTACTTCTCGCGTTGCGACAATCCAGCCTGCGTACGAATACGGTTCGCCGCTTCATTGAGGATCTGATCCTGACGGAAGCTGCGTCCCACCGTCGACATCTGCGGATCTTCACTGTCCGAACACGCTTCGCGGAATCGAGCGTGCTGGGTTGGGTCGAACAGAAACAGCAACCCGCGTGAGATTGTGAGGTGCTGTGTAGCCGGACTGATGGACGATTCACCGCCTGGCAAAAAGTGTTCGCCGGCGTTGTCGTACAGGCAGATCGCCTTCGCTAAATCTTCTTCCTCAGCGTCCGGATGGTTCAGCAGTGGTTGCACGGAGAACACAAAAGGACGCGGATACCAAATGGTCTCTTCACCAAACTGGACCGGCTGATACAACGCACCTTCGGTTTCTGTCTTGGCGATGGCTGTCAGCTTGTGTGGTTCTTCGCTAAAGAACAATCGCGCTTCGGATTCGTTAAGCAGTCGGTTGGATTCCGGGTCGGCGTCGGTGAGGCTTAGTTTGAACCGACGACCAAGTGTCTGACGAAGTTGCCACGTGGTTGTCGCCAGTAAGTGGGACTTTCCGGAACCGGGCGAGCCCAAAATGGAGTAAAATAGGCTGGGCATCTCGAACATGGTTCGAGGAATCACCAAGTGGCAGCGGGGGCACGCGACTTCGCTGCAAGTCGAGCCCTGGCTATCAATTGCGTTCCCCCCCGGATCAAATCGGGTGGGCAGAAATCGCCTCTGGACTTCCGAACCCAGCCTTGCGTCGCCGTACAGGCGCGCGTGGGTTGAAACCCACAGGGTTTTAGCGGGAGGAAATCGGTGCCAGCAATGCGGACAGGTGATCCGGGAGAGGACTCGGGGGGCAGTCTCGGTCACAGGTAGGTCGTCTTTTTGGTTCTAAATCCCGGGGGGTATGCGTGTCACTTAGTATATCACTACTTAGAGCCACGATGCATCAATTACAGTCAGCTTTCTTTCGCGGCGCTTAGCAGAAACTGCCATACGGCCATGGAAAACTCGCTCCAGTTTGTCATTCTCGAACACGACCACCCGGTCCTGCATTGGGATTTGATGCTCGAACAGGAAGGCGCTCTCAGAACGTGGCGACTATCTACTGAGCCAGCATCGGGCAGGAAAGTTCGCGCTGAACCCATTGCAGACCATCGAATCGAATACCTGGACTACGAAGGCCCGGTCAGCGGTGATCGCGGGTCGGTAAAACGCTGGGACAAGGGTGCCTACAGGTTAGAAGCTTCCACGGGCGGAACTCTTACAGTCAGCCTGGAGGGTTCGCGATTAATCGGAACCGGCGTGCTGTCGGACGACGCATTTTCGTTCTCGTCTGCTCAATAGGAGTCTTGCACCGGGTCCTGCCTTGGGCTGATTGTAGATGGAGCGAGTGCCCCATCAGATTCACTTAGCTGATGGTTCCAACGTAAAGATGCTGTCCGAAACCGTTGATAGCTCCTCGGCTTCTTTGAGCGTTACTTCGGCGGAACCCATTGCCGGACTATCTGAGGTGATTCGGAACGCCAGCATGGCTCCACCGACGTTTCGGTAGTCGGAGTAACTCATGTCGATTGGCAATTGCCCCATGTCACCCACGGGCTGCAGGAACTTCTCCTTGAGAATCAAACCGCTGCTCGCATCGACATGCAGCGTTCGTTCCGGGATCCCTTCTCCAGACAATGCGACGACGAAGGTTTTCTTCCCGTCGACTTTGCTCTCACCCGTGATGGCGATGTCTGTGTAGAACTTCTGCCAGTCCAAAAGCACCCAGGCCGGGTGGCGCATTTTTAGTGCCGTCAATGCGTCGCCTTTGGTTTCTTCGAACCGGCTGATGCTGGTGTCAGAAAAGCCCTGCTTGCCGTTGTAGGCCTCGGTCATGGTTACCAACTTGCCAAGGTCGTGGTGAGTCAGATGTTTGCCGTCGGGAGTGAATGTCTTCTCTATCTTGCCGGCCACGCCCTGGTGCACGAAGTTGGCGGTTCCGATCATTTTCACGCCGGCAATTTTACCATCCTTCCAACTGCCAGCTCCCTTCTTCATGAGCGCAACAAGTTCTTCAGTAGACGGGATCGTGCTGGTAGCCGCTTTGTCAACGCGAGCCATCTCCACTTCTTTCCCGCCCTGAATCCGCGTCATTGACTTAATGGTTCCATCGTCATTCTTGTTGAACCGAAACTGGATCGCATCCGGTAGTGCTCGCAGTTTCCACAGGCCACCGTCAGTCGGCGGGAGCAGAGAAAACGTTCCCTGTTTGTCGGCCTTCACCACAATGCGACCTTTTTTTACTGACACATTGATGTCGAGGTCGGCTTGTTCGTCGTGGTACTTGCCGACAATCGGTGCGGTGACGTTAAGTGGTGAGTCTGGCTTTGGTTCGTAGTCTTCGCGAAGAAACTCTGGTTCCATCCCACCCTGATAGAACTGCATTGAAATGACTTTGTCCTTGTCGTTCTTGTTAAACGACACAGCGATTGTGTCCGTCAAAGCGAAGTACCATTTGCCTTCTTCGTTTGGCGACTTGAGTTCGTACGTGGTTTGACCAGGCACATCGACCGCCAGCTTGCCGTCTTTCATCATGACCTCGAAAACGGTGTCGCTGAACGGTCCAAAATTGGCGATGTACTTGCCGGTTAGCTCTTCCGTATTGATGTCCGCAAGGTCGCGTTCTGCTTTCTCTTCGCCGAACAGTGTGTCAAACACCAAGCCGACAGAACCGCCCTGTAGTGGAGTGACTGTCACGTTTGTTAGCAGCACATACCCAGCGTTCATTTCGGGAAGCAAAGTAACCTGGGCGCCGAAGCCATCGATGTTCCCGCCGTGTTCGACAACCTTCTTGCCGTTCCACTCACGCAGCATCCAGCCCAGGCCGTAGTTGACTCCACCGCCAACCGCAATTTGCTTCTTCCACGTCTCGGCATGCTGTTCTTCACTAAGCAGTTGCTTATCGTCGAACTTTCCTTTGCTTAGCTGGAACCGCAGCCACTGCGCCATGTCGGTCACGTTGGAATTAATCGCGCCGGCCGGAGCGATTGTGTCCAGGCTCCGCATTGGCAGTTGCGTGTAGTCTTTGGCATCCTTGTCCCACATGTAGCCCAGCGACATTTCTTTATCGCTTTGAGCGGCGGCCATCGTGGTGTTGGAACTCGTCATACCAAGCGGCTTGAAGATACGTTCTGAAATCAATGAGTCCCAGTCGCTGCCGGTCGCCTTGCCCGCACTGAACCCGGCCGTCATGTACATCACGTTGTTGTACAGAAACTTCTCACGGAACTTTGCGTACGCCTTAGCTTTGCGGGCGCTGCTAATGACCTCAGCGCGAGATTGACTTCCGCCAGCCCAGAGAAGGCTTAGTCGGGTCAGCCCGGTTCGGTGGCAAAGCAGGTCGCGAACGGTGATGTCTTCGTCGCCCGTCTCCACATCCAGTTTGAAGTCGGGAATGTGCCTGGAGACGGGGTCGTCCCACTTCATCTTCCCATCATCCACAAGCATCCCAATCAAAGCTGCGGTAAACGCTTTGGTTGAAGAACCGATTGCGAACCGCGTGCTGGTTTCAACGGGCTTCTTGTTTTCGAGGTCTCGAGAACCGAAGCCCTTCGAGAAGACAATTTTGTCATCCTTCACGACAGCGATCGCCAGGCCGGGAATGTGGTTCTCAACCCGCGCCTCTTCCATCACTGTTTCCAGCTTCTTCAGCCGGTCTTGGAAGTCGGCTGGAGCCCCATTGGTTTGTGCTGCGGCGGTCGCAGCAATGGGACTGCAGACAACAAAGGCGGTGAAAACACAGGCGGTTCTCGACAACCGCGAACGGTTGATTTGAGTAGGCATCAGAGCTGCTCCAGGATGAAATCGATACATCTACCTGTTCGATAGAACTGGCTCGATCTTTGTCTAAACGTCTCCAGAAATTACGGCCTATTGGCCGCGACCAGCCACTGACAACGCGGCATCGATCTCGCGGATCAATAAATCTGCCGACTCCAGGCCAATTGAGAGTCGAACCAACCCGTCGGTCACCCCAAATCGCTGGCGTTCTTCGGGCGAGAGCGCGCGATGGGACGTGGTGGCGGGATGCGAAATTGTTGTCGCGGGATCGGCCAACGTTGGCGAGAACGGGATATCCGTCGCACCCCGCATAAAGCCGGATACAGCGTCGAAGTCGCCGTCGCGGATCTCAAACGACAACATTCCGCCAAAGCCGTTTGGCAGCAATCGGCAGGCGATGTCGTGTGTTTCGTGGTTCCTGAGCCCCGGGTACAGAACGCGACTGACTCCTTTGTGAGCCTCAAGGAACTCCGCCACTTTCTGAGCCGTCTCGGAGACACGCTGCATGCGGAGTTCCAATGTTCGCAGTCCTCGTGATGCCAGCCAGCATTCGAACGGACCCGCATGGTTACCAAAGACACTGGCTGTTTCGCTGGATGCGTTGATGACAGTTTCCGGGCCAACCACAACGCCCATCGTGACGTCGCCGTGACCACTGAGATATTTTGATGCACTGTGCATGACCAACGTTGCCCCGTGTTCGATGGGGCGTAGCAGACACGGTGTGCTGAACGTGCTGTCGACCAGCAATGGCACATCGCCAAGAGCACCCACGATTGCCGGTATGTCAATGACTTCCAGCAGTGGGTTCGAAACGGATTCCACGAACGCAAGTTTGGTTTCTGGCGTGCGTGCTTCGGCAAACGCCGCCGGGTTGCACGCATCAACGAAGCTCACGTTCACACCAAAGTCATCTCGCAGTCGCCGAAACATCTGCAGGCTGCGACCGTACACAACTTCGGCCACGATCACGTGGTCGCCAGCCTTGACGTGTGAGAGCGTCACGGCGGACAGGCTGCCCATTCCGGAACCCGAAACAAAACCGGCTTCGGCTCCTTCAAGCTGAGCGACCGACTTGGCGAACGCGTCCTGGTTTGGGTTCCCATCGCGCGTGTAGATGTATCCGTCGGCTTCGCCTTTGACCAACCAGTTCAGGTGATTCAGATCGTCGATATCAAACGCAGTCGTCTGGTAAATCGGTGCGACGCTGGGCGGCGTGGAACCGTGATACTGGCGACTGGGGCGAACGGGTGAGTTTGATGAATCCATGAAGAAATCCGTAGCGCGGCTGCGCGGTGGGCATTCTGAGGTGGTTCGCATCAGTGGATGCGGGCGGCGCGGTTCGAACACAACGGACATTGGCCGGATAACATTGGCGCTCGCCAAAGCGAACTGCGACCCTACCAATTCGCGATGAGGTTCGCCAATCCGCGGGCTTCCAAACAACAAAAGCGGCGACATCCCTGGAGACATCGCCGCTTTGCAGATTTGCGTTAACGCCCTGAGGCGTTGTTGAAATTAGTTTCGCTCAGATCCATCGGCACCTGGGCGACCCCGGCCACCTCCGCGGTTTCTTCGTTCGCCTCGGCGATCGAACCGCCGGCCGATACCCATGCCAAGCAATCGAACCACGCCTTCTTCGGCTTGTGCTCGGATTCGCATGCCATCATCGGTGGTTCTGATATCAACGGTGACTCTATCGCCACCGTCTTCGAACGCATCAAGCACCATGCCTTCGCCATCTTCATCCAGTCCCAGCCATTGGCTGATGTTGAAGATCATTTGGAATGGAGCGCGGCGAGTTCGCTTGCGGTTCGCGGGCTTTGGTTCAGCCAGGATGTCCATGAGTTCCGTGGTCTTTTCGAAAGCAGCGTCGCCACCAATTGCGAACCACAACGTGCGGTTGTCAGCACCGATATAGACGCCAAGCTGGTCGCCAAAAACCCGTTCTGCTTCGTCAGCGTCTTTGGCAGCAATGTGGTGGAATGAAATGTCGTTGTGGGATTCGGCATCAAGTTCGACAGAACCAACTTCGACGTCGATGTCTGCAGCGAGACGTTCCAGCAGGTCCTTGATACCGCCACCAACAGCCTTGCCACCAACCAGCTTCAAACCACCCACAATCGAGAAGGCTCCCGGTTCACCATAGAACTGCATGAACATGTTCGTGTGGCCCTCTTCGACCGTGTCCCGCAAAGCGTCAAACATATTGGTCAGTGCTGGCGGCAGAGCTCCATCGTCGCCACTGACTTCATCTCCAAACAGTTCGGCTTGAAGGGTCAATGCACCGCCATCGATCATGTCAGTCCAGAACTTCTTATCCTTCTCGACGATCGGAAGAGAAGCGGAGAACGTCATTGGGGCGTCTTCGTTTAACAGCGTTTCATAGTAGCTACGCTTGCTGTTAATGCGCTTCATCTCTTTCGCAAGCTTGCTGTCTTCCTGGGCGTCCATCACGATCTCGAACGCGATTTCCGACTTTTCAGCGTCAGCATCGATTCCAATCGTGAGGCGTTCCAGTTCGTTCATGACCTGAGTCAAACCAACCAACGTGTTTTCAGACGAAGCACGTCGCATCTTGTAGACGCCATCTGGTTCGTCATCACGCTGTTGCATGTCGGCATTGGCCTGAGACTTCACGAAGCCCATAAACAAGTCGCGAGTCAGCCGCGGGATGGAATCCAGGTTCAGAGTGACCCCGATGTCGAACTTCGATGTCAGTGCCTTGGCGCTTCTCGCCGGGTCAGGAAAGTCGTTCTCAAGAACCTCAGAGTCGGTTGCGATGAAGGCGTAGCCATTCTTCAGCAGTACCTGAAACTCACCACGCATGCCGATGATTTCGTAGTGCGTGTCGTCGATCTTCTTGGTGACGACGGGACCAATTTCCACAGTCTTGGTCAGGTCTTCAATTTTTTCGACAGGAGCAAACCCAACAACTGTCGGAATCGGTGACATACCCGCGCGGAGGAAGACCATGGCTCCAAAAGGTTTGGTCTGTTCCATCCCCTTCAGGTCGCCCACGTTTTTGAGGCTGTTTTCCAGGGCTTCGTAGATCTCAGGACGCCCGGCCACATCGAAGATGTGTTTGATGTCGGTCTTCAGACGTTCGACACTTCCGACTGCGATGGTCGCAATCGGCTTCTTCATCAACTCCACTGGTGCATCGTCGGCCTCATCCTGAGCCAGAACAGGCATCACTGAGAAACCGCCAAGAAAAGCCATTCCGATGACGAACAGTCGAAGTAGCCGATAGAGTCTCTCAGAGGCGGAAGACGCGAACATGGAAGATGCCTATTGCAACGAGGTGGGTGGGGTGTCTCGGAGATATCCCGTAAAAGGGCTAGAACCCGAGATGGCTGGACTGGTTTCGAACAATCAATCCACGGATTATACAAAACCGGTTTAGATGGACACGTGTTTTTAGACGTATTGGACTAACCAGCAGTCAGCACTGGTTCTTACGTCGGTCAGAACAACAGCGTTTCAAGGTGATTTGTGGCGGGTTCAGAAACAAAAGCAAAAGCGGCATCGCGGGTGCCACTGGCCTGGTTGGCAAGGCTGTGGCTGGTCGGAATCGTGCTTCTGCTGGTCGTAGACTGGCTGGCAAGCGGCTTTCGGCTTAATTGGCTGACCCGCATCTACTTCTGGGGCACGCTGCTGATGAGCCTTGTTTGCTTCACGGCCTATGGAATTGATAAGCGTCGAGCGAACCTACAGAAGCGGCGGATTCCGGAGAAACAGCTGCACCTGATGGAAGTCCTTGGCGGCTGGCCCGGAGCGGTTCTTGGGCAACAAATGTTCCGGCACAAGACCATCAAGATGTCGTTCCGCCTGGTTTTGTGGGCCATCATTGGCCTGCATGTGGCGCTGTCTGCATACTTTGTTTACGACGCGTTTCAGCAGAAGCAGCGCCGCGAACGCATTCTCGAAGACGCTCAAGCGGCCGTCCCGACGCCGGCTTTGAACAGTGAGTTCACGACAGACATCATTCGATATGAATCGACGAACCTGATCTGACCAGCGGTGTCGAACCTCTTCCAGCCAACTTCTTAGTACGACGACCAACATGAACACATCGACCTGGAACGAAGCCGTCGCCAGCCTTCGCGACGCCAGGCATGTGGTTGTGTTTACCGGAGCCGGCGTGTCGGCCGAAAGCGGCATCCCCACGTTTCGCGATGCGGGCGGTTTGTGGGAACGGTTCCCGCCGGAAAAATTCGCCAGCTGGGCGGGCCTGTTAGATGTCGCCACAGAGAAGCCGCGCGAGCTGGCCGAATTCCTGATCGACTTCATCCAGCCAATCGCCAAAGCGCAACCGAATGACGCGCACCGCGCGATCGTGAGGTTAGAACAGTTCAAGGATGTATCTCTGGTCACGCAAAATGTGGACAGCCTGCACCAGGCCGCGGGCAGCATTATCGTGAGAGAGATTCACGGAACCATTTTCGAAACCGTCGAAGCCACCTCAGGCGACTTCCGCCGCCAGCTGACTCAGCGTGATCTCAGGAAGGTTGTCCGACGTCTAAGAAAAGCCCGCGATCGCCGGTTCGCTTTACCGCGCCTCATGATCGCACTCCGGCCACTCATGGGACCGCGAATGAGTGGTGTGTATCGTCCAAACCTTGTCATGTTCGGCGACGCACTTTCCGAACCCGCATGGGAACAATCCCAGGAAGCCGCCCGCCGCTGCGACGTGCTGCTCTCCATCGGAACATCGCAAGCCGTTTGGCCAGCCGGCGGCCTACCGCTGATAGCCGAAGAAAACGGCGCAAAGGTGTTCTCCGTCGATCCCGAAAAACCAGCGTCCGGCCAATGGCTGCAAGGCAAAGCAGGCGAACTAGTCCCCAAACTAGTCAACGAAGCCTACCACGCCTAACAAACGTGCCGTTTCGGTATCCCTATGTGAGCGACCGGGCGCTCTAGCCCTCGGCGGAACCGCTCAAAACCGAACTATTGCGCGCAAACATCCAACGTCACCAACCAACAACGCCACGAACCGGATCTGAACGGCAACAACATCCGGCAACACGGCTGTTGTCTCTCAAACGGAAATAGGGTGTTACAGATCTGATCCGCCGAGGGCTAGCGCCCAAATCGCTCACGGGAAATGACAAATGAAAAATGACCGCTAACAAATGACAAATCAACATCCCGTTTGACCCGCCGACTCACTGTCGCAACACCACCTCGCTCGATACTCTCCGCTCACAGAACACCGGCAGGAACAACACGATGGCGAAAATGAAACCCGGCGAAGACCCCGAAGACGACGAGTTCGTCGATCGGCTGATTGTGGCTTTGTCCGAAGAAGACTGGCCGCTGGCGAAGGATCTGGGTGACCAGCTGGCTGAGGTCATCGGTGATCTTGTTGACGAGCCGGGAGAACTGGTCCAGCGAACCGATGGCGATCCGGGTGGGTCCGTTGCTGCACAGGCTCATCTAAGCGAATGGATTTTGATTCTGGAATCACGACAGGACTTCGAAGCCGCCGCGGAGATTGAGGTTCATCTGATTGACTTGTTCAAGCGTGATCTGGACGTCATGCACGATGGGAAGCAGGACTCGCCTGGTTACAAAGACGACGCGGAAGCGATCGTTGACCAGTATGAAGTCAGAGCGATCCGGTTCCTCGCTCATCTGGATGACGAGGTTCGAGCCAAAGAGGCTATGACCTTAGCGGTTACGGCGTCTGCGGAACTTGGCGTGCCGATGGACGAAGATCAGAAGGAACTAGCTGCGGAAATGGGCCTGTAGAAGTTCAAACCTGGAAGATTCGAGTTCCAAGTATCGCGAATGCAGTTACTGTATGTGTGACTGTTTTATGCAGCGAAGTCGCCTAGGACTTCGGCCACCAAAAGCAGCGTCAAAGCGAAGCCTGCGGTCGATCTACCCGAACTGTTTGATCGCCCGGCGCATCTCACAGTTGTTGCTTAGCACGCTGCCCGCACCCCTCAGATATCACTGCCATGTTTGTCGATCAGGTTATTGTTTTTTGTCGAGCCGGAAACGGCGGCGACGGCTGCGCGAGCTTCCGCCGTGAGACTCACGTTCCGCGCGGTGGTCCCAATGGTGGCGATGGCGGCAACGGTGGCGACGTGATTATCAAAGCCGACAAGAACCTCGGCAGCCTCGGCAACATCGCCGGGCACCGACATTGGAACGCCGATCGTGGTCGGCACGGCGAAGGCAGTTTGAAGACGGGTCGCAGCGGCGAAGACGCCATTATTCTGGTTCCGCCCGGAACACTGGTTCGCGATCTCAAACACGGACACGTCCTGCGCGATCTGGCCGAAGATGGTGATTCCGTTATTGTCGCCGAAGGCGGTCGAGGTGGCCGGGGCAACAAGCACTTTGCCACCGCCACCAACCGCACACCTCACGAACGCGAACGCGGCGGCGAAGGCGGTTACCGCGAAGTCGCGCTTGAATTGAAACTCATTGCAGACGTCGGCTTGCTTGGAAAACCAAACGCCGGTAAGTCCACGCTGCTTAGCCGCATGTCGCGAGCGACCCCGGAGATCGCCAACTACCCGTTCACGACGAAGTACCCAAACCTTGGTCTTGTCCAACTTGGTTACGAACACCAATTCGTCATGGCCGACATCCCCGGCCTCATCGAAGGCGCCCACGAAGGCATCGGCCTGGGTCACGAGTTTCTCAAACACGTCGAACGCACACGTGTGCTGGTTCATCTTGTTGAACCAGACCCAATGGATCAGACGGATCCCATCGAAAACTACACCAACATCCGCGACGAACTGCGACTGTACGACGAATCCCTGGCGAAGCGACCAGAACTCATCTGCGTCACCAAGTCAGAACTCCCCGACGCCGAAGCCGTTGCCGAACTGCTGCGAGAAGTCACCGGTCGCGAAGTCATGCAAATCTCTGCCGTAACCGGCCAGGGCTTGCGTGAATTGAACCTCCGCATCGTTCAGATGCTGAACTCCGAAGAAGCCAACGAACCGGCCGGCACCGAGTCGTAAGCGTCGTCCACTGTTGTAACGCCCACTTGGTTGATCCGGTGGCTCAGGCCCGGTAACGTCGCCGCTATCGGAGACACCATGAGCCAGCGAGCAACTCGACAATACCTGGAAAGCCTGCAGCGCGCCGGTGTGACGCACTTGCCGAAAGTCGCACCACAGCCCGCCGTTCCAGAACCGGCGGCTCCACAACCAGCCGCCAAGGCACCTGCTCCGCATGCCGCACAGTCACAACCGCCGGCGCCGAAACCGGTAACCGCTCCGCCAGCATCAAAGGCCAGCGAACCAGTTACCATTGCCGATGTGGTTGCTCCGATTGTGGTCAGGGAAACCGCGGCGCCACCGATTGCGATTGGGCCCAACGCCACGATTGAGGAACGCCAGGCGGCGCTCACCGTTTTGTCTGAACGCGTGGCGGCGTGCGTGAAGTGTCAGGAGCTCGCGGATTCGCGGAAGCAAACCGTGTTCGGTGTCGGCAATCCCAACGCCAGAATCATGTTCATTGGCGAAGCGCCTGGAGCTGACGAAGATCGGCTGGGCGAACCGTTTGTCGGCGCCGCTGGTCAACTGTTGGACAAGATTATCGTGGCCTGCAAAACCAAACGCGAAGACGTTTACATTTGCAATATTCTCAGGTGCCGCCCACCGGGGAATCGTAACCCCAGCCCGATCGAAGCCGGCAACTGCCGCGAATACCTGGACGGCCAAATTTCCATCGTGCAACCGGAATACATCGTGTGCTGGGGTTCCGTTGCGGCTCAGAACCTTTTGAACCAAACGACCAGCATCGGCCGGATGCGTGGCCAGTTCTTCCAATACGGAACCGCCAAAGTCGTGTGCACTTACCACCCGTCCTACCTGCTTCGGAATCCCGCAGCGAAAACCAAAGTATGGGACGACATGAAATTCCTGTTCGGCGACATGGGCGTAACGCTGTAAGGCTCACGCGTCGCGCGGTAGCGCCGAGAGGTTTGTACTTGGGGCCTCCGAGCCCCAAGCACGGGCGATCGTGTTTCCTGATGGATTCCCAAACCACGCTGGCCGTTGACCCACCCCTTGCGAATAGGCACCGGACAACCTTTGGGCTCGGAGGCCCAAAGTACGGAAACGCGGAACCCAATCAACAGGCTCGCTACTTCAACTGCTCGCGAATTCGATTGAGTTCCTGAAGCGCGTCCAGCGGCGTTAGGTTCTCAATCTCAAGCTGTCGAATTTCGTCCAGAACCGGATGCTCGGGCGCGTCGAACAGTGACAACTGGCGGCGATCAACCTTAGATGTTTTGCGAGCCGGAACGCGTGGGCGACCGTCGTCGTCAACGTGTTCGTTCTCAAGGGTTTCCAGAATCACGTCTGCTCGTTCGAGCACCGTTTTTGGGACGCCCGCGATGCGAGCGACATGAATCCCGTAACTTTTGTCGGCCGAACCTTCGACAATCTTGTGCAGGAACACGATGCCGTCGCCCGGTTGTTCGCGAACCGCGACGTTCCAATTGGAAGCGTGTTTCAGAGTTCGAGAAAGTTCGGTCAGTTCGTGGTAGTGCGTCGCAAACATCGCGCGACATTGGATTTCGTCGTGCAGGAACTCGGTAATCGCCCACGCCAAAGAAACGCCGTCGTACGTACTGGTTCCGCGGCCGATCTCATCCAGAATGACCACGCTGCGATCACTAGCAGTGTTCAAAATCCTGGCCGTCTCAGTCATCTCGACCATAAACGTACTCTGGCCTTTGCCAAGTTCGTCGCTGGCTCCGACCCTTGCAAACACACGGTCAGCAATGCCAACTCGCGCTTCGCTGGCCGGGACAAACGAACCCATCTGCGCCATGACAGTGATGAGCGCGGCCTGGCGGATGTAGGTACTCTTACCGGCCATGTTGGGGCCGGTGATAAGCTGGATACGGCCGCAGACGGGTGCGCTACTGCTGGTTGGCGTGCTTTCGTTGGCGGCATCGTCACCGTCACTCGCTGCGGTTTCTTCGATACCCAATCGCACGTCGTTCGGAACAAATTGCCCCGTCGGCTGTAGTCGATCGAGAACCGGATGCCGGCCTTCGCGCACGTCCAGGACGGGTTCTTCTGTGAGTTCCGGCCGGCAATACCCGGCGCTTGATGCCAGAGTTGCCAAGCCGCCCAGGCAGTCGATGGTCGCCATGATTTCCGCTGCAGCCTGCAGGCCGGGAACTTCGGCCGCGACCTTCGCCTTGATCGCCTCGAACAGTTCGTTCTCCAACGCGAAGGCTTCTTCTTCTGAACGCAGAACCTTCTCTTCGTGTTCCTTCAGCGCGGGCGTGATGTAGCGTTCCTGGTTCTTCAGCGTTTGCTTGCGAATGTAGTCGGCGGGCACCTTGTCTTTGTGAGCCGCAGTGACTTCCAGGTAGTAGCCAAAGACTTTGTTGAATCCGGTTTTGAGATTTGGGATCCCGGTGCGTTCGGCTTCTTCGGCGACGTAGGCGGCAATCCACTCTTTACCGCCGCGGGTAAGCTCGCGGAGTTCGTCCAGCTTCTTGTTGACGCCCGCGCGAATGACTCCGCCTTTGACCGTGTTGAGCGGCGGTTCATCGACCAGCGAACCCTCAATTTCCGCTCTAAGATCGGGAAACAGATTCAGCCGTTGTTCCAACTCGCAAAGCAAACCGGATTCGCGTTCGGCCAGCCTGGCTTTCAGTTTCGGCAGCAAAGCCAGCGTCGAACCAAGACATCCGATATCACGTGGACTTGTCCGACCTGTGGCGACGCGCGAAATGAGCCGCTGCATGTCGTAGCTTTGATCCAACAACTCTCGCACGTCACGCAGCAGTGTGGCGTTGCCCATGAGTTCTTCGACCGCGTCCAGTCGCCCGTTGATTGCTTTGATGTCGGTCAGTGGATTCGACAACCAGTCCGCCAGCAACCGCGCTCCCATCGAGGTGACAGTTTCGTCCATGATGGCCAGCAGGCTGCCGTCGCGCGAACCTTCGCGGATGGTTTGCGTGAGTTCCAAACTGCGGCGAGTGGCCTGGTCGATCTGTAGACTGCGGCCACGTGTGTACGGTTCCAGACGAGTGATATGACCAACGGCGCTTTTCTGGGTTTCGAACACGTAGTCCAACAACGCGCCGGCGGCAGTCACTGCGACGGAATCGTCGTTCAGGTCGAAGCCTTCCAGTGTGCGCGTGCCGAAGTGATCCAGCAGGCACGTGCGCGTTTGGTCGTTTGAGAACGACCACGTTGGACGTTCAGTAATCACCATGCCGCCATCGCTTCTCAGCGATGCAACCGGAGACGAAGGCGAATCAACTTCCGGAGTCAGCACTTCCGCCGGATGGATTCGCGCGAGTTCATCCGCCAGCTGGCTGGGTTCTAACTCCGAACACAAGAACCGTCCGGTTGAGAGTTCCAGCCACGACAACCCAATCGCCTTCTTGCCAGGAAACACACACGCAAGAAAGTTGCTCTCGCGCGGATCCAGCAGTTGTTCGTCGGTCAGTGTTCCTGGCGTGACCACACGAGTCACCTCACGTCGAACCATTCCTTTAGCGGTCTTCGGGTCTTCAACCTGATCGCAAATCGCCGCGCGGAAGCCGGCTTTGATGAGCTTCTGCAGATAGTTCTCAAGCTGATGGTGGGGGAACCCTGCCATCGGTACCGGGTTGTCCGAAGTCTTGTCGCGAGCCGTCAGCGTCAGCCCCAGAATTTTCGCGCCGGCCTGAGCGTCCTCGTGGAAGAGTTCGTAGAAGTCGCCCATCCGGAAAAGCAGAATCGAACCGGGGTTCTCCTGCTTGACCTCGCAGTACCGCTGCATCATTGGCGTCATTTTGGCCATCGGGTGCGTAACTTTCGAACAACGTGGGCTCATCCGCGACCAAAAGCCGCACGCAAAGAATCCCAATGGTTGCCGCCAACTTCAACCGATTCGAACCCGAAGATTGACGAGAACCTCCACGAAGGTTGGGATTAGGAAAAGAACGAGGCCCTGGGACCAGCTCATGAACGCGCAACAGTTCACTGCAAGCACCGTTTTGCCCCGCATTCGCTCGGGGCAACTTCCAGTTGCATCGGTGTGCGGCAATGGCGTTGGGAGGGTGTTGTTTGAGGATCGCTCGCCGCGTGGACGGTTCCTGGAAAGGCTCTCAGGGAGGTTCAGGCGGGCGTTGCTCTTGCTTGCTGCGGTGTTCCTCTTTTTGAATCCGCTAGGTGCGCAGCAACCTTACGACCACAGCGATCTCACCGTTGTTCGCAACAGCAGCGGTAGTTTCGAACCGATCAAGTCAGTCGATGATTGGAACCAACGGCGCGATCACATTTTGGAGGGAATGCAGCAAGCCATGGGGCCGCTGCCAACACCTCGACCGCCGCCGGACTTCGATCTGCAAATTACAGAACGCACCTCGGGCAACGGGTTCGAACGGCTCACCATCAACTTTGTTGTCGAAGCAACCGATCGGCTCACCGCACACTTGTATCTTCCCACCGCGCGTGAAGAAAGCGAAAAGCGGCCAGCGATGTTGGCTCTGCATCCAACCGGTGCAGCCGGCAAGACAATCATTGCCGGTCTGGCGGCGGGTGGCAAAGCGAACCGGCAGTACGCGATGGAACTTGCTGAGCGCGGGTACGTGGTTCTGGCTCCCGACTATCCGGGCTTTGGTGATCTCAAAGACTACGACTTCGCGGGCGACAGTTATGTTTCCGGAACCATGAAGGGCATCGTCAACCACATGCGGTGCGTGGACCTGCTGGCGTCGCGCGATGAGGTTGATGCGAATCGGATTGGCGTGATTGGTCACTCGCTGGGCGGGCACAATGCGTTGTTTGTTGCGGCGTTTGATCAGCGACTCAAAGTTGCCGTGACCAGCTGCGGTTGGACTCCGTTCGAGTATTACTACGGCGGTAACGTCAAAGGCTGGACCAGCGATCGATACATGCCGCTGATCCGCGACCGGTTCGGGTTGAAGGCGGAAAAGATTCCGTTCGACTTTTACGAAGTTGTATCGGCTATCTCTCCGCGAGCTGTTTACTCAGCATCACCGCTGCGTGATTCCAACTTCTCCGTGGCGGGTGTGAAAGATGCAGAACCAAAGATTCGTTCTGTCTTCGAACTGCATAAGTCGAAGCAAAATTTCGTTGTCGAATACCCGGACTGCGAGTATGATTTTCCCAAAGCGGTGCGTTCGCGAACGTACGCGTTCATCGACAAACAGCTGGCGTTTGACCCGGTGACGAACACAAACTTCGCTGCTGAGCTACCACGCATCCCGCCAACGAAACCCAAAGACGCGCTCGACACGTTTACCGTTCATCCGGACTTCAAACTGGAACTCATTGCCAGCGAACCGGATGTTGTTGATCCCGTGGCGGCGTGCTTTGATGCGTATGGTCGACTGTACGTTGTGGAGATGCGTGGGTACTCAGAAGACCGTGACAAGAAGCTTGGCCGAGTTCGCCGTTTGGAAGATCGCAATGGTGATGGGTTCTACGAGGTCAGCACAGTTTTCGCAGATGGGCTGATGTGGCCGACTGCCATTACGCCGTATGACGGCGGTGTCCTGGTCGCGGCCGCGCCCCATATCTACTACCTCAAAGATGGCTG
This sequence comes from uncultured Planctomycetaceae bacterium, assembly GCA_964485095.1. GTDB lineage: Bacteria > Planctomycetota > Planctomycetia > Planctomycetales > Planctomycetaceae > CAYNWT01. The sequence continues at coordinate 14,092 of CAZAIB010000026.1, read as the reverse complement.
GACGAAGCTGCCTCCTGGGTTGCGTGATCCAGACGAGTTCGAGACAGAACTAATGGTTATGCCTGACGACGACAGGGCTGACAAGGCGCCCAACGGCGACTACCCGATTGTGTTGACCGGATTGAAACACACCAACGTGCAAGGCTTGGCGAACTCTATGCGATGGGGCCTGGACGGTCGGATCCATGTTGCCACCAGTTCGTCTGGAGCCGAATTGGTTCGTGCTGGTCGAGATGACGAACCGCTGGTCCTGCGTGGGCGTGATTTTTCGTTTGATCCTCGCATTGCCAAGCGAACTTTGCTTGCGAACGGGGCCGCCGTGAATCCAACGCTGGAGTGGAGCGACGAGAAGTGGGACGCTTACGAAAAGCATCTCATCCAACAATTACTAGCTTTTGGAGGTAACGAAGACGACAGTCTCAAAAAGGAAGTGGCGGATCGTGTCGAGAGGATCCGGGAACAGGCCAGGAACGATCGCCGGCGGCTGCGTTTCACCTTCCCACGCCGGCCAGCTCTTCGTGCGGAGAGTGGTGGGGGTCAGCACGGAATGTGCTTCGACAATGAGTATCGCAAGTTCGTTTGCCAGAACAGCGACCACATTCAATTTGTGCGATACGAAGACCGCTACGCCGCGCGGGCTCCGAATGTTGTGGCTCCACGTTCACGACACAGCATTGCGATTGACGGTCCACAGGCTGAAGTGTTCCGGCTTAGTCAGATAGAACCGTGGCGTCTGGTGCGAACGCGGCTGCGCGTTTCCGGACTGGTTAACGGGCCGGTCGAAGGCGGCGGGCGTGCGGCTGGCTATTTTACCGGTGCGACTGGCACGACAATTTATCGCGGCAACGGTTGGGACCCCAGGTATCTTGGCCAGGCGTTTGTCGGTGATGTTGGCAGCAATATTGTGCACCGCAAAATCCTTAAGCGTGACGGGCTTGGCTTTCGTGCGGATCGAGCGCGGGAGAACGTTGAGTTCATTGCTTCCACGGACAACTGGTTCCGACCGACACAGTTTCTCAACGGCCCGGACGGGCACTTGTACATTTTGGACATGTACCGTGAGACGATCGAACACCCGGCCAGTCTGCCGCCGCAAATTAAGAAGCACGTCGATTTGACCAGCGGTTGGGATCGCGGCCGAATCTACCGCATCACGCCAGCTGACCTTGCGGATAGAAAACGTAAAAACCGCTGGTTCGGCAACGCCGCGCGGTGGTACTTCGGAGACACAAGAGAATTTCCTGCAGCTGCTAACCTTAAACGGTTGGTGGAGTTGCTGGGGCATCCCAACGCGTGGACGCGCGAAGCTGCGTCGCGTCTCTTGTTCGAAAAACAATCGCGCGCCGCTGTCGAACCGCTGAAGTCGCTGGCTGCCAAAGCCAAAACACCGCTAACCCGAATGCACGCCCTGTACGCGTTGTCGAACCTTCGAGGTGCTCGGTATGAATCGACGTTGCTGGCAGCGTTGAAGGACCCAAGCGCGATGGTTCGAGAACACGCCGTTCGGATATCGGAATCAGAAATGGGCCGATCAGCCGAAGTGCGGTCGGCCGTTGCAGCTTTGAAAGACGACAAAGAAATCCGCGTTCGCGCGCAAGTTGCGTTCTCTGCTTTTGGGCTACAAGAACATCTGTTGCCGACAGTTGAATCGTTGCTGCGGCGTGATGCCGACAATGAGATTATTCGCTTTGCTGCAGTCGCTTCAGCAACCGAACACTCGGCCAAGCTCCTGCCATTGTTGATCGCGAGTGAGACATTCCGCGGTTCAGTCGGGGGCCGAACGACTCTGGGCATGCTCGCAGATCTGGCGATCAAAGAAGGAGCAGCAAAGGACGTCACGCAACTGGCGGTATCGCTGAATGGGTCGGATGAAGGGCTGTCAGATTTGATGCTGCAGAAGTTGGTTCCGCACCTTGTGCGTTCGAACAACACCAAACTCCTGCAGGAACTCGAACCACTTTCCGAAGCCACTCGGCAGAGCCTGACCGAAGAAGATGTCGGTGTCGAAGTGAGAACCCGGGCGGCGCGGCGGTTGGGTCTGTTGCCTGGCGAAGCGAACGCACAATCGCTGCTCGGGCTTCTGGTTCCAAAAGAATCACAGGCATTGCAGCTTGCGGCAATCGAAGCACTTGGCAACTTCAGGCAGCCAAACATCGCGACTGGAGTATTGGACGTCTATCAAACGCTCACGCCAAAAGTCCAGGTGGCCGCTGTTGGGTTGCTGGTTTCTCGGGATGTGTGGGCCGAACAGTTGATGGCAGCGTTCGCGGAGAAACGACTGCCTGGCCATACGCTTTCGGTCACACAGCTGAATACTCTTCAGTCCAGTCGTTCCGATGCGATTCGCGAGCTCGTCGGAAAGCTGCGGGCGGAGTCGGAGTCTTCGTCACGATCAAAAGTTGTTGCCGATTGGCAATCGGTTCTCCAGTTGAAAGGTGACGCAGCGAATGGCCGCGTGGTCTTCCGCAAGACGTGCGCGAAGTGTCACAAGTTGGAAGGGTTCGGCGATCAAATTGGGCCCAGTCTGGCGGCGATTCGAAACCGGGGTGTTGACGCGGTTCTGCTGAGTATCCTGGACCCGAACCGAGAAGTGAATCCGCAGTACGGCAGCTTTGTTGTGGTGACAAAAGATGGTCGATCGACGACCGGCATGATCGCCAACGAAACGGCGTCCGGGGTCACTCTCCGAGACGGCGAAAAAGTGAACGCCACCATCGCGCGGAGCGAGATTGATGAGATACGGAACACGGGTTTGTCGCTGATGCCTGAAGAAATCGAAAAGCAAATGAGCAAACAGGACATGGCCGACCTGCTGCGGTATTTGATGACAGTGGCACAGTGACCGACGGAAATCATTTCGTTTCGAAGAGCATGTTGTTGATGAATCGACTGTTTGTGGTGCTTGTCGGCGTGTGTGAGTCGGTATTCACGATTTGATTGCGTGCGTTCCGCCTGAACGCGTGTTGAAAAAGGCAGTATGAAGGGATGGGAGTAATGGTCTACTATGGAACTCCCGTCGCGATGGGCGACCGGCATTGAAGATGCAATTCGTGGAACCGTGCGCGAGCTCAGTGGTTCGACCAAAAAAGCTAACTTAGCATGAACTTTCCAAAACCATTCTTCCGCTGGCGACCGCACCCATGGCACGGACTCGAAAGCGGTCCGGCTCCACCGACGCACGTCAACGCGTACATTGAGATCACACCGTACGACCTTGTGAAGTACGAAATCGACAAGACAACAGGCTACCTGCGAGTCGATCGACCTCAGCGAACATCGTCGCAGCCGCCCGCACTGTACGGGTTCATCCCGCGCACATTCTGCGGTGAACGCGTTGGCAACATGATGCCGGAAGCCAAACGCGGTGACGGCGACCCGTTGGATATTTGTGTCATCTGTGAACGGCCCATCTCACGCGGTGAGATTATCGTTCCGGCTCGAGTGGTTGGCGGGCTGCCGATGTGCGACCACGACGAAGCAGACGACAAAATTATCGCCGTCATCGAAGGCGACCACATGTTCTCGAAGGTGCACGACATCAGCGAATTGCCCGACATCACTGTCGAACGGCTGCGTCACTACTTCCTGACCTACAAGTCAATCCCTGGCGCAGACGAGAAGGTTTCGATTGGCGAAACCTACGGCCGTGAACAGGCCGAAGCCGTCATGAACGCCGCCATCGCCGACTACGAAGACCACTTCGGCACGTAGCGCGGGATGGCACGCTGAAGCTGTGTTGGTTGCTCCGCTGACACGGGTTCACTTCTGCTAAGCGGCCAGCCGCGCAGTGTGGGTCGTTTGTCGGCCCGACTGCGTTCTTCGGCGCTTTTCGTACAACCGGCCTGAGCCCACCGATCGCGTAGCCCTTCATCTGACGCATCGGCCTGCAATTTCCGGCTCAAGGCTTGCGGTTTTTCCTGGTCGTCTCGTTTTTTCCGGGCCGCTGCTTTTTTTAAGTGGTAGGTTTCTCACACACATCGACATAGGACTCGAACTCGGTCCTGGGCCAGACCTGTCGAATCGATGCGAACCAGACATCCCTGTGCGCCGGCATAACCGGCACCGCAGTGGCCGTCCAACGGAGAGAACGCACTATGTTGATCACCAGTTGGTTGAGAAGTTTCCACCGGCGGCCGCGTCAGTCACGCAAAAAAAACGCTCGACAGACTCGCTCACGCAGGACCCCGACTGCCACTTTGGTGGAGTACCTGGAAGACCGCACTTTGTTGACTTCGCTGAATGCGGTCATCGACGCGGTACTTGATGCCAACGATGATGCTGGAGGCATTTTCGATCCTGCTGGAGGTTTCACGACGCAGGATTTCGTCTTCACCACGGCCGATTCGAACGTGCCGGACGAGATTCAAGTCGGGCACGATTCCTCTACCGGGGACACGGATTTGCAACTTTCCGACGTGACGCTGACGTTTAATGCGGGGTTGCATTTCTCCGGCGGCGTTTGGATGGGCCAGGTTGGGGTCGAGGCCACGAATGGAGTTCTGTACCCGGGCTTACTGGACATTCTCATTGAAGACGATGGCACCGATACATCGGCCGGCAATGACGCCGACGAGTTCGCGGTTGTTGGAGCAATTGATCTGGAAGCAGGAACACCAGCAAGCTTCAAACTAGACGAACTTGATGCGGCTGACATCGGCATGCCCGAGTTTATCCAGGTGACGATCGATGAGCTGGACATGCAGTTCCCGGATTTCCGCGGGGACGACACAAACAACACTCTTGTGCTGGATGCGTCCTATGACGGCATCGATACCGGTGACGAGTCGCTCAACAATCAACTAGCTACAGATCTCGAAGTCACAGGAGGCGTTCTTGGCCTTGAGTTGGACATGGACGTCATCCGGACGGGCGTGCGTGATGTGCTAAGCGGGGACATTCATTTTCCGACTTCGCCGATCACTGATCTCAACGGAATCATCGGTAATATCGAAGGCGAGTTGTTTGGCGTTGAAGTCGATGGGTCATTTATCGTTAACGAAGTCACAGCGGATCCTGATGGTGCCGGCCCGCTGCCCGAATCGTCTGCGCTCTATGCCGCGGTTGAGGGCGATGTTCAGTTTGAAGACTTTGGATTTGGATTCGCTTTTGCGTTTTCAGAACTTGGGCCACTTCAGGTCTTCGGTCACGCCGACACGAACATCGTCATTGAGCCAACGTCGGGGCTGGCAATCAACAACCTTCGACTTGGCGCACGGTTTAGTACGACGATTGAGGACTTGCAAACAGAGACAGACTTCAGTGCGACGGGTGGATCTTTCGACAGCGTGAATTCGCGTGTCACGTTGACGATTCCGAACAATGATCTTGCCGCGGGCAACATATTCCGTGTCAGAGGGGCAGGGAATTCTGCTTTTGATGGTGAGTTCGAAGTCTTTGAGGTTAACGGGAACGCAGTGACCTTTGAGGTCGATGCTGATCCGGGAGTCTTCGTAGGTAGTGCGGAAGTTGTGCGTGTCACGTTGACCGATCCATTGGACCTGCGCGACAGTGGTTTGTCGTCGGGAATCGGTGCGCCGGAAAGCGTCGAAGACTGGAAGCTTCAACTGGACCAGGCTGTCGTGAGCCAGATTGAAGCTGGTGGCGATGTCTGGGGCAGGCTGTTCGACGAGTTTGTTCTTGGCGGTGGGGCGACATTGAGCTTTGATCCGCGGATTCCGCAGGAGATTCTTCAGTTCGACGTTGACTTCATGCTTGGAACAGTTCTGGGCGATGCGGACGAAGACACCAGTCTTCAGGTTTGGCTGAAAGGAGAGATGTCGCTCTATGACGGACAACTGACAATCCCGGCGAGCATGTTTGCAGATCTGGGTGAAGATGACGGCGGCTTTGATGGAAGCTTTCTGTTTCTCGCCGACGTCGTTCCGGACGACCCATTGTTGGTTTTCCGTGGAGAAGCAACGTTCGAGACGCTTGCTGATGACGGCTTCAGGATTGCTCTTGAGGGCGCCGTCGATCTGAACATTCCAGAGGTCACAACGTTGACTCTGGCTGGTTCAACGTCAATCGAGTTCGCCGAGGCCGATTCTGTTTTAGAGATGACGCTGGAGTTTGACGCAGACCTGAGTGAGAAAAATTTCGGAGAGATCGCCTCCTCGAACGGTGTCTTTCATGCCATCGTTGACATGTCCACCGGTGGCACCGATGTTTGGGGAGCCGCAATTCTTGGAACCGACTTAAGCTTCACACAGCAGTTTGGATTGTTCGCAAACGCGTCGGGACTACTGCGGATCAACAGCACGGATGAAGTTCAGCCGGACGAAGTTCTTGAAGACGTCCACGGCAACGACGTGTTTGTTGCTCTGCCCGCTGAGTCGTTCGCGTTGCGCTTGAATGGTGAAGTGGACTTTCGAATCGACCACAACAACAACGGAACGTTCACCCCCGGTGAATCCGCGTTCCAGGTTGTCGGCACGTTTGTCCTTGAATTCTCCAGCAACGGCTTCAACGTGGCGTTGTTCAAAGAAGGCGCCAATCAGACCGCTGCGCCTGCCAGCCTTAAGCTTGGTCCGAAAGGTAGCACGTTGCTTGAATTTGGCGTGCTTGGGTTCCTCGCGATTCGTGACAACGGTTTCGCTGCCGACCTTGTACTGAGCGCGGAAGCCAATTTGCCATTGGGCCTGGCAAGTATCTCAGGTGCGGCGGTTCTGGTGGTGAACACGACGCGCGAGGAAATTGTGTTCGAAATCCCAGGGGCCGGAGTAGATCCGAACCGCCCCAATGGCCTGACAATGCGGATTCCAAAAGCGGCGCCCGCGAATCCGAGTTCGATTCTGACTGCACCGGGACCGGGGAATCCCGCGTCTGGTTTGCAAAACCTGATCAACGGCAGTCCCACCTGGACGGAAGGCGCGGCCGGCGCGTATGGGGTGGTGTTTGTTGATGCCGAGGTTGAATTGCTGGAGGTTCTTGAGTTTGACGTCTCCGGCTACGTGCTGCTGAGCGAAGATGTTGTCAGCTTGCAGGTGAACTTGTACGCCGGTGCCGACTTTCTTGGGCTGGCAAGTGGATCTGTCAGCGGATCGATGTTCTTTAGTTCTGAGGGCGAGTTCGAAGCTCATATCGACGCGCGGGCTCAGCTTGGTCCGAACTGGATCAACATCAACGGTGGAGCTGATTTGTCGATCAGCTACCTGGACAACAATGGAACTGCGTCTGGTGGTTCTGGTGCGAAAGTTCTGGATGTTGCCGGGAACCTGAACGTTGGGCTGACTGTTGACATCAGTCCGTTCCCTTCAATTGACGTAAATCTGAACGCACTGTCTGTCGGCTATAACTCTGCAACTGGTTCTATCACAGTCGGTGTCAGCTATCCGGAACCGTTCTGGGATCGCTACTGCGTCGATCTTGGCTGGTTCGGCACGGCTTGTTTCCCTTACCCGAACGTACGCACCAGAACCTACAGCTTTAGCGTTGGTACTCTGACGGTCAACGAGCCACCACCTCCACCCGTCCTTGCCGTGGTGAATAGCAACGGCGTGCTGACCGTGAACGCAGGTAACAGCGCGGTTCGGGCGGCGCGGAGACTGAGAAGTGACGAGATTAACGAAGCGGTGACTATCGATGCCATCGGGCCAATGGTCAATGGTCGGCAGACGATCACAGTGACGATGTTTGATGTGACTCAAACTTTCGAGAACGTGACAAGTCTAAGTATCCCCGACATGCATGACGGCAACGATGTCGTTGAGATTCTTTCCGCCGTGAGTGTTCCTGGAAATATCAACCTGGGTAATGGAGACGACAGGCTTCTCAACAACGGCGGAAGCGCGCTGACGGTCAATGGAGGTGCGGGCGACGATCGCCTGAAGGGCAGCGGAGCGAGAGAACACTTCCTGGGTGGTTCAGGCAGCGATGTGATTGAAGGGGGTGGCGGAAACGACACGATTAGTGGCGGAGCCGGCGAAGATACTTTCACCGTCGCTGTGCGAGGCAGCGAGTCGAAGAATGTCAACATTGGCATCAGCAACGCGGGGTTCACAGCGTCTATCGGTTCTGATCAGCTAAGCCCCATCACTGACGTCGAAAACCTAAACATCGAGAACGGAAGAAACCGCGCAGAAGGTGATACGTTCACCATCAACTATGAGACGAACACAGACACATCAGTGCTGAGGCAGTTGAATCTGAATCTCGGTGACGATGGTGTGCAGGACAATGTGATCGTCAATGGTTCAGACATCGCTGAGACGTTTGATGTTTCAGCTTCTGTTGTGCAGAGAAGAGTCACAGAAGCCACGGGGGTACCGGGGGAAACGCGGACCACTGAAACCGATGTCGATGTACTTCGTGTCGCTCAGGTCGGCGGCGTGAATTTGGATATCTACGATGTGGGGCCGGATTTTGGTGGTGATACAGTCACGCTTAACACTCTCGCCGGCGCTGACAACATCAATGTGAACAGCACTGTGGCTGGAACGTCCACCACCATAAACGGCGGCAATGACCTCGACAGGATCAATGTTGGAAGTCCTGTCAGCGGCAACCTTGAAAGCGTTGTTGGCGCGCTTGTTGTAAACGGAGATGGCGGCGCGGATATTCTGAAGCTGGACGACACTGGTGACTCAGCAGGCGACGCCGATGGCCGGCTGACCGCCACGACAATTGTTGGGGCGGGAATCGGTGCGGGTATTACTTACAGTTCCATTGGTACGCTGAATGTCAATTTGGGCAGCGGTGCAGATGAGTTCGAAATCGCCAGTACTCACACTGGGATTACTCAGGTTCTGGCTGGCGGTGGCAACGATACCGTTGATGTCGAATCAATAACGGGTGCGACAACTATTCATGGGCAAGAGGGCGACGACAACCTACGCGTCAACAGCGTCGTGGGTTCCGAAGCCAACGGGCTTGCCACGACGCTGGTTCTGGATGGCGAGGCAGGGAGCGACAACTACGACGTCAACATCTTTGGCAACGGAGATTCGCTGGTCACCGTCTTTGATTCGGGGACCGCGACGACAGAAACCGATACGCTGGCAATCTACGGCAGCGACGTTCGCGACGACTTTCTTCTGCGAGCCAGCGACAAGAGCAGCGCGTTGGGCGGAGTAGCATTTGCAGCTGCCCTGCATGGGGATCAGGTAGAACGCGTCAACTACGACGAACGCCTTGAGAACCTGATTGTGGACACAGCAGGTGGCGACGACCACGTGACGCTGGACGACAACTGGGCAAAGACAACGGTCCGTGGCGGCGTAGGCAAGGACCAGTTCCAGGTTGGCCAGATCTTCCAATCGGCTCGCGATGCAGCCGGTTCGAACATTGCCGGCGAGGATGAATTCGCGACCGTGGAAACCACGCGAGGCTTTCTCAGCAACGGTGTTAGTAATGACACGACGATTCAAGGCGGCAGTGGTGAAGACATCTTCGTCATCTTCCGGAACACGGGAGAACTGAATCTGGACGGCGGAGACGGCGACGACCTGTTCACGGTTCGGTCATTCGCGAAAGAAGGTTCCGTTGAAAGTACGATTGATCTGGGTGAGGGCGTCGATACGGTTGAGTATGTTGGCAATGCAGATCTGGCGGTGAATGGGGGTTCCGGAAACGACACACTGCGACTGGCAGGCACAGAGTTCAGTGACAACTACCTGATCACATCGGATTCGATCCGAGGCACTGGCCGGACAATCACATACAGCACGATCGAGTTCCTGGAAATCGACGGTGCTGAGGGTGATGACGAGTTCTTTGTGTTCTCCACGCCATCAACTTTGACAACCAGGTTGCTTGGTGGCTTGGGCAACGATCAGTTCCATCTTGGTGGTGACTCAAAGGAAGTGATTGCCGCGAACAACGCGGTTGTCGACTCCATGGAGGGGCCGCATGACCTGGCGGGTATTCAGGGGCCGCTTGAGATTGATGGCTTCTCTGGTGCTGGTTCCAGCGGTGGATTTACGTCGCCTGTGATGTTGCCGGGCGAAACGAACCTGGCAGAATCCGACGGTCAGGTCATCGCGCACAGTGGAACAGGTCAGGGAGGGACTGTTGATATTCTGACGGCACTCATCGCTGATCTGCAGGCGGTAGTGGATGCTGATGATGCGCTTACAGCGGTAGCAGATTTGGTCGGGCGGACGCTCACGATTACGAATGGTCCCGGAGTGCATCGGTTCTGGCAGATCGCCGCTATCGCTTCGGGTTCGGAGACTGAGGTAGAGCTGACACTCAAGAACCTGTCGGTACCGGCCGCTGAGTGGGGATTGCCTGACGAGACCAGTTCGTATGCGATCTCGAATCTGTCGAGCAACTTCTTTGCTGACGAATCGCAGACGCTCGACGTCGTGATGGTGTTCGACGATGGGAGTACCACTAACGACGTTGGTGCTCTTTCTGCAAACACACTCACTGGCCTTGGGGCGAGTGGTGGTGTCACCTATTCCAACATCGAGATCATGCAGGTTCTGCTTGGTGCCGGAAACGACAGTCTTGAAATCAGCGGTATTGCTGAGGGTACTGTTGCTGCAGTTCATGGCGGCGGCGGCAACGACAGCATCACGGTCACGGGACGCGGCGACTTGCCATTGGCAGTCTATGGCGACACATCCGAAGATGGCGGTCTTTACACTTCAACCGTGGGCACAATTCAGCCTGGCTATGCCAACGGTTTTGTGAACCACGGTGGTGACACGATTGATGCGTCGGGTTCTTCACAAGACGTTGTCGTCTACGGCGGGCTGGGGGACGACACGATCACTGGCAGTCAGGCAGGCGATCATCTTGCTGGAGGGGCGGGCAACGACCACATCCATGGCGAGGCTGGCGAAGACAATATTTACGGCGATTCGTCGTTCAATGTGAACTCACAACTGCTTGCGGAAGACCAAATTACAGCGTTCGATCCGGCCACGGCGGACGGACTGGCAAAGATTAACGCAACATTTGAAATCGTTACGACGGCTGCTCCCGGCGGGGACACGATCGATGGCGGTGAGGATCAGGATACGATTTTCGGCGACTACGGAGTCATCACGCGGGTTGAGGGAACACGTCGGATCTGGGCCACGAATGCTGGTTCGGTTCTCCAGCTTGAAACGACCAACGTTATCGCTGGGGGTAATGATTCGATTGCAGGTGGCGGGGGTGACGACTTCCTCTTCGGTGGTCTGGCCGACGATACGGTCGATGGCGGTGATGGCCGCGATACGATTCTTGGTGACCACGGCATCGTCGATCTCGTCGTGAATGACAACGACAATTCCACTGTTGACGTCATCCAAAGCAACAATCCGCTATTGGGTGGAAACGATTCACTAAGCGGCGGCGACCATCAGGACGTGCTCTTCGGAGGCACGGCAAATGACTTTGTCGGTGCAGGCAGTGGGAACGATGTGGTTCTTGGCGATCACGGCCTGGTTGACTACTCGCTGAATTCAAACCAGAACTTCGTCTCCATTTTCACTACAGACGGGACCGGTGCCGGAAACGACACGCTGCATGGCCAGGGCGGCGATGACTTTCTGCTTGGTCAGCAAGGGAACGATTACCTGTTCGGCGGCGACGGGGAAGACGATCTCACCGGCGGACACAATGTTCTGTCCGGAGCAGATGGCCACGATGTGATCGATGGTGGAGCCGATGCGGACGTGGTTTTGGGTGATAATGGAGTCATCACCCGCACACTCATCAACGGTGAGGATGCGACATGGCATAAGTACCCGGCTCCATTCGCTGATGTAGTCCGACATATCCAACGGTTTGACAACGTCGATTTGATCGCTGGCAACGACACAGTCCTGGGTGGAGCCGGCCGCGATATTCTTGAACCGCAACGTGGCGACGACAACGTCGATGGCGGAGCCGATGATGACCAAATTGTCGGAAGTGAAGGAAACGATACGCTCGCCGGTGGGGCTGGGGCTGACTTTGTCCTGGGCGACAATGGCCAGATTATTCGAGCCTACAACTCAGATGGCACGCCGCAGATTAACGCGCATGGCGTCTGGCAACGCGACATCGTGCTGGAAGAATTTGCCTCCATTACTGGCAAGATTGATATTGATACGACGCCGGGCGGTTCCACTCTGCTGGCGTCTGAAATCCTGAACGCTGATGTGGTTATTCTGTCCGGCGCCTTTGACGACAATGGCGATCGTGTTCGGAACTCGGACAACAATGCATGGGATACAAGTATCCTACTGGTCGATTTGGCGGCCGCTGGCGACGATATAATTGACGGCGGCGAAGGAGAGGATGTCATCCTTGGCCAGCGAGGAGATGACGATATCAATGGAGGTGGCGGAGCGGACCTGATTATCGGTGACAACGCGACCAGTCTGGTTCAATTTGATTCGACGATGCCGCACATTATCCATGGCCTGCGAGTGCTGGATGTCGCCGCAGATGTACCGATCGATATCGAATTTGGCGGTTCGGTCGTCGTCCCAGAGATTGCAGTGACGCCGCAGAATTTGTCGCTCACGAAGCCGATCAGTGATGTGTTCACAGATGTGTCACCAGAACTGCAAGTGATCGCGACCGATGATTCTCTATCGACAACTGATGGCCGATTCCTGGTGCCATACGTTTCTCTGGTTCCGGATATCGCACGTCATGCCGACGTTCTGGCAGGGAGCGATACAATCGATGGCGGAGCCGGCGATGATTCGATCTACGGGGACAATCTGCACGCATTCGCTTTGCCCCACACCAGACACACACGACTGGACGTGGCTGATACGAACGTCCGGAAGCGACTGGAAGACGTCGATGAGTCACTCAGACGTTTAGTGCACGATTTCGACCTTGTGGAAGCGGGGCTGCTGGGCCAGGACGCAGGCTCAGTTAGTTTTGCCAATGACAGTATCAGTGGCGGAGCCGGTGACGACACGATCGTTGGTGACGACGGGACGATCGTCACACCTGCGTCGGTCCGTTCGGCAATTGACGCTGATGACTACGAAGCGGACACGGTTGCTCGGCTGGACCATCTTCTTAGCCTGAAGCATCTTCTTCTGGACTTCGATTCTGCATTGGAAGAAGCTGATGTTGAGTTGGTAAGTTTGCTGGTTGATGATGCAATCGCCAACAATCCAGACAGACAAAAAATCGCCACAGATGATGTAGTAGTACTGCAGCATCATTACGTCATGCAAAACGACGTGGTGGAAGGTGGCGACGGCAATGACACGATCATTGGCGATCACAGCCTGGTGGTTCTCCCAACAGCTTCTTCGGTTGAGGCTCACAACGAGCAGTTCAATCCGCAGTCGGTTCCACAACAGGTCAAGACCCGCACTAGTCAGGCATTGCGGGACATTGAGAACGCTCGCCGAGTGGAACTTAGAGATCACTCCAGAAACGACCTCGAGACGTCATCGATGCCTCACAGGCGAGACCGGAAGTTGATTCCGTACAAGTCTGAATACGACGTTTCCATGTCAAACGATGTTCTGAATGGAGATGCTGGGGTTGATGTCATTGTTGGCGATGGGGGCGAAACAGTCGTACCCGTTATGTTGGAGCTGCCGAACGGGAACGCGGACGCCAGCGAGTTGGCGCTTGCAGTCAATATTCTCACCAACAGCCTGGATCTGCGTAAGCACCTCGACACCAGTGAACGCGAGGGTTTTAAAGAGTACCGGTACTTCCCCGCTCGCATTCACAAGTCTCAGCGTGACGACTCTGTGGGGCTCGACACGATAGACGGTGGTGCCGATGACGATGTGCTGTTCGGCGATAACGCGGAACTCAAACCGATCTTCGTCAAGAAGACTCCGCTGGATCAGTTGGCATACGCCGCGACTGCGATCGAAACGAGAAAAGGTGCGGCTGACGTTATCAGCGGTGGGTCAGGAAATGACATCGTCTTTGCTCAGTTTGGCAACGACATGATTCACGGAAACGATGGCGACGACACTCTCTTTGGCGGCCTGGGTCAGGACACACTATTCGGTGACGCTGGCACAGACGAACTCCGCGGCGGTTCTCATCGCGATGTGATCAACAGCGACACAGTAGATGCGAAAGCCCAGCAAGGCGGGGGCAACGGAAATACCGATGAAGCTAACGTTACCGTTCAGCGGCCATGGGGCGAACTTGTCTCCAGCCTGTATTTGGACGGTGAGAATAT
>CAZAIB010000025.1:0-57156 GCA_964485095.1 uncultured Planctomycetaceae bacterium | reverse complement strand
GGTTTCCTTCGCGGGCTCAGTCCAACCCCGGCCACCCAAAATAGTGATGGACCAAGAATTCACAGCCGCCCCGACTTTACGTCGGGGCTTAACGGCTTCTGACTACAACCCCTGGAGTCTTCGGCCGAGCAACCTGGAGCTAATCACCTGACTGATTCACAGCTGTCGAACGCTGATATGCTCGGACAGCCATTGAGCCGCAAAATCCGCACCCGATCAAAGTACAGGCCGCGGCCACATCAGAAGTCATTATGTCTTGAGCTAGTTCCGCAAGCGCCGTGGGTTTGGGTGAGGCTGCCGAACCCGTTATTAGTTGAATCGCTTTGCTCAACTGCCAGCCAGAAAGGAATTGCCACGACGCAGATGCTGCAGCAAAAAATGTCGCGCCCCATGCCCAAAACCGTCCGCTGACCACGGGTGAAACCAAGGTCACTGTAGTTCGGATTCGAGTTGAACAGCCTAACAACCCGGCAAGAGCCAGCAGGCCCGCGCCGATGTGCTTCCACACTTGGGCACTTGCCGTCACCGAATTCCATTCGTCCGCTCTTGGGACAGTCGAGGACTGGGCAACAATGAAGAAGTTGCGATAACAAGTCGCCTGCCCAACGAGGAAGAGACTGCCAGCGACAAGTATCGCAAGCCAGACTGGCGTTCTGAGGAGGTGCCGAGTTCCATTGGCGGCAGGCAACGCATGGACCAGGCAAACGGCAGCCAGGCAAGCTCCGAATGCGACGGCTGCGAAAGCGAAGAAGTTGGTAACGTCTTTCACCTGATTCGGCTGTTTGGTCAATGCATCAAACAACACAGTTGTTGTATCCGGAAAGAACATTCCCAGGGAAGTAACAAACATGAGGACTACCCCTGCTGGCAGGAGGAAGTCAGCAGTCTGGAGTCGTCCAGTTTGCACATTGATCTCCAGGATTTGTCTGACCTGATTTCACGCCGACAGCATAGCGGTCAACACAGGCGAACCCCATGTCCTGGCAGCCAGTCCGCGCAGATACACTCGCGCTCTATGGGGCTCCGCTACAGCATCGAATCGATCTGACCAACGGTTCGCCAGTTGCGGGTGGTCGCCACGACGCCAAGTTTCTTCTCAATGGCCGCGTTCGTGAGCTTGGTGCGTCCAGCACCCGAGGGAAGGTCCAGGTAAATCTCGCTGCCAGCCAGGGAGTAGCCGTCGGGGCCGAGCTTGATCGTATCCAACTTCGCGGCGTCCGTGGGTTTGCTTTTTCGATCAAGAAACGCGACGTACAGCCGCTTGGTGTCGATGCCTTCCGCCAGGTATGGGTTCCCCGCGACAACGGAGCGCCACTGCTTTGGGGTTCGAACCATAACGGGGATATCGAACCCAAACTCGGACTCAATGACCTGATGCACCTCGTCCCGCACGCGGGCTACTGAACCGCCTTTGCATGAGACAAGCAGGTTGCCGCTTTGCACATAGGTTCGCACGTCTTCGAAGCCGGCCGATACGATGTGCGAACGCAGGTCTGCCATCGGAATCTTGTTTTTGCCGGACACATTGATACCGCGAAGCAGCGCGATGAAGGTGCTCATGGCCGCCCCTACTTCTTGTCGGCGGCCTTCTTCTTTTTCTTCTTGTCGCTGCGAAGCTTCCAGGCTTCCAGCCATTTCACATCGCCACGCGTGTAATAGAAGTCAGCTTTGAGCCGTTTTTCCATGTCCGGCATGTGAGCCGCACCATAGAAGATGCCGATCTTCTTGTGCCCTTTCTCCAGTTGTTCGTCAAGAACCTTGAGAGCCTTCTTGTTGCGTTCTGTGATGATGGTGGATTCACCGTTCTCGTCAGCAAACGCTTCGTCGGCGCTTTGGTCGGCTAGTTGAGCTGCAACACTGCGTCGAACCGCAATGGGGCCACCCAATGTTGCCGAGAGCATTAGGTCGAGGTCGGCCATTGGGTTCGTTTTCTTGCCCATCGCCTTGCCCATCTCTTTCAGCATCATGCCGCCGAACGATTCGCCACGTGACTTCATCGAATAGTTGAACTCTTTTGTTGTCATGTCAGCATGCACGAAGTTCTTTTTCGTGTAGTCAACACCCTGCATCTGGTACTCCAGACCCAGCATGTCTTTCATTCCGAGTTGAAGCGTAGATACGACCGATAGTCCAACCATCGTGTCGGTGGACATATCCTTGTCCCTCTTCATCTTCCCGCCGCCGCGGGGCGGTTCACCGTTGCCAATCTCGGCACCTTCTTCTTTGACAGCTTCGTACAACAAAACGTCATACTGCTTGAACAACTCGTTCAGCTTGTCGTAGTAATCAGGGTCGGCCAGGTGGATGGCTCCGATCAGGTCAACAGTCGTGCCCGGGTACTTGATGGAATCTGTATAGCGAACCACATTGGTTTCCATCGCCATGATCCGCCGCCCATCCTTGCGGATACGCATGAACTCCGGAGCCTTCTTCTCAGACTTGGCCGTCTTCAGTTCCTGCTTCTTCTTGTCTTTTTCCTGGGCAGCCTGCAGCGCAGAGGTTTCGTGCGATGGCAGCAGGAACAGAGAGAAGATCAGCAAGCAGGACCATTTCATAGCGAGTCTCGCACAGGCTTCGTGGCGGCGCAGGTATGCGTTCAGGTAACTCAAACCTACCTGTCGCATATAGATCGGTCAAACTGCTCACGTCAGATTCAGCCGAACGAGCCGCGATTCCCGCCGTTTCAAGCCGCGTGACGCTCTGGCATGTACTCAATTGCCCAATCGGACGTCGTTTCGTAACCCAACTCAATCAGACAGTTGGGTAACTCAGGCAGCTCTTCGCTCAATAACCGAACAAGCTTCTCACGATACTTCGCGTCGCGCCATCGATTGATGTTGGCCGGGTCCAGCTTCCGAACACCATTCAACGCACGAGTGTCGAACCCGGACGGAACCACTTCGTGAAAGTTTGCGAACGGGTGTCTCACGTTCCAGCCGATGAAGTCCGACAACTGAGCCTGAACCTGATCCGGATCGCAAATGAGATCTTCGTAGCGAACGACCGTTACGTCGGGCGACTGAATGGCCCACTGCCAGTAAAGGTAGATGGCCTGCCAACGTTCTGCCGGCACATAGTAGTCGTCGGGGTTCGTGTGATGGAACGAAGTCAGAATCGCACGCGGGTCGCGCGTCATGAGCACAAACTTCGCCTCCGCCTGATGACCAGAATAGTATCCGCGCAAATCGTCCAGAGTGAAAATGTCGGCGGGGCGTTTGGTCATCATGATCGGATGCGTTCGCCGATAACTGCGAGCCGCTTCCATGCCGCGACGTTCGCGACCGTATGTGCGAACGTCGTCCACGCACGCTTCGATCATTAACTGCAGCAACGTACTGCCACTTCTTGGGAACCCACAAACCACGACGTGTGTTTGCAAAGGCGATTCCCCAAACCAACCGCGATCAGCCATCGCCACCATCACGCGTTGGAACGGTTGAGTCACGCACTTTGGAAACTGAATTGACGGCTTGTACTTGGTGACGTTCTGCGGAGGCAGAGCGGGCCGCGGCGTCGCCTGTTGTGTGGGGGAATGAAGCTGCAAGGGTGGGCTCCGACAGTTGGTTGAAGCCGGAAGCCTAACTGATTCTCAAAATCGCGCTGAGGCGAGTTTCTGTCGTGGGCTACTGAGAACCGGTTTTTAGGATGCGAACATTGCGAATGTGCAGTTTGTGGTCGCCAGAACCGTCTTTCAGCACCGTCAGCAGTCCGGTCGAACCTAATGCGGCTTCGGGCAAACTGGCTTCGGTCACCGGTGTCCCGTTAAACGAAATGCGCACCGTTTCACC
This sequence comes from uncultured Planctomycetaceae bacterium, assembly GCA_964485095.1. Lineage (GTDB taxonomy): Bacteria > Planctomycetota > Planctomycetia > Planctomycetales > Planctomycetaceae > CAYNWT01. The sequence goes on along the minus strand of CAZAIB010000025.1, from coordinate 53,368 downwards.
CGCGACGGCAATTTCCACCAGGTCCCAGCCGCTCTTGTCTCGAACAATCCGCCCCTGCGGTCGCGCCAAAGGCTGAGCGAGGTTGGACTGCTTGACGAACAGCATTTCGCTGCCAGCCAGCGGGACCTGGTAACCAAAGACCTGTCCGCTGTTCGGGGTTCCCAACAACAGCATTCCGGTGGTGCTGTCCGCCGCAATCTGCAATCGAATTATGGTTCCGTCACTCCCGACGGATGGATCGACAAACCCGGTAATCATCGCCGACTGCGGCGACTCCATCAGAATCTGTGGACCGCGGATGTTCCACAAATCCTTGCCGGCGCCCGGGTCACCTTCGTCGTTTTGAATCCAAATTAACGATGCTGGCTCACGAAACACGCCGGCAAACTGGTAGCGATTTAGCAATGCGATTAGCTCACCCTTCGCGACCTGCTGCTTCTCATCCAGTGCACCCGGTTCGTCGCTGTCCGTTGGCAGCGACTTCAAGCGTGACGCGGCCTCCTTCACGACATCCGCGTACGGCCCCGACTTGGCGATAAGCCCGCCGACTTTGATAAACGCCGCGGCCGATTGGAACCGATCCTGATTCGCGGCGTTATACGATTCGCGGAACATCACTTCGCCCAGCACAGTTTTGTCCATTGGCTTCACCCCGCGCGCTTTGAAACCATCGACAAGTTCTGCCGTTTGTGCGACGGAGTCTGAACCGAATTTCGCGGCCATCAGCTGCACAATCTCCGCGCCGGTTGCGAACGCTTTCCCTTCGCGAGCCACTTCGAACCCAAGCTTCAGCAACGCGTACTCCATCGCTGGCGGGTTGTCGTCAAACGCGCGAACCAGAAGTTTACTGGCGAGTTCGCGTTTTGCCGTCGCCCCACGCTGCGCGAAGTCGCGTTTGAAAATGTCGCGTACGTGGGCTTCCGCTTCAGTGACCTCGGATGCTGGCGGGACAGCGCCGGCGGTCATCGTCGTGGTCGCTGCCGCTGGTGCAGTCACGTTGACCTCCAGTGAAGCGGTTCCTGATCGACCTGCCAACGAGACATTGAAATTGAACACTGTCTTACCGGTACTACCTTCCGGCGGCGTCCAGACAAATTCACTGGTTTGCTGGTTAACCGACGCGCCGGTGTCCTTTGGTGATACCAAAGCCCACACAGCACGAGCGGGAATGCGGACACTGGCCTGTTTTCGCAGATCCACTGACAACTGCCGGCCGGCTTCAACCGTCTGAGCCGCAATGATGGCGCTGAGAGGTTTGTCTGGGTTGCTACCAGGCTGGACCAACAGCGAACAGGTGGCGGAGTGCACCACGCGGCCATCGGCGGGATCGATCAACTGCAGACTTAGCGGGTGTCGCCCGACCTGACTTAGCAGCGGTGTCCATGTCAGGGCTCCGGTTTTCTGGTCCAGCTTTAAACCCTCGGGCGGGTTCCCGATCAGGCGGAACTCAGCCGCAACGTCCTTCGTGTCTTGTCCGAAAAGTTCCAGCGAGTATGTCCACGGCGTTCCCGCTTTCAGCTCCTTGTTTTCGAACTCAATAATCTTCGCCATAAGCTGCGCGGCAAGGATGTCGATGAGGACGTCCCTTTCGGATTCAACCTTCTCACCTCGTTTGGCCTGAACCTTTAACGTCAGCCGACCTGAACTCTGATCGCGTGGCGGAACCCAGTAGAACTCACCGGTTTCCGCGTCCAGTGTCGCTGCTTCAGGCGAGCCCGCTCCAAGGAAGTATTTGACGTCGTCCAACCCGGTCGTAATTTCCGGCGTCGCGAAAAAACTCACGACTTGCCCGGGTTCGGCTCGCTGGATTGGAATCTGAGCGAAGTACTCCACCGTAGCCGGTTGCTGACTGGCTACCTGCGTTTCTTCTTCGGGCTGTGGTGTTTCCGATTCGGAGTTTAGAACCAAGAACCCACCCGCGGTTAGCAGCAAAGCCCCAAACGCAATGCCGGCCCACAGCAGCCCTTTGTTCTTCTTCCGGTTTGGCTTCTGGTGCCGGTCCTTTTTACTGACGCCGCTTTGCGGTCGCGCACCAGACGGTTTGGTCGTTTCGAATTCCTCCGTGGACCCGCCAGTCATCAGTTCGACCTTGGCGCCGCTGTCCATGTCGCTCAGGAATTCTTTGAAGCTTGGCTCTCCCTGAGTTGTTGCTCCCTGAACCATCGTCGGCTGCGCGGATGGTGATGCGGTTCCTGTGCCGCCTTGTAAGTCCTTGGCCGCCGGTATGACCGACAGCTGAGCCAACGCGTCGGCCACTTCCTGCGGAGTTTGAAAACGCTGCCCCGGATCACGCCATGTCATCCCACGGATGGCGGCGTCGATGCGCGGGTCAAGGTCGGGAACCACCGCACTGGCAAGCGGTGCATCGGTCGAACACCGAGCCATCAGAATTTGCAGCGGGTTGTCGCCGGGAAACGGGACACCGCCCGTGACAAGTCGGAACAGCGTACAACCCAAACTGTAAATATCCGCGCGGATATCGACGTCGGCCGTGTTCCAGCCTTGTTCGGGCGCCATGTAGTCCGGCGTTCCCATGACCTGACCGGTCTTGGTCATGCCATCGTTTTCCTGCTCGTTTAGCCGAGCCAGCCCCATGTCCAGCAGCTTCACGCTTAGCTTGCCATCGGCGAACGCGACCATCAGGTTGCCAGGCTTGATGTCGCGGTGAACCATCCCGGCTGCATGCGCGTCCTGCAATCCAAGAGCGGCCTGGCGAGCCAGCTCGCAGGCGTGTTCTGCCTTCATCCGACCTTGCCGCTTAGCGATCTCGTCAATGCTTTCGCCATCGACGTACTCCATCACCATGAAGTGCGACTGCCCAATGGTGCCGGCGTCGACGGTGCGGACGATGTAAGGGCTATTCAGCTTGGACGCCAAATCGATTTCGCGCTGGAACCGAGCAACCAGCTTCTTTTTCTTCGCCAGCTTCTTCGACAGAACCTTAATGGCGACAGTTTGCTTGCTCTTACGATCCCACGCCTTGAACACTTTGCCCATGCCGCCCTGGCCGATGGGCTTCAGTAAGCGATACTGACCCAGCACGAACCCGGTCTGTTTCTGCAGCAGCATCTTTGCCTGCCACTCGGTGATCAGTTCCTGCTTGACTAACTGATCTGTGACGGCGCCGGGAGTCAGCGGCTTTTTGCTTGCGCCGATACTCTTCTGGACGAGAGCCAACTGCTTCTCAGTGAGAAGACGACTCTTCTTCAGGCATTTCAGAAGTTCGTCCAGGGACAAGGTGACTACCGTTTCTTTTTCTTCTTGTTCTTGTTTTTATTCTTCTTGTCTCGAATATCGCCATCGTTGCGAACGGTCCCCGTTTCATTCGCCGCAGCTGCAGCGTCTGAGAGTTCCTGTAGCTTGCGTTGGAGGAACCCAGGCTTCCGCTCAGTCTTCTTTTCGGCCAAAACAGTGACGGTGCTTTTTCCTGATGGTGCCGCCATGGCCAGTTCAGGATTCGCTGCTGCTAGTTCTTTTTTCTTATCGCTGGTACGTGCCAGCAGCTTGCGTTCGGTGATACCCCACAGACTGGATGCAATGAAGTATAGGCAAAGTCCGGCCGGCGAGTGCCAAAAGAAGAACCCAAACGCGATGGTCATGAAGTTCATCATTTTGTGCTGCATAGCCTGTTCTTCGCTGGTCGGCGGTGGCATAAACAGCTTTTGCTGAGCCAAAAACAGGAAGACAGTGCAGATTGGCAGGATACTGAAGTCAGAACCAAGGAACGGCAGTTCAAATGGTAGTTTGAACGTCGCATCCGGAGCGGCGAGATTGTCGATCCACAGGAATTTCGCCAGTCGCAGGTCCACAACCTGATACAGCGCGGTGTATAGCCCGATGAAAATCGGGAACTGGAAAAACAAAGGCAGGCACCCCGCGAGCGGGTTGTACCTGTGCTTCGCAAACAGCTCCATCTGCGCCTTGGCGATTTTTTCTTTGTCGTCCTTGTACTTGTCTTTCAACGCTTGAATCTCAGGCTGCAGATCCTTCATCTTCTGCGCGCCGAGGGCCTGCTTGCGTGAAATTGGGAACATGAGACCGCGAACCGAAATGGTCAGGCAGATGATGGCCAGTCCATAAGGCAGTCCCCAACTGTGGAATTTTCCCAGTAGCCACAGCATGCCACGTGCGACGAAGCCGAACCAGCCGAGGTTCAGAACCTTAGACGCTTCCAGCGGTTTTTGGTCCAGCAGTTGGCGGCGCCTTGGGCCAGCAAACATTTGGAACTTGTGCGTGACAGGTTTTCCAGGAGCCACAACGACGGGCAGCGACGTCAGCTCCAGGCTAATGTCGCTGTAGTCCGGCTTCTTCTTGTTCGGATCGATGACCATTGGCTTAATTTCGCCAATTGTCTGAACCTCAGGATCCGCGATGACCAACGCGGCGAAGTAAGTGTTGTCGACCCCCACATAACGGAACGGCGACTTCCAAACTTCAACCTCATCGTCTTCAACAGCGTTGTAAACGGCACTGGCTCGCTGAGTATCATCAGCCGCGTTCTTGCCGCCTCCAAAGGCGACCTGAAGCTTTCGGTTCTCACGAGCGTGAACTTCGTTTTCCAAACGCAGACCAATCGGGCCCTGCAGTTGATAGATCAATTGGTCCGTTGCTGCTGATTTGTTCGTGAACGTCAGTTCGCAATCGATTAGATACCCGGCCAGGGTTGACTTGCGAGCTTCCGCATCAGACAGCTTTTCGTTCGCGGGAACCGGCGACATTGAATAGGTCTTGCGAACCTCAATGCCAGCGATTTCGACCCGAAAGACAACTTTGGAATTGCCACCCGCAGTCGTGGTTGTTTCGTCAGCAACGTAATCCCAGTTCCAGTCAGCCAGGGTCTTGTCTTGCTTCTTTAGTTCGGCATCGATGACATTCACGCCCGTTGAAAGCGTGCGGTAGTTGGTCGGCGTGTCACCGATCAGCATGAGCTGCTTCGACCGGTCGAGTTCCAGGAACTTCGGATCGTTCAGTTCAATCGAATCAATGGCCGCACCGAGTGATGTCAGAGTGACATTCAGGTAGTAGCCGCTTTTAGGATCAATTGAACCCAGCACGACCTCGGTTGGTTCGGCTTCCTTAACCGTGTTTGGTGCCTGCGCGATTGCAGCTGGAGCATCGTTGGATCCGTCTCCCGCTTTTGCAGGATCGCCATCCGGAGTCTGCTTGACGGCGACTGCTGTGTCGCCATCCTGGCCAGCCGCCTCGTTCTCGTCCTCAGCGTTCTGTTCAACCGCCGCCGGGTCCACCGGTTTCTTCGGTGGCAGGAAGAACGGCATGACCAGGTTCGACCACAGGAGCATGAAGCCCAGCGAGACGGCAAAGAAGAGTACAAGTTTTCGCGGTTGGTCCATGATTCTCTGGTACCGCCGGTCCGACGGAGCTTCTTAATGTCGTGTTAAACGGGGCGACAGCAGCGGACGGTCAACGGCGAGAAGCAGGAGCCGGTTCACTGAAATTCTTCGAACGGGGCGAGAAGCCAACGATGCGTTATTAGCGACCGTCTCGCAAACGGTCTCCAAGGAAGTTATCCAGATCCGGGATGTCGTAGATCTTTTGAGCGGTTGTTTCGAAGTTGTAATCAACACGCTGAAACTTCACCGTGGTTCCGTCGAGTATCACGTAGGACGAACGGTTGTCGCCGTTACGAGGTTGCCCGACTGAACCAACATTGACCAGCACCTTCTGCTCGCCAAGCTCGTATTCAAAGTCCAGTTCCTCAGGCGCAAGAAACTCCAACCCCTCGGTGAAGACACCGGGAATGTGAGTGTGGCCCTGGAAGCAGTATTTCGTCACCAGCGCGAAGATCTTTTCCATCTTCTGCTGATTGTAAACGTCTTCCGGAAAGACATATTCGTTAAGTGGATTGCGAGCGGAACCGTGGACGAACAGCAAATCGCCTTCGGACTTGCGTCTTGGCAGTTCGCCAAGGAACTCCCACCGCGCTTCGCTGCCAGCGCCCGGTTTTTCAAGAATCGAACGCGTCCAGAAGATCGCTCGTTCGGCTCCCGCGTTGAAGCCTTCGGGATCGAACAACGCCGCCTGGTCGTGGTTGCCCAGCAGACAGAAATCCATCTTCATCGCATGGTCAACACATTCGCACGGGTTTGGTCCGTACCCAACGATATCGCCCAGGCAGTAGATTTCCTCAACGCCTTTGGCTTTGATGTCCGCCAACACCGCTTCCAAAGCGTCCAGATTTCCGTGAATGTCACTAATGATCGCTCTCAAGGCGAACTCCTATTGCGGCGTGCCCGGCAAGTTGTGCCAGTTGCGGCAGCTTTTCAAAGCTATGAATTGAGCCCCAAGACTGCGTGATGTCGAGTTTAGTGGCCCAAACAATTGAAGGGCAAGGATCGCAGGCATAGCGGTTCACCGCATTCGGAAACCATCGCGCGCTTACTTCTTGCCCTGTTCACGTTGTTTTCGGAAGAAATCCGTCAAAATCGTGCTGCATTCCGGCTGTAGAACGCCACCAAGCACAAGGGCCTGATGATTCAAACGAATGTCGGACGTGATCTGATAGAGCGTCTCACATGCGCCCCCTTTCGGGTCGGAAGCTCCGTAAATGACGCTGGGAATGCGGGACTGCACGATCGCACCGGCACACATCGGGCAAGGCTCAAGCGTTACGTAAAGCGTGCAGTCTAACAGCCGCCACGAATCCAAAGCCTCGGCCGCCTGAGTAATCGCAATCATCTCAGCATGCGCCGTAGGATCGTTCAGCATCTCGCGCTGATTGTGCGCTTCAGCGATGACCACACCCTCGTTCACAATGACGGCCCCGACGGGAACCTCATCCATCTCGAACGCCACCTGAGCCTGCTGCAACGCCTGCCGCATAAACGGTTCGTGCAGCTGCATGAGATTGTAGTTAGTGAGTTCTTCCATCAGTCGCTTCCGAATCCAGTAGGCGACCGAGGCTACCAAAAAGGCACAGAGCTCCGGTAGTTCCCTGCAGAGATTCCACACCGCTGCCGGATCCATCGGGAACCGCCAACGATCCATGGGTAAGAAAGTAGCCGTTACGCTCCGCCGTGACGTGGCACGACAGAACGCACTTGCTGCTACCAGGACGGCTCCGATCGAATCAAACCGATTTGTCGAACAACGAGCCCTGTCTTATCTCTGACCTCTGCCGTGCCACTCCGGACGATCACTGATCCTCAACTGGACGCCCACTCCGCGCTGCTCATCATGGCGGAGCATGATGGCTACTTTCGCTTCGCGGCAATGTGTGTGCGGCCCGCCCCCAGGCAGGAAACTGGATCGAGCCTTGCCTCGGCAGCTCTTGCTGGGAGGCGGTACCGCCGTTGATCGGTCATAATCGATCCTGCGAAAATCGCGACCCTACGAGCATTGCCTGTGAGTGCCTTTGGATCTGGATCAACAGCAGCAGACGACGACGTCATCTTTTGTGAGCACTGTGGTGGTCCGCTCACGGACGGTGATCGGTTTCAGTACTTCCTCACGAAGGAACGTTGGGCGGCAGGCCAAGTGATCGACGATTTGTGGCTATGGCTTCCCGATGGCAACGTCGTACCTGTCTGCAGTGAGTCGCCTCAGGGTATTCACCAACACTTAATCAGGAGCTGAAGTGGGTCCGTTTAGTAAAGGCACTGCAGCGATGCACGACGGCGACTGGGAACGCGCCTGTCGATTGTTCAGGGAGGCGTCTGATCTGGCACCGGACAACCTGATGTTTCGCCAGACCTTGCGTGGTTGCGCAGTGAAGATGAGCGAACGACGGCGCGTCACGCTATTCGACCACGCGGTTCACTTCTCGAAGGTTCGACAAGCTCTTGTGAATGAGGACTGGCAACTTGCTGATCGACTCGCTGAAGACGGCTTGCTTTACCTGCCTGGTGACGCCGATCTTAACGCGGCCCTCGGTAGAGCCTGCTACCACCTTGGTTATCAGCATGTAGCTGCGTACGCCTGCCAATGCGCGATCTGTGCCGAACTGGATCACGCCGAAGGAGTTTTGCTCGCGGTCGAATTACAGACAGCTTTCGTGAAGCCGTTGATCAACAAATTGCTGCAACTGTGGCGGCAAATTTTTGCAGACGGAACATCGCCCAAAGAGCCCAAGGCAATCGACGAACAAGCCACGGTGTCGCACCTGCAACTTGGCATTGGGGAAAGTGTCCGGCACGCCACTGCGGATGTCCAATTCATCATCGTGCCCAAGGGATTGATGCGGTTCGAACTCGGAGAATCGGAGGGGCTGGGATTCCAAGTGGTGGATGTCGGTAGTCGCGAGATCCTGTGCATGCCACTGAACGTGCAGTGCACCGCCACCGCAATTGAAGAGTCCGTTTTGATTGAAGTGTCCACGCCACCCAATAATGTAGCCGGCAGACAGGACGCATAGGGAGCATGATCGGAAGGTCGTTGCTGCTCACTACTTGGTGATTAGAACAAATGGTCTTCCTCTCACGACTGCGTAGGGATTCAATTCGCGAGCGTCCCCCCAAGGAGCACGCTGAATCTCAACGAAAAACCGGCACCTTAGAGCCGCGAGTTACGCTGCGTGCGAGTCGCAGAGTCGCCCATCCCGTCGCGAGTCGTTTTCAAGTTCTGCGAGAGGTTGTCACACTGATGGGAACTCTCTTTCTTACCTGAGGCTTTCATGAGCGACGCGAACATCACGGCCGAATGTGAGTGCGGCAAGACCCTGCGGTTGTTGGCAGAGTATACTGGCAAGACTGTGCGTTGCCCCCAGTGTGAACGGCCGGTTCTGGTTCCAGGTGGTTCGCCTCCGCCACGTCGTAGGGCGGCGCGACCGGCGTTTGATGATGATGACTTCGTCGATGACAATGCTCACGCTTCAGCGGCTCTGGCAAACCGGCGACGCGCACCAACATCGCGAAAGCCACGAGCCAGGAAGTGGTCGCCGGCGACTATCGTGTTGGTGATCGTCGGGGGCGGTGTGTTCGTTTTGTTCGCGACTTGCGCGGGGCTGGCTTACGTTGGGTTCGGGAAGCTTAAGGATGCCAGCATTTATGCGAACCAGCCGGACTTCGGCGATCCCACCAGTCTGTTTCCGATAGACCAAATTCCAGCTCCGGCTTCTTTTTCGAACGTTCAGATTTCGCGGAGGGAGGGAATTAGTCCTGGTGGGCTGCCTGGCAGAACTGAGTACTACACAGTCACCATGCAGCCTGACGGTGAAGACAACGCCGGGCTGGCCATGTCGTTGCGAATCTACATGCCAGGAGGAGAACACGAAGCGGGATCGCTACCGTGCGTTCTGATTGCTCCGGCGAGAACCAATCTCATGGTTGGCAACCGATTAGACGACGGCTCGTACCACGACGAAACTCTGCCGTACGCAAAAGCCGGCATGGTGGCCGTAACGTATTCACTGGACGGAGCGTGCGATTTACAGTCAGCGACTGATCAGCAATTGCGACGGGCGTACCTGGAATTCCGAGCGGCAGCGGCTGGTGTTGTGAATGGCCGCAACGCGTTGGAGTACGTTCTGCAAAAGGTTCGTGAAGTTGATCCCAACCGGATCTACTGCGCGGGGCATAGTTCGGCCGGAACAGTAAGTCTGCTGTTGGCCGCGCATGAACCGCGCATCAGTGGATGCATTGCGTACGCGCCGGCGGCGGATGTAGAGGCGGAACTGGCTGAGATTCTTAAAGATGCCGGAGCTTCGCTGCTCTTGCCCAGGCTTGCAGACTTTCTCAAGCAGAGTAATCCGATGACTCATCTTAACCGGATTAAATGCCCTGTTTTCCTGTTCCACGCCCGGGATGACTCCAACACGCCGTTTCACAGAACCAACACGTTTGCTGTTCAGGCAAAGGCGGCAGGCGTGCAAGTCACGTTCTCACCAGTAGATAGAGGCGGTCACTACCAATCGATGATCGATCAAGGCATCCCACTAGGTGTCCAATGGCTGCAGTCGCTGTGAATCACCGACGGTCAGAAAGGATGACACAGACGTTCATCTGTGACGAAATATTGACAGTCGTTTGGTAGGACCAGGGCGTGCTGTCGGGTAACCTCTCCGGCTTAAAGCCATTCCTTTTGGGTTCGCCCATGTCGCAGAACACTCTTGTTAGTCCACCCGTCGCTACTCCCAACACGACGTTACCCGACGTCCAGGGGACGCAAGGCAAACCAGTTCGCTTCGGCCACAACGCCGGCTTCCTGGTTGCGCTGCGCGAACGGATTGACGTGTACTTCACTGAAACCGGGAAGAACCGCCGCGACTTGCCGGGCATGTACCTGAAGACGTTTGTGATTCTAAGTTGGTTTGTTGGCAGCTACCTGCTGCTGGTGTTGGCTCCAAACGTGTGGGCAGCCGGCGCGGGCATTCTCTCAATCGCACTGGCGACGGCGGCGATTGGTTTTTCCATCCAGCACGATGGTGGACACGGTGCGTATTCGGACAAGCGTTGGGTCAACAGTGCGATGGCCATGACGTTGGATCTGTTGGGCGGTAGCTCGTACGTGTGGAAGCGGAAGCACAATCAGATTCATCACTCCTACACCAACATCACCGGTCACGACGACGACATCGACGTTGGAATCTTCGGGCGTTTGTCGCCACACCAGCCGCGGTTCGCGTTCCACCGGCTTCAGCATGTGTACCTGTGGTTTTTGTATGGGTTCCTGCCGCTGAAGTGGCAGCTGTACGATGACTTCGCGTTCCTGATCACGAAGGAAATTTCTGGCCATCGTTGCAAGACTCCCAAAGGGAAAGAAGCGGTGGTCTTCTGGGGCGGCAAGCTTGCGTTTGCTATCTGGGCATTCGTGATACCCATCATGGTGCTGAACCACCATTGGGCTTTGGTTGTTGGAGCGTGGTTCCTGGCGTCTTTCATTCAGGGGATCGTCATCAGCGTTGTGTTCCAACTGGCTCATGTTGTTGAAGACGCCGACTTCCCGATGCCGGAAGAAGTGACCAACCGAATCGAAAACGAGTGGGCCATTCATCAGGTCGAAACGACAGTCGATTTTGCTCGAACCAGCAGGCTGATCAGTTGGTACACGGGTGGTCTGAACTACCAGATCGAACACCATCTGTTCCCGCAGATTTGCCATCTGCACTATCCGGCGTTGTCACAGATCGTCGAAGAGACCAGTAAAGAGTTCGGCGTGCGATATACGGCTCACGATACGCTGGGGGCTGCTGTTGGTTCGCATTACCGGCTGCTGAAAACGCTGGGACGCGCCGAAGTGCAGGCGGTCTAACGCGGCCAACAGTCGCGCGTTTGCGGGGGCGGCGATCAAGCATCCGTAAGCAACGGTTCGTTGTACCGGCTGCCGGTTCGAAAATGGGGACCGGGTTTGTGCGAGTGTTGAGTCCGGTTCGTCACGCAGATTCCTGATTGGAATCACGCACTTGCTGGATTGCGTGAGAACGGGCAAGATGTTTGGCTGCCTATCCAACGCCCATGCCTGGAACAATGCCGTGACAGACGCTCCCTCGCCGCTCCGCAGTCAGTACACGACCAATCTGCCGCAGATCCTGGCCGAGCTGGCATCAACGCTTATTGTTACGACGTATCAGGCGGGGAAGGTCGTGCTGCTGCGAAACGATGACGGAGCGTTGAACACGCACTTTCGGATCCTCAGCAAACCGATGGGCCTGGCAATCGAGAACGGTCGCCTGGCTATTGGCACATCCAGTGGCGTTATCGAATATCACGACGTCCCGGCTGCGGCTCCGCGACTAAAGCCCGAAGGCAAACACGACGCCGCCTGGATACCTCGACGTGAAAATGTTACGGGCAACGTGCAGATTCACGAGATGGCGTGGGTGAAGGAAGATCCAAAAAGTGACGACCCGCCCGAACTGTGGTTCGTCAACACGGCGTTCTCATGCCTGGCCACGCGCAGCAATGAGTACAGCTTTGAACCACGCTGGCGACCAAAGTGGGTGTCCGCGTTGGCTCCCGGCGATCGCTGCCACCTGAACGGTCTGGCCGAAGTGGATGGCCGGGTAAAGTATGTGACGGCCCTCGGCGAAACCGACACCACCGGCGGCTGGCGAGAGAACAAACGTGACGGCGGGTTGTTGATCGACGTTGACTCCCACGAAATCATCACGCGCGGTCTGTCGATGCCGCACTCGCCTCGGTGGTATCGAGACAAGTTGTGGATTCTTAACTCGGGTGAGGGTGGATTCGGAACCATTGACCTGGCGACCGGAAAGTATGAAGAGATCGCGCAGCTGGATGGGTTCACTCGAGGTATGTGCTTTGCCGGGCCGCTGGCCTTCATTGGTCTCTCACAGGTTCGTGAGAGCGCGGTGTTTAGTGGTATTCCGCTGGTCGAGCGTCTGAAAGAAAGTGAAAGCCGCGAGTGTGGAGTTGTCGCCGTAAATATTGAAACGGGCAACACGGTTGGGTTCGTTCGGTTTGAAGACGCGGTTCAGGAAATCTTCGCTGTGGGGCTGTTGGCCGGAAATCGGTTCCCCGATTTGGTGCATGACGATCCCGACATCCTGGCTTCGTCGTACGTGCTGCCTGATGCCGCCCTAAATGACGTGCCCGACGATTTGCGTGCCGACGTGCGCGAATAGGCCGCATCTTCACGGCCTGGTGCCACAGGGCTCCTACCCGGCGGAACGCGATCCGGATACAGTTGTGTCGCGGGCACACTACCGGAATTGACCAGATGAAGCTGCAACGCCAGCCGCGAATGTTTCTCGCATTCCTGATCCTCATCGCATCGAGCACCATGTCAGCCAGCGAATCATTTGCTTCCGATGAACTCACACCACAGCAACGCAACCAGGTCGATACCCTGTCGTTGAAGGTTCCACCAGACGCGGTTCGAAAACGCGCGCGTGAATCGTTCGGAGACCTCAAGTCATGGCTCCGTCAACGCGCGCCGATGCCGTTGCCGCACGAACTGGAACGCGTTCGCGAAACGCATCAGCAGGTTCTTGCGCACAGCCGCGTGGTCGAAGCACCGCCGTTGGTTCTGGAGACGCTTGCTCGTCTCAGCCAGACGTTACCGCCGGCGATGACCGCGGACCTGGGCGAGTTCGAGTTATTTGTTCTGGAACGAGATGACTTTTTGTCAGCGTCTGGTGGCCGCAATTTTTTGTACATTTCCAGTTCGACGATCGATCGAACGCTCGGAGACGCTGCGGGGCGCGATCGGGTTGCGTTCCTACTGGCCAGGCAAATTGCCAGTTCTTGTCTTGGTCACGGCCGGAGTTGGTATCAGTCAGAATGGGCTGCCGCATTCGTGAGGTCAGAGGAAAAAGAGCAGGCCATCGCGGCGATTACTTCGGATGATTTTTCGAACACGGTTCTGGGTCGGCAAGCTTCGACCGCCGAAGTCTTTTCGGAAGACCTGTTTGCTTTGCATCTGTGCCGACAGGCTGGGTTCGATATCCAACATGTGCTGGACGTACTTCGGCATGAGGTTCTCGCTGAAGCAGTCGAACTGCCTGAGGAACCCGATTCTCTGGGTTCGGTCCGCGGACCGCTACGCCGTCTACGTCACCTGCTAATGGAAGTTGGCGGGCTTGTCGCTGACGACCAATGTGCGCTGCATCGATTCACCAATGGTAAGTGGGAACCGGTTCCCGATGCGGGTCTGGCTGCGGTGGACCGTGTCGCTTTATTTGTGCACGGGCTTGGTTCGGACCTCGACGAGTTCAGCAACATGGTCCGCGCACTGGATGGCGACCTGCCGGAATCGACCGCTGTGATTGGTTTGCGTTACCCGAACACCGGCAGTCTGTATCGCAGTTCAAAGTTTCTGGTCAACGAATTGGCGCGGACCGAGGCGGCGGATTCGGGTATCGACTTTGTCTGCCACAGCGCGGGCGGTTTGGTGTTTCGCCGAGCGGCCGAACGCGACGGGCTGAACTTCAGGACTGCGACACTTATCGGGACACCCAATTCCGGTTCCGATCTCACCAGTCTGCGACCTCTGTTGGAAGCTAAGGAGTTTTTTGGTTCATTGCAGGATGGTCTTTCAAAGTCGATGGCCGAAGCGATCGAAGACGATTCGACCCAGATGGTTCGGGACATGGAACCTGGCAGTCTGTTCCTGACAGAACTGAATGCCGGTTCGCCGCCTAACGTTCGGAACCGCTACCAAATAGTTCGAGGGCAGGCCCTGAGCACTCAAAAATCGCTGCTCCTGGCTCTGGGAATCGGGACCGCTCGCACAGCGCTCAGGAAGTTGGCTGATTCGACATTCGAAGAATCACAACAAAGTTCTGCCCGAAGCTGGATTGCTCGACTGCGGATCCCGGAAGAAGTTCGTAGTGGAGACATGGCAGTAACGCTCACAAGTGCTACAACACCCGACCCGGCCGAAGTCCTGACCGTCTCAACCGCACACACGAAGTTGCCCGACGACGGACAGGTGATCAACTTCATCCGGCAAACAATCGACAACAAAAGATAGCGTCAGTGTTCGAGCAACGCGGTCGATCGGGGCCTTTCTCGCACATCGCCCCAACGTCCGTTCTCTTTGAGAACCAAAAGAACCACAACCACGCGGAGCTTCCCATGAATCGTCTACAAAGCGTCGAACAATTCGAACGCGCTCAAAAGTGCATTCCAGGTGGAGTCAACAGTCCGGCCCGCGCGTTTGGTGGGGTCGGCGGGAACCCGGTCTTCATTGATCGTGGCGATGGGCCGTTTATCTTCGACATCGATGGCAACCAGTATGTCGACTACATCGGTTCGTGGGGCCCACACATTCTCGGCCATCGACAACAGAAAGTCGTTGCCGCCATCACCGACGCTCTGACTCGCGGAACCAGCTTTGGCGCGCCGACGGTTATTGAAAGCGAACTGGCCGAACTGGTTATCGAGGCGGTTCCGTCTATCGAAAAGGTGCGGATGGTCAATTCCGGCACCGAAGCCACGATGAGCGCCATTCGAGTCGCGCGCGGGTTCACGAAGCGGGATGTGATCATCAAGTTCGCCGGTTGCTATCACGGGCATGTGGATAGTTTGTTGGTTCAGGCCGGCAGCGGCGCGTTGACGTTGGGGACACCGTCAAGCCCCGGTATCCCCGCCGGCGCCACTGGCGACACGCTGGTTTTGGAATACAACGATCCACAGGGTCTGGCAGATGCGTTTGCATCTAAAGGAGACGAGATCGCGGCCGTCATCCTGGAACCGGTGGTCGGCAACATGGGAACCGTCATCCCGACGACCGAGTTCCTTACTGCACTGCGAGAACTGTGCACGCAGCATAGCACGGTTCTGATTTTTGACGAAGTCATGACTGGCTTCCGTCTTTCCTTCGGCGGCGCGCAGGAGCTGTTTGGCATCACGCCGGACATGACAACTCTGGGCAAGATCATCGGCGGCGGGATGCCTGTTGGAGCCTACGGAGGCCGCGAAGACATCATGAACACGGTCTCACCGGTTGGTCCCGTCTATCAGGCCGGAACGCTATCCGGGAATCCGGTTGCGATGTCTGCGGGCCTGGCGACTTTGCAACTACTGAAGGAAGTCGACCCATACGAACGGCTCAACATGCTGACCGAACGTCTGTGCAAGGGCCTGGGCGAAGCCGCCACAGCTGCCGGTGTTGCTCACCAAATCTCTCAGGTCGGCAGCATGTTCACACTGTTCTTCAACGACGAAGAAGTCACCAACTACTCCGTCTCAGCCAAGAACAACACCGAACGGTTCGGCAACTACTTCCACGGCATGTTAGAACGCGGGTTCTATCTGCCGTGTAGCCAGTTTGAAGCAAACTTCGTTTCGGCCGCGCACACCAAGGGGCTTATCGACGACACGATCGCTGCCGCTACTGAAGTGCTTGCGAAAGTCTGACCCGAACTGGTTGTCAGCGATCAGGTGTCCGGTGCTGAAGCCCCGCATCTCGTGCTACGCTCTGCAGTTCAGTGAGATCGCGGACCTTGCCGATTCGTTTGTGGTTCGTACGGAGAACGCAGAATTGTCGCGCTTGGCGAGCCTGCTGGCAGGCCGCCTATTGGGGAACTCGTTGCCGGACTCCTTGACCATTAGACGTGGCAGTTCTACCCTCAATCCAGACGGCAACTTACGGCGAACGATTCATGCAAATTTCGGTCAACGGCGAACCCAAAGATATCACCGATGGGCTAACGGTCCGCGAGCTTTTGGAGCAACTGGACATTCGCCCCAAACTGTGCGCGGTTGAACGCAACAAGGAACTCGTGCCCCGAAAACAGCACGATGAGTGTGTTCTGCAGGCCGGCGACAAGCTGGAAATCGTAACCCTGGTGGGTGGCGGCTAAGCCGATTTTAGAACTTACGCGCAGCCGGCCGGCGAGCCAAGCCAAACACTTACTTCATTTGCGCTCAACAAGCACCGAAGCAGATTCATGACAACCGATCACAATCCGCCACCTCTGCAGGTTGGCTCACACCTTCTCAAATCGCGGCTGATTGTCGGAACCGGCAAGTACGCCAGCTACGAACAGATGCAGCAGTGTCTGGAAGCCAGCGGCGCGGACGTGATTACAGTGGCGGTTCGGCGCGAACGTCTGGTCGACGCCGACGGTCGCAGCATCCTGGACTTCATTGACCTGGACAAGTACACGATCCTGCCCAACACGGCCGGTTGCTTTAACGCCGAAGATGCCGTTCGAACCGCAAAGCTGGGTCGCGAGATTCTGGAAGGACTGGATAACCCCGGCGCGGACTGGGTGAAGTTGGAGGTCCTTGGCGACACCAAAACGCTGCTTCCCGACCCCGTGGATACCATCGAAGCTTGTCGCCGATTGGTTGATGACGGGTTCCAGGTTCTTTGTTACAGCTCTGACGACCCAATCACTGCGCATCGGTTGAAGGAAGCAGGCGCAGCCTGCGTCATGCCGGCCGGAAGTCCGATTGGCAGCGGACAGGGTGTCTTGAATTCAAACAACATTCGCATTTGCGTCGAATACATGCGCGAAGGCGATCCGGAGTATCCCGTGATTGTCGATGCGGGAGTCGGAACCGCCAGCGACGTGACCATCGCGATGGAACTTGGCTGCGACGGCGTTCTGTTGAATACCGGCATCGCCGGCGCGCGGGATCCGTTGATGATGGCTCATGCCATGCGGAATGCGTGCCTTGCCGGGTATCAGGCTTATCAAGCCGGACGCATTCCGAAGAAGCTATACGCTACGGCGTCCAGTCCGGAAGAGGGTGTGATTGCTGGCGAGTAAATAAATGGGTGGCCGGGGTTGGAGCGAGGTACGAGTGAAACCCCGGAACGTGATTCGAACGGTTCACTTGAATCAGAACCCTGCTGGTTAATCGCACCGGGGCTTCCTTCGCAGGCTCAGTCCAGCCCCGGCCACCCAAATGGCCGTGGATAAAAGCTAGAGTTTGGCAATTGGATCGTTCGATCGGGACAGTTCTGGCTGCTGTTGATTGGTTCTGTCGTGCTACGTCACGACGGAGCGTGACGACTACTTTGCGAACTGCCAGGTTTCTAGCAGTGCTTCTGCAGATCGTTTCACGTTGAAGACTTGTGCTGCTCGGGTGCGGGCGGCGTCGGCAAACTTGCGGCGCAGTTGTTCGTTGGTTGCCAGTTCCTGGATGCCGATTGCAAGTGCTCTGGCGTCGCCTTTTGGAACCAATCGAGCTGAGATGTTGTCCTGCACGATTTCGCTGGTTCCCCCGACGTCGGTTGCCACGATGGGAAGTCCTGCGACTGTGGCTTCCAATAAGACTCGGCCCAGTGGTTCCTGATGCGCGGCGTGAACCAGTAGTGTGGCGTTTGCCATCAGGTTTGGAACGTCCTGACGATAGCCAAGCCAGTGGACGCGGTTTTCCAGACCGGCATCGATGGCGGTGTTCTTCAGGTTGGCTTCGTATTCAATTGTTTCGGCTTTTGACGAACTACGTTCGCCGACCATGACGAAATGCAGATTGGGTACCTTCTCAGCGATGGCCAGGAATGCATCCAAAACGACATCCAGACCCTTGCGCAGTCCAATTTGGCCGACAGTCAGGGCAATGATGGCGTCATCGGGCAGGGCGAGTTCACCGCGCAGTCCGTGGTTCTTATTGACGGATCGGAATGCGTCGCCATCAATGCCGTTGTAGATAACGCGGGTCCTGGGTGGTTCCACGCCCTGCCCGACGTGGTAGTCGCGAGTGGCTTGTGAGACTGCAATTAGCTGGTCATTGTTGTTGAGCAACCGAATCGCATTCTTCGACAGCGAGATGATGTCGCGCAGGTGTCCAACGCGCGGGATGGACGGTTCCAGTAGTCCCGTTAGCACGCTCATGGAAAGACTATTCGCGTGCAGAACGTCCGGTTTGATGGACTCAACGCATTCGGCCAGTGCGGGGACGATCTGATCGCGAGGCAGCCGCTGCATGTAATCGTCAAAGACCTGCAGGCCGACGTGTTCGATTGCACGAGCACTGAGCGCTTCGGCGAGAAGGCCCTGGTCTGGGCCAATGGCAATGACTTCAACTGCGGCTGGATCCATTGCCTCGATGGCGGCGAGCATCGATCGCTCACCGCCGTACAGCGTTGGGTACTCAAACAGAACCGCAACGCGGACCATTACTCGGTCATCGCTTTCACTTCGTCGCTGGTAAAGCTGCGCGGCAAGCGAGCGCCTAGTTGGCTAACGACTTTTCCAGCGACGTTGGATGCCAGTTGTCCGGCCTGTTTCCAGGACAGACCGTTTGTGATTCCGTAAAGCAGGCCAGCAGCGTACATGTCGCCGGCGCCGGTGGTGTCGATGGCGTTGACTCCGACACCATCTACAGAGATCACTTCGCCTTCGTGCATGAGCAGCGAACCGTTGGCTCCCAAAGTGAGAGCGACACTGGTGGCGTGCTTGTGGATTTCGTTTGCACAGGCGACGGCTTCTTCCTGACTGGTCAGGTTCTGGGCTTCAATTTCGTTGCAGAACAACAGATCGACGGGGCCTTTGATGAGATCCCAGAACTCGTCCTTCACCATATCGATAAGAAACGCGTCCGACACGGTTAGGGCAACCTTCACGTTGTTCTTCTTGGCAAGCTCGATCGCTCGCACCGCTGCGGCTTTCGTTTGGTCGCCGGAGAACAGGTAGCCTTCGACGTACACGTACTGGCTTTGCTTGAGCTCGTCTTCATCGATGTCATTGATGTCCAAAGAAATCGACACACCGAGGTTGGTGAGCATTGTGCGTTGAGCATCGTCGGTGATCAGGATGACTGATGTGCCGCTGTCACCATCCGTTGCGACGGGGGTTTCAATCGCGACGCCGCGTTCTCGCATGTCGGACAGAAAGAAGTCGCCGATGTCATCTTTGGCTACCTTGCCAACGTAGGCTGCTTTGCCGCCAAGGTCGACAACGCCCATGATCGTGTTCGCTGCTGAACCGCCCGCACAGCGGTTGGTTGGGCTATCGCCGATGCCGCCGAGAACCTTTGCCTGTGCTTCGTCGTCGACCAGCGTCATGGCCCCTTTGGCGAAACCCAACGATTCCAGTGTTTCGTCTTTTACGGTGGCCTGAATGTCTACAAGGGCATTGCCCACGCCATAAACGTCGTACTTCATCGCTGCTGGTCTTCCAAAAAGTGGTGCTATTAAGACCAGACGATAGCGGGAGTTTGGCAATCCTCAAGTGCTTGATTCGCGTAACAGCCCTCCAAATCAGCCAGCATTGCCATGACCACGCGGGCTGCCGGGATCCGATCTTGCGAATTCGTCCGGTGATCGGACAATAAATACAAGTGTTCTTCTCACATCCGTCGTCAACCAGGGAGTCGCTTATGGTCGCTGCAGAACTGCCACCGTCTTTGGTTCGCCCGCGCGTTACCGGATCGAACCTGTCTGAGCCGACGTTGCTAGTTAACGTCGTGCGCGATGAAATTCGGAAGGACCCGAGAACGCGGATTCTGCTCCGCGGTGGACCGGGGTCGGGTAAGACTACGGCGCTTGGAGTTCTCTCTGCTGAGTTCTCAGGAACACATCAACTCGCGTTGATCGACGGGCCTGGGCCGGAAGGCATGGAGCCAATTGCACTTCCTGATGGAACGACGCTGGTTGAGGCGGTTGGGAATGGCGACGATCCCGTCTACAGCCTTGTCGGTGAAGGGCGGCTAACCGGCTACCGTTCGCGAATTCTGCATATGGCTCCGTGGAGCCGAGACGACGTGATTGAATTGCTACTGCAGTGTGCTCGCGAGAGTTGTGGCTCTGTCATGCAGCGTCTTTCCGATGACGACAGTTGGAACTTGCTTGAAGGGTCGCCAACGCTGTGGTCCATTGTGATCGCAAAGATGGTTGCTGACCCGACACTGCAGGGGGCCGACAGTATTCTGGGACAGTATGCGAATGAGCGACTGCCAGATGGCTACCGTTTTGACAACATGCAACTGGAGTACATATCAGAGTGCTCAGCAGGCAAGGAATCGCTACGTGTGCACGGTACGCGAAGACGATTCGATTTGGATCATGACCTTGAAAAACTGACGCGACACAAACCCATCGCCGATTACTTCCTCGCGCGACATGTTGCCAGGGAACTTCAATCCGACGCAAAGGTTCTGGGTTGGATTACTGGAAACAGAAGCCCGGGGCTTAGAACGCGTTTGGCTCGCATCATTGACCAGAAGGCGATAAAAAATCTGGAACGCGCACTCAAGACGAAGAAGTACGAATTCCATCACGCCACTGTGGTTCGTTTACTGCTGGATGTTGACCCCGACTGGCGCCCCCAACGACCCCTCCGCAATCTGGTATGTGCCGACCTGCGAAAGGCACGCTGGCCTGGCGTCGATTTACGAAAAAGTGAATTGGAACAGGCTGAACTTATTGGAGCCGATTTGCGGGGAGCCAGGCTCAGTGAGGTTCGATCTACGCGACTTGATGAAGCCAACCTGAGTCACGGCAGGATGTTTCGGTTCAGAGCTCACCGAAGCGTCTTTGATAGGGCACGGCTGGATTACGCCAATATGGGCCGGGCGATGTTCCACCAGTGTTCGCATGAAGACACATCGTTCGTGATAAGCAATCTGCAATGCGCAGGGTTTGATGGCTGCCGATTGATTGGAGCGGACTTCACGCGGGCTAACCTATCAAATTCTACTTTTATGGCCTGTACCATCCAGCATACGTGCTTCAGGGGAGCCAACTTGCAGGGGATCCTGTTGCGCCGGATGGATCTGCGAACCGCAGACTTCCAGGATGCTAACCTTGAAGGTGCGAATCTACTGTCGGCCAACATGGAGTACATAGACCTGGATCGCGGCCGGCTCTCCGGAGCGAATCTGACCAACGCCCAGTTGACCGGTTCGAAACTCCCGGACGTGGACTTCTCACACGCCAATCTCAGCGGGGCTAAGCTAGCCGAAGTTGACTGGGAAAATGCGAATCTGCAATCCGCCAACCTTTGTGGAGCGATATTTCACATGGGGTCGTCTCGCAGTGGCATGGTGTCGTCGACGATTGCCAGCGAAGGTACACGTACCGGGTTCTACACAGACGACTCAAACGAACAACACTTCAAGTCGCCTGAAGAAATCCGCAAGGCCAACCTGCGCGGAGCAGATCTCAGGGGAGCCAATCTTGATCTCGTAGATTTCTATCTCGTCGATTTGCGGGACAGTCGCTACGACATGAAGTACCACGACCACCTGGTCCGGTGCGGGGCGATATTGTCGTAAGCAGTCATTACTGCGACATAAAGCGGCGGACGTACTTGCCCAGAATGTCGGTTTCGATGTTAACGCGATCGCCGGTTTTCCGATGACCGAGCGTGGTCGCCTGCAGTGTGTGAGGGATAAGCGCGACGTTGAAACGGTCGTCTTCAACTGTCACGACCGTCAGGCTGATTCCGTCAACGGTGATGGATCCTTTGGGAACCAGTTGCGCGGCGAGTTCTGGTGGGAGCCGGAAGAACATGTCGGTCCAGTCGCCGTCGTTGTTGATTTGGTCGACGGTGCCGACACCATCAACGTGCCCCTGCACAAAGTGCCCGCCCAACCGCGCGTTCGCAGCCAGCGCGCGTTCCAGATTGACGGGGGAACCGGCTACGAGGTCGCCGAGATTTGTTTTGGATAGAGTCTCTTCGCCAGCTTCGAAGCTCCAGTTGGAACCGTCGATTTCGACGATCGTCAGGCAGCAGCCGTTGATTGCGATACTGTCGCCAATCGCGGCGGTGCCATCGATGATGCTGTCCGTTGCGGTGACGGTGAGCCGAATTCCGTGATCCTGTGGTGTGAGTGCGGCGACCTGGCCGCAGGCTTCGACAAGTCCGGTAAACATGTGATGAATTCTTTCAGCGGTAGAGTTCGTTCTCACGAATATAGGCTTCGATGGCTCTGGGAGTGAGGAAGCGAATGGTTTTGTCCGCGGATACTCGTGCGCGTAGTTCTGTGGCTGAGATATCGACGGGTGGAATATCGACGTGAACAATTCGGGACGCGATTGATTCGCCCAGCGACGCGGTCATCGCATCTCGGTTGGGAAGCGGTTCTCGCCCGCGATTGACAGCGACGATTGTGGCCAGACTGGCGATGCGTTCTGGTTCTCGCCACGAACCAAGATCGTGTAGTGAATCGGCTCCGATCAGCAGAAACAGTTCGCGGTCAACACCTTCGTCGTGCAGTTGCTGCAGAGTGTCAACGGTGTAGCTGGGGCCTTTGCGTTCGAATTCGATACGACTGACCGCCAGGTGTGGGCAGCCAGTCACGGCGAACTCCAGCATCTCCGCGCGCTTATGCGCGGGTGTGATTGTTTCGTCGTCTTTGTGTGGAGGCGACGCGGCCGGAACGAACCAGACTTCGTCGAGTTCGCACTGTTCTCGACAGCGTTCTGCCAGAATCAGATGTCCCAGGTGAACCGGATCGAAGGTGCCGCCGAAAATGCCAAGCTTCATCGTGTCCCCATGCGGCCAGTTTAGCCGGCCGAGGCTTTGAGTACGTTGAGTACGAATGATAACACGGTCTATCCCAGCCAGCACAGCGGGCGGCAAGTAGCCTCCCAGTGAGTGTTAACGTAGGCGTCGTAATCCCTCAAGTGCCGGGTTCGACGGAGGAATCATCCCTACAGCCCCAGTGCAGTGTTGGAGCCAATCAGGCAATCAGCTACGGCAGGACTGCAGAAGATCACGAGGACAACGAGTGGAGCCTGACGCACTGCTATTGGTGCCGACATACAACCCAAGATAACATTCACGGAATGACTAAATTTGTAGATTTACATCTAGCCTCGCACACTCTGGAGATTAATATGATGCTCATGTAAGTTGCAGAGTTTCTGCAGGTAATCCGCACGCGAAGAAACAACACGACAGGATCTAGTCATGCCGACATCCACGTTCCTAAAAGTTGCCATCCTTACACTATCGATTTTTTCCTGCGTTTCGCAGCAGACCTTCGGACAAGAAGGCCCACCCGAAATAGAGCCCGGAGAATCAATCGAAGACTTTTTTTGGCGTCGATATTCTTGGTATGAGGATCGCTATGAGGCAGTCAAGGCAAAACGCGTCTCCCTTGAGGGCAAACTTAGGCTCGCCGAGATGAGCTTGCACCCAGGTCTGACGTTTGACGAAACGAGGGAGTTCCAAGCTCGAATTGCCAGTGGATACCAAATCCTAGCAGCAGGAGATATAGAATTCAGTGAGGCGGATGCGCTATGGTGTTCGCTCACTATCTTGATCACCGGGGAAGAAACGGAACTAGAGTTTGTTGAGTTACTTGGGATCCTTGATCAATTGAGTGAAGATTTGTTGAACAGTCTTGATGATGCGGAAAGACGTTACGAGTTTGGTTGCAGAAACGTCACTAAAATTCTTGAGGACTTGGGGGCCTTATTGTTTTTCTAGTCCAATATGACCACGACAAATACGTTGGGTTCGCGCAATTGCCGATAGAGCAATTGCGTGGAGGGTCTTCGTGCTGGTGGTCAGAGGCCAGTCGGGAGAAATTTAGTCGGTTTGTTGGGCGCGGGCGGCTATCTTTTGTTTGGCGGCTTTTACCATTTCTTTGAACGCAGGTTGAGCCATCGACCAGGCTTGCGTGTCCAGTTCGTTGTCTATCGCTTCGGCTCCACCGTTGATGTTTTGCGTGCGGTGGATGGTTTGCTTCGTTCGCAATAGTAGTTCGCGAGGAGCCTTTGCGGCTTTGGCCGCCAGGGCTTCGGCGGTGGGTAGCAGTTCTGTTTGTAGAACGCATTGCCAGGCCAGGCCGATGTCAGCTGCACGCGGTCCGTTTAGGACTTCGCCGAAGAGAACCATTGCCTTGACCGTTTGCAGGTCGGTTAGATTTCTAAGTCGCCAGGTGTGTCCGCCGCCAGGGCCGATGCCGATTTGCAGGAATCGCGAATCGAACTTTGCGGCGTCGGCCGCGATGATAACGTCGCAGGCGAGTGCCGCGTTCATGCCGGCTCCCACTGCGGCTCCATTGACTGCGGCGATGGTGGCGAGTGGACTTTCAGCAATCCTGACGAAGCCGGCGTAGATTTTTCTGAGGCCCGCGTGCCCGGGGTTCTCAAGCAGTTCGTCCAGATGGCCTCCGGAACAGAACGCAGTACCGGCTCCCGTGATGACAACCGCGTTGATTGTCTCATCGGCTTCGAGTTCAGTGAACGCCGCCGATACGCGCGAGCTCATCTCCAGCGTGAAAACATTGCGTCGGTCGGGATCGTTGAGGGTCACGATCGCGTAGCCGGGTTTCTTTTCAACAAGCAGCGAATCCACTGGCGCTCCTATGACTACTTGATGGGAATTGGGGCGCCGGTAAGAAATGGGTCCGCGTAGTTGTCGTTCTTTTTTTGGCTGACCAACTTGCCATCTTTGTAGACGCGTTCGTCGTTGTCGGGAAAATACGTCGACAGTATCGCGGGGTTGGAGAACCAGGTGCCGTTGGACGCGAAGCACGCAATGTCGACTCGGTTGGTTTCCATTTTCGAACCTTCGGCGATCGGGTATCGATCGTGCCAGGCGATGTCGATTCCGACTTTTGTTCCGGTTTCGTCCAGCGGCGTAATTTTAATGCGTTCGGGATCGCCGATGAGGACCTTCCAGTGAAACGTTAATTTCTCTCCATTGCCATCGCGGCTTTGCGATGCGTCCAGTTGCATTCGTCTCACGTATCCGGTCGTGCGATGAATCCGAGAGATGGCTCCCTGCGTATCGAAAACTCGTTCAGAACCTTTCACGCCCTCCGGCTTGGATTCTCGCACCATGCGGAACCTGACGACAGGCGGCAGGTGTTCTGGCTTCATCGAGTGAGCCATATTCACCATGGCCAGGGCGTCGAGTTGCTTTGAATCGAACACCGGCGGATGGGCGGCTCCGGTGAGGTACATGTCGTCGCTGGTGATGTTTTTGTTGGTGCGACGGAAGATCATTTGGATGGTTGGAACCAGCAACTTCTCTTTGACAAGTTTCTTCTTCACGTCCGGATGGAACGCAGCCATCGTGGCAGCGACGGCTGTCATGAAGGGGCGGTCTGAACCTGAAGAACCCTGGGAGGTAATTGTGTACGGCACGTTGCCGAAGAAGGTGTCTCCATAACCGCCACCCTTGTCCGGGCCTTTGCCATTGTGGCCGACGTCGTAGTCACGGTGTTCCGGATAGATGTAGAAGTGGTTGTTGGCGTATTGGTTGTACAGCAGGTTCATCGTGTTTTGGTTGGACTGGATCAGCCGCGGCTGACTTCGCCAGACGACTTTCTTCGTCAGCGATGTGGATGAATTTCCCAGCACGACGCCGTTGAACAGCATGTGGAATTGAGCACCCCAGTCCAGGTTCGCCAGCTTTGCCGCTTCGGAGTATTCGATCCTGGTTAACTGCGGGAAGTTCTTGTACGCCATGTTCGAATGGTTGCGGTCGTGGTTGTCGTAGAAATCACCGTGGTTGCCCGCGGCGGTTCCTTCCGCATGCCATCGTCGGATTAGTTCGCCAATTTTGCCCTGGCCTCGTACAACCTGACGCTTCTTGTTCTCGTCAGGGATCTTGAACATAGCCAGCAACACGTTGCCAGCTGGAACCCACATTGTGTTCTTCCCGTTGACCATGGCCACGCCGTCTTTGGTTTCCAACGGCTCTGCGGGACGGCGCCAAATGGTAGTAGGATCCGGCTTCGTGTCTTTGGCTCGCGCGAGGAGGTCTTCCCAGCCTTCGTGATCGTGCAACAGTTTGAACACAGGCGCGTTAAGCGTCTTCATGTTGTTCATGCCCGCGTCGATGGCTTTGGAAAGAGTCGCGAACGATTCCTTCTTCAATCCAAGTTCGGCCTGAGTGCTGGCCAGGTAAAGAAGTGTCTCCGGGACACCTTCCATAATCTGCACGGCTTCGGACGAACGCAGCCGCGCTTCTTCCAATTGCTTGGCCTGAAGAGCCAACTGGCGGGAATTCAATTTTGAACGAATCGCGTTGAAGCGTTCTGGTAGGAGAAATATTTCATTGTCGTCAGCGAACGCCGGCGCGCATAGGATGGCGATCAACAGACAACTGACTGTTAGCCGGTTACTGAAGTGCGTGTGCGGCGAACGTTGCGGCATACTTCCAACTCCAAACGGTAGGTTTGTTACTGGCGGCGGTTCGAACGATAGCGCCCTTCCCGTAACGGTCCGCTGCGTTCACCGTCTAAATTACCACAACGTGTTCGCAACTGCATCGTGGGCCACCAGAGTCTGCCCCGCAGGTTCGAATGTCCAGCCGGGCCAGCGGGAGCCAACTCCATCCAACACCCCAACCGGATACCGGTGAAGCGGAACGCTTCTCAGGCGGCTTTGTGTTCGAGTTGGATTCGCTGTCGGAGTTGTAGCTTTTCGAACCGTTCGCCGGTTGCGTCGTAGAGATAGATGACGTTCGTGTCGCAGGCCCAGACGGCTCCCAGTTTCACGCTTCGCAGCCCGTTTAGCTGGTACTGGATGCCGCAGATTTCACCGCGTTTAAGGAGCGGTGTTTCGGTTAACGTGAATTGACCAAGGACCAGGTTTTCTTTGTCGCACAGTTTCTCGTGGATGAACTGGCGTACGTCGTCTGCCGAACGCAGCTCGCCAAGGGTAAGTGTCATCGTGCCGTCTGCTCATTACTTGTCTCATGATGCCAATCCTTTGGTTGTGTTACTGGTATCGACGACCAGGGTGGGGTGGCTTCGAGTCAGAAAGTGACCCTGATTTGATCCGAATCAAGAACACCTGCGGTATACTCGGTGCAGAACCAAACTCCGCGCTCCAGTTTTGAGGAACCGGGCCGCGTGTCGCAGAACACCCCAAAGTGAGATTGCCATGACTATTCCTGCTGTGCCGCGTCGGGACTTTTTAGGGGCAGTTGGCGCTTCAGCATTTGCGGGTTCCGTAAGACAGGAAGACTCGTCCGCGGCTCCTGTACGCGTGGGCGTCATGGGGATGAGTCGGGGTTTGGCGCTTGCGAAAAACTTCGCGGCCTGTCCGGGTGTTGAAGTTCGTTACGTCTGCGACGTCGATAAACGCCGGGCAGCGGCAGCCGCCGAAGCAATCGGAAAACTGTCAAAGGAAAAAGTTACCGCCACCGGAGACTTCAGAAAAATCCTTGCAGACTCAGACATCGACACGATGGTCTGTGCAGCTCCGAACCACTGGCACGCCCCTGCGTCAATTGAAGCCTGTAACGCGGGCAAGCACGTGTATGTCGAAAAACCGTGCAGCCACAATCCGCATGAAGGTGAACTACTGGTCCAGGCCGCGCGGAAGAAGAACCTTTGCGTTCAAATGGGCAACCAGCGCCGCAGCGCAGACAAGATTCAGGAAGCGATCAGGTTGATCCACGATGGCACGATTGGGGAGGTTCATTACTCACGCAGTTGGTACTCAAACCTGCGTGGTCCGATTGGTGATGGCAAGCCGGCAAAGGTTCCCGACCATATCGATTACGACATGTGGCAGGGGCCGGCTCCGCGGTTGCCATACGTAAACAACCGACTGCACTACAACTGGCACTGGTTGTGGCACTACGGGAACGGTGAATTAGGGAACAACGGGGTTCACTCCATCGATCTCAGTCGCTGGGGCCTGAACGTGGACTATCCGGTTCGAGTGACCTCAAGCGGCGGACGGCACTGGTTCAACGACTCGCAGGAAACGCCGGACACTCATCTTGTGTCGTTCGAGTTCGAAGATGGCAAGCAAATCATGTGGGAGGGACTGAGTTGCAATCGACATGGCATTGATGGGGAGACGTTTGGGGTTTCATTCCACGGCGACAACGGTTCGCTGACTTTGAATAGCTGGGGCTACACACTGTTCGACAAGCGAGACAAAGAGGTTCGAACAGAATCAGGGAAGGCGGCCGACGCGGTTCACATTGCGAACTTCGTGGATGCCATTCGGAAGAAGGATCCCAACCTGCTGGCTTCTG
The DNA here is from genome assembly GCA_964485095.1 of uncultured Planctomycetaceae bacterium. Taxonomy (GTDB): domain Bacteria; phylum Planctomycetota; class Planctomycetia; order Planctomycetales; family Planctomycetaceae; genus CAYNWT01. Next base: position 25,095 of record CAZAIB010000025.1, on the reverse strand, counting down.
AGATCGAGGAAGGCCACAAGACGACACTACTGTGCCACCTGGGAAACATCGCGCAGCGTACGGGCGACAGTCTGGTTTGCGATCCGGCCAATGGGCACATCAAAGGTAACGAAAAAGCGGCTGCGATGTGGAAACGCGAGTACGAACCAGGCTGGGAACCGAAGGTGTGATCTCGTACCGACTTAGGTCTAACGTCGCCGGATAGGTCAGTCTCAGCCTGCACCCGATTGAATTCGTTCACCTCAACGGTGACAATTGAACCCGCGTGTCAACCGGGTTGCGCTCACTTAGAGCCAGCCGGACACGGGCGTAGAACAAAAACGTTACCAGTCTTCGGAGAGTTGTTGTGCGATTAAAGTCATGGGCCACCGCTGTTGTGCTTCTTGTTGTCCTGGGGATGACGGGGACTGTCCACAGCCAAACGAAGACCAAAGTCGATGCCGAATCACTTGCCCGGGTGACTCACGACATTACCTACCTGGCTTCTGACGCCATGGAAGGTCGCGGTGTTGAAACCAAAGGACTGGAGATCGCCGGGGACTTTGTCCGTGAGGAGTTCAAGAAGATGGGTCTGAAGAGCGGAACGAAAGACGGTTCGTACTTCCAACGCTTCGACGTGCCGCTGGTAGAGAAGACTGATTCAACCGGGAGCAAGCTGGAAGTCACTCTGGCTGGCAACAAGATCAGCATGGAAGTTGCAAACGACTTCCAACCGCTCATGGCAGGCGGGGCGGGAACCGCTGAAGGCGATGTCATATTTGTTGGCTATGGAATCTCAGCTCCGGATCTTGGGTACGACGACTACGAGGGAATCGATGTCACCGACAAGATTGTCCTGATGATTAGACGGACCCCGCAGTTCGGCGTTGAAGGCAGCAAGTTCGGCACTGAAGATGCTCGTACACACGCATTCATCGACACCAAATTAAGGCTCGCAAGGAAGATGGGAGCCAGCGGAATTCTGTTTGTAAACGACAATTCAACGGCAGCAGAAGAGGACACCCTGTCACAACCAAGAGTGTTTGGTCGTGGCAGTCGCCGATTAACTGTTCCCTTCCTTCACGTAGCGCGTGCTCAGGCTGACAAGATTTTGGCGGCTTCACCAGTGAAGGTCGGCGATGCAGAATTCAAGACGCTGCAGGAAGTCGAAACTCATATCGAGTCGGAACTCAAACCGGTTTCACAACCGCTGGCAAACTGTAGCGCGAAGTGCGTGACGAAGTTCACACCGAAATCTGTCAAAGCCTGGAACGTCGTAGGTGTGTTGGAAGGCGAGGGCCCGCACGCTGACGAAACCGTGATTGTGGGTGCTCACTACGATCACCTTGGATTCGGTGGTTATGGTTCGCGCCGTCCGCGAGCCCAGGAAATTCACAACGGGGCAGACGACAACGCCACTGGTACTGCGGCTGTTCTCGAACTTGCCCGACGGTTCGCGAAGTCTGGCAAGAAGCCCGCCAGACGCATGGTATTCATTGGCTTTAGTGGTGAAGAGCGTGGGCTGGTTGGCAGCGAATACTACGTTAACAAGCCGCTGTTTCCTCTCGAAGACACTGTCACCATGTTGAACTTCGACATGATCGGGAACCTTCGTAACAACACCGCCAATATTGGTGGAACCGGAACAGGAAGCGGGTTGCAGGAAGTCGCCCAGATAGCGACAGAAGGTCTTCCAATCGAAATGGATGTCAGCCCAGCACTCGGCGGCGGCAGCGACCACTTACCATTCGTGCGGAAGAATGTCCCAGTCCTGTTTTGCAACACGGGAGACAACCCGCTTTATCACACGCCGGAAGACGACACCGAAACGATAAACATGCCCGGTACAGTTATGGTCGTGGATTACTGCGAAGCCCTGTTGAAGGGTGTCGTAGGCATGCCAGAACGCCCAAAATTCTCGCGGGCACCACGCGCCCAGCGGCGCCGGCGCCCCAGCGTCTTCTTCGGCGTCCTGACATCCCCGTCCAGTGATGAAGACGCACCGGGTTTGTTGGTGTCCCGCATGGCTCGCAATTCGCCTGCCAAAAAAGGCGGACTTCAAGTTGGTGACCTCATTCAGAAGGTCGGAGACCAGGAGTTCAAGAGCCAGAACAGGCTCACTCGATTCATAAACTCGAAGAAACCCGGCGACAAGATTACCATCAGCGTCTTGCGCGATGGTGAAAAGGTTGATATCGAGGTCGAACTGGTAGCTCCATAGTTGCATGTCGAATCGAATAATCGTGTTCGAGCGGGAGCCCTACTGGGCTCCCGAACTTCGACGTCAATTCGAAGGCACTGACGTCACGGTCCGTCAGTGCATCGACCTGTCGTCGCTGGCTGAGGCCACCCCTGACGCGAGTGATGTCATTGTGGCGTCCCTGGAGGGCAACGAACGCGACTGTGCCGAACTCCTGCGGCAAGTGACGGTCGCGTTCAAGATTATCATCAGCCCGTCTGCGGCCAGCGATCTGGAAGCGCCCTTTCGGGAAGCGGGAGCATCGTCGTTTGTCGTTGAACACTTAAGTGGCGAGGAACTTGCCCGGCGAATTCGCCTGGTTTGGTCGTCTGCGGCTTAAAGATTCGGGCCATTTCGAAGACTGGTTCAGAATCGCGGCAGTCCGGTGGTTGTGTCCCTGTGGGTTCACGTCTACGATCGGGCAGGCGATTGAAAATAGCGTGTTTTGGGCAATTTCGATCGCCGATGCCCCGCCCAGGGTTCTTAGTTACCGCACTTAGCCGTTGATATTGGTTTAGCGAATCATGAGTCTCGAAGAAGAAGTCAAACAGAAGGTCGGCAGCATTTCAGATCCTGAAATCGGCCGTTCACTAGCTGACCTCAACATGGTCAAGTCGGTCACGGTCGATGGTTCGTCCGCGACGGTCACCATCACTCTGCCCACCCACGCCTATCCGGGGCGGGAACGCCTTGAATCGGCCGTCAAAGAAGCGACGACAGGCACTGACGTTAACGTCGTGTTCGAACACAACGTCAGAGGCAAGAACGCGGGCGGTAGTATCGGCCTGAACGTGAAGAACATCATCGCCGTCGGTAGCGGCAAGGGCGGTGTCGGCAAAAGCACTGTGGCCGCGTGCCTGGCATCTGGACTGCATTCGATGGGAGCTAAAGTGGGTCTCATGGACGCCGATGTCTACGGCCCCAGCATCCCGCACATGATGAATGCGAACGAGAAGCCAGCCGCGAAAGACAAAGAAGGCGCCAACGGCCAAAAAATCACGCGCATCGAACCGGTTGAAGTCAACGGCATCAAGCTGATGTCGATGGGCTTCTTCACCGAACCTGGCCAGGCGGTGGTCTGGCGTGGTCCCATGCTGCACAAGGCTTTGACTCAGTTCTTGAAAGACACCGATTGGGGCGAACTCGACTACCTCATCATCGATCTCCCACCAGGTACTGGTGATGTGTCTCTGACACTGGCCCAGCTTGTCGGCCTGGCCGGAGCCGTCATCGTGTGCACTCCGCAACAGGTTGCGTTACTGGATGCGGTCAAAGCGATCGACATGTACAACAAGGTCAACGTGCCGGTTCTGGGTATCGTTGAAAACATGGCCGGTGAAGTGTTCGGACGTGGCGGAGCGAAAGCCAAGGCCGAAGAGCTTGGTGTGCCGTTCCTGGGTGAGATTCCAATCGAAGCCACCATTCGCGTGAAAGGCGACGACGGACAAATCCCGGCGTTGTTTACGGAAGATCACCCCGCGAAGGAAGCGTTGCTCAACGTTTGCCAGACCACAGCGATGCAAGTGGCGAGACAACTTCTCGAAACTCCGCAGATGCCAACCCTCGAGATTCTCTAATCTCGCAGGAGACGCAAGATGGCAACAGACGCCGTACAGGAACTCATTGAAGACTTCGCAGACCTCACGGAAATTGAGGCCTGCGAGTTATTGGATGAGCTTGGTCGCGAACTTCCGGAGATCCCAGACGAAGTTCGCGTTCCCGAGTTCATCGTCCCAGGCTGCCAATCTCAGGTGTGGCTGGTTGCAGAACTCCAAGGCGAACCAGGAACGGTTCACATCACCGCCGACAGCGATGCGATTGTCGTCAAAGGCCTGGTGTTCGTCACCATGGAGATCTACAACGGCCTGACCCCACAGGAAGTTCTGGACGTCGATTACAAACAGATCTTCGAAGATCTTGGCGTTGGCCGAATGATTCTGCCACAGCGGAAGAACGGCCTGTACGCAATGGTCAATCGTATCCGCACGTTCGCCGCCACGACACTAGGCGTGCCGCTGGATGGCGATTCCGCCGATACCGATGCTGTCACGCCCCCGGAAATCGTGGCGGCAACGCGCGACATCGCCAACGTCAAATCCGAGTTCCCCATCCTCAATCAAACGCTGCCCGATGGACGTCCCGTCATCTATCTGGACAGCGGCGCGTCGGCTCAAAAGCCGGCTTGCGTGATTGACAAAGAACAGGAAGTCGAACGCGAATACTTCGCAAATGCGTTCCGCGGCACCTATTACTTCGGCACACGTGTTGATGACGAAATCGAACACGCGCGAGAAGCGGTTCGCCGACTGATTAACGCTCGATCGACATCAGAGATCGTGTTCACAGCCGGAACCACCATGGGCATCAACCTGGTCGCTCACGGCTGGGCCATGCAACATCTCAAATCGGGTGACGAAATTGTTCTCACCGAGATGGAACACCACGCGAACCACGTCCCGTGGCAGATGGTTGCAAAAGCCACGGGTGCCAAACTGCGGTTCCTCCCGATGACCGCTGACCACCGCCTGGACGAATCCGAGTTCGAAAACACGATCACAGAAAAATGCGGCCTGATCGCAGTGACAGGGATGAGCAACGTGCTGGGAACCATCAACCCCATCACCGCCCTGGCCAAACGAGCCCACGAAGTCGGAGCCCGCATCCTTGTTGACGGCGCGCAAACGGTGCCGCATCAGCGAGTTGATGTGCAGGCGGAAGATGTGGACTTCCTGGTGTTCTCAGGCCACAAGCTTTATGGACCGACTGGCGTTGGAGTCCTGTACGCCAAACGTGACGTGTTGAACGAAATCCAACCGCTGTTTGGCGGTGGGCATATGATCCAAAACGTCGACCTGCATGAATCAACGTGGGCCGAACCGCCTGCTCGGTTCGAAGCGGGAACCATGCCCATCGTCCAGATTATCGGACTGGGCGCGGCGGTCGACTTCATTGAATCGCTGGGCTACGAAGCAATGCACCAGCATGAAATGGCGTTGCTAACGTACGCTCACGAAAAACTAAGCGCGATTCCGGGCCTTACGATCTATGGCCCACCCATCGAACACAAAGGCGCGATTGTGAGCTTCACGATCGATGGTCTGTCGGCTGAGGACCTTTCGTACAAGTTGGACAGCAAAGGCGTGTTCACTCGGCATGGGCACCACTGCACAATGCCGCTTCACAAGAAACTGGGCGTACCGGCCACGACGCGAGTCAGCTTCGGCGTCTACAACACAACCGCCGACATTGACGCACTTGTCGACGCCATCGATGCCGCACGCAATGCCTGAACACATCTGGAAAACGATCCGCATCGGCGAACACACAGCCGATGTTCTGGAACCCGCCGAACCGCTCACCGACCGAGCCGTCATGTTCCTGCATGGACACGGCGAACAGACTCTGGTCGATAACCCTGTGTTCACAAAACTACTGGGCGACAAAGGCCTGCGAGTCGTCTGTCCGCATGGCGGCAAGAGTTGGTGGTTGGATCGACAGTGCAACCAGTTCGACACTAACCAGACCCCATCCGCATACCTGAAGAACGAAGTTCTGCCGTGGATCGAAAACAACTGGAACGCGGCTCCACCTCGAGTCGCCCTGCTGGGTGTCAGCATGGGCGCACAGGGTGTGCTGCACCTGGCGTATCCGAAAGGGCGAGAGTTCCCCGTTGTCATTGCCATTTCGCCGATCGTCGATTTCTACCACTGCCTGGGCAACGGGTTCCCGCTTGATGAGATGTTTGCGGACGCCGAAGAAGCTCGGCAGTGGAACATCACGCTACACCTGCACCCACTTAATTGGCCGCGATACCAATACATCTTCTGCGATCCGCAGGACGTTTGGATTGAGGGTTGCGAACGGCTCGGCATGAAACTGTCGGCTTCCGGAATCCTGCACGAACGCGATTTCGACACAAGCGGCGGCGGCCATACGTGGGACTATTTCAACAAGGTTGCACCGACCGCGATTGAATATCTGGCCAAGAAACTCCAGCGGGTACTGGACGAACTGGCCTGAAACTCCGACAGAACTCGTCCGGTACTTGGATTCACCGCACCGCCTGCGACAATAAACGCACCAGGCCCAACGTCAATCTGACGCTCGGCTTCGCCAGCACCCAGCGATCCCCAAATCGATTGCTTCTTTCCGCTGGCATCCAGAGAAGTACGGAGCGTAAACATGATTATCGGCCTCGGCACCGACATCATCGAAATCCCCCGCATTGCAGAGATGATTGATCGCCACGGCGAGCTATTCATCAACCGCATCTACACGGACACCGAGATCCGCCACTGCCAACTCCGCAAACACAGCACCCAGCACTTTGCCGGCCGCTGGGCAGCGAAGGAAGCCGTGATGAAGGTACTGGGAACCGGCTTCATCAAAGGCATCGGCTGGAAGGACGTTGAAGTTCAAAACCTCAAGTCGGGCCGCCCAGTCTTAAAACTAAGCGGCGGAGCCAAACGACGCGCCGAGAACATCGGCATCGGCGAAGTCCTGATCACGATCTCGCATTGCCGAACCTACGCCACCGCAACCGCCGTTGGTGTCGCCAGCATCGGTCCAAGTTCCGATGAAGCGACCTAGAGGAAACCTCGTGGCATAGATTGCCACCACCCGCATGCCACCTCTCCCACTTGTGGGAGAGGTCGCGGTCTCGGCCGCGGGAGAGGGCCAGACATGTCCGCCCGCATCACCCCTTCCGAACCACCAACAACCGCGGACTAGTCGAACCACCCACGGCCACATCCCGCCGAACCCACTCGCAATTCGGCAACTCATCCATCGCCGCTTCGACCGCGTCCGCTTCTTCCACGCCACCCGCGTGACCAATGTAAGCCAGAACCGAAATCAACCCACCCGCCCGCAGTAGCCGATAAGCAACCTCGACCGCCGCGACTGTCGTTTGAGGCCGCGTCACCAGTTCCTTATCACCACCCGGCAAGTAGCCCAGGTTGAACACCACCACGCTCACGTCCCCTACAGCCGCAGCCGGCAGGTAGCCTTCGAGTTCCGAATGGCAAGCCTGAACCAAATGCACATTCTCAACCCCGTGCGCACCGATCAGTCCCCGAGTAGCCTCTATCGCCGCCGCCTGCACATCAAACCCATAAACGCTCCCCGTCGCCCCAACAACTTCGGCCAGGAACTGAGTGTCATGCCCATTCCCCATCGTCGCATCAACAGCAACATCGCCTGACAGAACGTGACGACGGATGAGTTCGTGAACTTGTTCGGTCAGCTTCATTCTGAACCTTCGACGCGGTGTCTGGACGTAATGGCAACTATCATGATTTCGATTCCCTCCCATCGGCCCATTCGGCTATCCGTGACGCGACTAGCGATCTGATAGCTCGGCCTTGTCCATAAGTTGATTCGCTCGCGCCAGGAACATGGGAGCTGGTAACGCATAGCTTGCGTACTTGCCATTCCTTCTGGCGTTGTCGAAGTAGATGGCGGCCAGTTTGTCATCTCGAAGCAGCGGCGCACACGGAGGCATTCTGGTTAAGCTCACGACAATAGTGTTCTGCAGGATACGCTTCTGGCCCAGCCCCGTCTCGTAGTTGAACTCCTGGTTGATGGCTTCGACGGAAGTGGTCCCTGCCGCGTCGGGCTCGCCCTTGCCCAATCGAACGATGCTTAGCTTGTCATTGACGGATAGAGGACCACGGTAGATCCGGTCCGCAGGCCAGGGAGGTACGTGTAATGGGATTCGGAACAGCGAAACGCCCAGTGTTTCATCATGGGCAACCAATTCGACGTCCATTGAACCGTCAGCCATCTGGAAACGAGCGACTTTTACTGGGGGCGCGAGAGAAAAGAATGGATCGCCACCCCACGCTGCAGTCGCCACGATGGTGCGCTTACCGTCGGACTGAATAGCAACTGCCGGAAAGATTCTCGAAACCCCAGGCGGTTCGCTCATCCCCTTAAGTTGCACCAAGTGTTTGTGGATACCTGGCCGCCTGCCCATCGCAGCACTTAGTGTTCTGGCCCGACTTTCTTGCAGGGATACCGCGCGTTCGCTGGGCGTCGTTACTGTTTGCGAAGACTTCCGACTCAGCTGTTTCGCGAGTCCTACAAGCTTGTTCGGATCTCGTAAGACTCGAGGAAAGATTGCGTGCTGGATGGGTTGGAAGCTCTTACTCAGGGAAAACATTCGCCCCTTCGTTAAGTCGAACTCACGATTGTTGATTCGTAAGCTGTCAGGGTTCTCAGATTGGCAACGGAAACGCACGTCTATCTTGTCGAGATGCAGCGTGTCATCAATGACCCATGAGTTCTTGCGTGCGTCGTTTGAACCGTTCACGTCGTAACTAGAGTTGGTGACCGAATGCAGCAAAGCGAACCGCGTCCGATATTGGTCGTGCCGCTGGAACAACTCAAGATGCACGGCTTTGCGGCTTCCCGGATCCACAGTCGAGAGTCCCATTGTTGAAATCGGGAGGAACCTCGACTTGTGGCTCGCTTCAAACACCTTCTCAAGGTTGCTTGCTGTAGGGACCGGAATGTCTGCATCGACCTGTCGGACTTGGAACGGCTTTTCGGGGCGAGGTGTGATCGTATCAATCACGAATACGCGCCCAGCGTTCAGGAAGCGGGGGAGCCCGCCAATTTTGACCTGACCCGGCATCCGATGATTTCTATGGAACTTGACTTGAGTGTCCTTCAGTGCCAGCACCCCATTATCAGTCCACGTGCCGGCCTTCTTGTCACGAGCAAAGTCAGTCTGGGCATCGAAATCGCCGACGTAGAGGATTGTGTACTCCAGCCGGCCACCACGAACGACCGAAAATGCAGTGAGCCCATCTTTCGACACAACACTCGGAACATGTGTTTGATCTACCAGGGCTGCGTTCAGTACGACCAACGGAGCCAACACTCCAAGAGTCAGCAGGGTTCCGAACACTAGAACCTTCCGCGTCGCAGCCGAGCGTTCGCGGGTCAAATCCAGCACACCACGTACGCGTTGTTCCAGTGACGACTGCCTGGCCATGGGAACGGCTCCAATTGCAAGAAACAATCGGCTCTGTAGTCGTTGGGCGAAGTACAGAAGTTCGCCAGCGTAGCCACTGGCTTCCGCCCCGGTTTGTAAAACCAGGTCGTCACACGCGAGTTCTCGCTCGACCTGCATCCGACGCCCGATCAGCCAGGCCAGCGGATTGAACCAATGCAAAGCACAGGCAAGCTGAGCCGCCATCTGGGTGAGCCAGTCGAACCGCTTGATGTGTCCGAGTTCGTGCAGCAGCACCATATTCAACCGGCTCTCTGACCAGTTGATCGCTTCAGGAGGCAATAAAACTACCGGACGGAGCACTCCCCAGGTAAGCGGTGTCGAGGAACGGGCCGAGGTCACTAGTCGCACATTTCTGCGAACGCCAATTTTTGCCTTCGCTTGTTCCAGCCCTCGAAGTAAGCGCGAATCGACCACATCTCTGGCCTGGCGGCCCAGGGCCAAAATTTGCCATAGCCCTGTCAGTGGACCCACCAAAGCCAACGAGGCTCCCATCCACCAGACAGTGAGAACCCACGGAGTATTGGCCGTGGTTGGCCCACTTGGCTTATCAGACGCAGTTACTGGTGCGGTACTAGCTGAAGCAACCTTTGCGTCAACCGATCTGCTTTCCGGACTAACTTCAACGGGAGCATCCTTGGCAGGAAGGAGCACCGGTGTCTGGCGTTCTCCTGACAAGGCAGGCCTTTCTACCTCGGTGATCACCCAATGCCGGGGTATTGAAACTCTCACCCTTGGCAGAGCGATGCTCATGACAGGTATGAGTATCAAACCGAATGCGGTGACAGTCCACACAAGATGCCGACGCGATGCGGAGCTCCTTCGCAAAAAGAGGATTGCAAAGCACGCTATCAGGGTCAGACATAGCCCTTTGACTGCGGCGCCAACTATCAACTCGCTGGACAGACTTGCTCTTTGGATGACATCGAACATCTCAGCGCCCCTCCGATTTTGCTTCGTCAATCAGCTTTGATAGGTTCTGAAGTTCCTCCTCAGAAACGGCTGCATGCCGACTATTGACCATCGCGGCGACCGCCTTTTCGAGTGAACCTTCGAAGAAGGTGTCCAGCACCTGCAGCATGGCCGACTTGCCAGCGCGGTCCCGAGACTTAGTGGGGCGGTAAAAGTACTTCCCACCCTGCTCACGATGCTTTAAGTGGTTCTTCTCGACCAAAATTGACATCAGTTTGCGGACAGTTGAGTAGCTTGGCGCGTCGGCCATTTCGTCTCGCACCTCAGCCGCAGTGGCCTCGGTGAGAGCGTAGACGATGTCCATAATCTGGCGTTCCCGCCGACTAAGTTCGCTTGAAGAGTCTCGTTTCTTTTTCTTCATGCGAAAATATTCGCACTTCGTCCCGGTCGAGTCAACGGCAGTGTGCGAATATTTTCGCACCAGTTGGGGATTCTGCGAAGGTGCAGCTCCATAAAGTCGGTCGTAGCTGCTTTACGATTCTCTATTTACAAAAGCGACTGTGCACATCGAACTCGGGATCGATTTCACCGGTTCCATCCAGGGAATCCAGGTACATCGCAGAGACAAACGGAGCCAGCAGTGCTCCTTTGGAACCGAGACCGTTGATGTAGCCGATACGGGGTTCCTCATGGCTAACTCCAACGACGGGTTGCCGGCCATAAACGATCGGTCGCACAGCGGCTACATGGTCTATGACATCAAACGGAACGCGGATGATGCCGCCCAGTCGCTGGACCAATGAATCGCGCGCGGCTTGCGTGGGAACACAATCCATGGCGTCCAAATCGTAGGTTGCGCCGGCTCGATATGTGTGTTCGCCGGTTTGTGTGATCCACAAGCCGCGTGCGTGGACGGTTCGCGTTTCCTGTAACTGAGGAGCGGTGAACGTCACCATTTCACCTTTGGCCGCTTCAAACACCACTTGGGGGAACCATGGGTTTGGCGTTTGTGTGAAGCCGCCGCAAAATGTGAGGTGCTGCCCAACGACATCCAGCCTGCCAATATGGATTCCACCGGGGCTGACGGTAATCTGATTCAGTTGCACGCTGGTCGTTTCGATGTCCGATCCCAGGTACGCAACTCTAGCCGCCAGAAACCCAGCCACATCCAACCGTCCGGCGTGTTTCATTTGGAACCCGGCGTGCGGTGTCTTGATCGCGTCGCTGAGGGCGGGGGTTGGTTCCTCAATCAATTCCGCGACACGCTCGCGCCGCGCGGCGAACCGATCGCGTTCCTCCTGATCAGCGAAGACCCTTACGGCGGGTCGCTGCATGAGGAACCGAAGGTTCAAGTCATCTTCAATGCCCCGGTAAAACTCAACTGCCCGCGGCCAAAGCGTCTCCCACCGCGGGGTCACAGCAAATCGCTTCCCCGTGATTGGCGTCATCAAGCCAGCTGCAACTTTTGAAGACGTCACCGGTTCATCGCGGTCGAGAACCAAGACTGACTGGCCCCGGCGCTGGAGTTCGATGGCCAGGGTTGCCCCGGCAAGTCCGTGTCCAATGATAATGTGGTCAACATGACGCACGTCAGTTTCGCCTCAACCTGGTTCTTGATGTCGCATGCTTACGTAAGCATGGTGGTGCGATTCTTTCACAAACAAACAGCAGCGGTGACAAGTTAGTCAGCCGCGACACAACGTCCCTGCGACCAATCCCGTAACGAATCGACGCGTTCGGACATGAGCCCCGAAAGTGGAACTGTCTGACCAATTTCCGCCAGGATGTGTTCGTTGTTGAGTTCCTTCTTCTCTGAAAACGCCCTGAACAGCGATGAAATCACAGCTTGTTCGATCTCTGAGCCGCTGAAGTCTTTGGTCGCTTCGGCCATCAGCTGAATGTCGTACTTCGCCGGATCCCGTTTTCGCCGCTGCAAGTGAATCTCAAAGATCTTCTGCCGCGCGCGTTCGTTGGGGAGATCGACGAAGAAGACTTCATCGAAGCGTCCTTTCCGCATGAGTTCCGGAGGCAATGCGGAAATGTCATTCGCGGTGGCAACGATGAAGATTGGATGTCGATGATCCTGCATCCAGGACAGCAGCGTTCCAAACATTCGTTTCGATAGCCCACCGTCGGCAGAAGACGCACTCGCAGATGCAAACGCTTTCTCAATCTCATCGACCCACAAGACAACCGGCGCCATGGCCTCAGCCTGCGCGAGCGCCTGGCGTAGCTGGCTTTCGCTTTCGCCAATGAACTTTTGATACAGCGTGCCAGGATCCAATCGCAGCAACGACATCTTCCAGTCGCTGGCAACAACCTTCGCGCACAGGCTCTTGCCGCAACCCGGTACTCCCAACATCAGCACACCGCGTGGTGGTTCGATACCAAACTTTCTCGCCTCGCGGCTGAATCCACCTCGACGTTGTCTCAGCCAACCCTTGAGGTTGTCCAACCCACCGATGTCATCAATCGCGAAGTCAGCCGCGATTGATTCAAGACACCCCGATGTTCCCAGCAGAGTTCGTTTCGATTCGACAATGTTGGACAAGTCGTCCACGGTCAAACAGCCATCGTCCAGGATTGCCGACGCCACCACGCGTTCCGCTTCCTTCCGACTTAGTCCACGCAGGGTTTGCACCAGTTGGTACATTTCGTCGCTGGTCAGGCTGGCGGTCACATTGCCTCGACTTTCGGCCTTGATGCGCTTGTAGGTCTCGCGAACGACCTCTTCCAGTTCCTGAATTCCTGGCCAGCCGATTTCAAATTTGACCGTGAACCGCTTGATTTCGTCCGGAAGCGGCAAGGCATCGATGAGCGTCATGCCCGAATCCGTCTCCGAACACATCTCAACACACTCACGCAGCAATCGGTGAATCTTTGGATCCTTAGCGTGCGGGCCCATGTCTTTGAGGATGAACATGTTTCCCGGCTTAGCCTGCAGAATCTGTTCCAGCGCCGCCCCAACGTCGTACGGTTTGGACATCGGTGCCCCAACCGGCGAGTCATCTTTGAAGTGCTTCAGCCCGGCGACCAGCGACCATTCGAAACGCGACCAACTAAGATTTTTCGTGACTTCACATGTCATTTCCATCGCCCGCTGTTCGTCGGTCGTTTCGATCGATACCAGCGGCGTGCCAGCGCGGAACAGTAGTTCAAGTTGCTCAGACATGTGGTCTCGACTTCCAATCAATTACTGTTATCTGCGGCTTCAAACAGTTTGCGAATTTCTGGTTTTTGAACCTTCCCCATCGCGTTGCGGGGCAGTTCGTCGCGACACATCAACAACGATGGAACCTTGTAAACAGCCAACCGATCCTTGCCCCACGCGCGGAGTTCGTTCAGAACCAGTTTGCTGGTGTCGGGGCCGACCACGCACACTGCCACGCGCTCGCCCCATTCTGCATCGGGCACACCAACCACCGCACAGTCTGCGACAAGCGGGTGTGTCCTAACGACATCCTCAATATCCAACGCCGACACTTTGTAGCCGCCGGTCTTGATGATATCGACACTGTTCCGCCCCAGAATTCTGAATGCGCCGTGTTCAACGACCGCAATGTCGCCGGTTCTGAACCAGCCATCTCGAAACGACTCTGCCGTCGCCTCCGGCCGCTCCCAGTATTCTGAGAACACCGTGCTTCCGCGAATTTCTATCTCACCAGGCTCATTGCCTTCAACAACTTCGCCCGCTTCGTTGGTGCGTCTGGTCTCGACGCCCGGCAGTGGCTTGCCGACGAAACCCGGTCGTCGCTCGCCGTCGTACGGGTTCGAAAGGCCCATGCCGATTTCGGTCATGCCGTAGCGTTCAAGCAATCGATGGCCAGTCATCTTCTCCCAGCGTTCCAGAGTTGGAACCGGTAGCGCGGCGGAACCGGAAACCATAAGCCGCAGGGTTTTCGCTCCGGCCGACCATTTCGTTTGTTGTTGCAGGGACGCTGCATCAAACGCCGCGATCAACCGGGCATAGATTGTCGGGACAGCCATGAACAGGCTTAAGCTTCCCGCACTCATCCGGTTCCAGACCTCCGTTGCGTCAAATGCTGGCAGGAACTCGCAAGTCGCTCCAACACGCATCGCGCAGCTTAGGACATTGATAATGCCATGAATGTGGTGCAGCGGCAGCACGTGCAGAATGTGATCGTCGGCCGACCATCGCCAGGCTTCGACCAGCGAATCAACCTGAGCCAGTATAGTCGTGTGAGTTGTCACAACGCCTTTTGGTTTTCCCGTACTGCCGCTCGTATACAACATCATCGCGCGGCGGGTGGGATCGATCGTCGGTAGTCGGTCGATCGGTTCTGCGGCGAGTATCGAAGCTGTGGCCAGTAACGGGATGCTGCGTTCGTTCGCGATCGCCGTTAGTCGGTCTTCAAAATCCGGATGCGCGATGGCTTTTGTTGGCCGAGCGTTATCCAGGACGTAGGCGAGTTCCTGAGCCGGATGCATGACGCCCAGCGGGACCGCCATGCCGCCAGCTCGCCAAATTCCCCATTGAATCGCCACGTACTCAAAACCAGGTGGAACCAAAAACGCGACCGCTTGCTGCTGCAGATCATCGGCATCGCCCAGCAGTCTGGCAGCCACAGAAGCCGACGCGTCCAGTAGCTCACCGTAGGTGTAGCTGCCGGTCGAATCGATGATCGCGACAGACTCACGAGATTGCTCTGCCTGTTCGAAGAGCGCACTCATGCTGGGCGGAGTTTCTTTTCCATGAACAGAGCCTTGCCGACCGCCGGATCAAGTTCGTAGTTTTCGAAACCAAACTTCCGGTACGCAGCGATCGCGGTCTCGTTGAACTCCAGAACCTCCAGCGTCAGCTTGCAGCAGTCGTTCTCGTTCGCGATCTCCTCAATTCGATCGAACAGATGCCGGCTAATCCCCTGCCCGCGAAACTCCGGCAGCACAACAACATCGTGCACATTAATCAGCTTCCGAGCGGCGAAGGTCGAGAACCCGAAGAAGCAGTTAGCTAGTGCCGCTGGTCGGTCATCGGCGTACGCGATGATGCTGCGAGACGTCGGGAACGCGGCCAAACGTTCTGGCAGAGCCCGGAGTGTTTCATCCGGCAACGACTTACCCGCGCCCATGGGATCACACGCATACATGTTCAGCAGGAACCGAAAGTCATCGGCATGCGCGGCGTTTTGAAAGTCGACATCAACAACACGAATCGGCATTGGTCTCTCACTACCAAGTCTGGGCCTGCGGGGTTTTCTGCCTCCGACTTTTACGTCGGGGGTTTAACGGCTTCTGCACTACCACGCACTGCTGACCGGTTTCTTAGTGCAAAAGTCGTGGACCCACCGATGTAAAATTGGCGGCGAAGGGGGTCAGTGGCATTCGGATGATCTATGGACCAATCACGACCAGGCATGCAGTCCGGCAACTGATGAGAACCCAACCGATATTGGGTTCTCATTGCCGTTCCGAACCGCACCTAGATCTGCGACCATTCGGTCGGCGTGAAGAACAGGCTGGTAATCTTACTAACCGTGCCCTTGTACCGTTCCAGCTTCTTCATGCGATCCCACTCAGGGTGCTTGAGGAAGTCCTTGAAGTGTTGTTGGTGAGCGTCTTTGCTTTCACCGCTTAGCATGTAGGTAAGGTTTGGAACGTCGTTAGAAACGAGGGTCTCACCGTAGAACACAGGCGCCAGTTTCACGTCACGCATGATCTGAATCTCACCCTCGTCAAACATCTCGACCTTCAGTCGAGCCGCATGTTCGTTGTGGCTTTCGTAGATGCGAATTTCGAAGACGCGTTCCTCTTTGCCCGCGGTCTGCGGTGGCAATTCAATGACGGGCATCCCCTTGAACGCTCGCATGAGCCGGTTCTCGATACGAACAAATGCCGCATCTTGCTTTGGAGCCGCAAAGTAAGCTTTCGCTGCGTCCTGGTATCCGGCGTCGGCTGCCAGGTGGTCGTTAAACATCCCGACGGTGTCGAGCGTCTTGTGTGGGATGAGAATGCTGATGGACTTGTCCGCATCCTTCTCTGGAGTGAACCCACCAACGCGATCGATCCCCATCCGCCCCAACGCGGGGAACAGAGCTTTCTCAAGGTAGTTGGTAACAACCGCAAGCCGGTCGGCGTTGGCAGTTTTGTAAGTTCGCCATTCGTAGAATTCACGATCAGCAGCTGCGCCGGTTGGGTTGGCCGCGGCAAGTGAGGATGTGGCGGCGACTGTTCCGGCTGCCAGCGTTCCGGCCAGGAAGTCACGTCGTGGAAGTCGTTCTGTCATGCTATTTCGATCCTTAATCTGAATCTTGAAGTTGAACTTTGTTTGCTGGTGCGATTTCGCCGGAGGCACAAAAACATCCGGCTTGAACCTGGGTTCGTCCAGTGAACACAGCGTACAGAAGTCGCGCCTCAAACCGTAGTATCCGCTGGCTTTGCGGACACCAATCGAAACAGCCAGCCGGTACGGTGTTCTGTAGATGAATTCGGAATCAAACGATGTCCCATGTCTCGTTTGAAGTTCGTACTGATGGTTACATTGACTGTTGGTGGACTTGCCAGACAGCCAGTCTGCGCCGAACAGAAGAACCTGTTGATCATCGAAACCGATGAGCATCATTTCAAAATGCCGGGCTGCTACGGTGGCACGATAGTCGGAACGCCCAACATCGACTGGATCGCAAACAACGGCGCAAAGTGCACCAGCTCCTACGCGACAACACCAGTATGTTCCGCTTCGCGAGCCGCGTTGGTGTCGGGGCTGTACTCCAGTGACCACCAACAACGTGTGGTACGGTGTCTTCAGTCGGTGGTCAACACGGTCGATCGGTGCCAACTGTGCAAGGGCGGCATCGATTCAACACTGTCAGTGGCAGCAACGACCGGTAAATGTCCAACGTGCGCAGGCACAATTTGTGACGTCAGATTCTGACTACACAGAACCCGCCAGCGATCGGTTACGAATCCGATTCCCTGGCTTTGCGGTTCGCTTCAATCACGGCGGTCATCTCACCGGCGTGGTAGCTGGAACGCACGAAGGGGCCGCTGGCGACCAGCTTGAATCCGAGCTTCCGGGTAAGCTCGCCGATTTCGTCGAACTCTTCCGGTGGCACGTAGCGTTCGACCGGCAGGTGCTCCTGCGTTGGCTGCAGGTACTGGCCCAGCGTCAACATGTCGCAGCCCACTTCACGCAGGTCGGCGCAGACTTCCATGAGTTCTTCCATGGTCTCACCGAGGCCCAGCATCAGGCCGCTTTTGGTCAGCATGTCCGGAGCTTCGTCTTTGCACTGCTTCAGCAGGTCCAGAGTTCGCTGGTAATCGGCGTTCCGGCGGACTCGGTTGTAAAGGCGCGGTACGGTTTCGGTGTTGTGATTGAACACATCCGGCTTCGCTTCAATCACGCGCGAGATGGCGGCTCGGTTGCCCATGAAGTCGGGAACCAGAACCTCAACGGCAGCGCCGGTGCGTTCGCGAGTCGCAAGGATGCACTTGTAGAAATGGTCGGCTCCACCATCCGGCAGATCATCGCGGGTCACCGATGTGATGACGACGTGTTCCAGACCAAGTCGTTCGGTCGCTTCGGCGACGCGTTCTGGTTCGTCCAGTTCGACTGTTTCCGTTTTGCCTTTGGGAACCGAACAGAACCCGCACGGCCGCGTGCAAACGTTGCCCAGAATCATGAACGTCGCGGTTTGGTGTGACCAGCACTCCGACTGGTTCGGACACTTCGCGCTCTCGCACACAGTTTCCAGACGCAGGTCTTCAATCACGCTGCTGGTGTACGCCATGCCCGGTTTTGGCCATGGTCGTTTCAGCCAGCGTGGAAGCCGGGGTCGGCGCTGTGGTGGCTTGGTTTCTTCGACATCAATGATTGGTAGCGAGGTCATTACTGGGTCTCCGTTCACGCGTCAGCAAAGGATGGCTGCTGAACACGTTGAAGTCATTATAGCCGAGCCGCTGGGTGAGGTTTCGGATAAAGCTCTCACGAACGGTCTGCATTGCAATAGGGCGCGTGCATTGTGCAACAAGCGACCCTATCTGGTTTTTCGGTCGAGCCGACTCGACGGCTCGCAGTAAAGTCATGTCAGGACACACGTTGAGGAAAAATCCGTGGCAGCTGACCCCGCCCAGATTCTTGACTCCGCAAAATCCAATTTTTCCGCAGCGAGACCAGATTCCTCGGTCAACTTTGTCAGCTTCCGCCACGACTTTTAGTTCTTCACACACAGCCAAAGCCGTTTCCTGAAGAACACGCTCCAGGATGTCCTGGTCAATCCCCAGGCGTTCCATCGGGACGATTGGGTAGACGGCCAGCTGACCGGGAGCATGAACCAATGTCGGCCCACCTCGGTCAACGCGTTCGACTTTCAACAGTTGAGCCTGAAGTTCGCGTGGTTCCGCCGGCAAATCAATCTGACTGCCGCCGTGGCCAATCGTGACCACGCGTGGATGTTCGCACAGGATTAGCGAACCGCTAATGTCGCTGCGTTCCTGGACCTCACTAACGATGCGTTCCTGCAGGAACACAGCCGATCGGAAATCCACGGTTCCGAGAAGATAGACCGATAGCGCCGACGACGAACGTCTTTTTGGCGACCAGTCATACTTCTCAATCGTCACAGCAAACTCTCTCTGGGTCAGAGCGAACCAAAACCGCAATCGCACATCTTACCAAAGGGTGAGGGTTCGACGATAGCGCTGCAGCGAACGTAGAAGGACGAAGGTTGAAGGCCAAACGACTTTGGGGCGATGATGCGTTGTGTGACGAATGAAGGTAGGATGGACACATGGGAAAGAAGAAGCACAAGAAAAAGAAGGCCGACAAGAAGGATCCAAACTCGTCCACTATCTGCACGAACCGCCAGGCAAAGCGGGAGTACGAGATTTTGGAACAGCTTGAGTGCGGTATCGAACTGCGCGGTAGCGAAGTGAAAAGCATTCGCGCCGGCAATGTGTCTATCAACCAGGCCTATGGCCGCGTTGAGAACGGTCAGGTTTGGTTGGTTAACGTCGACATCGGCGAGTACTCTCAGGCCAACGTGATGAACCACGACCCGACGCGTAAGCGGAAACTGTTGCTGCACCGCCGGGAGATTCGAAAGTTCGCGGAGTATTCAGCAGAGAAGGGACTGACGCTGGTCCCGCTCTCAATGTACTTCGTGCGCGGGTTGGTGAAGGTCAAGCTGGCAATCGGCCGCGGCCGTCGCGAGTACGACAAAC
Source organism: uncultured Planctomycetaceae bacterium (assembly GCA_964485095.1). Classification (GTDB taxonomy): domain Bacteria; phylum Planctomycetota; class Planctomycetia; order Planctomycetales; family Planctomycetaceae; genus CAYNWT01. The sequence continues at coordinate 5,767 of CAZAIB010000025.1, read as the reverse complement.
GCGACAAGCTAAGAAGAGACGCGGACCGAAGAGAGATGCAGCAGATCAAACGGCCGTGATCCGGATTTGAGATTTTGGAATTTGGAATCTGAGATTTGAAATCCTGAAATTTGAGATCTCAGATCACAGATCTCAAATGACATGCTGTCAAATTCCCGACCCTACTTCCTGTTCTCCTCCTGCTGCTTGCAGATCCGCCTAACAAACCGCAGCAACAAGGGGTGAGCCGGTTCAGCCATCTGGCCGTGGTTGTATCCATCCAGTTCCATGATCGTCGTGTCCGGATGCTTGACGACCTGCATCATGCGCCAGAAGTACGCGTTCTCTTCGTGACGTCCCAACATCTCAAGTTTCCGATCACCTGTGATCAACAGCATCGGTGGCGAATCTTTGCGAACGTGATAGATGGGCGCCATGTCGTCAATGATTGCACGAGTGCCCTCGATGCCGCGTTCTTTTCGGACCGTAAAGTGTGTGATGGTGTGGCCGCTGTAGGGAATCAATCCGGCCAGGTCGTCAGCGTCGGCGCCGTGTGCGGCCAGCCATCGCTTATCCATGCCAACCATGCTGGTTAGATAACCGCCGGCCGAATGCCCGCTTACAAAAACCTTCTTCGGCGAACCGCCAAAGTTCGCGATGTTTTTCATCGTCCAGGCAACGGCTGCAGCGGCGTCTTCGATGTACGCGGGCGATTCCACTTTCGGGTACAACCGGTAGTTCACCGCCACAACGGCCACACCCTTCTCGCGTAGTTCTTTCGGAACCGACTTGTTTCCGCCAGTCAAACCGCCGCCGTGGAACCAGACAACGGTCGCAAAATCTTTACGGTTGGTCGGATGGTACACGTCCAGCCTGCACCGCTCGCGCATGTAGTCGCTTAGTTTGTCGCCACTACGGTAAGCGACATTTTCTTTCGTCGTGTACTTCGGAGCTTCGTCCTGAGCGACCGCACCAAGCGGGAAGCTGAGGCAAAAAAGAGCCAACACGGCAGACCGATTGAGCACAGTGGACCTCATGAAGTGAATGCAGGACAGCGGCTCCAATATAGCCATGACCGGGCATTACTTCTTCTGTCGCACACCGATATTTCGCCGGTAGTCGTTCGCGAACTCCAGCGAACCGACTTCATCGACAATCGCCTGCCAGGCTTTGTTGATGTCGCCGAGAATATCGGCGGCTGGCCGGTTCGCAATTGCATCAGCGGTCAGCACATTAGCCAGTGCGGCCTGCAGTTCTGCGTTCTTCGAGACCGGCAAGTCAACAACCAGGTGCTCGTCTCGCAAAGTTTCGAAGGACGCTTCAACGAAGTTGGTGGCTTCGTCAATCGTCAACCCAGGCTCGAACAGCGGAGCCGCAATGTCGGCGTGCCAATTCGCGGTGAACCCACGGACTGTTGACGAATGAGAACCAACCACTTGTTCGTTTACCGCCCTCAGCAAATTAAATCCGGCGCTCAAAGCCGTCGCATCTGACACGTCCGCGACACCCGCCAGGTATCCGTCAAAACCAACCAGCCCCGGTTGGTTCATCCGGTCACTCTGCCATTCTGAAAGCGACAGACTGTAGACCTCCGGAGAACCGGGCAAACGACAGAAACCCAGCTGAACATCTTCGGCTCGCTCAACAGCCGCACCCGCAACAGACGGTTCCGTCGCGAGACCAATAGCAGCCTTGCCGCTCAGCAGCGCGGTTCGACATTGGTCCGGCGTCATGTCCCAGCAATCGGCAAACGCGGGCGCAACAGATTTGAACTCCGTAAGTGCCCGAGTGAACCCTTCCGTATTAAGCCGCGGCGCGCCGGTGTCCAGATCGAAGAACAGGCTAAGACTCCCGCGCGGACTTGCGTACGCGATTGACCGGGCGGTGAACATCATCGAACGCGTTTCAGCGCCCCACGGTTCCACCGCCGTCAGACCCGGAGCCCACTCGTCTACGGTTGTGACCAGCTTGTTGTATTCCGCCCAGGTCTTTGGTGGTTCCTGACCTGAAGCTTCCAGCAAATCCTTGCGGTAGTAGCACAGCAATGTCGGACAGCTAAGCGGAAGCATCCGGCCTTCTCTATCGCGCTTCGCAACACGCTCGCGCAGTCCGCGTAGGAGTTGGTTCCAATTCAATTCCTCCAGTCCGCGCGAGCTTTCCGGCACAACTGCCATCTGAGATGCGATCGCGTTCGAACCGCTCATGCTGACGATCACAACATCCCCCGGACTAAAATCCAATGCGTCCGGGCTGGCGTATTCGGCGACCACCGCGTTCGCTCCAGTACGTGCGTTCCATTCTTCGATCAGTGGTTCCAGAATCGGCGACAGCCCCGTTTCGCCGGGAACATGAACCGAAAAGTTGATACCAGTGAATGGAGCAACACTTTCGGCTTCGCTTGCTGCTTCGCCGCCGCCGCAGCCAATCAAACCGAATGCGATGACCGCAACCATTGAGAAACGTTTCGTCATGACAAAGTCACTGTTCTTTGTTTTGGTTAGACCTAAGAACCACGACCCCCGCGGTTCCGCCAAATCACTCACCCAGTACTACGGGAACCTTCAAAGTTCGCCCTTCGCGAACAACACTCAGTACCACTTCATCCCCCGGCTGCCTGCCGTCGATGTAGCTAAGAAACTCTTCCGTTGTCTTCGTGACGTTACCGTCGACACCCACGATCAAGTCCGCGGCTGTTCGGTCAATCCCCTCGATCACAAACGGACCGCGCCGATACTCAACAAGTTTCGGCCCTTTCAATCCCGCCTTCGCAGCAGGGCCCAGCGGGTCCAGCGTCTTGATAAGCAACCCTTGCGTTGTTTCGTATACACGCAGGATACCAATGTCGGCCCGGACAACCCGGCCATTACGAATGAGTTGCGGAACGATACGGCGAACCAGATTGATCGGAATCGCGAAACCAATCCCGGCACTTTGTCCGGTGCGGGTCGCGATCGCGGTGTTCATCCCGATAAGCCGACCGTGCGAATCGAACAACGGTCCTCCTGAGTTTCCCGGGTTGATAGCCGCATCAATTTGGATGATCGACTTAATCGACCGCGCGTCGGTGACCTGTAGAGATCGGTTCAGACTGGAAATAACACCGGTTGAAAGTGTCCGTTCGTAACCGAACGGATTTCCGATCGCGAAGACTTTCATTCCGACCTTTAGGCTGCCGGAGTCACCAGCCTGCGGCGGGAACAACACATCAGCGGGCGCTTTGATTCGAATGATGGCCGTGTCGTTAATCGGGTCGGCTCCAATCCGTTCGGCCTCGTAAGTCTCACCGTCAAACAACGTCACGCGAATCTCGCGAGCGCCTTCGATGACGTGGTAGTTGGTCAGAATGTGTCCGGCCTTGTCCAGCACGCAGCCAGAACCAGACCCTTCTTCGTCGCGAGCCAGAAATCCCTGACGCGGCGTTCGGGTCATGATGTTGGCGACGCTGCGGTTGTTCTTCTCGTAAATGTAAACGCTGACCGCTTCTTCGGGCGTCAGTCCTTCTGCGTTGTACACATTGGGTTCAGACAGTGAAGCGACAGTCTGCGGCGGTGGCTGCTGTTGGCGCAGCTGCGCGTTTGCGACGTTGCGTGACGACGGAGTGTTGAACCAGAGAGTGATGCCGCATGCGATGGCAGCGGTGAGGAAACAGGACACGAATTGCTTCATTTCAAGCCTCCAAAGTGGGGTGTGACGGACGAATCCAAACATTGCATCAGATGATTCTTCACGGTAATTTACTATACAGATGAAGTTAATTTTGGCCGTTCTATAAGACATGCGGGCCGGGTCGGCAACTTCGATGGTCATCACAGATTACGCACCATACAGGCTATTTGATGGAATTTGCGGACGGGCTTACAGTTGGAATTGACCTCGGGACCTCAAACTCCGCGATCGCCTATTTGAACCCCAATGGCGAACCGGTCCTTGTGAAAGATCCGGCCGGTCACGACATCATTCCTTCAATCGTACGATTTTCGGGCGGGAGCGACGTCGAAGTCGGGCACCTGGACCCGGACGATATCGACGATCCGGACGACGTCATTGTTGGCGTCAAACGGCAGATGGGAACCCAGGAAATTATCCGTGAGGTCGACGGACAGCAACTGCGTCCCGAGTTCATTTCTGCTTTGATTCTGCGGAAGCTGAAGCAGGCTGCGGAGAACAATCTGGGCCCTGTCGCCAACGCGGTGATTTCGGTTCCGTATTACTTCAACGATCCGTGCCGACGCGCAACGCGAGACGCGGGCGAAATCGCCGGCCTCAACGTTGTTGACATTATCAACGAACCCACCGCTGCGACTTTGGCATACGCCTGGATTTGTGGTGACCTGGGACGCACTGAAGTTTTCAGTTCAGAAAAACGAATACTCGTGTACGACCTTGGTGGTGGTACATTCGACGCCACACTGGTTCGCTACACACCGACGGACTTTGAGGTCGTCGGAACCGACGGCGATACTTTCCTGGGCGGCCTGGATTGGACTCGACGAATCGTTGACATCGTCAGCGAGAAGTTCATGGATCGATTCAATGTCGATCCGCGCGACGATCCCTACGTCATGCTGCACCTTACCGCTCAGTGCGACGTGGCCAAGCACGAACTCTCAACGGACGAATCCACCGCGGTCACTCTGTACTACGACGACACCGAACTCCGCGTCATCATTCGGCGTTCAGAATTCGAAGACAGAGCCGCCGACCTGCTGCAGCGAACACGCGACACCGTCGAATTGCTGCTGAGCAGTTGTCAGACGGAACCATCGCAACTGAACGAAACAGTAATGATTGGCGGATCGACCAACATTCCCGCCGTCTGCAAAATGCTGGAAGAAGTCACCGGTAAAGCTCCATCGCACCGACTCGACCCGCAACGCGCCGTGGCTCAGGGAACCGCAGTCCATGCGGCGATTCTTGAAGCACGCTTCCGTAAAGGAAAAGGCCGTATGGCCGACGCGTTGCTTAAGCGGCTGCGTTCAGTTCGCGCCGAAGATGTGAATTCCCATTCGCTGGGTATTGAGCTCACCGACCCGATGAATAAGAAGGTCAAGACGAACCACATCATGATCCCACGCAACTCAAAGTTGCCGACCCACGTCAAGCAGCGATTCAAAACCAACAAGAATAACCCCGAAGGCATTCGCGTTCGTCTTCTCGAAGGCGAATCTGCTGAAGCCGCCGCATGCACGGTTGTCGGCGAATGCCGCATCACGGGACTTCCCGATCTGCCAGCCGGTTCGCCTGTGGAAGTCACTTACGAGTACGACGTCAGCCGCCACATTAACGTTCACGCCGTAGAACTGACGGGCGGCAACGAAGCATCCGTCCGAATTGTCTGGGACGCCGACGAAGAAGTCACCTCCGCCGCCGATCTCCAGGCCGTAGCCGAAAAATACGAAGTCAGCTAACGAACGTTCCGTTCGATCGGTATCCGGTAGGTGGGTGCGGTGGAGTTGGGGAGTGTTGGCCCGGTTGAGCGCTTTTCCGCGGTTGTGTTTCCCTTTGTCCGTACTTGTGGGCCTCCGAGCCCCAAGGTTCTATCCGATTGCTAATCCGCTACCCGTGGATCAACGGTCGATGTGGTTTGGGACTCCTGCGAAGCGCGCCGCCGCGTTTCAAACCTCAAGCCCGTCAGTCCGAACCGGTGCACGCTGTGGCCAATAGGCCTGCGTGGCTACGCTACTCTTGGCATCGTCTGTCTGATCGGTCGCGCAATACGCGAAGGTTCGGCGACACTAGAGCGCGTCTCTTTTATGTGTAGCGGTAGCCGCAATTTCTGAAGTGCCTC
>CAZAIB010000024.1:0-58373 GCA_964485095.1 uncultured Planctomycetaceae bacterium | reverse complement strand
GTCCTGGTCCTCGACCTTCGCCACGTCCGCGCCTACCGCCTGGCCCACCGCGCCGAGGTCCCCCGCCCCTGCCGCCCTCTTTGCAGATGTCGGGATTCAGACATCCGGCAAGTGCCCGCCAGCCTTTTTCATCCTGCAGGAACGCCTTCCACTGCTGTTCGTCGTGCTCGTCACGAAAGTTCTCGAACCGCTGCAACTGACCCGGCGCCGCCGCACTCATGGCCCAGCGTTTGCCTGCTTCCACGCCACTTTCGAACGCGTCACTGTCTCGAACCGTCTCAGCAGTGCTGAATCGTTTTAGACGTTCGACAACGGTGTCCAGACTATCCACTTCGGTTTCGGTCGTGAGTTCATTCACTCTGGCCTCAAACGCCGCACAGGCAACAGCCGACCAGTTCACTTCATTCCCCAACGCCTTCATGCGGCGTTTAAGCTTCATGGGAACGGTAATTGTAGTCCGAGCGTAAGCCGGACCGCGGTGACCTCTCATTCGGTCTCTCCAACGAGTGTATTTACTGATGCATAACGTTATGCATCGCCCCAAATACGGTCAACGGGCTAAATATTCAAATTCCTGGAGTTGCAGAATCGACGACGCGTGAGAACCCCCGCAGCCCACGACAAAATCACATCGCCATCAAAACAAGGAGCACCCAAACACGCAGACCACCCAACCGGAACAGCGCCCACCAACTCCAGCCACAACACCCACCGGATACCGATGCAACGGAACGTTGCCCTAGCGCATGTTGATGGGGTCTACGTCTACGGCGAATTCGACGTTGGTGGCTCGGGGGAGCTTTGGAGCGGCGATGCGCCACATGGATTGCAGAACGCCCGGTTCGCTTGCAGCCATTTGTAAATGGTAGCGATAGTGGGCTCGCACGCGGGCGATGGGTGCGGGAGCCGGTCCGAGGACGCGGACTTTGATTTTGAGTTCTTTGACCAGCTCGCGGATGAAGGTTGTGAACTCGCGAGCGAACGCCTGGACTTCGAATTCCTTTTCACCGCGAAAAATGATTCGCGCAAGATGCGAGAACGGGGGCGCCATGCCGTCGCTACGGTGTTGCAGTTCTTCGGCAGCGAACCGAATGTAGTCGTGGTGTGATGCGTGCACGATGGCCGGTTCGTCAGGGCTGGATGTTTGAACCAACACGCGGCCGCCTCGTTCACTGCGCCCGGTTCGCCCGGAAACCTGCGCGAGTAACTGAAACGTGCGCTCGGTCGCGCGGAGATCGGGTTGATGCAGAATTGTGTCGGCGTCAATGACACCGACCAGCGTGACGTTGGGAAAATCCAAGCCCTTGGCAATCATCTGCGTGCCCAGCAGGATATTGACTTCGCCTTCGCGAAACGCGGTCAGCGCTGTGTCATGGCTGCCAGGCTTGCGCATTGAGTCACTGTCCATCCGCAGGACTTTGGCGTTGCGGAACAGAGACTGCACTTCCTGTTCAAGCCGCTGTGTTCCAATCCCAAAGTATCGCACGCCGTCTGATTCGCAGGTCGGACATTTCTTTGGTGGCGGAGCGGAGAACTCGCACAGGTGACAAACAACTTCGTTACGATCTTTGTGCCAGTTAAGCGTCACATCGCATTCGGGGCACTTGATGCCTTCGCCGCAACTGATGCACCAAACCGTTGGCGAGAACCCGCGCAGGTTCAGAAACAGAATCACTTGTCCCTTGTCGGCCAACGCCTGGCCGATCGCGTTGTGCATCGCTCGACCAATCGCGCCGCCTTTTCGAATCCGCGGGTCGTTTCGGGTATCAACAATCGAAACCATCGGCAGCGGCAGCGCCATCACGCGCTTCGGCATGGACACCAGTTCGTCCAGTTTCATTCGAGCCCGATGCCAGGACTCGAGAGTTGGCGTGGCTGTTCCCAACACCAACGGTACCTTCGCCAGCGCCGCGCGGCGGCGGGCGACTTCCCGAGCGTGGTAGCGTGGGGTGCTGTCCTGCTTGAACGTGGTTTCGTGTTCTTCATCGATGATGATCAGTCCCAGTTGCGGCGTGGGTGCGAACACGGCACTGCGTGCTCCCACAACAACCTGGACCGCTCCACGTGCGATCTGTTGCCATTGCCAGTGGCGTTCGGCGTCAGTCATGTGGCTGTGCAAAACCGCGACCGAATCAAACCGACTGCGGAACCGGCGAATCGTCTGCGGTGTCAGACTGATTTCCGGAACCAGCACAATGGCCTGGCGACCGTAGCTCACAACTTCGCGAATCGCCTGGATATAGACTTCCGTCTTGCCACTGCCGGTCACACCGTGCAGCAGCAGAGTCTTGTGTTCCAGCGCCTGTAGCGGAGCCACAATTGCCGCGAGTGCCTGCTTCTGGTCGTCGTTGAGTTCCAGGTCGTCAATTTTTTCGACGTCGCCAATCTCAGAGTCGAACTGGTTCATCCGCTGCCGCAGCGCGATGACGATTCCTTTGGTTCTTAACGAATTCACCGGACCGGTTCCGCAATCGGCGGCTGTGGTGAGTTCTTCAATCCGCATCGGCGCGCCGGCTTTGACCAGGGCGTCGATGACCGCCTGCTGCTTGGCCGGAACCTTGACGTTGGCAGTTTGCTGAGCCCAATCTGGCGCGAGCGACAACTGTGTGATGAGCCGCGTGCCGGCTTTGTTCTTCACGCCGGCCGGGATGACGGACTGCAACACCTGGCCCCAACCGCACAAGTAGCGATCGGCAATCCAGCGAGTGAGTTCCAGCATCTGCGCTGTGACCAACGGTTCTCGATCGAGAATCGATTCGATTTCTTTGAGCCGTTTGTCTTTTTCGTTGAGCTGCCGAACATTCACGCAGTAACCAGCGAGAACTCGGTTGCCGCGGCCGAACGGTGCTTTGACTCGCTGGCCGGGTGTGATGAGTTCGCGCAACGCGTCGGGCACCAGGTACGTGAACGGCGTTTCCAGCGGCCGATTGAACACGACTTCGGCGACTGTCCGGTCCTGGTCGGCGGCGACTTCCCAGGCCGAAAGTTCCTCGGGAGGCTCAAAGAGTTTTTGTTGGCGCGAGTTCAATGCTGCTCAGGCGATAGGTCCGGACGCACCAATCTTAGGCGGGCCAGTTGTGCAGGAACAGGCACCGATTCGCCCGCACGCAGGTGTATGTTGAGCGCTCTGGCCGGATGGGCCGCCGGTTCGATACTATCCGCAGCCACACGAGGTGTTCGGAAGATTCAATGCAGCTGCCCACAAAGATAGAAGGTCCGGTTGCCGTGATTGGCGACGTGCACGGACAAACTGAGAAGCTCCAGACAATCCTCGCCAAGCTGCGGGGGCGGCCAGACTATAAGAACCGGTGGATCGTGTTCATCGGTGACTTCGTTGATCGCGGGCCTGATCCCGCCGGGTCAACTGAGTTGGTTTTGTCGCTGATGGAATCGCACGGGAACGTGGCGGCTATTTGCGGGAACCACGAACTCGCGATGTGCGGCGCGCTGCACCTGTTCCCGCCTCCCGAATACGCCGAATGGGACAAACGCTGGGTCGGTCATTACGACTCACACACGACCTTCAATTCCTACGGTGCCGAATTTGGCGACATGCCCGCGCTGCTGGAAGCGATGCCGGAGACGCACCGCAATTTCTTTGCCAACCTTCCCTGGTGCATCGAACATCCGCAGTACTTTTTCGTGCATGCCGGCCTGGAAGCTCACCAGCCGTATGCGATGCAGGTTGGCATTCTGCACGCCAGAGATTATTCGCTGACCCGACCGCCGTGGCTGTGTTCAAAGACTCTGGTTTCTTCGCCGGTGCCGGTCGATTCGCCAGTCACCATTGTGTCGGGCCACGTTTGCGTTCCCGAGGTCACATTCGGCGACCGACGTTTACTGGTCGATACCACCGGCGGCATTGAAGGCGACCTTAGCTGCGTGCTGTTGCCGGAGAATATCGTTATCACATCCGGCAACGATGCCGCTCGCGCGCCGCTGCGGACGACGACGCAACGACCCCAATCGCGGCCTCAGCAAACAGGCTGGAACCAGAACCCAGCGCAGATGGAACCCAAAGCCTGGTGGAAATTCTGGTAGGCGAAAGAGAACCAATGTCTGACGAATCAGAAACAGAACAAGAAGCGCCCGAGGGCGAGTTCACCATCGACCGAATCGAACTGCGAACCGGTTGGGTTTGCTTCCAGGCCGGCCAGTCGCCGCCACCTTTGGACCAACTACCGGCGCACCTAAACCAGTGCATGTGCGATTGGCTGCAGCGCAACGAGAACTTCAAAGTCATTTCCGTCTTGCCCATCACCGAACGCGGCAACACAGTCGCGATACACGTCTGGTTCGAGTAGCAGCAACTTCCAGTTGCATCGGTGTGCGGCAATCGTGTTGGGTGGTGCTTTGGGCGTCGCTCGCCGCATGATGGATTCCGGGGCAGACTTGCCGGGTTAAACCGAACATGCATGGCGACGCGTGCGACCAGTTCTTCCGATTTGATTTGGCGCCGACCATCTCTGGCGTGGTAGAATTGGGGTATGAAACGCAACATACCTCTCATCGCCCTGATTTTCGTTCTCGCCCTTCCTGTTGCCTCGTTCGCTCAGACTCGTGGGCCACGGCAAAGTCGGTTTGGCACAAGCGGCGTGCAATCACTGTTCTCGCGTGGTGCGGGTGCTGGTTCAGCCAGCGAAGCCGCTCGCGCCGCCACGGAAGGGCAGCGGTTCTCACGCGGAGCGCGGGGGCCCAATGAATTTGTTGGATCTGATCGCGGCGATGTCACAACCTTTGTCGGATCCGAACAGGGTCGAACACAGGGTCCGGTCACGTCGGCCGTCACGGGGCTTCGCGAACAAACTCCACCGCGAGTCAACCAGCCACGTGCAGCGGCGGCCAGTACCGGACTTTACGCCCCGCGAATTATTCTCTCGCCTGAGCTGCGTCTTCGTAGCGACCGTTTTGCTCGTCGCGAATCGCTTGCGCCTCAGCGGCGTCTCGGAGAATTCTTTGCTGTACGGTCAGGGAGTCAGATCGTTGCAAACGGTTCTGGCCAGAACGTGACATTGACCGGGCGCGTTGCGACTTCTCGCGAGAAGAGAATTGCGGGCCTAATCGCCAGCTTTGAACCGGGAGTTCGCGTCGTGAGAAACGACTTGCGTGTCTCGCAGTCCGATCTGTTTCTTCCGGCTCCGAGTTCGAGATCAGGTCGCTAGCAGAAATCGACGCGCGTCTCCGAGCTGGATAGCGATCCTGATCGATGTCGCGGTTGTCATCTCGATCTGAATACCGATCTTCCGCCGTCGGCAGGTCAATGTTGTCGCCGCCGTGAGCCAGATGCAGTGGCAAGTCGATAGTCGTTGTCGAACTGTCGTCTTCGTCTTCCTCATCCACCCGCGATGGACTGGTTCTCTCGAACCCAATTTGCCGTATGCCTGATGTCGTTTCGGGAACCGGCAGTGACTGGAGCTTCTCGCGAAGACGCTCCCCCAGTTCCTTCGGCTCCTTTGGTTCGCGTACTTCCTCGGCCGGACCCGGCAACACAACATGCGCGGCACTTGATGTGACTTCGCCACCCGCAGCGCTAATGAACCTGGTCACCAACGTCACGTGCTGAGTCTCACCGTTGGCTTCATCCCAGGGCAGCCAAAAACTGTACGAGTGGCCGATCTTCGAAGTGCTGTAGTGTTTGGGCAACGCATCCGCTCGAAAAGCGTACTTGCGATCGGGCGTTTCGCTTCGAGCTCCACCCGTATCGTTCCAGGCATAGACGATCAGCGAACCATCGACTTCGATGGGACTGTCATGCTTGACTCCGTAAAAGATCACGCGGCCACCGAAACCACGCACGGCCTTGCCACCACGGTGCAGAACCGTATCGGCCCAAACAGGAATCATCCGGGACGGAAGTTCCTTCGGTTTTTCATCCGACACCAGCGGCAACCCAAGCGGTTCCAGTTCGAGGCTGGAACAACCCACCATTCCGCCGGCGATTGCGGCTATGACAATCAATCGACCAGTCACTGGTTCTCCCTACGCTTGAAGGGCCAGAGACTGCGTTTGCGTTTTCGAGGTCCGCCCGGAACAGACTTGTTACGCGCGGGAACTTCGTAAGAAGATGGTTCGACCAGAGGATCAAGATTCAATGTGTTGGCAGGGTTAAGCCCCTGGGCAGGATCCTGGGGCAGAGGCAAATCGCCTGGCGGTCGTGGTGGATCCGGCGGAATCGTTGGCTGCTGCCGGTTCCATTCGAGACCCGGAGTCGCATCCGGATAGATGATCGGGATCCCTGAGTCATCGATTGCGCCCGAGTGCATTGCTTCGCTCTCGTCACCCAACCAGTCGAATGCGTCGCAGGAAGACCACGAGATCCGAGCCATCTCCAACTGTTTAAGATGTTCTGCCTGATCTCGATTCCGGATCACTCGCGGCGTGAGAATAATCAGCAGCTCTCGTCGTTCTGATTCAAATCCATCGTACTTAAACATCTCGCCCAGCACCGGAATCTCTGACAGCCACGGAACACGGCGAGTGATAGATCGCTCGCCGTTGGTAATCAGGCCGCCAATCACAATCGTCTGACCACTGGCGGCACTCACCGTTGTCTGCGCGCGAGTCACGTTGACTCGTGGAGAACGCACAACGGTTCCCTCAGTCGAAACGGACACAGGAATACCGTCTTCCACTCGGCCGATCTCTGACTTTTCAGCATCCACTTCCATGACGACCATGCCGTCCGGACTGATGCGCGGTGTCACGCCCAGAATCAGGCCGACGTCTTCCAGCTCGATACTGTTGACCTGACCAACCTGGGTGATGCTGGTTCCGACAACTCGCGGAACACGTTGTCCGACAAGAATCGATGCAGGCTGATTGTCCAGCGTCATAATCTGCGGACGGCTAAGCACTTCAAAGCGACTGGATTGGTTCAACGCGCGAATGAGAACGCTTACGTTCTCACTGCTGGCTGAAAGAACCAGGCCGCCGAAGCCCAGGTCAGAGTTCACTCGGCCAACACTAAAGCTGGACAACGCCTGCCCGGCAACAGTGCCGCTGGTTCCCGTTGACAATGTACTACCGCTGTTGCCCAGAGGGTTGTTGTTGAAGTCGAAGCCCGGCGTCAGCGAAGCCGCCTGAATGATTTCAGTTGTTTCCGTCACAACTCCGGCGGCCGTCGATGTCGCCGTCGTCGCGGTGGTTGTCAGCAAGTCGCCCAGCAACCCGCGGTCGAACAGCAACGAATCCTGGAGTCCGACTTCGACGCCGAATTCATGAACGTTGTCCAGTTCTACTTCCGCCAGCACAACTTGAATCAACACCTGCGGCGGCTGTTCGTCCAGGCTTTTGACAAGCTCAATAATCTCTTCGTAGAAACGCGGCGTGGCACTGATGATTAGCGAGTTGCCCACAGGTTCAGGGACAACCACAACTTCGGATTCAATCTGCTGGAACGCATTGCCTCGGCCCGGCGCCGCCTGCTGCACGACTCGTTCGCTGCGCAGGAATTCATTGACGGCCTGCGCCACATCGGTCGCTGGCGAATTCTCCAGACGGTAAATTTTGTTAATGCGATCCTGCGCGCCTTTGAGATCCAGTCGGCGGATAAGCGCTTCCACAACTTCCAGGTCGCCCGGCGATCCTGTTGCAATCACGGTGTTGGTTCTGGGATCAACTGAAAAGCGAACCGGGACCAGCGATGTTTCTCCCTGACTGGCTGCCAGTTGAGGAACCGTGGAACTCGCCGCAGCGGCAGGGAACAGTGTTCGCAACACTAGGACCATTTCGCTGGCGTCGCCATTTTCAATCGGGAACACCTTCAATTGCGCGGCGGAATTGGGTGACTGATCAAGCCGGTCGATAAGCTGTTCGACCATCGCCACACTCTCGGGCGGCCCGGTTAGAAACAGCGTGTTGGTTCGGGAATCTGCGGTGACTCGCAAATCGTCCAGGAGCCCCGATTTCAGCAGTCGTTCGCCGTCCGGACCATCCAGCATGATCTCCAGAGCGGCTGATCGACCGTCGGCCGTGCCGCCTCTTGCGGCAGCCAGTGCTGCCTGAACCGTGGTCGCGACGTCAGCCGCAAGTGCGTTCTTGAGTCGCAACATCTTCCCGCGATTGACCGATTGGCTGCTCGAGACATCAAGGCGTTCGACCAACACTTCAACCTCGTCCAGGTCCCGCGGCGATGCGTGGACAATCAGCGTGTTGGTTCTTGCGTCAGCCGTAATCGTCGCGGCCGGACCAAGCCCGCCGCGGTCGGTCAGGAACTCCTGGATTGTGGTTCTTACCTGAGTCGCGGCGGCATTTTTTAAAGCGAACAACTGTAGCTGCGTCTCCGCAGTCACCGGCTGGTCAAGCTTGGTGATGAGTTCCTTCACGGCCTTCACCGCTTCACCCCAACCAATCAGCAACAGGGCGTTTGGCTTAATCAGCGGCGTAATTGTCACGCGGCCTTGCAAGGTTCCGGTGAGATCGTCCAGCACCTGATCGATGAGCTGATCCAAAGCAGGCCCGCGAACGTGCTGCAGGTTGTAGACTTCGATTTCCGGAGCGGTCACTTCTGCAATGCGTTCGATCTCACGAATGATGCGCGTGAGTTCTTCAATATCCGGATCGCGACCGCGCAGGATAACGACATCCAAATCCGGCAGTGCTTCAACTTCCAGGTCAGAAGCCGGTCGACGAAGCTGATTCTGCGGCTCTCGCGCACCCCGTGGGAGTTGGGGTGACCGCTGATAGGAGGCCAGTTGGATTGTTGCTTTCTCGAACGCCGCTCCCTGCCGCGCGTCGGCGGGCGCACGTGGTTTCAGAGCTTTGATGGTCTGCTGGATCGTGCGCGGATCGACATTATGAACGCGGATAAACCGCGTTCGATCATTGCCACTCCGAGACACAGAATCGAATCGCGTTAGTAGCGAATTGAACTGTCGCACCAGTGATTCAGAACCGCTTAGTTCGCAGGATTGCGGTCTGTCTCGAAACGCCAGCGTCACCGCGCGGGCATCGCGTGTTCGAAACTCAAGGCGGCCGTCCTGCAGCGTGCTGACGCGTTCTCCCAATAGCTTCTGTATTTGCAGCCGAATGTCGTTGGCTGTTTTGATTCGGAAACGGATGGCTCGCGTCTCTTGTAAATCGGCTGGCCGTGTGGCCGTCGCCCCGGTGTCGCGATTTTTGGTTGCGGTTCGATCGAACCACGACTTCAGTTTGTCAGAACGGACAGAATCAATCGCACGGTTTTCAGCGACCGGCGTTTTCATGAATCGGCCAACAGACTGCTGAACCGATTCGCTGGCTCTAACAAGAACCGCATCGGCTGACGTCGATTTCGTGACGGCAACCGAATCGCCAAATCGTTTTCGGATGCGTTCGGCATCAACTAACGGACTAGACGATTTGTATGTCTGAATGACCTGCCGCGCCGCGGGTTTCGTTGGCGGCACGTCCATGCGTTCAATCAGGTCCATCGCCAGTTGCACGGCATCTTCTGACCCGCGCACTAACAACTGCTTCGCCTTGGTGTCTGCGACAACCTGCGTCTTGTCAGCCTCATCGCCCAAGAGTTCGCGCAACATGCGATCGACGTCTGTGGGCGAAGCATAGTCCAAAGTGAACACACTAAACTTCGCGCTCGCGCGGTTCTGTTGTGTTGAGCCTAGCGCTAACCCGACCGCTCCGACAAGCAGCAAAGCCATCGCGATTTTGGCAGGTTGTTTTGAGGTTGGAAGCAAAGTTCGGTTGCTCCAGGTGTGGGCGAATTGATCAATTCGCTGAGGAAGGGACGGCAAGGCTAAGATGCCTCGCGGAACACGGTCAATCGGGGTTCGAACCCTTCCAGCAGTCCGCCGGGCGACTGTTTGGGACAACTCAACAGTTCCGGCAGTTCATGCCGAACCAGCAGCAACAGAACCCACGATTGGAGTGGCCAATCGTTCGTAGTCCCGCCTTCAGGCGGAATCGAGCCTGTCGAAGTGCGCGCTAAAGCCAAAGTTACGAATGGCGCCAGTCAGCGGTTCCGTCGTCCCGGGTCCCCGATCGCTGTACCGCCTGGGGCTTCTCGATTCCGGCTGAAGCCGGGTACTACGAACGCCGCCGGACAGTATTCACTCGACAGGTCGCGCAGTCGCGAGACTGTCGCCGATCAGTACCACGACTTTAGATTCGCCACCCTGTGCGAACACGACTTTTCCATCGCCGGCTGACACAATTCGGCCGCGGAAATCGGGGACTTCCAGTTCTTCGCCAATGCTAAGTTTGACAACCTCGCCGGTTCCGTCCCGAGTCGCTGATCGTTGTTCGTAGTACCGCCTTTAGGCGGAATCGAGCCTGCCGAAGTACGCGTTAAGCCGGACTTGCGAATGGGGTAAGTCGCCGGTTCCGTCCCGGGTCCCTGATCGTTGTACCGCCTGGGGTTTCTCGATTCCGGCTGAAGCCGGTACTACGAACGCCATCACTCGACAGGTCGGGCGGTCGCGAGACTGTCGCCGATCGCAACCACGACTTTGGATTCGCCACCCTGCGCGAACGCGACTTTGCCATCGCCGGCTGACACAATTCGGCCGCGGAAATCGGGGACTTCCAGTTGTTCGCCAATGCTAAGTTTGACAACCTCGCCGGTTCCGTCCGTAATCCAAACGCGCGGTTGACCATTCCGCCAGGTGATCGCCGTGACGACTGTTTCGGCCAGCGGATCGCGGTAACCAATGCCGAACACGTTCTTGCGACTGATCACCGAATAGTCGGCAAGATTGTCCGACGCCAGAACCTCGCCCGAAGCACGACTCAGCCGGTCACGGCGTTTGCTGCCCGAAACAATCAGCGCTTCGATTCGCAGTGAGATGTCGAAGTTGTTCGTACCGACCGGCGTCAAACCAATGTCCTCAACGCGCTGCAGGTGGCCGGCCTGATCGAAGTCAAACATGAGCCGCGTGAACTGGTCCAGCGTTCCTCTGGCCCGCACGCTAAACGGCAAAGCCGCATACAAACCACGGCGATTCGATGGCGAACCAGAATCGACGGTGGCATTGACCAGTCCCGCTTCGTTGACTCGATCGTGCAACCACGATCGGTACAAAGACCGAGCAAGTTCAGGATCGGCCGGCAGTGATTGCTTGCGCCATTCGTCAATTTTCAATCCCGCAGCGCGCGTTTCTTTTAATAGTGCCGTACGTTTCTCGATCGCTTCTTCCAGCGCCGCCGTGCGTTCGCGTTTTTCGTTAAGCGGTCCTTGGATCGCCGAATTCAGAACCCAGTCGCCGGCATTCGCCAGACCAACCACGCCCAGGACCGCAAGAAGCAAGTGCTGTCGATTCACTTGGCCGCCCCCCCAGATTGCGCAACGTTTTGGGCGCCTGTCGCACGCGACGCGGCGTACTGTTTTTGCGAACGCCGTTTGACGCGCATGGTCGACTGAAACGTCCACGCTCGATTCGCACCGCGCGATGCCTCGCGCAGACCGGGTGTTCGAATCGTGTGATGTTCATCGCGCAAGGAAACTTCCATTCTCGCGACAGCGTCCGACTTTTTGGCGACACCGCTGAATGAAATGCTCGAACTGCCGCGAGAACCCTGGCGGATGTTGAGTTGCCGAATTGTGAGATCAGACCGCGAGGGCATGCGTTCGGTCAGGTCACGAATCTCATCCAGCCAGCTGAATCGAGACGCTTCCCAACTCGTCAGCGCCTTTGCCAAGTCGCGCTTCGGTTTGCTCTTTTTTACCAGGTCGTTGAGTTCGCGGACGCGGTTCTCAAGAAGTTTGTTCTCGCTGTCAATTTCGTCGAACTGCGACCAAACGTAGTAGGCACCACCGCCGACGACTGCCAGCAGCACAGCGGCAACCATCGCGAAGATGCGCTTCTTGCTGACCGGCGGAACCGGCCGTCTTGGGTTCACAAAGTCGATGGGCGGTGTCGCAGCGGCAAGCCCCAGCAGCCCGGCAAACAAGCCGGCGTCTTCGGGCGTTTGCTTTGAATCCACATCGTCAAAGGGATTGTGCAGGGTTGAGTTCGTACCCAGTTCCGCAGGCAGCCCCGTGGCAATCTCCGTCGCTACCAGTCCGCTACCAAGCACCACAACCTCGTCCGGTGCGTCCGTCGTGGCCACGGCCTCATTTAGCGACAGCAGGGTTCTGCGAACTTCACTCACGCAGTGCCGTCCCAACTGTTCGGGATCACCAGCGTCCGGCAATCGCAGCGAACGCATCGCCACCGGCTGTCCGTTGCTGACGACCAACACTTCGCAGTGGCCAGCTCCTACAGCAACGGCAACACACAGCGGCTTGTTTTTCGGCAGGTATGTTGCCAGTCCGTGCGGAATCAAATGCAACCGCGACATCTTCGTATCTGCCGCGGCAATGTGATCACGAATCCGCGTGATCTCTTCTTCGCGCAACAGCATCGCCGTCACCATACGCGATCCGTCTTCGTCGGGTGGTTCGGCCAGGAAATCCAGGACCGGTTCCTCGGACGTGAAACGGAGTTCCTGTCCGGCAAGGTTCCGCACAAACAACGGCAATTCTGCGTCGGTGGCTTTCGGAACACAAACGCGCGCCACTTCAGCCGCACCGGCGGTCACGGCGACGACAATGTCTGTCTTTCCGCCCACGACCTGCTTCAACGCGTCGGCCAGTTGTTCGGTTCGATCACCTTCCTGCTGGATTTCGATGGTTCCAGCCTCAACGGCGCGCAGCTTGTTTTTCTTTGTCACTTCGGCGGTGACGAAGCGAACGCGTTGGCGGTCCCAGTTGACGACTGTTGTTTTTGACATGGTCTAAGGCTCGCGTGATTCGGTGAGAGCTGATTCCAGATCAGCGACTTCGCGAGAGACTTCGCTTCTTGAAAACCCGTTTCCGAGACCCTGAAGGCTCTGCCATTCTAGGCGGCGCGGTGAGGGGCTCGCACCATCAAACACTGCTCGAACGCGACGAATCGGGCCGCGCGACCCGCGGAATACGATTAACTGGCACTCAAACACATCGCCGCCTGCGGTGAGCCACGGCTGCAGCTGTCCGAACGTTTCAACGCTGACAATGTCCTTGGTCAGCAACCACGCAACCGACCGCCGTTCGGTGGGTTCCAGATTGCGGCGAGCATCAAGCAAGCTCTCGACGATCTCGTCAGAGAGGAACGGAATCGCGCGAACCACAGCTTCCGGCGCCGAGTTAACATTCAGGCGAGCGGGCAGAACACGTTGCGCGCTGGTCGTGGTCTCGCTTAGCAGCGCACTCAGCCACTGCCCCAATTCGGCGCTACCACGCGTGAACGGCGAACTCACGCCAACCGCTGGTTCTCCGGGAACCGTGAGCTTTGCATCCACCAGGTCAGACAGCGCCGCGATGCTCGTTCGCGCGGGTGTGGTTGTATTCACGGTGACTCCGGCCGCTGAGACAGTCGTCGTCGGATTCGATGGACCGTACTGACGATACAGCAGCACGAAATTCGTGACCTCCGTCGGGAACACCGCCGACAGTTCGGACTGCAGGATTGTCAGATCGGGGTTGTTCAGATTGACCCGTGGCGTACCGCCGGGCGAGTCGTTGCGTTCGGCACTGTGGACAGTCAGCAAATCGCACCACGCGGTTGTTTCAGAAACCGCTGCGGTACTGGAAGAGTTTTGGACCAACCGGGCGTCGGCCAGTTGTTGCTCGTCATCATCAATACGGAAGTTGCGATTTGCATCGGCACCAAACAACAAGTTTCGCGTGACACCCCTCACCAACAACAATTCTTCCAGTGAACCCGGTAGACGATTCGCAACTTGGTACGGCTGAGATAATTCCGCGTAGAACTCCGACTCGGCTCCAAACTCACGCCGCTCCGGATCCGCATCGATCCAATCAAGCAGCGCGTCGGCAATCTGTGTTGTCATGCCGGGCAACTTCATCAACGTCGCCCGCCCGGCGCCGGGACGGATTCGATCCCACGCTGCGATGGCTGCGAGGTTCAACTTGTTTGATTGGTTCGCCAGACCGAACCGATACGGCAGGTTGGTTTCAATGCTGTCGTCGTTCCCCGGCGTTGGAACCGCCGGCGCGACGATTGAAAACTGCCAGCCGTCGTCGGCCGGTCGTGCCGTCTCTGCGATGCTGTTTCCCGCTTCTTCGGTTCCCGACAACAACGGAATCCCGCGGAACTCAACAGGCAAGGTGTCGGTCCCGGTCGATCCCGAGTCGCGTTCCTGTCGCGGCATCTTCAGGTATCGGTTCACGTAAACTTCAGCCGAAAGCAAAGCCTGTTCAGCCTGCAGGGCGTCGCCACCTATCTTCGCGGCTTCGTAGTCTGTGGACATCGATCGGACAAAGCTGAAACCGGCCAGCGCGATCATGACGACCAGAACCAGAACCACAATCAGCACGACGCCCCGGCGTTTGTTGTTGGTTGGTGTGTGAGTTCTCATCATGGACCCACCTCCGTCGCGAACTCGTCCTGTATCGACCCCGTATCGAGCCGCGCCTGCGGTGAGAGAGAAATCACGCGGCGGTACCGTCGAGGCCGAATGTTGGGCAGTTCGACATCAGCCGAAACCGCCGACGCGCTGACTTCCGCAGATAGCACTTCGCTGGCAGTTTCCAGTTCAGCGGCAGAGACAATCCACAACGTGACGCGGATCGCGACCGGCAGCGACCGGCGGCGTTGGGTGTTCCAATTCGAAGCCCAGTTCCTTCCGTCGTAGTATTCGAACTCTGCACGAACGGCTTCCGGAACGTATTCGTGAGTCGGTTCGAACACGGGACCGGCGATTTCATCCAGACCCTGGGTGACCGCATCGACGGGTTGAAACAAGGCATCAAAAGTCAGTCGGCTAAGAGGCCCGGATGACCGCGGTTCCGATTCGGAGTCCGATTGCTCAGCGCGCACAAGCTGCTGCGCGGCGATCGCTTCCTGGTACGCGAACGCAGACGCTTCGACGCGGTGCAGCCCGAACGGGAGCGAGGTTTCGGTCGCCAGCTGCTGCGCGGGCGGTTCGAAGTGATAGACAATCGTGTTGGCTGATGCGGACGCCTGGGTTGAATCGTCAGGGATGTTGAACGAACCTTCCAACTGATCGCCAGTGACCGCATCGCCCGCACGGGGTGGATCGACAAGATACGTCAGGGACAAGGAGGTCGATGTGCCGACCAGCATTGTCGTGACGTCAGCTGCAAATGCCGAGTTGTCCGAGTTGTCAAACTCAGATGGCTCAAACGACTCAAACGACTGCACCGGCTCAAACGGCTCCACTGGTTCAAAGTTGGACCTGGTGCCGCTCCCGGCAGTTTCGATCGCCACCGGCGTTGGCGCGGTGGTTGGCAGAACTGACGGCGCAGTTGTTGTTTGCGAAGGCTGCAGCGATGGAGCGGATGTTGGCAGAGCTTGCGGCGGTGGACCGGCTGCTGTTGGAGCCGCCACAACGCGCACGTCGTCTCGGATGATCTCGAACAACGATCGAGCGATCTGGCGTTCAAGAACTTTCTCACGACCGGCGGTCATGAATCCACTGTACAGGCCCATCAGATTCCAGCACACCACCATGAGACTCGCGACCAACACGGACGCTATTAAGACTTCGGCCAACGTGTAGCCGGCGCGGTTGTGTGTTTTCGGCTTGAGTGCTGGCGTTCTCATGGGAACGCCCCGGAAATGGGCGATGGAAATCCACCTGTTGAATCGTTCGGAGTTTCAGGCTGCGGGATCCAACGCGTCAGTTGAAACGTTGCGGGCCGCTTTATGGTTTCGTCAGCCTGCCGAACCACAACAGTCATCGCCGCAAGTCCGCTGTAGTCTTCCAGCGGCAGCACACGAACGGAATACAACCACTCCGACTCACTGCCTGCCTGACCCGGTTCCAAAACCTCAATCGCGCGGTCATCGGGATCTTCGAACACAAACAACTGGTCTTCCTGTTCGCGCGAATCGCGCAAATCTTGCAGTCGGTCGCGACCGTCGATTGATTCACCCGGCGGCAACAGCGGTTCGTCTTCGACTTCCAGCAGCGGGCGTTCGCCGAACAGGATTTCGTTAAGCGTTTGTTCGCACAATTCCTGCGCGCGGGTGTGTTGTTCGGCACGTTGCGATTGCCGGCGCCCGAGCCCCGCTAGTTCGCTTAGAACAAACACACTGCCCAGCAGGATCGCGGTCGCGATGATGACTTCGATTAGCGAAAAGCCACTGCGTTTCATTGCACTGACTCCGTCAACGCGTCCGGGCTGACAGATTCCAACAGCTGAGTCTCAGGGGCTACCGATTCGCGTTGCGTTGTGCTGCTGGCAATTCCCGTCAGCCCGCGGAGACTGACTTTCGTGACCAGATCTCGCGTGCCAACAATCCGAATTGTGGCGTCCTGCGAACGGCCGTTGGGTTTGAACCGGATTGGTTCAGACCATTTCTGAACCGATGGATCAAGCAAGACGTCCGACAACTGAAGCTCTGCGGTGCCGGTATCGCCCACGGAATTTGTGAACGCGGAATCGGCAAACATAATCCCGTTTGGCAAATCGCCTTCGCGAACCATCACACTCTCGGGGGCAATCTGCGCCTCGGTGATCGACGACTCAGGGAAGTCGCCGTCAGCCACATCGTTCGATTCGGGCCGGGTTTCGATTCGCCAGGCTCGACCGCCAATTTCATAGCTCAACCAGTGTTCTGTCCCGGTGCGGATCGCAAGGCTTCTGGTCTTCGCCAGCATCGCCTGCATCTCGCGACCAGCCGCGCGCAGACGACCTTTTTCCAGCGGTCCACGCATCGCGGGTAGTGCCAGACCCGCCATGAGCGCCAGCACGCCCAAGACAATCAACAGTTCGACCAGCGAGTACCCAGGGCGTGGTACGTCGCTGGCTCGCTGCTGGATTTTCATTCGACTGGTTCATCCAAAACGTCGGTTGAACCGCCGCCGGACTTGCTGCCGCCAGCCCAGCTAACAACGTCGTCTTCGGTGTTCTCTTCGCCATCGGGACCGAACGACCAGATGTCTGGAGTGTCGCCCTTGCCGTGCGTTGGCGGGTACTCGTACTTGTACGATTTGCCCCACGGGTCTTTCGGCAGTGTGGTTGACTTGATGTACGGGCCGGCCCAGTTGGAACCGCTGGCTTCTTCGCCGTCTTCGCCAAGGCCATCGGCGGATCCGCTGCCTGAACCTGACGGATCTTCAAGCAACGCCTTCAGGCCTTCTTCAGTGTTGGGGAACTTGTTCATGTCGATCGCGTATTGTTCCAGCGACGACTGCAGCATGCCGATTTGAGTTTTCACAGAACTCACGTCGGCTTTCTTTTTGGTTCCCAGTAGTCGCGGGCCAACCAACGAGACCAGCAGGACAAGAATTGCCATCACGATTAACAGTTCTGTCAGCGTGAATCCTCGACGCACATTATGGGTTGTCAGTTGCTTCTTCATGAAATTCCTCTTGAGCTTTTGCCGAGTCCGTTCGACCCTGCGAAGTTGATTTTGAGATGCCGCGCATCACGCCATTGATGTACTCATCTCGAACACCGGTAGCAGCAGCGCAGTAATGATGAACAGAACCGCTCCGCCCATGACCAGCAGCAACGCTGGTTCGATGAGTCGCACCATGGTGTCGAGTTGACGACTGATTTTTTTATCAAGCTGGTTCGAAACGTTTGTCAAAACGTGTTCGAGGTTGTTCGATTCTTCCGCGATGCTGATCATCGCCATCACGTTTTGCGGGAACAGTCCGCACTCAGACAAGGGGCCTGAAAGTGTCTGCCCGGAAGAAATGTTTTCACCCGAGGCGCGAATGGCTTCGGCCAGAATTACGTTGCCGGATGAATCGCTGCTGACATCAAGCGCCTTCAACAGTGGCACTCCGTTACGCAGCAGGGTTCCCAGAATTCGACAGAACCGCGATACGGCTCCGTTAAGAAAAATCGGGCCGAACACAGGCAGGCGGATCTTTGTGCGATCGACAATAATGCGACCACCGGGCGAACGCATCCAGCGGCCAATGCCGTACACGATTCCGGCAAACGCCACACCGATTGGCAGCCCCCAGCGACCCAACGTGTCACTAAGCCACAGCAGCATGACGGTTGGTGTCGGCAGTGTGCCTTCCTGTTCCAGTTGTTTGAACAGTTCAGCAAACTTGGGAACAAAGAACACGATCAACACGATGGTCACGATGCAGCCCGCGACCGCAAGGAACGCCGGATACGCCATCGCACCACGAACGCGGTTCCGGAGTTCTTCCTGACGTTCCAGGAACTCGGCCGTTTGATTCAGAGCCTCTTCCAGGAACGCGCCTTCGGTTCCGGCCCGAACGATACTCAGCGTTAAGTCGTTAAACACATCCGGATGCGCAGACATCGCGACGTCCAGCTGTTTACCGTCTGCAACACGATTTCGAATGTCGCTAAGAACTTCCTGCAACCGATCGTTGGGAGATTCTTTCGCAAGCACTTCCAGTGCCCGCATCAGCGGTACGCCGTTGGAAAGCAGGTCCGACAGCTGCGTCAGCGTGTTGGCCAGTAGCTCAGCTTTGACGCCGCGCTTGAATCCGATGCTTAGCGGAACCTTCGCCGCTTCGACTCGAAGAGGAGCCAGCGACTTTTCGGCCAGCATTGTCAGCACGTCGTTGCGTGAATCGGCCGAAACAGAACCTGTGACGTCCTGCCCGTTTTGTGTTCTTGCTGTGTAAGCAAACTCCGGCATCGTTCTGGCGCCCCCACGCCCCCAAAACCATTCGACCATCGCAGGTCCGGCCTACCGGCCACGCTACTCCGCCTTGGTGACTCGAAGTACTTCGTCAATGCTCGTGCGACCGGTCAGAACCTTCAGCCAGCCATCCTCCCGCAACGTCCGCATGCCGCCCTCAATCGCCGCCGCCTTGATTTCATGAGTCGGCTTGCGCTCGTTGGCTAACTGACGAACTTTGTCAGTGGTCGCCAACAACTCGTAAATCCCCAGCCGACCGCTATAGCCGACTCCGTTACACGCGCGGCAGCCTTTCGGTCGGAACACCGGTTTGGCCAGGTCAATCGGGAAGTCGTCGGGCACCTCATCGTGCGCCGGCATGTACGCTTCTTTGCAGGCGTTGCAAAGTGTTCGAACCAAGCGCTGAGCCATCACACCTTCGACCGTACTGGTCACCAGGAATGGTTCAACACCCATATCGACCAATCGCATAAACGCACCGGCCGCATCGTTTGTATGGAGCGTGCTGAACACCATGTGGCCTGTCAGCGACGCCTGAACCGCGTTCTCTGCGGTTTCGTGGTCGCGAATTTCACCGACCAGTACGACGTCCGGGTCGTGTCGCAGAATGCTGCGAAGACTGGCGGCAAAGGTTAGTCCCACTTTCGCATGAACCTGAATCTGATTGATCCCATCAAGCTGATACTCAATCGGATCTTCCGTCGTGATGATCTTTGTGCGTTCGCTGCGAATCTCAGCAAGCGCGCTGTACAGCGTTGTGGTTTTTCCAGAACCCGTCGGGCCCGTCACCAACACGATTCCGTGAGGCTGGCGAATCAGATGATGGAACGCGTCGTACGTGTCCTGTTCCATGCCAATGCCGCGTAACGAAAACGACATGGCGTCCTTGTCCAGGACTCGCATCACCACGCCTTCGCCGTGCAGCATCGGAATGACTGAAACCCGAATGTCGATCTCGCGGCCCGACACGATTAACTTGATACGCCCGTCCTGTGGAACTCGCTTCTCAGCGATGTTCATCTTCGACATGATTTTCAGGCGACTCACAATCGCTGCCTGGAACCGATCGAGTTCGGGTGGAACCGGTTGCGTCTGCAGGATGCCATCAACGCGGTACCGAATCTTCATGCCCGACGCCTGCGACTCCATGTGGATATCGCTGGCTCGCGCGTTAACGGCTTCGGTTAGGATGTCGTTAACCAACCGAACAACCGAAGCCTGTTGAGCCGCCTCAGCCGCGTCCGAACCGTCGAAGCTGATTTCATCCAGCAGCTGAACTTCGTCTTCGTCACTTTGCGCGATCAGACCTTCGATGGTCTGAGCACCCACACCAAGTTGGCTCTTGATGAGTTTTGAGACTTCGTTAATCGACGCCAAAACGGGCGTCACCGTGTCGCCTGTCGCCGCGGACACGGCATCGACAGCCTGCACGTCAAACGGGTTCCCAACCGCCAGCGTCAACATGCCGCCAGAACGACGAATCGGGAACACGTTGTGGCGGTGAATAAGCCGCACGGGAAAATCGGTCAGTGCGACGGCGTCCGGTTCCACTTTGGAAAGATCAACGACATCCAGACCGACAGCGTTCCCAAGAGCGGCAAGGCATTGCTGCTCATCTGAAAAGCCGAACTCGTACGCAATCTGATCGACCTGCTCAGTCTCAAGCAGTTGCCGACAGCGTTTCAATTGCTCTGGGCTCAACCGCGGAGCGGGCGCACGCGGAGAACTGACGTCTGGTGTCAGGTGTTGCATGATTTAGTGGTGGGGCCCGAACAGGCGTTCGAACAGGAGGGAGGGAGCGAACTTCGTGACCATGTGATGGTCTGTCGGTTCGCCATATAGTGTTGTGGGATAAGGTATTAGATCGGCAAAGTCAATATTTTACCTTCGCCCGATTGGTACCTGCCTACTGAAAACCCGGCAAAAAATCGTAATCCAGGCAAACTGTTCCGGCTTGTTCGGGCAGAAACCGCGAACATCAGGGGGTCAGGACGCGGTCGAGTACCTCCATGACGCGTCGCGAGTTCGTTTTCTGCAGTTCGATAATCGACACAGCCCGCGCCCGGCTTTGGCCGGAAGCGGTGTCCAGTTGTTCGATGAGAGAACTAACCTCGTCCAACAGATTTTGTGGAGCCATCACGACCAGCGAGTTGGTTGTCTTCTCAACCTGAACGCTTAGCAACGGCGACGATGATGCCGCGTTGATTTGGCGCAGAACCGTCGCCACCTGGCTCGGCACACCGCGCGGAATAGTAATGTTCTGTCGCGAACCACCCGCGCTCATCTGCGCCCGATAGATGCCGGCGATCACTTCGTTAATGCGTTCAGCGTCGGCGTGCCTGATGGGAATCACTTTTGTCCTGTTGGTCGCCACGGTGTCGGGAATGTTATCGGAGTCCAATATCTCAATCAGTTCTTCGATGCGTTCTCTGTCGTTGCGTCCGGCAAACACGATGAGCGCGTTCAACCGCTGGTCGGGCATGATGACCACGCTGCCGGATGCGATTGGCGAATCGTCTCGGCCAAAGATGTTGTTCAGCAAATCGCCTACCGTCGAAGCCGCGGCATTGGTCAACGCGTAGACATTGAAGTCCTTGCGTGATCGCGGTCTGCCTGAACCAGAATAGACGGCTCGCAGAAGCGACTCCATTTGGTCCAACGCGTCACTGTCGTCAGACGAAATCGTAATGCGACCTTTTCCGGGAACCAACAACACGGGGGCGACCTGATCGTCTGCGTCCTGGCTTGGTACCTGCAAAGAAACAGGTTCCTGCTCAGCCGGTTCCTGAATGGGTTCTTCAAAGCCACAACCGCCCGATGAATCTGAATCTGGTTCAGGATCAGGAACCGGTGGCAGTGAATTCGGTTCAATGACGCGTACTTTTTGTCCGGGAACCAATACGCGAATTGGGTTTCGCCGGAGCTTCGGCCAGACTTTTTGCAGGCTCTTGATCGCTTCCGCAGCATCGCCATTAATCGGAATGACGCGCAGCTTTGACTTGCCTTTGGTCTTACGCAGCTGGGTCTCGCCCATCTTCACCAACAGCGCCCGCATTTGGTCAATCTGTTCGGTCGTGCCGCGAACCAGCAACTGTCCGGAGTCGTCGTCGGACTGCACCACAGGCTGATCTCGGTAGCTGGTTAACCCGTCGTCAAACATCGACGACACCGCCAGCTGAGCCGAAAATGCTTCCAGCCGTTCCAATTGGAATACTTCGAATTCGCGCGGTGCGGCTGTTGATTGCAGACGTTCGATGGCGTCTTTGACTTTCTTGTGTCCGTCGCCGACCGTCGTCACAACCAGCTGACGACTGCCTTCGTCGTTAACGACCGACGCCTTCGGATCGACCACGTCCAGCAAGTCCTCAACAACCGACTGAACCGCATCACCGTCGGCTCCTTCAAGTGAATAGAACTCGACAGTGCGATTGTCTTGCGGAGTCCCCGCCGATTCGACCTGATCGATTAGTGCCTTGATCGCTTCGTGCTGATCTGCGCGAGCGATGGCCAGTAGTGTTCTGGAACCGGAATCGTAAGTGATTCGCGCTTCGGTTCGCTGGTAGAGATCCTCCAGTGTCGATTCCAATGCCTCACCATCACCGGTCCGGATCGGATACGTTTTGGCGGTGACGCGAGATTCCCCGCCGTCTTCGACCATCTGGTTCACGATTTCTTTGATCTGTTTGTGTTCGTCAGCCAAAGCCGTGGCAACAAGCACTTTGCGTTCCTGATCGAACACAACAACGGCGTCCGGGAACAACGCTTCTACAGTTTCCGACACTTCGTCGGCATCGCCAACCAGCGTCCGGTACGCCTTGGTGACAACACCCTCGCGCGATGGCAACGACTTGATGACGGATTCGACAATGTCGCCGATTTGCTTTTGCTTCTCAGCAAACGCATGCACGAACAACCGTCGGCCGGTTGGATCGACCGTGACGCGAACATCCTCGTCCATCAGTGGTTCCAGAGTTTGCCGAACCGCATCGCCGTCCAGGCCTTCGATATTAAACGTCGCCAATTCACGCTTCGGCGCGCCGGCGGCTTCGGCCTGCATTTGTTCAATCAGCCCTTTGATCGCGACATGCTGATCGTCGCGGGCAACGGCCAACAGCGTTTGCGATTTCCTGTCGTACGAAATCTGAGCCTCAGTGCCGCGATACATACTGCCCAGCGTAGCCGCGAGAACCACGCCATCGACTTTCTTTAGCGGGTAGGTCTTCGCGGACACACGTTGTTCGCCGCCGTCGGCCACCATTTCCTTCACGATTTTTTCGATCGTGGTGTGTTCCTCAGGTAGCGCTGTCGCGACCACGACTTTGCGATCCCCATCGGTCACAATGGTCGCGTACGGGAACAGCGACTTGACGGTTTCTTCGACCTCGTCAGCATCGCCCAACAACGTGCGATACGTCTTCGTCGTCTGCCCCTTTCGTGACGGCAGAGACTCAACGACCGACTGCACAAGTTCTGAAATTTTCTTCTGCTTGTCCGGTGTGGCTCGCACAAACAACCGCTGGCCCGTTGGATCGATGGTCAACTGCACGTTCGCGTCCAGCAGCGGTTCCAGAGTGCTTCGAACCGCAACCGCGTCCAGCCCCTCAATGCTGAACGACCTGAGTTCGCGTTCCGGCGCTGCTGTGGCCAGTGACTGCATTTGCTTAATCGTCTCGGTAACAGCTTTGTGGTCCCGCGGCGTTCCGCGAATCAAAAGCTGTTCTGGTTCCGGCCCCGCCAAAATCGCTGCGTTCGGGACTGCCTGCTGCAGCACGGTTCTGGCATCGGCACCAAGTCCCGTGGTTGAATACGCTTTCAAGCTGAGGTCTTTCTTGAACGGCTGAGTGGTCGTTAGCTGTGCGATGGTTTTCGTAATCGTCTCGTGTTCTTCCGGAAGAACCCAGCCGATTAACTTCCCCGCCGATTCTGTGAACGCGACATCGGTAACTGACGCCTCAATCACAGGCCGCGCGTCGGCGCCGCCAATGTCTGTCGTGTCGTAAATCTGCAGCGCTCGATTTTCGCCAATTGAGTTCGTCGCGCCCGCAATGATGGTCTTGATCGCTTTCTGATCTTCGGCCGTTGCCCACGCAACCAAACGTGTTCCCGCCGTGTTCGCAACGACGCGAGCATCCGGCATGGCCAGCGTCAGCATGCGAACCAACGTGGCCGACCGCACGCCGGTTATCGTGTACGTCGCACTAACAAAGTTGTCCGTTTCTGCTTCCGTCAGCGCCGCAACCGCTTCGCGAATTTCTGCGTGCTGCTTGTCGGTCGCCCAGATAGTGAGCCGGCCGGTTTTCGTATCGACAACGGCTTTGCTGCCATCGAATGCTGTCGTAATGAACCGAATTGTCGTCGCTGCCGCCGCGCCCACAGCCGGATAGACAACGACGCGCCGGGGTTCCAGTGTTCCGGCCGCCTGCCGCATCGATTCGATGATCGCCGCGACTTCGCGATGTTCTTTCATGCGTCCTCGAACGATGATTGTCTTCGCAATGGTGTCGGCAACAACGGTCGCCTCGGGCACTTCCGCAGTCAGCGTTCTAACCACTGTCGCCGAAGTCAGCCCGTCAACCGGGTACGACATCAGCTTGATATCTGTCGCGACCGGCGAGGCTGTATCGAGCTGCTTGATGGCGGCGGCGATCGCCTTGTGTTGTTCGGGC
The DNA here is from genome assembly GCA_964485095.1 of uncultured Planctomycetaceae bacterium. Lineage (GTDB taxonomy): Bacteria > Planctomycetota > Planctomycetia > Planctomycetales > Planctomycetaceae > CAYNWT01. The sequence continues at coordinate 34,123 of CAZAIB010000024.1, read as the reverse complement.
AACGCGTTAATCAACAAGCGACTGGCTTTCTCATCCAGCGTCACTTTTGCGTCAGGGAAGAGTTCCTGCACAACAGTTTGAACACTCGCGGCGTCCACTTTCGTGATCGGGTACACTGACAGCGCGGGTTTACTTTCAACCGGCACGTCGCGTTTCAGCTGGTCCAGGATTCCGGCAACAACTTCTTGTTCAGCCGGTTTGGCCCACACGGTCAGTTCGCGCGGTTCGTCGCTGGGAATGATTTTCATGCCTGGCAGTTGAGTCGCCAGGTTCGTGGCAAGCGATGTGAACCGGCGGCGCTGTTCGGAACTCACTTCGTAAATCTTCATGCCGGGCTTCTCATTGATGGTCGCCGCCAGCTGAAGTTTGCCAAGCGTCGACTTAATCCGATCGTGATCCGCTTTCGTCGCAACGGCCGAAAGCCGGCGCGCTGTGGCATCGACTGTGATTGAAGCTGATGGTGCAACAGAAGCCAGAACCGGTTCCACCCCAGCGACGATCTCTTCTTCAAGCGGGTAGAACCGCAACTCCGGCAAGTCGCTGCCGTCGCCAAGCTGGTTCAGTGTTTCACCGATCAGTTTGTGATCGTCAGCGTTTGCGACAATCAACAGTCGGTTGTTTGCGGTATCACCGGTTACAGTCGCACCCGGAATCAGTGTCGTCAGCAGGCTGGTCACGGTTGCCGACGTCTGCCCGTCAGGCACTGTGTACGGTTTCAATTCGCGGCGGGACGTCGGAACTTTGCGAACCTGTTCAAGCACGCCCTGAAGTTCTTGATGATCGACGGCCGAACCGATTACAACCAGTCGCCGGTTGGCTGTGTCCGAAGTCACAATCGCGTTCGGCGTCACCGTCGCCAGCAAGCTGGTGACACTCGGCACATCCAGATCGGTCGTCGGGTACGTCCGAACTTCCGACTTCAACTTCGCAGCAGACGCGCTAAGCTGTTGAATTAGCTGGCCAATCCGCTGGTGTTCGTCTGCCTTCGCGAGAACCATTGCGTTCTCACTGGTCGCATCGAAAGTCACGGTTGCGGTGGGTGCAAACGAGGCCGCCAGCGCTGTCACGGTTGCCGGCGTGATGCCGTCCACCGGGTAAGTCTTAAGCGTGCGGTTCTTTTTCTTCCCCGCGTCAATCTGTTCGATCAGCGAACGCACCGCCTGATGGTCTTCCAAAGAACCAACCACGATTAGTGAATCCGTATCGTCGTTGGCCGTCATGCGCGCATCCGGCAGAAGTTCCTGCAGCAGCGCAAGAGCGGCCGAAGGAGACACGCGTTCGACGTTGTAAGTTTCCAACTGAGTTCCGGTGGTCTGCTGCCCTTTCACGTTCAACTGCTCCAGGACATTTTGAACCTGCGTTTGTTCTTTCGGAGTCGCCCAGGCGACCAGCGTGCGATCGTTGTCCTCCATGCGAACCTTCGCAGCAGGAGCCGCAAGTTCAATCGTCGCCATGAGGTTGGCCACATCCCGTGTTCGAACCGGATACAGCTTGAGTGTCGGTTGCTTGTCCGGCCCCTGGTTTTGTTCCAATCGCGCGATGATGCTCCTGGCGGTTTCCTGAACCGCTGGCGGCGCGCTGATGGTAATCTGGCTGGCTTCGCTATCGACCAGGATGGTTCCTGAAACAAACTTCTTCAGCACCTCGCCGGCTTGTTCCGGGTTCGCATGCTTGATTGGATGAACCTGGATAACCGGCGCCGGCGGCTTGGGTGCTGGCGGCTTGGGTTTTGGTTTGGGCTTCGGAGCCGGAGGTCGCGGAATAGGGATGGCTTTGATGATTGGCTGCATCGCCTTCACGTTGCCCGCCGTGTCCGTAATCAAAATCTGTCCGGTGGAAGCCAGCGGAGTGATTTTTCCATACGTGCCTTTGATCGCTTCGAGTTCCGTTTTCACGGCATCAATCGGACGCCCTTCCAGCGGAATGAGCGTCGTGACAAGTTCGAATCGGCCGCGTGTCGCGAGCTCCGCCGGTGTGACTCGAGGAACACTGTTGGCAGGAATTCCATCCTTCAGCGACAGACACATCAGCAGGCGTTCTCGCCGTACCAGGGTGTAGCCCTTGGTCAGCAGCCAGCCGTTTATCAAATCGATCGCTTCGGTCGGTGTGTATTCTTTTGAGTCTGAGTAGTTAAACACGCCGGGCGGCGTTTCACTCATCACAAGCGACAAGTCCGCTTCGCTCGCGATGTACTCAAGCACCTGATCCCACTTCTGCGCGCGGAAGTCGAACCGCAAACGGGTTCCCGAAAACAGCGACTGAAAAAGCTGCGACTGTCGAGCTGTCAGGATCGCCGCCAGCTTCGCCTCATGAGCAGCACGAACCGCCTTCGCATCCGCTCCATCAGCCCGCAACGCCTCATCGCGCGCGGCGACTGCGGCCGTAACCTGCGCCTTTTGCGCATCGCTAAGTCTTAGCGCAGCGGCAACGGCTGGTTCGACAAGTCGGTTGTGGTTCGCATCGGTTTGCGCAAACGCCGAATTGGAAACGGCGAAAAACAATCCGGCAAGACAAAGCAAATAGCGAATGCGTGCTTCAAACATGTGTGGCGGATCCGGTAGGGAATCGATCCAGGGAAGGATATTTACGGTAGTTGGCGACCGGACTCATCACCAGAGAACCTTGCCAAATCCGACGTCCCGGCGCCCACCGCTTCACCTGTTCAGTGGGGTTTGTTCCGATTACTCAAGCGTGCAGCGATCCGTGGACATGGAACATCCAGATCGCGTTCGTCGCGAAACGATGGTGCCGGGCTTCCTATTGCCAACCATTTGGGCGAACCATACAACGCCGAGACTCGACCACCGCCGCTTGCGAGACAATCATGGCCACCAGCAAACCTTCCGACTCATTCCGCGACTGGAACGAACGCGCAGCGCTTGCCGAACGGATGATTCCGTTGATCGGCCGGCTGTATCGCAAACGCAATGTCGCGTGCTACATGTACGGTCGCAGTATGGTCAATTGCTCGGTCATCGAACTCATGAAGTCGCACCGGTTTGTGCGGCAAATTGAACTAAAAGCCCTGACTGAGTTCGAGACCTTTCCACTTATCGAAGCGCTGGCCGAACAGGAACCGGGTCCGGCTCATATTGACGTTGGCAAACTGTGCACGCTTTTTCGCAACAGCGGTGGCAACCTGTCCGCGCGCGAGTTCATCACTGAACAGCTAAGCCAGGGTTCAGCCGGCCCGGACAAGCCGCTTGAAGAACCGCGCGATGTTGTGCTGTATGGGTTCGGACGCATTGGTCGACTGGTCGCACGGTTGTTGATTGAAAAGGCCGGTGGCGGTGATGTTCTGCGGCTCCGCGCGATCGTTGTGCGAAAGTCGTCGGGAACCGACGATCTGAAGAAACGGGCCAGCCTGCTGCGCCGCGATTCGGTACACGGATCCTTCCAGGGGACAATCACCGTCGACGAAGAACGCAATCTTATCGTCTGCAACGGCAACCCAATTCAGGTCATCTACGCTTCATCACCAACGGAGATCGACTACACCGAATTCGGAATTCGCAACGCAATCGTTGTCGATAACACGGGTGTCTGGCGAGATGAAGAAGGGCTTGGCCAACACGTCGCGCGACCCGGCATTGCGAAGGCGCTGCTGACGGCTCCGGGCAAGGGACAGATTCCAAACGTAGTCTACGGCGTGAACCACAGCGACTTTGACGACAGCACAGAAATTGTGTCGGCCGCATCGTGTACCACCAACGCGATTGTTCCTGTTCTGAAAGCGATAGGCGATGAGTTCGGTATCGAACGCGGACATGTCGAATCGGTTCACTCTTATACCAACGACCAGAACCTGATCGATAACTACCACAAGAAGTCACGTCGAGGCCGCAGCGCGCCGTTGAATATGGTTCTGACCGAAACGGGAGCCGCGAAAGCGGTGGCGAAGGCGCTACCGGGACTTGCGGGCAAACTGACGGGGAATGCGATTCGGGTTCCGACTCCGAACGTCTCGATGGCGATTCTGAACCTGCAACTTGAACGCGAGACAACGCGCGAGGAGCTTAACGAGTTCATGCGTCAGGTCGCATTGTCGTCGACGCTGCAACAACAGATCGGTTACACGATTTCTGAGGAAGCGGTTTCGTCGGACTTCGTTGGCAGCCGCCAGGCCTGCGTGTTCGATTCGCAATCCACGATCGTGAGCGGCAACTCGTGCACGTTGTATTGCTGGTACGACAACGAGTTTGGATACAGTTGCCAGGTCGTCCGCGTGCTGGAAAAGATGGCCGGCGTCAAATGGGCTCTCTACCCGATCCCCGCTGCCGTTTGAACAAGCGCCCTTCGCGCCACCACTTACACGTCGCCCAATTGCTGGCGTAGCCGCCGGAGTACTCGGCTTTTGTGTTGGCGGACCGTTGCGAGTGTCATCTCCAGTTCTTCGGCCACCTGAGCAGTGTTGATGCCGTCGACCACGGTTCGCCAGAACGCTTGCCACGTGCGCGGTTCGAATTCGGCTTCAACCTGAACCATCGCGCGGCGAGTGAGTTGCTCCAGTTCGAGCGATTCGGTTGGCTCGTCTTCCTGCACGATGGGTTCGTTGTTCCCATCGGCGACGTTTTGCAGAACGCCCAACATTGTCGAGCCGCCCGTTCCCGCCGCTTGCCGTTTGATTCGGCGAACCTGATCGCGGATCTTGTTTCGAGTGATCGTCCACAACCACGCTCGGAACGAACCGTTCTCTCGCTGCGGCTGGAACGAATCCAGAGACACGGATACCGACGCGAACACGTCTTGCACGCAGTCAGCAGCGTTGTGGGAATCCGGCAGGCACTTGTGACACCAACTCGCGACCAGCGGTCCGTACAAATCGACCAACGATCGCCAGGCCGCCGAATCTCGCTGCCGAGCGCGTTCCAGCAGGCTGAGCTGTGTGGCGTTTGTTGAAGGCTGTGTCGTCATCCCTTCAGCGTACCGACAATGAAGATCAGAAGGAAATACGGGTGTGCTGGCGTTTTCCAAAAATGCTGTCACACCACTTTCGTTCAGGGAACTGTAGCGATTTCACTGCAACTGGCAGTGGGGTCCGCGTCATGTGACAATCAACCTGTTCAGAAAGTGATCCATGGTTCAGCATCCTGAGAAAGATCTCAAACGGTCCGGCCAGTGCCCGGACAACGTGGAGCTTCAGCGCTACTTGCAGGGCTGGATGGACGAGCAGGATTATCTGCGGACTGATTCGCATGTTTTGAGTTGTGCGATTTGCGAGTCAACGATCGCCGGACTGGAAGACACGGAAGACAGTCTCACAGCCGCCCTTCGAGCAAGAGGTGCGGCACTGCCACCGGCAAGCGGCGATGACTCAGCAATCGCCGGGGCACTTCAGACATCCCGCGAGTTGATGGACCAACGCCCGGTCGTTGCATCGATGCGGAACCTTGAGCAAAAAGTGATCGGTTCGTACGAGCTACAGCAGCCGATTGGACGCGGCGGCATGGGAGCCGTGTACCTGGCCAGGCATTCTGAACTCGGGAAGCAGGTTGCCATTAAACTGTTGCCCGCCATTCGCGATCAACGCGATGAAGTTCGCACTCGATTCCAGCGCGAGGTCCAGGCGGTGGGCAGCCTGGACGATCCGCGAATCGTGGCCGCAACCGATGCGGGTGAAGCTGATGGAACGCAGTATCTTGTCATGGAGTACATCGACGGACTGGATCTCAGCCGACTGGTCAAAGCCTGTGGTCGGCTACGAATTGCAGACGCCTGCGAAATCATGCGGCAAGCCGCGCTCGGACTTTCCACCGCGCATGCCGCGGGCATCGTCCATCGCGACATCAAGCCATCCAACGTCATGCTGGACGAACAAGGTCGCGTGAAGATTCTGGATTTCGGCCTGGCTCAGCTTGGCCATGCCGATGAAGCATCGTTCGAACTCACAACGGTCGGACAATTGCTGGGCACCCTGGACTACATGGCTCCCGAGCAGGCCGATCGCAGCGGTGTCGTCGACTATCGCGCGGACTTGTATTCGCTGGGAGCGACATTGTTCCGCTTGCTCACGGGTCGAGCACCACTGGCCGCGACGCCGAATCAATCGCCACTGGAGAAACTGCGACTCCTGGCCACTCATGCTGCCCCAAAACTCAGTAGTCTGCGCGACGACGCCCCCGATGATCTGGTCGCGTTGTTGTCGTCGTTGCTTAACCAGCATCCGGAAAACCGAGCCGCCAGCGCGGCGCATGTGGCCGAGCAACTGGAACCATTCTGTGATGGCGCCGACCTGATCCCGCTGCTCGCGCACGCACGACAGTGTGAGGCTGCTAATCCGGAAGCGGTCTCTGTCGCAGCAGATCCTGTGTTCACAGATCCAACAACGCAGGCCCGCAAGCCGCGTGCGCGCCGTTGGCTTATGTGGCTGGCACTGTTGCCGTTGGTGGTTCTGGGCGGTGTGTTGATCACCATCGAAACACAGAAGGGTCAGATCGTCATTGAATCTGAAGTTCCTGATGTGCAGGTTCGAATCGTGCAGGATGGCAAGGCTGTTGAAGACCTCACGGTGGATCAGCAGCCGGAGGCAACCCGCCTGCGGGCGGGCAAGTACGAAGTAATTCTCAAGGGCAAAAGCGACGGGCTTGTAGTCAAGGACGGCTCATTCACATTGATGAGTCGCGGGACAAAGATCGCCAGGATTGTTCGCAAGGTTGCGAGCGAACCAGCCGGAGACCCGATTGTCTCAAGCAATGCAGATTCTGCTGTCAAACCAGCTGCAAAGCCTGAGCCGACCTTTGAAGGAAAATCGCTGACCAAGTGGCTCAAGGCTCTTGAAACAGAACGTAGTCCGAAAGCGATCCATGAATCGCTGAAGGCAGTGGATGCGCTGGTTGTGGAAGAGAGAGCGACGGAAATCACTTCTGTCACCATCAACGCACTCAAACTGACCGACGGAACATTTACCATCGAGACCGACGGAACCCCGCACACTGACTATTGGGGCTTTCACGTTCTGCGAAAAGCAAACCCTGGAAAACGTTTTTACAAGATGGCACTTCGTGAGTTGAAGTCGGACGCCGAGGAGTTGTGGAAGGGACGACTCTTCAAGCAACTGCGAATTGGTGATGCCCGTACCCAGGGCGAGTGGAGCGAGGTTTTCGAATGGACTGTGGACTACCTGGCGCGTGAGGACGTCCCAACGACGTGGGGATCTCTCCACGTTGAGATTCGAGACCACTACGTCAAGCTCGTTAACGATCGCTTTGAGTTTCTGGAGAAGACACGCAACCTTCGGGATGCTGACGGAAATCTCGACGAGGATTACCAGGAAGTCATCGACGACGAAACCGCAAAACGAATGGCCCAGGCGCTGATCGATTCTCCTGTACTACGGAAATCTCCAAATTGGTGGCTGCGACTGGGGCCAGGAGTCACTGCCTCTGTGAATATGCGCCAGCTGAACCTCAGTGAGCGACGCAACTTCGTCAGTGGGCGAGCCGGTGTCGTCATTCGAGCCGAGCACCTGAGCCCATTGTTTGCTAAGGAGATACGACGACAGGCAACTGCCATTCTTGCGGACGTCAAATCGTCGCCATCCCTGGTGATGCACGCAGCGATTTTTCTGACGGCGAATCCGCCGAGTGAACAAGAGCGGCCAGATGTTCTGAGACACCTTAGCAATGCGATTCGTCACGCGTCTGCAAAACAGTATCCCTACGAAACCCTGGATCTGGAGCGGCGGTACCAGGGCTGGGCAATACCTCAGATTGAGAATGTGAGTGTTGGGCGATCCATGTCCTACTCCGGAAACGTCTTGATAGAACTTCTGGATCTGGCCGCGGCACTGGGCGACAACGGTGCACTCGAAGCCGGACTTGCCGCAGTCCACCAGCGGTTTGGTGAGGGGAAGCATGCTCCTCGGGAAGATCTCTTTGCCTACATCACGAACTGGCCAAGCCTTGAAGGTGTGTACGTGCAGACTCGGACGACTCGCAGAGATAGCGGGAGGAGGGGGGTGCGCGGCAACAGCACAGCGTCCCGTGAAGGACTCACATTGAAGGAGGCGTTTGGCCAGTTGATCGGTTGGCATCCTGTCATGCGGAAGTACCGCGAGCAACATGGCCTAAGCGATGATGGCCGGGGCTCGGTCGGCTCAGGCCCAACAATCGCGACACTCGCAACTCACCCATTGGTGATCCTGAAGTTCAAGCCAAGGCTACCGGGAGTTAATTGCGACTCACCAGAAACGGCCCGCGTCGAAGTTTCAGGAGACAAACGAGAGCTCACGGCTAAGGATGATGCTGGCACGATGTTGCGAAAGTTCATGGACACGAACGGCGATGGCACTATCGATACGTGGATCTGTTTTGCCAGGGGCACTGAGACCTATCGAGAAGTTGACACAGACCTTGACGGCACAGTGGACCTCTATCGAATAACCAAAGGCAACATCATCCGCGAGGGCACCGACAACAACGGAGACGGCAAAGTGGACGAGTGGCGCGAGTCTTCTGCTAAGTGATGCTATTTGACTGTGGATTCGTCAGAACTCCATGTGGTTCTGGCGAAGTCCATACCGCCGCTCGCCCAACGTCTGGTCGTGACATGCGACTGGAACTACGAGGAAACAAGGAGGCCGATGAACCCTCTTCGTCGCCACCCCCGACTAGAAATCCGCGCGTAAAATGGCCCCACCGCCGTGGGCTCGCGAATTTGCTGGCTTTGCCAGCATATTCAAGGGCTAGGGGAAGCTTACGGTGGACGATTATTGTCGGATACGGCGTGCTTGCTCATCGGGATGGCATGAGCTGAAGACCGCCTACCGGCTTGGGACGGGATGATTGCCGCCAACGGGCAGTTGGTCGTGGTTACGACTGATGGTCGCGTTGTGAGTTTGCGTTGAGAGAAGACTACTTCAGTACAGATGCCCAGCGTTTCAAGTGGTGGAGATCGTCGCGAACGGACCCATTCTGTTCCCACTTCGTGAATGAACGTTCGAGATCCTCAATGATCTCCTGAAGTGAGGCAGTCCCCAAAGCCGCTACTTCCTTAAATCGATTGATAAGGAAATGAAACCTGCATCGTTTGGCGGCCGCCGGTGTCTGTGATTTTCTCCGCGAGCTACTCGATGCCAAGCGAGCGTCGCCAAAAGCGGAGAACTCGTCCACGTGTGTCTTTACGATGCCCCGGCAAATCACGCAGTCACAAATCTCACGGTAGAAGTCTTCAACGTTGAAGATCTTCATTTCGCGAAACGTGCGCTCGATATTAGCAACGCCCAATCGCCGCCGCACCGGCGGCAAATAGTATCGGACCGTCGGCATGGCTTGCCCTTGTATTGGAACAATATCCTTCTGCTCCCCATAACCCACACCATGAGCAGTGGAACTCATACCATGTTTCGACAACGCCAAGCTGAAGTAGCCTCCATGCATGTTGTGTACTGATACTCCTTGGGCCAAGCCTTCCGTCAGTTTCCGAAATCCCGTCAGGAGATCTTCACTCGCTCGATACTCGTCAAAACCTGTAATCCAGATCCACACGCCATCACATCCAGAATCCAGCAGGCCCCGCACAAGATTCTCTCTGATCTCAGCGTTGACCACCAAGTCGTGCCCACCACAGATTACCCCATGTATTGGGACATCCAGTCCTAAGCCAACAGTAGCCGCCGCAAACTTTGGGATGAGCTCTGCCCATTCCTGCACGCGTGGACCACTGCAGTGAAAGTATGGCGACAGCACAGCCGTCGGTTGGGGCACGTTGTTGGTATAGTCAACCAGCTCTGGGTCTTCTTCGAATTCGCCCCTGACACGGTTCAATTGATAATTAGCCACACTGCTTGCGACAGCTTGGATCGCTGCATCACTGGCGAAGTCCTTCACGCCTATTGCCGTGTCTGATGCGATCACGTTCGCGAAGAGACCACCATATTGCTCGGCAAGCTTCCGATAAGATTTCTTGAAATCCCAGACCACTTCCTTGCTGCCACGAGCCTTCTTCTGCTCAGACTTCAACAAGTCCAAATCACATGAAAACCCATACGTAATGGGATCAATGTAAAATGGCTTATTTGCCTTCTTGCCACCAAATCGAATTAGCAGGCTACCAGTTGCTCCGGGCGTCGATTCAATTAGATTGCCGGCGACCATAAGACCATCGATGAACTTGGTGGTCTTGATCAGGTAGTCCTTCTCAGCATGGGAGCCGAGCCGGATCACCAACTTTGGGTCTACGGAAGGCATTTCGATCCGCCGTCAAATGTTTAACCAAAGCACCTCTGTACGAACTTCGCACCTCAAGAGATGGCATCGGCTGGAGTATCTGGATACATCTGGATTTCGTTACCGCTATCACCCCAAGTCCACTGTCGCGAAAGGCTTGGAGCATCGTGTCGCCAATGGCGGCTTTGGGCAATGCAGCGTAAACGTAGTCAGCACAAAGCTGATATATCAGCGATTGTGTCAAAGCACGCCGCCAGTTCATTAGTTTCAATTCGACCGCGATGGAGCTGTCTTCCACTCGCGAGAATGCGTAGAGGTCGATGCGGTACTCATAGAAGTTTACCTCTTCGCCCTGAAAGCGGAAGCCACGGTGTCTGAGGTACTTAGACACCGGCTTTGCCATTTCATGCTCGAACCGGAAATCACTCATAATTTTTTGCTCGTTGTAGCAGTCGGTCGTGTTGAAATAACGCCACTGCGGTTGCGACCAGGAAAACTATGATCCCAAAGGTTGAGACCACACCGGTAGCAAAGAGCATTGAGTTGGGAATACTCTCCCCAATCCACTTTTCGATCCCAGTAACCAGGGCTAGGGACAACACTTGCCACACAACGGTAGCCAAGCACACCCACGAACGGACTCTGACAGCGCTTTCCCAAGCACTCAATGACTCTTTGAGGATTCGATAGTCAACTATCGCGTCATGCCGTTCATCGACGAAAGTATCCAAGGCATTGTGGAACTTCTCACTTCCTTCCGGCCGCACGGAACTTTCCAGTTCGTGTGGGTGGCCATCGAGCCTCAAGATTTGACTAACCGTTACAACTTCAAAGTCGGCGAAGACCGGCTCTAGGCAACTTGCGACACGAACTCGGATTTGATTCTTGATCTTCTCCAAGCAGGCTGTCATGTGCCCACGAGTTGATTTAGTGGCGTCAAGCCTGTCGCCGTACTTGTAGAAAGCTGCAAGACTTATCGCGAGCAAGCTGCCATGAAACGCAAGAACTGCAGTTACCAGCTCTCCATGGGTCACCGGCGCTTCCTCCGAAGTACCTTCTCCTTGATCTCCGACTCAGTAGTCATATCCGGATATGAGGTGTAAACGTGGTAAAGCAAATCGTTCAACGAGTGGTGCCCATACTTAGTCTTCATCTTCCGAATACCCTCAGCAATCGGCTCGTATTCCCCGCTCTTGATCAGATCTTGGACTCGCTTTTGACCATCTTCCGTCAGCAGAAATCGGCGTTCTTCGTACGAGTCAGCAGCTGCAGGTCCATTTTCATCCTTTCCCATTAGCTCGTCGAAATCGAGCAGGTCTACTTCGGCCGCTTGCGCATCTGTCGCTTCACCCTGCACCTCGCTTTCCAGGTGGCCAAGGTTTTCCAGTAACTCAAGATCATCATAGAGCTTTGACGAATACGGCCCAGCTTTGTACGCCGTGAATTCGAAGCCATCCCCGGACGCGACGAGCCCGAACTCGTTCTCCATCAAAAAGAGAAACTTCTGCAATCGCGTTATGCCACCGACTTCGTCGCCAATCGCTCCGTCTTCACCTAGGCCAATGAGCATAAGTAAAAGATCTCGTCGGCCTATTTTCATTGCCATCCCTTTGTGCCACTGCCAAGATCGATCCATTGGTACGATACTCCCCAACTCGGCTTCCGGCCAGCCCGTTACACCTCGCTCAGAACTCCTCGCCCTAGTCCATTCACATATTTATTGGACTTTGGTGACGGAAAATCGCCATTCGGTATCAATGATTGCATTGACGGCACATCATTCACGATTCTCGCCGGTGCTGCGGGACCCGATACGGCCGAAGTCTGGACGAAACCGGGTGGGTTGCAGCACAACATAAGCGATCCGTTCAAGCCTCTCGGCCAAATTGGCGAGACGTTTCCCGTGGTTGCTGTCGACGGTTCGGTGCATCGTGTCAGTAGAGAGCTAAGTCCGAAGACCCTCGCGGCGTTAATTAGCGCATCGGGCCTGGAAAGAATCGACCCAGGTGTCTTCCTGAAGTGAAGGCCACAGCCCGCGCGGTTGAAAATGGGGGCGGGAGGATCTGCCCTCTTTGTTCTTCCCATACTCCCCGGATCAGTGGTGAGCTGCAGGTGAGACGGGAACTTATCGCATTCCGCTGGGGCCGTTACTGCCCTCGAGCGTCCAGCACAATGTTGCCGGATTGAATGACCATCTTCGGTTTTCGCAGCGTCGAAAGTTCTGACAGTGGGTTCTTCTCGAGCACAACCAGGTCGGCGATGAACTTTGGTTTGACGAGTCCCAGTTCGTTCTGCATTCCAAGAACGGTTGTCGCAGTGATGGTTGCCGATCTAAGGACCTCGTCAGTTGGTATGCCGTAGTCGTGCATGAGTTCCAGTTCGCGGTAACTGGTTCCGTGCGCGAAGACGCCGACATCGCTGCCACACGCAATGGTGACGCCGCTTGTCAAAGCGTTCTTCACGAGCCGCCGCGCGGTTTTGATTCGTTGATGGTCGGGTTGTCCCGGTTTCCAACCGGAATACATCGCCATTGATTCCGATGCGGCCAGAGTTGGACACAACACGACTTTGCGGTTCGCCATGAGCTCCAGCGTTTCCACAGTTGCGTCATAGCCGTGTTCAATGGTGACGACGCCCGCCATCACAGCTCGGCGAATTCCCTCATTCGTTGTCGCATGCGCGGCGACTTTGATGCCGGCCGATTTAGCTTCGTCAACAATCGCTTCCAGTTCTGCCTGCGAAAACGTCGGCGTCGAACGATCACCCGCGCGACGGCGGTAATCGGCGTAGACTTTAATCCAGTCAGCACCCGCTGCTATTTGTTCTCTTGTGACCCGACGAACGTCCGCAACCCCGTCAGCCGGTTGAGCTCCTTTGGGCAGCTTGAATCGTGGGTCAAAGCCGGACGGTCCGTATCCTCCCGATGTTACCAGCGCGCGAGTCACGGCCAGAACGCGCGGGCCGGGGATCATTTCTTTGTTGATCGCATCACGCAGTGCAACGTCAGCGAATGCCGCACCCTCGGTTCCCAGATCACGAATTGTCGTGAACCCCGATTGCAAAGTGTCGCGTGCGTGAATCGTGCCACGAATGACTCGCAGCTCCAACGCTTCCTTCAGAACCTGGTCGTTCCAGGTGGCTTCGTTGTACGGATGCAGTAGCAAGTGGGAATGCAAATCGACCAGGCCAGGCAGGAGGAACTGTCCTTGCAGATCAATTTGTTTCGTGTTCGCAGGCGGTGTGATGTCGGCCCCGATGCGCGCGATTCGCCTGCCCTCAATCAGCACGCGTGTGGCCTGAGAGACCTCGGCGGATTCGACGTCAACGATGCGAACATTGGAAAGCAGGAGCCGCCTGGGTTCAGCGGAATCTGATTGGCCGGTCTGACCAAAAATCTGCGATGTGAAACCCAGAACCACCGCAACGCTAAGAACCACCCGCATGATTGCCTCCATTTTGAATGACCAGCATGTTATACGTATCCGGGCAGCGACAAGCACTCCCCGCGGCGAATGTGTCGTAGCCCACGAACGGACGGGTGGACTCTACGGTTCGCGTCGTGTCAGGATGCGAACTGGTTGGCACAGACTTTCGCCCAGTGCGACAGGTTCGCCAGCATGCTGTTCTGCAACCGGAAGTTACTCTCACTCAGGACGGTAGATCCATGAAAATAACGATCACCGAAGTACCAAACGCAGTCTCAGCTCTCCCGGAGTGGTGGGATGAACTCGTGCGGCATGTGGATTCTAAAGCGTCCGATGTCATTGTGCTTCCGGAAATGCCATTCGGCGATTGGCCGGCAGGCTCAGGTGTTTTCGATCAAGCCCGGTGGAGTGCGTTCGAGGCCGAACATGATCAGTGGATTGGCCGGTTTCCCGAGTTGGGTGATCGGCTGGTGATTTGTTCTCGACCCGTGACAATCGGTTCGGCCAGGCACAATGAAGGATTCCTGTGGAACAGCCAACGCGGGTACCAGGGGGCTCATCACAAGTATTACTTGCCTGAAGAAGACGGGTTCTTTGAAGCGTCCTGGTATCAACGCGGCGAGAAGGATTTCTCTGTCGTTACGAGCGGAGATTGCACCGTTGGTTTTCTGCTGTGTACGGAAGTCTGGTTTGCAGAACACGCACGGGCTTATGGTAAGGCGGGTGCGAACATCGTCGCCTGTCCGCGCGCGACGGGGCGAGCGTCTCTGGACAAGTGGATTGCCGGCGGTCGCGCGGCGGCTGTTTCTTCCGGCGCGTTTTGTGTGTCGGCAAATCGAGGCGGCGACGATGCCGATGGTTTTGCCTGGGCTGGCGGAGGGTGGATTATCGAACCCGAAGAGGGAGAGGTTCTGGCAGTCACAGATGACCAGAACCCGTTCGTGACCGTAGCCGTCGATATGGCGATCGCAGACAACGCCAAGACAACCTACCCGCGCTACGTGGCTGAGTAGGCGAAACAGTCGCGCTCTGAGTCGCTGCATGCACCCAGTCATCCATCGGGTGCGCGGTCGGATTCAACCACGAAAGTCACGAAATACACGAAAAGGATGCGCAGTCGGGTTGCTCGGCAAACTGTGACGGCCGATTGAAATCATCCTCGGCCTGGAGCAATTCTCTTTCTTTGTTTCCCAACGCTTGAGAAGGCCTGAGAGGTGACTCGATTCACGGCAGCCTTTGGCAACATGGAGGAAATTGAGAGCATCACCTTTCGTGTATTTCGTGACTTTCGTGGTTGTAAAAAAGCGGCAAGAAAGACCCTGCGCGGTGGTTCATTCAATACGCGCCACGAATGTGCTGTTCGACTTTGGACTGGTAGAACTCTGACAGCTTCGCGTGCAAATCGTCGCCAAGCTCCGGCAAGCCGCTCACTGCCGCGTTGTCAGAGATTTGAGAAACCGACGAGGCGCCGGTGATGATTGTCGTCACGGCTTCGTGATCCAGAATCCATCGCTGCGCCGCCTGCGCCATCGTCATTGACTGCGGCAGCATCTCTCGAAGTTCGTTCGCCAGGCCGACGCCGAGTTCAAATGGCAAACCGGCAAACGTTTCGCCGACACTAAACGCCTGACCGTCGCGGTTGTAGTTGCGATGATCTCCGTCAGTGAAAGTTGTCTCAGCCGTGAACTTACCGGCCAGCAGTCCGCTGGCCAGTGGCAGGCGAACAATGATGCTCACTCCGCGATCCTTTGCCTGTGGAAGTAGTTCCGTCGCCGGTTTCTGACGGAAGACATTGTAGATCACCTGAAGCGAAGCCAGTCCTTCCTGCTCCAGACAAACCAGTCCTTCTTCCACCGTTTCAACCGACGCTCCGAATTCGCGGATCAGTCCGTCAGCCTGCAGTTGTCGCAGCGCGTGAAAGACATCGCCTTTTTTCAGTTCCGCCATGGGAACACAGTGCAGTTGCAAGCAGTCCAGCGTTTCGACGCCCAGTCGCTGCCTTGAATCATCAACGCTCTTTCGCATCGTGGATTCAGAGTAGTTGTCCGGATAGACGCTGCCATCACGACCGTACTTGGTCACCACCCGAATTGGCTCACCACGGTGCGACGCAAGAAACTTTCCGATGAGGGTTTCACTGCGACCAGCACCGTAAACATCAGCGGTATCAAAGAAGGTCACGCCGCCTTCGACCGCAGCGGACATGATCGCCATCGCGTTGTCATCAGGCATTGGCCCAAAGTCGCCGCCGAACTGCCAACAACCAAGCCCAACTTCACTGACCTGTGTCTTTTGTGTTCCAAAGCTTCTGGACTTCATTGTGATTTCATTCCCGTACATATTCCTGCGAGCAGTTTCTGCTGCCCGGCAGTTTTGCTGGGTGACGTTCGAATTATCACCAAGCCGACCGCGCTGAATACCGCCCTACTCTTCCCGCCTGGCGCAAGAATGCCCGTGACTTGAGCAACTTGCCCGCAAAGTCCCTACAGGCGCAGGGTTTGTGTCTGGATTTGCAACCTCTATGTCGCACACCAGACGATAGACGTCCTAAACGTCCAGGTCTTTAACTTCCAGGGCGTGTTGTTCGATGAATTGGCGGCGGGGTTCGACCTGGTCGCCCATGAGGACTCGGAAGATCTCGTCGGCGGCGGCGGCGTCGTCCATCGTCACTTGCATTAGGATTCGGTTGTCCGGATCCATACTTGTTTCGAACAGTTCGTCCGGGTTCATCTCGCCCAGGCCTTTGAAGCGGGTTAGCTTCAAACCCTTTTCGCCCATCTTGCGAAGCGTCGGTGGCAGGTCGCGGAGACTGGAAAGCGAGATGGTGTTGTCGTCTGACTTAACACCAAACGGATGATACGGCTCGCCGTTACGGGTTCCGGCTGGCTGAAGGTCTTTCAGCTCAATGCCGTAGTCTTTCAGTTTGGCCATCGCCTTGTTGATGTCGCGAACTTCGTGCAGATCCAGAATCTGGAACTTCTGTTCTTCTGCCTCAGCATCATCACCCTCTTTCTCGGGCGCTGATTCTGCATCAGCTTCACCGGCAACTTCAACATCTTCGCTACCGAGCTTGGCTTTTTCTTCGTCCAGGAATTTCTCCAGATCCTGTCGTGTCTGGAACCATGACGCGTCGCCGGCAACCATGATTCGGAACCGTGGCATGCTTCCGTTTTCGGCGTTCTCGTCCAAAGTTCGTAAGTCGATGCCGCGGCGTTCGAGCGTCACGAACGGTTCTTCAAGCCCACCAATGAGGCTCACCAGTGTCCGCAGATTTTCGCCTTCGAAGACGGCGTCGTCTTCCTTCATGATGACTTCGGCGCCGTCGAGACCGAGCTCAATGAGTTCCGTCATCATTTCTTCGTGCGTCTGCACGTAGCGAGTCTTACTGCGCTGGACAACTCGGTAAAGCGGTGGCTGGGCGATGTAGATGTGGCCTTCTTTGACCAGCTCTCGCATGTGCCTGAACAGGAATGTCAGCAGCAGCGTACGAATGTGGCTACCGTCAACGTCGGCGTCAGTCATGACAATAATTTTGCCGTAGCGACGCTTGCTGATATCCAGATCTTCGGCCGCGGCAGCGGGTGAGAGCCCCACCGCTTTGTAGATGTTGGCGATCTCGTTGTTGTCAAGAATCTTGACTAACTGAGCCTTCTCGACGTTCAGGATTTTACCACGCAGCGGCAAAATCGCCTGAGTGTTCGAATCACGCCCAGTGTCGGCCGAACCACCAGCCGAGTCACCTTCCACCAGGTACAGTTCTGTGATCGCCAGTTCGCGGCTACGACAATCGCGCAGTTTCTCTGGCAGTCCACCCGTGGTCAGTGCGCCTTTGCGGCGGACCATTTCACGCGACTTGCGTGCGGCTTCGCGGGCTTCGGCGGCATTGACTGCTTTCTGTGCGATGCGTTTGGCGTCTTTTGGGTTCTCTTCGAAGTACTTTGTCAGCGCGTCGTAGACGACGGAACCGACGATACCTTCGACGTCGTTGTTGGCCAGCTTCACCTTTGTCTGTGCTTCGAACTTCGGGTCGGGCACTCGCACGGTCACAACAGCGGTCAGGCCTTCGCGGAAGTCTTCACCGGTCGGCGAGACGTCTTTGAACGCGCCTTCTTTTTTGCCGTAGTTGTTCATCGACCGAGTTAGCGCGCCGCGGAAACCGCTTTCGTGAGTTCCGCCGTCCGGGTTGTAGATGTTGTTGGCAAAGCAACGCACGGTTTCGTTGTAGCCATCGTTGTGCTGAAACGAGATATCAACCTGAACCATTCCCTGGCCGTCGCCAGCCGGTAGTTCGCCCTGAATACTGATGACTTCTGAAACGATGGGCGTTTGCGTTCGGTTGAGATACTCAACGAACTCGGAGATCCCTTTCTCGCTGTAGAACTCGTCTGTCTTCTTGGTTCGCTCGTCGAATAGAACGATACGCACACCGGGAGTCAAAAACGAAAGCTCGTGCAATCGACGATGCAGCCGGTCGTAAGAGAACTTCGTCTCAGGGAAAATTTCGGCGTCTGCTCTGAAGGTTAGCTTCGTACCCGTCTTGGTGGACTTGCCGATTTTCTTCAGCTCAGCAGTTCGAACACCCTTCTCGAACTCCATGCTCCAGATACTGCCATCGCGCTGGATCTCAGCGGTCAGCCATTCACTAACGGCGTTCACGGCTGTGATACCAACACCGTGCAGACCACCGGTTCCCAGCGTATAGCCACTCTCGCGGTCGAACTTTCCGCCCGCGTGAATTTCCGTCAGAACGATCTCCAGCGCAGAACGTTTCTCTTCGTCTGATGGTGCAATCGCGACCGGAATTCCGCGGCCATCGTCTGAGATCGAAACGCTTTCGTCGGCGTTAATCTGAATTCGGATGGACGTGGCGTGACCGTTAACAGCTTCGTCGATGCTGTTGTCCACGACTTCGAAAATCAGATGGTGCAATCCAGACTGATTCGTGTCGCCGATGTACATCGCAGGGCGCTTACGGATGCCCTCAATGCCTTTCAGGTGACTAATGTTGTCGGCGCCGTATTCAGCGGGCGCACCTTTTGACTTCTTCTTCTTGCTGCCGCTATCTGCTGATTCGTCAGTACTCAACTTACCGCTCCGTAAAACGCTGTCCCAACCGAACGCGAACGCACTCGCTCTGTGACAAGACTGCTATCTCTTCAACCTGAACCGAATGCTGCGAACCGTCTTACCTCGGTCGTCCGCGCGAATCAGTTCAAGAAATTCCTGGCTGTAAAAGCCAACCAGTTCGTTCAGCAACGCCGAACTTTTTACTCCAATTTCCAACGTCCCGTTCTTGATCCCTGTGACCTTGGTTCGCTGGCCAATGTCTTCGCCAACAATCTCTTTCCAGAGCTCGTTAAGCGTTACCAATCCTGCTGACCCGGCGAGACCGCGTTCAGAAATGAACTGACTAATCGCCTCACCCAAAGGCCGAGGTCCCTTCCGTGAACCGGAACTCATTATCGATCACGCGCGAGTGGCATGATGACGTAGGTGTAGTCGTCATCCGTTGTAAATACGGCCGCACTTTCACCGTCGGTCAGCTTCAGCGTGACTGACGATTCCTGATCCAGAACCTTCAGGAAGTCTGCGATGTAACGTGGGTCGAAAGTAATCGTGAGTTCCTCGCCGTCGTAACCGATGGGAACTTCAATCCGCGACTGACCAATGTCGGCGGCCGTACTATTGAGAGCCAGCGTGCCGTCATTGAACGTAAAGTCAACGCCTCGACTTTCTTCGTCGGTCACAATCTGAGCCTGCCGGATCGCGGCATGGAAGGTTCCGACAATCAGTTCGATTTCAATTCGACTCTCGGCCGGTATGACATCGCGATACTGAGGGAACCGGCCTTCAACCAATCGGCTGTAGACAGTCGTGTTCGCACACTGAAACAAAACGTCGTTGTCTCGAACCGTAATTTGCGTGGCGGTGTCGTCGTCCGGGATATTGCGTTCCAACAAAGACATGGCCTTGGTTGGAATCACGGGCGGCTTGGCAGAATCAGGAGCCGTACCACCGGCAATCTTGTTTCGCACAACAGCCAACCGACGACTATCAGTCGCGGCCAGTGTCACGTCGTCGCCAACGACTTCCAGCTGCAGACCACCCAACGCGTAGCGAGTACTCTCAACGTCGGTGGCGAACGCTGTCCGGCGAACCATCCGTCGCAGCTTGCTGGATTCGATTGAAAACGACTCGGCGCCGTCAGCAGTCGGCACGGGTGGATACTCAGACGGATCTTCGGCAGACAACTTGAAGTCACTGCGCCCGGATCGAATTTGAATGCTGTCCTGAGTGATCTCAATCTCGGCCGCTTCGTCCGTGAGTTCTCTTAGAATCGAAAGCAGCCGCGCGGCCGGCAGTAGTGCAACGCCGGTCGAATCTGTTTCGACTCCTTCGATGATTTGGTGGATGCCAACTTCCTGGTCGGTCGCCTGCAACGTAGTCCGTCCGTCGTCGACGACGATCTTCACGTTCTTCAAAATTTCCTTCGGCGTACGGCTGGGAACGACAGCACTGACGGCCTGCAGAGCCGCCACGAGCGAAGGGCGGTGACAGTGGAGTTTCATGGCAAATCCGGCGCGGTGAACCTATTTCAAATGGAACCTGTATCTTACCAAATCAAGCCGCCGCGGTCATGCCATATAGGCCCTTCAAAGCCCCTCCAGACACCACAAAACACTGTGTCCGAGAGCAGTCTGGAAGAACTCAAAGAAAAGCGCTCCGGCGGCTCCGTGAATCATCGCAACAGGCCAAAAAGCCTAGTCGAAGACTCCTTCGGGCGCGAAGTAGTTTGCGGCCGGGTTCCTCTCTCAAAACACCATCGCCGGGGCAGATACCGAGTTAGAATAGACATGGGGCGGTTTTGAGCCCGATAATTCACTTACCTGCCGCTCATCCTGAGCAACAGTCCCCACCGCCCGAACCTGAGGCCCGCCATGCTGACAATCCTCGGCGACAAACACCGTTACTGCGACGGCATCGCGCGACGTAGTTTCTTGAAAGTCGGTGGCTTCTCAATGGGAGCCGTCGGTGGGCTTGGCCTGTCCAACATCATGCGCGCACAGGCGGCAAGCGGGAACGAGAGGAACTCGCACAAGGCGGTCATCAACATTTTCCTGGGCGGCGGACCGCCTCACCAGGACATGTGGGAAATCAAGACCGAAGCACCGCGTGAGATCCGCGGTGAGTTCAATCCGATCGCAACCACGGTTCCCGGAATCCAGATTAGCGAGTGCTTTCCAAAGCTGGCCGCCATGATGGACAAGCTAGCCGTCATTCGATCGGTCGTTGGTTGCTCAGGCGCGCACGACGCGCATCAATGTTTCACGGGTTTCCAGCGGCGCGACCTGCAGTCAATCGGCGGGCGACCTTCTATCGGTCCGGTTCTTGCGAAGATGTTTGGGCCGGTCGATCCTGGCATTCCACCATCTATCGCGTTGGCTGCAAAAACAAAACACGTGCCGTGGTCTGAACCCGGCGGACCTGGCTTTCTTGGTTCCGCGTTCCAACCGTTCCAACCCAACGGGCAGGGCATGGACGACCTGACGCTTAACGGGGTCACGCTTGATCGACTGAAAGACCGCAAACGTTTGCTGGCCGGCCTGGACCGCATGAAGGCGCAGGCGGAAGTCAACGAATCGATGAAGGGAGTCGATGCGTTTACCGAAGCGGCGTTCGGGGTTCTCACATCAAACAAACTCGCCAACGCTCTGGACATCAGCAAGGAACCGGAAGAGGTGCGCCAGCGATACGGCGACGGCAAGCCATACAAGTACCAGTACGACGGAGCTCCCACCTGCAACGAACACATCCTCATGGCCCGCCGTTTAGTCGAAGCCGGTTGCCGCAGTGTGACGCTGTCGTACGGACGCTGGGACAGTCACGGCCAGAACTTCGATTTGGTTCGCGATCACGGCGGCAAGCTGGACCAGGCAGTCAGCGCGCTCATTCAGGACCTGGACGAACGCGGCATGCTGGACGATGTGACGGTCGCCGTCTGGGGCGAGTTCGGTCGGACTCCCCGAATCAATCCGCAGGCGGGTCGAGACCACTGGCCGCAAGTTAGTTGTGCTTTGCTGGCTGGCGGAGGAATGAAGCTTGGCCAGGCAATCGGAGCCACGAACCGGCTTGGCGAACACGCGGTCGAACGCCCGGTTCATATGCAGGAAATCCTGGCGACCATCTACCACAACCTGGGCATCAACACGATGTCCGCCACGGTTGTCGATCCCTCCGGCCGCCCCCAATACCTGGTCGAGCACCGCGAGCCCATCAAAGAACTCCTCTAAGCCGGGCAACGTCCCGTTGCATCGGGATTCCGGTTGGTGGAGCGGTTGTGATTGCCTGGTGCATACCCGGTTGAACGATTGTCTGCGCAGAAAGCTCGACTTCGTTTGATCCTGCCACGGGTGGGCTGCGTTAGTTTGAACAAACCCACTCTTTCCACGGAGAAACCCCATAGAACTGATCCAGCTTTCATGTAATGCCTGTGGTGCGCCGCTTGAGGTGTCTCCGACAGCCAATTTCGTGACATGCAATCACTGTTCGACAAGGCTGGCAATCCATCGAACGGGATCAGCGGCGTTCACTGAGGTATTGGAGAACCTTGCTGAGTCGGCCAATCGACTGAGTTCGCAGGTAGACCGAATTGCCATTCAGAACGATATCGAAAGGCTGGACCGCGACTTCGAGACGAAATACGGCGACATGCCAAAAACCGCTTCCGTCGCCGGTAGCATTTTCAAAGGTGGCTTCCTCACAGTTTGGGGTCTCGGCTGGTGTGGCATCTCGGGCACAATGACTCTCATGGTGAGCCAGTTTCATCCGCTGCTGGCCATAGTGCCCGGGGGCATGTTCGTATTGGGGCTGGCGGTCCTGATCGGCGGGTTCGGCGGGCAAGCCAAACTACACAGCGACGCAGCAACTTACCGCGAAGCCGAACGAGAGTATCAGGCCCAACGGGCGGAACTCCTCGTTCAACTGGAAGACGCCCGATAATCGAACATGAGGAACCTGTTGTGGCCGTGGACGTGATAAACTCGGACGTATGTTCGAAGACATCCGACTAGCTGCGATAGGTTCTGCGACAGTACTGGACGCCGTACTGTTGATCGCGCTGTTGGAGAAACCGAACCGGCGCCATGTGGCGATTTGGATGTGGTTGATGACCGCGGCTACGCTGGTGTTCCACGCCGGTAGTTTCGTTCATTATTTGCTCACGCAGGCGGAGACCGATTGGGCGCTGACGATTGACCGGTTCGCGATGATCGCGATGTCGGGCGGGCTGTTGGTTCTTCCCGCAGCCATCTTGCACGGTTGTTTGCGAGTCACTCAAACAGGCATCAACCTAAGCCCCGCGCGCGATTGGCGATACGCTTTGTTGTACTTGCCAGTGCTGCTTGTCGTTCCGATTGCAGCCGCGGTGGACCCGGAAAGAAGCCGTGACTTTCTGGCGTCGGTTGATGCGTTCCGCCGACCTTACGTGGCGTATTTCCTGGCGACGACAATTGTCGCGGCAATCCTGTACTACCGACTCAGGTCGCAACCTGCGTTTCAGATTCACAAACGATTTCTCACCGGCTTGTCCATCACACTTGTGGCTAGCGGTGTGCTGACGGCCGTCGGAACCTGGTACGGAATCGAAGCCTGGCCGCGCGCGGCGGACGCCATCAAACTGGCCATGACGCTGGTACCGATGGCCACAGTGATATTGTTTATCTACTACGTATTGCGGTTCGGACTGCTGTCGTTGTTGGTCGAACGCACGTTGGTTTACGGAGCCATCGTGCTGGCGTTTTTGCTCATCCACGAACTCATCTTCACCGACATCCGCGACCAGCTTAGCAATCGATATCGAGTCAACTTTGCTGTGGTCGAAGGCGTGGCCGCCGTTGCACTGATTCTGTTGTACGCTCCGTTTCGGCAACGCGTGTCAGAGGGTCTGCGGTACCTGGCCGGCGCGCGAGTTGAGACGACTCGGGTGCGGACACGGGACTTGTCGGCGCGGATGACGGCCATGACGGGGCAGCCTGTTGAACGAATCATTGGGACGGTCGCTGATGAGGTTCGCGCGGCGTTTGCTTTGTCTGATGTGCGAATTGCGTTGCTGAAACCGGAACCGGTTCATTCTGGTTCACAACCGCTGGAACTGGATTCTGCCAATCGACTGGCCGATCAGTTGCGCGACAGTGGAACCCGGTGCGCGACCGTGTGGAAAGCCAACGACCCTGCGTCTCTTGGTTTGCTGGACCAACTGGAAGCAACCGGTGGAATCCTGCTGGACCACGGCGATACCTTCGGCATTCTACTAACGGGCACCAAACCGGCGCACCAACGAATCAGTGACGAGGAACTTAACGCGCTGGTTCTTCTGGCCGACCAGCTGGCAGTCACATTGCAACTGGAACGCATGCAGGCGGAACGCATCGCCACCGAACGCCGCGCGATTCAACAGGAGAAACTATCGACGCTGGGATTGTTGGCCGGTTCAATCGCGCACGAGGTTCGTAACCCGCTGTCGTCTATAAAAGCAATCACGACCGTCATGGCCGAAGACCTGGGCGGCGAGAGCGAACACGCGGAAGACCTAAAACTGATTCTTAGCGAAATCGATCGACTCTCAACAACGACATCACAACTGCTGGCCTTCGCGCGGTCAGAACCGCAGCAGGAAACCAATGTTTGCCCGGCGGAGATACTTCAGCAGACTCTTCAGTTAATGCGACACGTTGCCAGGCGGGACGACATTGAGATTACGGTCGATGTCACGGCCAACGGTCAGTCCATTGTGGGCGACATCAACGCATTGCGAGAGATCTATTTCAACCTGATCAAGAACTCGATCGAAGCCGCCGGTTCCGGAGGCAAAGTTGCCGTGACATGCGCGGTTGAGGAAGGCAATGTTGTCACTCGGGTCAGCGACAATGGACCCGGTATCGCGCCGGAAATTCAGGATCGTTTGTTCGAACCGTTTGCCACAACTAAGTCAGACGGAACTGGCCTGGGACTTTACATCGTGGGCCGCCACGTGCGAGAACTCGGTGGCGAAATTCATTGCGAAACGACTGGTGATTCAGGAACGGAGTTCACTTTGAAGCTACCGCGTTCGCAAATCGACATGGCGGAATAATGGCCACAAGAAACACGGAAGGACACAAAAAGAGGAAGCGCAACTTTTCGTGGCTCTTTGTGTTTTTCGTGGCTAATGAAGCACGGCGACGGGCTGCTGTGTTGAGAAACAGGCGGATGGCTGCGAGTTAGTATCACGACCAGACCGCAAAGAGGAATGGCCACAAAAAACACGAAAAGGCACAAAAAGGGAAGCGCGACTTTTCGTGGTTTTTTGTGTTTTTCGTGGCCATACGACGCGACCAGAACCAACTGACGGACCAACGTAACAGGACGACTCGTGAGCAATATCACCATCCTCATCGCTGACGACGAGAAACCCGCGCGGGTTGGTATGGCTAAGTCGCTTAAGAAGTTCGACGCCAACTTCCTTGAAGCCGACAACGGCGCGACGGCGCTGGAGATGATTCGTGAACATCGACCGGAACTCGTGTTCCTGGATCTCAACATGCCGAAACTTGACGGCATGGGCGTGCTGGCTGAACTCGCCAAATCCGACGCCAGCGCCGACTGCGAAATCATTCTGGTCACCGCCGTCGATTCCATCGAGACCGCTCTGGAATGCGTTCGCCTGGGCGCAGCGGACTACCTGACCAAGCCGTATGAAATAGAACGCATCCGATCAATCGCCGCGCGTGTCATCGAACGCACGTCGCTACGTGCGCGTGTGAATCAGTTGGAACGTCAATTGGACGACCAACAAGGTTTCGGCGCGTTGGTTGGGCTTAGTCGGCCGATGCAGGAACTCTACGCGCGACTTCAAAAGGCGGCCGCCGTTTCGCTGCCGGTTTTGGTTCGGGGTGAAACAGGAACCGGCAAAGAACTTGTCGCGCGCGAGTTGCACCGGTTGAGCGATCGAGCCACCAAACCGTTCGTCGCGGTCAACACGGCCGCGATCCCGGAATCGTTGATCGAAAGCGAATTGTTTGGCCATATCAAAGGTGCGTTTACCGGAGCCGACAAAGACCGCGAAGGTGTGTTCCGCGAAGCTGACGGCGGAACACTGTTCCTTGATGAAATCGGAGACATGCCGCTCAACGCACAAACCCGAATCCTTCGCGCGTTGCAGGAGCAGGTTGTGCAGCCGGTTGGTTCCAGTCAAACCGTTCCCGTGAACGTCCGCGTCGTCAGTGCGACGCATCAGAATCTTGAGGATTCAATCACTGACGGACAGTTTAGACAAGACCTGCTGTTTCGGATCCGAGGTATCGAGCTGGCCGTCCCGGCGCTTCGGCATCGACGCGAAGACATCGTGCTGCTGGCCAACCACTTCCTGGAAACCAACCGCGACATTGAAACCAAACCAATTTCGCCAGCCGCCATCGACGCGTTGCTGAAACACAACTGGCCCGGCAACGTTCGGGAACTCCAGCAGGCGATCCTGGGCGCGGCCGCGATGGCCGATTCTGAAATTGCACCCATCGACCTTGGACTCGCACCGACAACTGCCCAACCGTCAAACGACTTCGCAGAACTGCTGGGCCTGCCACTGACCGAGGCGAAAAACCAGCTGGTGGAAACCTTCGAACGCACGGCCATCACGGCAGCTCTGGATGCTCACGATGGCAACGTCAGTGCGGCGGCCAGGCAACTGGGGATTCATCGCCAGAACCTGCAACAGAAAATCGAGAAGCTGGGTTTGAAGTAGTCGGTGTGATTTAGAAGCCCGACATCTCTTTCTGCCAACCTGTGCGGTCGTTACTGAAGTGTCCAAGCGCCGTTGAACCGTGGCTGGCTAATCAAGATGCCGGCCTTCTCCGCTCGCACGCCGCAAAGTCTATTCACTCGAACCACACAACCAACCACGCGCGGGGAGCAGTCCCAGCCATAGAGTGATGAGCCCAGCGTAAGCCGGCAGCAAGTGTTTCAGGCTGGTGTAGCCGACGGCCCAGTGAATCACGATCGTCGAGCCATAGGCCAGGGTTCCGGCCGCAGCCAGTGCATACCACAGCCACCGTTGACCTCGACGCCAGCCCCACATCGCAGTCAGCAAGACCATGACTCCCGTGGACAACAACATGCCACCAAAGCTGGCCCGATCGTGAGCGACAAGCGGAACAAGCCTTGGGTTGATTGCCTGCAGTTGGTTGGCAGTTATCTGCATGAATTCGAGGTCTTCTTTCACGAACACAGACGTGACTCCGAACGAACAAATCACCAGTCCGCCGATCAAAATTGCCGCTCCGTGCGCAACGAAGATCAACTGGCCCCACAGACCCAGTCGCCATGCTTTGTCGTTTTTGTGATCGGCAAGTTCGGGTTGTGAGTCAGGCAACGGGGAACGCAGGCCCAGCAAAATGAACTGAAACAAGATCGCCGCAATGAACGCGTGCAGCGGGTCGAAGTACCCAAAGCCAAGGAATAGAAAGAAGCTCAGGAAACCAATAAACGATGACGTCAACACCGCTGAACGAGCCCATCGTTGACCTCGCCGTTCGCCGAACGCAGCGCAAGACGTGTAGATGATTCCCAGCGACAACATCGTCCCTGCCAGTGTCACGCGGTCATGCGACATGAACGGCAAAATCTGGTCGTTGAACCCACAAAGTTCTTCGCGAAGCATGCCGAGATATTCTTCATCGTACGGCAACAGCACGCGCGTGGTTCCCAGAATCGTGGCGATGATCCCGCCGATAAACAGCGCAACGCCCATGATGCCGGACCAAAAGAACGATGCTTCCGGAGAGAAGAGTCTCGGCAACTTCGATGGTGCTGAGTTCTCCAGCAGTCGGTTAATCCGTTTTGGAAGCCCCGGCCCGGACGCGGCGAACCCGCTTTGAATCATCACCAGGTCGGCTCCCGCTTCAGCAAGCGACGGCGCCTCGTTAGGTTCGGCCACGCGGCCATGTGCAATCACAACCTGCGCTTCCGTCGCACGATTGCGGACATCGGCAACGCGTGTGGCCAGTGCGGCCAACGACCGTCGGTAGTTTGTTCGACAATGAACCCGGCCGGTTCCATCTCAACCGCGGAATCGAGACCGGACGTCACACGAACATAGATGGGAAGCTGAGTAGCCGAACGAATCTCGCCCAGTCGTTCAATGTCTGCACTGGATATCGAGAACCCGTCCGCCAACGCTGACAGCGTCCGCACATGTTCGACCGCGACGTCAGCAAGGCGGACGACAACATGTACGTTTTCGCGCGGCACGCGGTTCGCAAGCTTCTCCGCGACATCGTCACAGCTCATCACGAAGTTGGCGTCCAGTTCAATCGATCCACCTTCGCACCATGTTGGATGAGTTCCCTGGCTGGTCGAACCAACCGGCCCGATCTCGATTAACCCAAACCCAAAACAATGCGATCGCGTTGGTTCCACGCACGCACGAATCAACTCCACAGCCCAGCGCGGTGGGTGCGGCGAACCGGTGCGAGCCGCGTTCGACCAGCATGGCTGCTGACGGAGAACCATGCCCCATCATGCGAACCAACAATCGTCCTGGCGGCGTCCGCGCGAGTATTCCCATCGAACCGAAAACCAGCTTCTCGGCCGCGCGATACGGCATCCGGGTGAGAGCCGGCTTGAAGATTGTGTGGTAGGTCCAGTCGGGCATAGTGGTTCATTCAATCGGACCGCGAACGGGTCCACATCTTAACGCCCGGACCGACACACAACTGTGGAATCGGCCAATTTGAGGAAGGGTGTGCTTACAGGCACAAGTCGCAGCATCAGGCTCGATGGATTGGGAACGACCAAACTTGGTCCAGCCGCTCGAGCCCCAGAGCCAAAGCGACCAATCGGTCTACACCCAGCGCCACGCCGGAACAGTCGGGGAAGCCGGAGTGCATCGCGGAGAGCAGGCGGCTGTTGGCGGGCAGCGGCTGACGACCTTCGTTGACTCGTAGTTGATTCTGTCGAACGTTGCGAGCTGCCAGTTCGTTGGCGTCGGTGAGTTCCTGGTAGCCGTTGCAAAGTTCGATGCCGTGGTAGTACAGCTCGAACCGTTCGGCGACGGGCGGGTTATCACCGCGAACCTTCGCCAGTGCGGACTGGCTGGCGGGATAGTCGAACAGAAACTCGGGCACTTGCTGACCGAGCGTTGGTTCGACAACTTCTGACAGAATGATGTTTAGCAAGTCGTCGCAGTTGGTTTGGTCCAGTGATGAGGGCAGGGCGACGTTGTGATCGGCGGCAAGCGCAACCAACTGTTTGGCGCTTAGGTCGAGAACCGTTGTTCCGCACGCGCGGTGAAAGGCTTCGTCGTAGGTGGTGCGGGGAAACTCTTCGGACGGAATCGTGTCGGACAGGACGGTTCGAACCAATTCCTCGGTAAACGTCATTTGGTCGTGGTACGTGTCGCCGACTTTGTACCACTCCAGCATGGTGAATTCCGGATTATGACGTGTTCCGACTTCGCCCTGCCGGAACGCGTGACACAGCTGATAAATCGAATCGGCTCCGTCGCACAACAGTCGCTTCATCGCGAACTCGGGCGAGGTTTGCAGGAACAGTGTTCCGTAATCCGTTTCGACCGTAAACGGTTCCAGATGCGCGTCGACGACGATGTCGTGCGAGAGCAGGGGGGTCTGCACTTCGGTGTAGCCGCGCTGGTCGAAGAACGCGCGAATGCGGCGCGTGATGGCCGCGCGTTGCTTGAGTGTTTGCCACGCTGCGGTTGGACGGAAGTCTTCGCGGTTGTCAGAGCCAGTGGTCACGCAACCGTGGCCAGCGTGTCGCCTTCTTTGGGTCCGCCTTCGATTTCCGTCAGTACTTCGACGCCATCTTCGGTGATGAGGACCATGTGTTCGAACTGAGCCGACAGCGCGCCGTCCTGGGTGTAGACGGTCCAGCGGTCTTCTTTGTCTGTCTTGGTCTGCCAGACGCCGGCATTCAACATTGGTTCGATGGTGAAGCACATACCGGGCTTCAACACGACGCGGTTTGACGACGGAGTTGGGAAGTGTGGCACGTCAGGATCCTGGTGGAAGGATCGACCGATGCCGTGGCCCTGGTATTCGCGAACAACTGAGAAGCCGTTGTTCTGCGCGTGGTTAAGAATCGCGTGGCCGATGTCTGTGATGCGTCCGCCAGGCCGGCAAGCTCGAATGCCTTTCCACATGGAATCGAACGTCACCTGAACCAACCGCTTGGCCGCCGCGCTAACGTCGCCAATCATGAACGTCTCTGATTGGTCGCCGTGCCATCCATCGACGATGGTTGTCAGGTCGACGTTGATGATGTCGCCGTCTTTCAGCGGAATGTCGTTTGGGATTCCGTGACACACGACGTGGTTCACGCTGGTGCAAATGACGTTGGGGTACGGCTGCCGAGTGGCCGAACCACCGTAGCCCAGGCATGCTGGTGTGTGACCGTGTTGTTCGGTGTAGGCCGCGGCCATGCGGTCGAGTTCGTTAGTGGTGACACCCGCGCGCACGTGCGGACGGAGATGGTCCAGCAACTGCGAGTTCACTCGAGCGGCTGTTCGGAGTCCGCTGAGTTCTTCTTCGGTCGAATGGATGGGAGCTCGTCCACGCCTGCGTTGCACGGTACTGTCTTTCGGTTCGGTCGGTAGAGCCTGTTTCCGGAGCCGGCTGTGAGAAGGCTTCAACCACTATATTGGGCCGCATATCGTATCAGGATTCAATCGGTCGGCCACGCAATGATTGCGAATTGGCGACCTGCCACTGTAGAGTCGGCGGCAAGCGAAGTTTGCCTTCTCAATGGTCCGGGGTTTCTAATGGTCGAGCGTTATCGGCGCGGTAAAGGCAAACGCCGGATGCTGGGCAACCATCAGAAATCGTGGATCTGGGGGCGGAACCTGGTCCTCGAAACGCTCCGCGCGGGTAACTGGCTTCCGATGGATCTTCTGCTGTCGGAAGAACTTGCGACAGATGTTCGGTCTGAGGCTGAACAGTTGGCTCACGACCAGGACATCCCGTTCGAACGCGTCGAACCGGCTCGGATTCGCCAGCTGTGTGGAACCTCAGAACACCAGGGTTTCGCTGCCAAGATGCCTGAGTTTCCATACGCGAATGTTCATGATCTGGCGGCCATCGTCCAGGAAAATGATCCGGTGATGCTGCTGATCTGCGACCGGATTCAGGATCCGTTCAACCTGGGCGCGATGCTGCGGTCGGCGGACGGGTTTGGCGTTTCGGCTGTCATCATCCCGGACAGTGAACAGGTTGGAGTGACCAGCCTCGTGGCTCGAACATCGGCCGGAGCGGTGAACCATGTTCCGATCGTGCAGTGCGAGTCGTTGACTGACGTCGGAGAACAACTGCGCGATCTTGGCGTTTCGATTCTGGCGTGTTCTGAGAAAGCCGAATCAAACATCGGGCTGTGTGATTTAACCCGGTCCGTCGCACTGGTTGTGGGCAACGAGGGGAAGGGTGTCAGTCGGGCGTTGTTGGATCTGGCTGACAGCCACGTTCGGATTCCCCTGCAAGGCGCGGTGTCTTCGTTAAACGCAGCAGTCGCAGCAGCCGTAGTAATGTACGAAGTGCAAAGGCAGCAACGTTCCGTTGCATCGGATTCCGGTGGGGATGTTGGGTGAGGTTGGTGGTTGCATCTCCGGTTGAACGCGTGCGGAAGCTCGGGACTTCTATGCGTGGTCGGTGATGCTGTCGAATAGTGACCAGAGTCGGGCGGGCGGGTACAGCGCGAATGAGAGATCGCGGCTGCGCAACAGCGCGTTCTGTTGGAGTTCAGCCTGAGTGGCTTCGATTTCTGCTTCCAGTTCTTCGCGCTGTGCGAGCGTTTGTTTGGCGAGTCGCTTATTGATCTCGCGGAACCGACGATACCGGGCGCGGTTGGCCTGGCTGTCGGTGTTCTCAGCGGCATTTTGTTGGTCGATGAGTGTTCGTTTCTCATCGACAAGGACTTTGATTTCGGGATCGGTTGAATCGGCGAGCGCGTCTTCGGCTCGGAACCTGAGAGCTCTCGCCTGGCGCTGGAGTTGTTCGACTTTCTCTGGTGTGGCGTCTGTTGCTCGGTCACCCAGTAGGTGCAGTGTGGCGGAACATGTCATGAACTCGGGCGGCTTGATGCCATAGAAGTCTGACAGGATGGCGTCGGTCATCTCGTCGTATTTGGCTCCACCGATTCCGTGGATGAACAGGTCGGCGAATAACATCCGCGAGAAGATTGTGTTTGTCAGAGCGCGGGGACGGATGCGGTCGCCACTGGTTGAAAGTTGCAGCAGCACTTCGGCCGCACAGCACGCATCCATGCCGGGACCGAGTGGCAGTTCTGCCAGAACTCTGATTCCATCTGAGATGGCGAGCAGGTTGTCTGTTCGTTGCTGAGCCAATAGACGTTGCCGGCTGCGATCGCCTTCACGCCATGTCCAGAATGGTGTTTCCCACCAGCCGTCTTTGGTCTCCAGCGCGGGGACCGGATGGGTCTTGCTGCGGAGCCCGTTGCGGTGCCGGTAATCGACGAGGGTCTGGTTGTGGACTTCGTGAAAGCGTTCGATGTTGACCAGCAAGTGACAGACGAAGCGGAAGAACGATTCCGTTTCGGCCAACCGACTGATAGGCAGTTCCAGATTCGTCAAACCGCGCGATGCTTCCAGGTTGCTGCGGACTTGGGTGAGTTGATCGGCGAGGCGGCCTGGACGCTGGTCGAACGCCATTTGGTCAGCGGCAGGTTCGGGCAGATTCCAGGCGGCCATTGGCTGGGCGACTCGAGAAGCGAAGGTTGCAAGTTGCTGTGGGTCGGCCGAGCGTTCTTCCCATGGCTGGGGTGGCAGCCGGTCAGCGATCGTTACCCGTTCGAACCGCAGACCCTTCGGACCCGGCACGGGAACGCGGATCATGGCCGAGTCGCAGAAGTCATTGTCCACGACCAGGTTGATGGCGGTTCCGCCCGATTGTCTGGCAACAGCGGCGGCGGCAAAATTCTTGACCCAAACGCCTGGGTGAAATAGCTCAGGCTGGTGCCCGGTGACGATAATCGGACCCGGATCGGCCTGCAGAGTTATGTCGCTGCGGAATTCCGATGTGTATCGGTAGGCACTGGCTAAAAGTTCACTTCGGGCCATCTGGCGCATCTGGCCGAGCGTACGACCCTGGAGGTCCAGGCCTGCGGCGGCTTCCAGCCGATCATGGTTCGACACAGCTGCGACCACAGCATCCGGCACGGACGGTTCCAGTAGAACTCCACCATCACCACGGGGGACTCGAAGCCGGCGCCGCTTGAGATGTGTGGTTGGTTCGGACATTCGGAGGCTTTGAGGGAAACTTGGCTGCTTCATTCGGCAGGTGGGACGGGAACCGCGGAGGTGGACTGTTTACGTTAGCCACACCCAACCGGTTTTCCTACATCCGCGACTGCCGCGTCAAGCACTTCTCGATAGTAGGCCAGTCGTTTCCGGCCGTCGTCCAGCGAACCACCAAACGAACGTTCTTCTTCCAGGTACACAAGTGGAACGGGGTGCTCGACAATGTTCCAGTTGGCTGCCACGGCCTGAACCCAAAGCTGGAGCGGCATCGCGTAGCCGAAGTCTGTGATGTTGAGCTGCGGCAGCGAAGCGACTCGGTAAGCTTTGAACCCACAGAACGCGTCGGTCAGGTTCAGGCACAGGTTCTTGTTAATCCACTCCGTGATCTGCATGTTAATCGCGCGACGGTCTTCGGGTGGGAGGCTTTGGCCGTCGAACGCTTTCAAGTAGCGAGAACCTGAGAGCATGTCGATTTTCGGATCGTCGATCAGCTGCCGGGCAAGTTCGGGGATGAGCTGCGGCTGGTGCTGACCGTCGCAATCGATGGTGATCAGGATGTCGAACTGATTCTGCACGGCGTAGTCAAAAGCACTCACCAACGCCGCGCCGTACCCTTTGTTCACTTTGTGAACGACTGTGTCGATTCCGGCCTGCTGCACTAACAACTGCGAGGTGCCATCGGATGAGCCATCGTCCACGACCAGGATATTGTCGGCGTGTTGCCGAACGTGGTCCAGGACCGCTTGTACATGGTCCTCTTCGTTGAAAACCGGTAGCGCTGTGAGAATGCGTTGGCTCATGAATTTGATCTTAGAGTTGACGGCTCCGGAGTCAATTTGAGGGACAGAGTGAACAGATTGCATCTTACTCAAGAAACGGGCATCAAACAAAAAAGGGGCTCGACGAGCATCGCCGAACCCCTTTGGACAGTTCTTAACCGGCCTGGACCGGCAAGGATATCTACTTAGCAGCCGCGTATCGTTTAGCGACCGCGTCCCAGTTCACTACGTTCCAGAATGCGGTGACGTAGTCCGGGCGACGGTTTTGGTAGTTCAGATAGTAAGCGTGTTCCCAGACGTCGAGGCCCAAAATTGGGGTTCGGCCCTGTGAAAGTGGTGTGTCCTGGTTCGGTGTACTCTCAACAACAAGGTTGCCACCATCGACGCTTAGCCAGGCCCAACCGCTGCCAAAGCGTGTTCCGGCTGCAGCGGCGAACTGCTTCTTGAACTCGTCAA
>CAZAIB010000023.1:0-58892 GCA_964485095.1 uncultured Planctomycetaceae bacterium | reverse complement strand
CACCCGCGGGTGCGAAGGTGACTCTTGGCATTGATCCCGGATTTCGTACCGGTTGCAAGGTGGCTGTGGTTGATGAGACCGGTCGGTTCGTCGAAACCGCAACGATTTACCCCACCGCGCCGCGAAATGACACTGATGGAGCTGCGGCGACACTGGTAAGTCTGATCCAGAAACACCAGGTCCAGCTGGTCGCCATTGGCAACGGAACCGCATCACGAGAGACAGATGTATTCGTCACGCAACTGATCGCAAAGCAAAGCCTCGATATCACAAAGGCGATCGTTAGCGAATCGGGAGCATCAATTTACTCAGCCAGCGAACTGGCGGTTTCTGAGTATCCAGACTTGGATGTGACTGTTCGCGGAGCGATTAGTATTGCTCATCGCCTGCAGGATCCGCTGGCTGAACTTGTCAAGCTGGACCCGCGGTCCATTGGCGTCGGACAGTACCAACATGATGTCGATCAGAAGCTGTTGAACACGACGCTCGAACGAGAGGTACTATCGTGTGTGAACTCGGTTGGAGTCGAACTCAACCAGGCCAGCCCTTCAATTCTGGCATACGTGGCCGGCATTGGGCCCAAACTTGCACAGAGGATTGTTGAGTTCCGCGACGAGAACGGACCTTTCCGCGACCGGAAGTCTTTGCTGAAGGTTCCCAAGTTCGGCGCGAAGGCGTTTGAACAATCGGCAGGGTTCCTGCGGATCAGAGACTCAGCCGATCCGTTGGACAGCACTTCCGTGCATCCGGAAAGCTACTACGTTGTCCAGCGAATGGCGGCGTCTCTGGAAACTGACGCCCAGAGCCTGGTTGGCAACGCGGAGTTAGCTAAAGACTTGTCGGCAACCGACTACGTGGATGACCGGGTTGGGATGAGTACCGTGAAGGACATCATTGCTGAGCTCGCTCGCCCCGGACGCGACCCGCGTAAAGAGTTTGTCACAGCCACGTTCAAGGAAGGTGTGGACAAGATCGAAGACCTGCAACCAGGGATGCGTCTTGAAGGCATCGTGACCAACGTGACAAAGTTTGGTGCGTTTGTGGACGTTGGGGTTCACCAGGACGGACTGGTTCACATCTCACAACTTGCAGATGGGTTCGTCAGCAACCCGGCGGACATTGTGGCAGTTGGCGATGTGGTTCAGACGACAGTGATGGAAGTCGATGTACAGCGAAAACGCATCGGATTATCGCTTACAGCGTCAGCGAATTAGCACGAACGCTCAACACAAGGTTAGCCACGTTCGTAGTACTTCAGGCGGAATCGAGCGCAACCAAAACCTCCGGCCAGTGTTCGCCCTAACGGTGCCGGCAAGACAACAACACTGAAACGCATTTGCACGCTTTAGGTAGGCGACAAAAAAACGCCGACCAGTGGTCGGCGTTCTGTCTTTGCAATTTTCGGCAGGCGAGAATCACTCAGGGGTTTGCTCTTCCATGCTCTTTTTTATTGCGTCTTCGTAGCTTTCTTCGGTCATGTCGCCATCGGAGACTGCGGTGCCTGTGTCTTCATTGATCGTGGCTTCAGTGCTTTCGCCGCAACCAGAGAGAGTCGGAACGAACAGCATTCCAGCGAACATGCATACGAGAAACTTCTTCATCTTATCTGCCTCAGAATTCTGGGTTTGCTCTAGGTTTCCAGAGCATCTTGTGTTACCGGTCAGGCTACTGCGGGTTTGACCCATCTGCAACCATCGCTAGTGCGTAGATGCAGGAATTGGCACTTGTTAGAGCAGCCAAATTGGGGAAACAACAGCAACCGCCATAAGTTTGAGCCTGTACACGTTGACGCTATTCCCCAAAAATCCGGGAATCACGGGCCAGACGGAAGAATATTGAACACAGAGTGATTGCGTGTCCGCGAACCTGCCGAGCCCGGCGTTAGAAAAACTCAGAGATCGATTCAACGAAATCTGTCGCCAAAAGAGTATTGGATGGCAGGCTCAGCGCGTTTTCCTGCGCACCCTGGGCGTTGGCGGTCAGGGGGTCGTGTATTTAAGTGAACGCCGTGGGTCCGCCGAGTTCAAACTGCCGCTGGCTCTCAAAGTGTTCTCACCCGATCGCTACGACGATGCGGATAGCTACAAGTCAGAGATGACTCGGCTGACACGGGTCGCGACCGAGGTAGCTCGAGTCCAGCATGACTCGGTGGTCACCGTCCAGAACGTTGTCAGCCATCAGGGGCTGTACCTGATGGAGATGGAGTGGATCGACGGCTATGACCTCCAGCGGCTCCTGAAACGCGACGCGCTTAGCCAGGTCCGCAATCAGGTGACTGAAAGTACCTGGCAAAATATCAACGAGACGGTCGTCACACCGGGTGCGGAGGATTCACGCTTTCGCCCCGGCACGGCCGTGAATGTTCTCCGAGAATGTCTGTCCGGACTCTCAGCACTGCATCGCGCGAATATTGTGCACTGTGATGTGAAACCCTCCAATATAATGGTCAAACGCACTGGTAACGTGAAACTGATTGATATCGGTTCTGCGTTCCTCAAAGGTGACCTGCCACCTGGCAACCCCTGCACTCCCGAATACGCGGCTCCTGAAATCCTGAAAGGCGACCGCGCGACTGAGCAGTCTGATCTTGCCAGTCTTGGCTACGTTCTAATTGAGATCATTACCGGATCGCACCCGTTCGCAGGATTGACCTACGCTCAGTTGCGTCGAGCCAAAGACAGTATCCTGCAGGAGCTGCCAGGCATTCTTCCAATCGAAGAGTTTGCCTTCACGGAACCACTGATGTTGTTCCTGCAGAAGCTCATCCATCCTGATCCGGCCAAGCGGTTTGGATCTGCTGAGGAAGCCGAAACAGCAGACGACGGCGCCGCTGGGTTTCTACGGCAGCTGGTGAAAAGTGACCTGCCGGATCAATACACAAGGGACCTGCGAAACTGGATCGCCAGTATCGATCCACGAACGAATCTCAGTCGCAACCTGGATCCTTCTTCAAACGCGGTCGTCCCGGACGGAACCACGCGGATGATTCATCCCCGCGACATCGAACTGGAAGACTTCGGCGAGTGAGCCCGAACGGAGCGTGCGGTTCGCCATGACGAACTTCGCTGCCTGGACGGTTACTTATTCGTGCCGCAGAGCTTCAATCGGATCCAGACGTGCGGCCTGCCAGGCCGGGTACATTCCTGACGCCAGTCCAATGAAGACTGAGATACCGAATGCCAGTGGAACGCTCCACAACCTGACAATCGGAACCAGCTCACCAAACATCGAACTAAACTCAGATGTCCCGGCAGCTGCCGCGTCCATCAGGTAGTTCGAAACGAACCACTGTCCGGCTGAGAAGATGTATGGGGTCGAGAGCCCCAGAATGATACCGATCAACCCTCCACTGCCGGCAAGCACGATTGTCTCCGTCAGAAACTGCGACAGGATGTCCCGCTGCTTCGCACCGAGAGCGCGCCGCACGCCAATTTCCCGCGTTCGTTCGGTGACGGTTGCCAGCATGATGTTCATGATGCCAATGCCGCCCACAATGAGACTGATGGCAGCAATAGAACCAAGCACCACATTAAAGATGAGCTTGATTTGCTGGGCCTGCTTCAAGAGTTCCAAAGGAACCACAACGGCGTAATCTTCAATGCCTTTGTGAGTCTTCTTCAACGTTTCGCGAACAACTTCCGCGGTGCCGACCACGGCCTTGTCGTCTCTAACCTGTAGTGTGATTTGGTTCAACTCTACCTGTTCGGCAGAGAACGAACCCGGCGTCACATTGAAAATCAGGTCTCCCAGTCGGACTCGGAACGTTTCCAACGGAATGTAAATGTCTTTGTTGAAGTCCTGGCCAGACATGCTGCCACCAATCGCGGCCGACGCTGTCCGTGACTTTGTAATCCCGACGATCTTGTAGTACTTGTTGTTGATCTTCACGGCTTTGCCAAGCGGATCGTCGGCTTTGAACAGCGTCTCTGCGGTCCCGTTGGCCAGAACGGCAACGTTTGCTTTCGTGCGCATGTCCTGTTCGGTGATGAATCGGCCACGGGACAAACCAAGGTGGTTCACCGTCACATAGTCCGCGGTACAACCGACGATTCGGCTGTTACTCATAGATCGGTGGAGGTATCGCGACTCTTTGCGGATCTCGCGAATCGGGATTGTGTTCGTCACGGTCGGGATAGTGCGGGACAGTAGTTGGTAGTCCGAACGCAGCAGTCCATACCGAAGCACTCGCGAGTTAGAACCCGTCGACGCTGTTTCCTGCGGAGGCTTCACCGCGCGAACGATGACGTTGTTCGCGCCGAGTTCCAGAACCTGATTCTGAGCCTGCTGGCTGGCACCCTCGCCGATGGCAAGCATGGCAATTACCGAGAACACTCCGAAGACGATACCAAGTACCGTCAAGCCGGAGCGCAATTTGTGCAGCATGAGGCTCTTGAGAGCCAATTGCACTGTGCGGTAGATTCGAAACATGCCAAGAGCCTTATCGGACGATTAGCCTTTGAAGATACCTTCGCCGGCAACAAGCCCGTCCTTCATGTAGATCTGTCGTTTGGCAATCTCGGCCACGTTGTCTTCGTGAGTCACCATGATGATGGTTCGACCTTCTTCGTTAAGCTTCACCAACATCGCCATGATCTCGGCTTCGGTCTTCGAATCCAGGTTACCTGTGGGTTCGTCAGCCAGAATGATTTCCGGGTCATTTACCAAAGCGCGGGCAATCGCGACGCGCTGCTGCTGACCACCAGACAGTTGGAAGGGCCGGTGGTCCATTCTGTCACCCAGGCCAACCATCTCGCCAAGGTGTTCGCAGAACTTCCGGTCCTTACTGGTAATCGGCGGGTAGCCGTCGCGGTAATGCAGCGGAACCTCAATGTTTTCCAGAACCGTGAACTGTGGAATCAGGTTGTAAGACTGGAAGATGAACCCAATCAGCTTGTTGCGGATGTTGGACAGTTCGTTATCGGTGAGTGTCGAAACGTCGTAGCCACCGAGAATGTACTTGCCGGTCGTCGGTCGGTCCAAAGCCCCTAGTAGGTTCAGCAGTGTGCTTTTGCCGCTTCCTGACGAACCCATGATGGCCACGAAATCTCCTTTCGGAAAATCCAGTGACACGCCATTCAGCGCCTTCACAAGAACCGTTCCAAGGTCGTAGTGCTTGTGTAGCTCAACGACCTGGGCAGCCAGGTCGGTTTCAATTTTCTTAGCTGTCGAGGTCAATGGAGGCTCAATCGAAAAAGTACATCAGTGTTTTGTGGCGCGTTAGGGAACGCTACCGCTGGTACTTCTTCATCGCTTCTTTGAACTCTTCCATGGACACTGAACCATCGCCGTCGGCGTCACTGGCCATCATCCGGCCACTGGTATCTTCGTCGGCAGTAATCTTTCCGTCGGCGTTCTTGTCAACGCGTTCGAAAATCTTAGCCGGGTCGAATCCACCTCCACCTCCACCTCCGCCACCTGCAGTGGCTGGACGTCCGCCACCGCCGGCACCGGGTCGTCCACCGCCAGCTTTGCCGCCTCGGCCCTTGCCGCCGCCATTGGCTTTCCATTTACCGCCACCACTCTTGCCGCCTTTGCCGCCAGCGACAGGCTTCTTCTTGTTGTTGGCCTCAGCTTCCTGAGTCAACTTATCTTCGAGTTCTGAGATCTCATCTGAGAAGTGAGTCCGAGGGTTCAGGATGACCTTTTCACCTTCTTTGACCCCGTCCAGAACCTCCATGAATTCGTCGTTAGAATCGCCAATCTTCAGCTCCCGACGAACACCACCGGATGGTTCCAGCACGTAGACGAAGTACTTGCCCATCATGTTCATGGCAGCCTGGACAGGAATCTGCAGGACATCCTCTGATCGCTGTTGAACGATGATGCGCAGTTCTGCGTTCATACCGGGTCGCAGTTCGCGAACCATCTTGTCTTCGTCGGTGATGCGAATGACCGCTTCGTATTCTTTTAGGTCTGTGTTTGGCCAGCTACCTGGTACAGGCACTGAAGAAACAGACTCCAGGACACCGTGGTACAGGATGCCTGGCAACGCATCAATTTCGATTTCAACGGGGAGCCCGGTTTCGATGCGACTGATTTTTGATTCGTGAATCCGAGCGTCCACTTTCATGAAGCTCAGGTCAGGCAGCTTGATGATGCTTTGGCGTTCTCGAACGCTTGCACCTTCTTCAATGACAACCGGCTGGCTACCACGTCCACCGTTTTGTGATGCGTAAACGACTTCACCGTCCTGCGGAGCGACCAGAACACACGCCTTAATCTGGCGACCAAGCCGTATCAATTCGTTGTACTCAACGTCGTAGGTCAGGCGAGCGGTATCGAGGTCGGCGACGAACTTGGCCAGTTCGGCCTGTCCCTGCAAATCGACACGTTTCGTTTCTTCTTTGGTGTCCTCAGCCAACTGCTCCAGCTCAGCGATCGTACGCCCCTTGGTGTACGTCTCCAGCACGTTCAATTCGTCGCGCTTGGTCTTGAGACTGATATTCTTCTGAGAGACAGCAATTCGGCGGGATTCCAGTTCGTTTTGAGCCGTATACCCACGCCGTGCCATTCGCTTTGTGAATTCGTACTCTTCACGAGCCTGTTCCAGTTCCTGCTGGAACTGTTTCACCTCGCCCTTAATCATGTCGTAGGCCTGCTGGTATTCACCATCGTCAGCGACGTACTTGGCTCGGTCCAGTTCAGCAAGTTCTTCGTCCAGCTTCGCCTTGGACATGTTACTGGCGTTGGTGCTTTTCTGGATGTCCAGCTGCTTCTCAGCTTTTTCCAAAGACGCTTTCGCCTGTGTCACTGAGATCTGCTGTTGGCGTTCTTTGTCTTCAAGCCCTGAGTAGTCCAGTTCGCAAACAACGTCGCCACCAAGGATGTCGTCCACTTCGACCTTGTCACCGTCAGCGACAACCACCCGGGTGAATTCACCGAGCGTGATCGAATAAGTATGGGCCGTTCCGTCTTCTTCAGTGACAGTGATGGTCTTCTCTGACTCAGACTCATCAACCTTCAGCGAAACAACGCCCGCGTATTCGGTCTTCACGGGGCCAGTGACCTGCGTTCCTTCCGGAACGATGGAGAGGATTGTCGTGCTACCCTCGACGCGGTTTGTCAGCGTCGAGTTTCGCATGCTGTCCAAGGTGCCCTGCTCCGTCACCATGATTCGGAACGGAGCAACTTTGGCGTCTTCAACAATAAACTGGCTGAAGTCCACGTCGGCTTTCGACATGAACATGTCGGCAGCCTTAGCGCGCCACGACGGTATCGCCAGAACTGCTACGACGCCCAATATTCCTAAAGCGAGCAAAGTCCAAACCGCGGAAGCGCCGCTGCGCCTGTGGCGGTGCTGGAGCGATTTCTGGTTTGCGGACTGGCGGAGCTTCAGGGAGCGAATCGAGCGGGAAGGTCGGTTCATCGGAAGGTTCTTCATCGAGGATGAATTGAGCGTCGGAGGGAGGTTCATTGGAATTGAACCCCGAGTCGAGGGAAGGAGACTGCCCTTGCTGGTAGAAATTATCTTGCCAGATACCAAGTGAGTCCACCTCCATAATACCCATATCGCGATAGATGTCTAAACGGTTGACCTCATATGTGACCCAGTCCCCAATAAGGCTGTTTTGGGCCTGCAAGA
Organism: uncultured Planctomycetaceae bacterium; assembly: GCA_964485095.1. GTDB lineage: Bacteria > Planctomycetota > Planctomycetia > Planctomycetales > Planctomycetaceae > CAYNWT01. The sequence goes on along the minus strand of CAZAIB010000023.1, from coordinate 51,310 downwards.
GTGAGCCTAGGGCCTGTAGGAGGTCAAAAGCGTTGGCTTGGTTACCCCGAGACGCGTTCTGAGCGGCTGAATCATATTGTACAGCTGCCTGACGAATGGTACGTCTGTCAATCTCAAGCTGTTGTTCTGAGACCTCCAGTTGTCGCCAACTGCTACGAATCTGAGTCTTCACCAAATCCTCAAAAGCCATGTAGTTTCGGCGAGCACGCTGGTACGACACTAATGCCTCGGCGTACGCGTTTCGTTCGTTAATTTGGTCCAGTGGAGTCGTCAGCTGGAGGCCAATGTCCAGTTGAGCTTCTTCACTGCGGAAGTCGAATGGTGTCCGAGCAGCCGCGTCGGTGCCCAGAGAACCATCAACGACCAGGTCCAAAGTCGATTCTAGCGCGTTGGCGGCAATTTCAAGCTGCCGTCGAGCGTCCATCACCTGCCCCTTGACGTTCATCAGGTCCAACCGGTTCTCCAGCCCGACTCGAACAGCCTCCTGAATCGTAGGAGTCTCTGTGCCACCGGGAAGCTTGAACTTGTTGACACCAATGAGCTCCGTTCGAAGTCCGGCCTGCACCACTTGCAGAGACTGAGTCGCAAACAGCATCGGTTCACGAATCTCTCGAGCGATACTTTCAACGACCTCAGTAAGTTCCTCGATGGACGCTTCTTCGTTTTCGTCAATGTCCAGTCGTGTGCGGAGGCTCTTGTCGAACACGTCACTAAGTTCTTCCAGCTGGATGGTTCCATCTTCATCTCTGTCCAGCTTTCGGAACGCTTCTTCAGCCGAATTACCCTCAACGATTGCTTTGAGAGTCTCAAGGTCTCGGACCGCCGCTTCGAACTCTGACTGAGCAACCCTGTACAGTCGCTTGTCACGCCGCAGGTCTTTCCGCACGCGGTCGACCTCTTCCTCGCTGGTAAACTCGCGTTGGCCGCTCACGCCGGATTGGCCAGATTCAATCAAGTCGTCCACAGGATCAAACTCAGCCAACACATCGCCAAGTCCCCTGTCTTCGACGTCTTTCGCGAGACTGTCCAACTCACGGATAAGTCGCACAACGGCGCCGAAGTCAGCCGGGGCATCAAGAGGCCTATCAACAATCTGAAGAGTCTCAGTCAGGCTGGCTTCCACTTCACTCAGGTCCGGATCGATTAGCGCGAATGGTTCCAACAGCGATGTGTCAATTTCCAGATTGACGTCAGGTGGGAGTCCCAGCTGAGTCTTGAATGCGTCTTGCAGATCCTGCAGCACACGTTCCTGAGCACGCAGCGTGTTTTCTGCGTTGCTAAGGTTCGTCAGCAACTGCAATGCACTCTGACTGGTTGGGTCATTGCCTTCGCCGGCAAACTCAATAATCAGTGCTGCTGCACGCTGGTACTCCGGGTCATCGCTGATTGCCAGCAATGCGTCCGATTCCGCATCGGTAATCGATTGGTCTCGCCAGAACAGGAAGCCATCGTCGTCGTCGTATACCACCCGGCCCTTAAGTGATTCCGGAATCTCGAAATCGTCGGGCAGCCGTCTAAGTGCGGCTGATGTTTGGAATGGCTTTCGTCCGTCTCGAACTCGCTGAATCTCGATCTGAGTTTGCAGCCGCTCAATATTGTTTAACTGGTTCGAAACACTTTGTCGTTGTTGCAGGATTTGAAGGTAACTGCTGGCAGTGTCAGCGAAGAACGATCGACGGAACCGTGCCAAAGTACGCGTTTGATACAGTACGTTTCGTTCGGCCTGCGTCAGCCCTTCCATCGCAACGTGCCGCCCTGCTCCAAACAGTAGCGGCTGCACCAAACTAAACGCCAGGTTGCTGGCAGACGAAGGCGCGCTGCCGCCGGTTCCGAATAGCCACAATGTGTTGTTTGCCAATTCAACGGCCCATTGCCCACCCGCTGGCAGTGCCTGACTGATTCCGAAACCGTTGGTGAGACCGTAGGTGTCCTGGCCAGCGCGGTGAGAACTTGTGAGTCCCAGGTTGGGTTCCGGAAGATACCGGACCCCAAACTGATACCGCTGGAAAGTCAGGTCCAACGCACTGAGGTACAGATCCTCAATCTCAGTCTGATAGTCGCGACTGTGGATGTAGGAGAGCTCGATTGCTTCCTGCAGCGTAATCGAATTCAACTCAACAGAGGAATGAGCCTGAGCCGGATCGACCTGGCCACTGCCATCCAGTCCAACACCAAACGCGTCCAGCCACTGCGGGTTCTCCATGCTGAACATTTCACCGAACTTGTGCCAGCTCTTGTATCCCCTCATTCCGTTCGCGCAGTGCATGTACTCATTTGCGGCTGGATCGTCCGGGGGCAGCGGCTTGCAATCCGGATCGTACGGGTCGTAGAAACGACTCCGTGCGTCGGGAACGATGTTGACGTCCGGTAGGAGCCAGCGTTCGTCTGTTTGCTTTTCGGCAATGGCATCGTACGTGTCACGATCCGCCTGCTCACGCCAGAACTTGCGAGAACAACCAGGTCCGACCACGAGCGAAACAATCGTGACCCAAACTGAAAAGCGATGAATTGATCGACTATGTAGCATCAATCTGTCCAACAGAAAGAAAGGACGCAGTGGCTTCTTCGAACACGCCGTGTTCGAAGCCGGAAACGCAGAACCGCTTACGCAGCTCGACGTTGTTCGAACGACTTCTCTTCGTCACTGGAAAGCAACGAAACGCTGGAAGTGCGGTTGGCCAGGTGATCGGCCAAAGTTGACAACAGAATATTGCAACGTTGCAGTTCGACTTCCGTGAAACCTTTCAGCATGCTGTGGCATCGACGGCCACGCACCTGGTTCACGGAATCCAGCATCTCACGACCAGACTCGGTCAGCGTGAGAACTCGTCGTCGTCGATCGTTCGGAGCCGGCTCGCGTTTCAGCAAACCGTCGGCGGCCATTCGATCGCACAGCGTGCTCACGCTGGATTCTGACTGACACAACTCACGAGCAAGTGCCCGTTGCGAACTGCCGTTAGAACCACTGTCCCGCAGGAAGCTAAGCACAGTGCAGCGGACGTCGCTTAGTCCGAACTCAGTCAGCTGCTCAGACAATGCGCCTCGCAGGACATGAGCCGAACGCAGAAGGCTGGCGACGAACCGTTCAGCCAGTTGCTCTGACTGCCGCTGAGCGTTGTGTTCGGGCCAGGCCGTTTCCGTGCGGCCCGCGACTCGCGAACCAGCATCGCCTGAACGATCGAATGGAACTGCCTGTGGCGATGTCGAATGATCACGCACAGTATGAGGCGACAGTCGCGGTTGGGTCGGGTGCGACATCCTTGTCTCCAGGGTTTGAGTTTGAAATCAATGTGTGAGAACAGTGCTTTGCAGCCGTTTGCTCTTCCGTGGCAAAGTAGGCAGACTGTTCCGATTGCAACGACAGCAATGAAACCGCGTGTTCCACACCATCGTCGCAGTCATGATTTCGTCGGCGAAACGTTCGCGCCTGAAGGTTATGTCTGCATCAAAGCACACCAGTGCGACAAGTGTGACAACCGGCCCAAACCTATCGTTACGTCCGCAAAGGTTTACCTAGCTTCACGAACCGGAACAGCCGGAGGAACCAGACCATGACCACAACTTCGCGCGCCGTGCTGGCGTTTGTCCTGTTTGCCGCTATTCAACCGAGTTCTTTGAACGCGGCCGACCAACCAAACTTCGTGATGATCTTCGCCGACGACCTTGGCTACGGTGATCTAAGTTGCTTTGGCCATCCATCAATCCGGACACCCAATCTCGATCGCATGGCGGCCGAAGGCATGCGGTTCACTCAGTTTTACTCAGCGTCAGCCGTGTGCACTCCCAGCCGAGCGGCATTAATGACCGGCCGGCTTCCGGTTCGCAGTGGAATGTGCAGCGACAAACGCCGAGTGCTATTCCCGGACTCATCCGGCGGCATACCTGAATCAGAACTCACCATCGCAGAGGCATTGAAGAAGGTCGGCTATCAAACCGCCTGCTTCGGGAAATGGCATCTTGGGCACCTGCCACAATTCCTGCCAACCAACAACGGCTTCGACACCTACTTCGGCATTCCCTACTCAAACGACATGGATCGTCTTAACGACGCACCACGCGGCATGAAGGCATTTTGGAACCCAAAGGTGAAGTACTGGAACGTGCCGCTCATGCGCGATTTGGAAGTGGCCGAGCGTCCTGCCGACCAAACCACCATCACAAAGCGGTACACCGAAGAAGCAATCAACTTCATCAAACAGCAGAACGGCAAGCACCCGTTCTACGTCTACCTACCACACAGTCTCCCTCACGTACCGCTTTTCCGATCGACAGAGTTCGAAGGACATAGTCGAGCCGGCCTATACGGCGATGTAATTGAAGAGATCGATTGGAGCGTCGGACAGATTTTGCAAACGCTGCGAGAACTGGAAATCGACAAGAACACTTTGGTGTTCTTCTGCAGCGACAACGGCCCCTGGCTGACATTCAAAGACCACGGCGGCACCGCTGGCCTGCTGAAGAACGGCAAAGGCACCACATGGGAAGGCGGCATGCGAGAACCAACGATCGCGTGGAACCCAGGCAAGATTCCCGCCGGCGTTGTCACTCCTGAACTCGGCTGCACCATGGACATCTACACGACGTTCATCAAAGCCGCGGGCGGCGAAATTCCCAACGACCGAATCGTCGATGGAGTCGACCTGTCTCCACTTCTGTTCGAGAACAAAAACAGCCCGCGCGATCACATGTTTTACTACCGCGGAACCCGAATCATGGCCGTCCGCCAGGGAGTATGGAAAGCCCACTACATCACACAGGACTCGTACGTGAAGGGTTCGAATGTCGCCACACCCCACGACCCACCGCTGCTCTACAACCTGGAAGTCGACCCATCCGAACGGTTCAACGTCGCCGCGAAGAACCCGGAAGTCCTCGCCAGCATCAAGCAGCTAAAAGACGACCACATCGCCAAACGAAAAGCCGCTCCATCACAACTGGAGTCGCGTATCAAGAAATAGGCGTGCATCACGCGGACAGCGGCTAGCGGCAACACTGCAGACACGTCTGGCGCTGAGAAAGTTCCGCGGCCGAAGCTGCAATGCCTCTTGTGGCGGTCCTTCCCGTACTTGCGGGCTTCCAAGCCCCAAGGTTCTAACACGATGTCGGTTCGCATCGTGTGGATCAAAGGGAAACGTAGTCTGCGAAATGCCAGAGGGAACATCGTCGCGCGTGCTTGGGGCTTGGAAGCCCACAAGTACGGGGGTTGCCGGCATGGGGCCACGCGTTCGGGGACTCAGCCGATTTACTCAGGCAGCAACAGTCGCTCGCGCAGGTACGTCGCGCGGGCTGCGTTGCGTTCGCCGCTTTCGAGTTCCTGCTGTCGCAACTTCTGTAAGTGTGCCGGCTGCGTGTGGATGAACAGCTCATTCACCGTCGAGATGGGTAGCTGTTCGATCAAGTCCAGATTCACGCCCATACGGACACTGGAAAGCAGGTGCATGGTCTCTTCGGAACTAATCGTACGAGCGTTCTGCAGGATGCCGTAGGCTCGGGAAATCTGGTCGTGCAAGTCGCCGCGGTTCTCTTTGATCAGCAGATCACGAACGCGGCGTTCGTACGAGATGATGTTGGGTACGACCTCGCGGAGGTTGTCCAGCGTTTCCTGTTCGCTTTTGCCCAGCGTGACCTGGTTTGAGATTTGGTAAAAGTCGCCCATCGCCTGGCTGCCTTCGCCGTACAGTCCGCGAACGGCCAGGCTGATTTTCTGCAGGGCCTGGAAGACCTTCTGTATTTCTTTGGTGATGCGGAGACCGGGCAGATGCAGCATGACGCTGACACGAATCCCGGTGCCAACGTTGGTTGGGCACGCGGTCAGGTAGCCAAGCTTTTCGCTGAAGGCATACGTAATCTGATTCTCGAGCATGTCATCCAGTTGGTTGATGTCCTCCCAGCATTCGTCCAGTGAGAACCCACTTCGCAAGACCTGCATCCGAAGGTGGTCTTCCTCATTAATCATGAGGCTGACGTTTTCTTCTCCCGTGATTGCAACTCCGCGAGCGCCTTCGGAATCAGCCAGTTCGCGGCTGATCAACTGGCGTTCGACCAGGAACTGCTGGTCCAGACTGTCCATTCCATCAACAGACAGATAGTGAAAGTCTCGACCTGTCTTGCTTAGTTTGTCCCGGAGCAGCTGATCGATTTCGGTTCGCGCGGTGTCATCCAGCCGGTTTGCGAAAGGATACTGTGCGATGTTTCGGGCGAGCCGAATTCGGCTGGAGATAACGATGTCGGAATCAGGGCCCTGGCCGCGAAGCCATTCGCCGCTTGTCATCGCGAGTTTATTGAGATCCAGATCCATGCGTTCCGCTCAAACGTCCTGAGACGTTTCTTCAGCGAGAGTAGTTTCAAGGGCCTGGATGCTGTCACGCAGTTTCGCGGCCGTTTCGTAGTCTTCAGCTTCAACCGCCTGCCGCAACTCGTTTCGCAGCTTGATGAGTTCGTAGTGCTTCTGACTGTCGCCGGGGTTTCGCCGCGGAAACTTGCCTGTGTGTTGGACGTTTCCGTGAATGTTGTCCAGCAGCGAGAGCAGTTCCTCGCCAAACGCGTCGTAGCACTGAGGACAACTCAACCGTCCCTTGGCACGGAACTCGTTAAACCGAATGCCGCAATTCGGGCACTCGACATTGTCCATCTCATCAAGATCGTCCTCTTCGGCCAGCTTGCTGATTTTTTCAGCAAGGTCCGTATCACCCGCTGTGGGGTCATCCAAGTCACCACCCCCCAGATAGTCCTGCGCGCAGGATTCGCACAGATGCACGGCACGAGCTTCGTTGTTACGAATCTCGGTGATGTGCAGGACGGCGTTCTTCGAACATTGAAGGCATTTCTTCATATCAGCCGCACGTGGAGAACATCTCGCCGCACAAAGACCGAAACCGGGCAAACCCCAAACGTCAGACTCCGCGGCGCGCCGAAATTCTATTGGTAGGGGATATGGTGTCAAGCGACGTTGGTTTCCTCACAACGCCCCATCCGTAGTAGCAGCCAGAGTTTGCGCGAACTAGCATGGGGCTTCGCGGTCGGATTCCTCACGCACCACACCAACAGTCTTCCTGTCGGGCCAGCCCGCCACTTGTCAATTTGCCCTCTTTCTTGCCTGCTATCAGATGATCTACCAGCCTGACTTCGAATCGTTCCAATCGCTGGCATCGGGAAGTTGCCTGGTGCCGGTCTACCGCCAGCTGACCGCCGATACCCTGACACCAGTCAGCGTCTACGCGCGATTGCAGCCGGCGGATTCTTCGTTTCTGTTCGAAAGTGTCGTGGGTGGCGAGAAGATCAGTCGGTATAGCTTTCTGGGCATCTCACCGTTCCTGAAAATCACCGCGCACGGCAATCAGGTCGCTATCACCGGCGATGGAGAACCGCGAGAGTTCGAATCGGCTAACCCACTTAACGACTTGCAGTTGCTGCTGGACAAATACAAAGCCGTGGAAGTTGAGCGGCTACCCAGATTCTGTGGTGGAGCCGTTGGTTACGCTGGCTACGACGTGATTCGGTACAGCGAGTCGCTGCCGAACGCGCCCGAGGACGACCGGAAACTGCCGGACCTGCTGTTCGAGTTCTACGATCAGATGGTCGTGTTCGACCACATCAACAAGACCGTGCTGGTCATCGCCTACGCACACTCCAGCAGCGAAGCCGACTACAAGAAAGCCTGCGAAGCCATTGACTCGCTGTGCGAACGGCTATGCAAGCCAACGGGCCAACTGGAACCATGTGACATCAACGTCAAATCCAGCGCACCGCTTGAACCACGCAGCGCGAACTTCTCCCAAGAGCGTTTCGAACAGTCAGTCGTTGAGTGCAAGGAGTACATCAAAGCGGGCGACATCTTCCAGGTTGTGCTTAGCCAGCGGCTGGAACTTGAGACATCCGCAAAGCCCTTCGACATTTACCGCGCACTGCGGGTTGTGAATCCCAGTCCGTTTATGTTTCTGCTGAACACACCCGAAGTGCAGCTTATCGGTAGTTCGCCCGAGATCATGGTTCGCGTCGAAGACGGTGAGACCACCATTAGGCCACTCGCCGGGACACGTCGCCGCGGCGCGACCGAAGCTGAAGACCGCGCGTTGGCGGAAGAACTACTGGCCGACCCGAAAGAACGGGCCGAACACGTCATGCTCATTGATTTGGCCAGAAACGATGTTGGCCGGATTGCTGAGTTCGGTTCGGTACAACTAAGTGACGTGATGATGGTCGAACGTTACAGCCACGTCATGCACATCACGTCAAATGTGACCGGTCGATTGCGAGAGCAACTGACTGCACTCGACGCGTTACAAGCGGGTCTGCCAGCGGGAACCGTCTCCGGAGCGCCCAAGGTTCGGGCAATGGAGGTGATTGACGAAATGGAACCCCACCGTCGCGGCCCCTACGCCGGAGCTGTTGGGTATATCGACTTCACCGGCAACATGGATACGTGCATCGCTCTCAGGACACTGGTCATGATGGGGCAAACGGCGTACGTCCAGGCCGGAGCCGGCATCGTGGCCGATAGTGTTCCTGAGATGGAATACCACGAGACACTTAACAAAGCTCGTGGAATGCTGACCGCAATTGCGGTAGCGGAAGAACAGCTAAGCTAGCAGGGAGCGGCTTGCACAGAAAACAGCCCCCACAGCTCAGACTTAGGCCTATAGTCGCGATTGCTACACGGGGACGTTGTGTTCCCCCAAGCCGTGTCTAAGAAAATACAGCGACGCAACGCAATCTCAGTTGCTTTCCGCACACCGATGCAAGTTGCCCCTACGTGGTGGCTATGTTCTTTAGCTCGGCAAGGATCGCGTTTTCGTTTGTGCGGAGCTGGGATAGAACTTCCGAAACGAAAGCGTCTTCAGCACAGGCAGCGCTGACTTCTTCAAGCTTCGCGAAGGCGATCTGCTGCGACTCGTGCAAGGCTGAGGCAATTGAGGGCACAGAGTTGTACTGCAGCGCCGTGTACTCGGTCGGATAGGTTCCGAAATCAATCGGCCATTGGCGTTCCAGCAAAACATCAACCAAGACGCCGACGTCCGTTTGCTGGATCGCCGCCAGTTCACCTAGCTTGGTTGCTGCGCTGTCACCCGCCTGAGCGTACGGCCAACATTCGTAAGCGTACTGCAGCAGACTTCGATTGAGTTCGATGAGGACAGAATTCAGTTGCTCGTCGATTGAAAGCATGGAAGAAGACACCACTAGCGGACATCCTGAGCGACAGTGTCGCCGATGGGTTGAACTATCTGGGCCTGCGGAGTCAGAACTTCATTCGCAGCGTCCGATGCACGCGAACTAAGTCCCTGCATCCACGCGGGGAACAGGCCCAGCAGCAAAACAAAGGCAGCCAGTGTCATCACGTAAACTGAAGGATGGAAGCCAACCTTAACCGGTCGAGCCTCAGCCGGACGCTCGCCGATGAACATCGCCTTCAGAACACGCAGGTAATAGAAGAGGCTGAACACGGTGTTCATACCGCCGAACACCAGAACAACGTACATGAACCAATGGACTTTCAAACCCGCTTGGTACACGCTGGCAAAGATCATCAGCTTCGCGAAGAACCCACCGAATGGCGGCATTCCAATCAGGCTAAACATGCAAATCAACATGCAGATACACAGCCACGGTGCCTGTGAGGCAATGCCGTTGTAGTCTTTGATGTCTTCACTGAACGTCTGGTTGCGAATCAAAGCGACAACCGCAAATGCGCCCAGATTCATGAACATGTAGACTGCCAGGTAGTACAGCAACCCTTCGATGGCGCGACCGCCTGCGGCTACCTTATCGATCGTGTCGTCAGGAGCGTTCAGGATTACAACCAGGGCTGACACAGCCATGATCATGTAGCCAGCGTGCGCGATTGTTGAATAAGCCAACATCCGCTTTATGTTAGATTGAGCGTAGGCTGTCAGGTTGCCATACGTCGAGGTCACCGCGCCCACCGCTCCCAAGCCGAGACCGAGATACATGTAGACTTCGCTTAGAGCCGACGGGTTGGACAGATCGCCAGAAAACGCCAGGACGAAACGCAGCAACAACGCAAAGGCGCCAGCCTTACTGGCGACAGACAAGAATCCGCCGACTTCAGCCGCAGCTCCTTCAAACGCGTCCGGACACCAGAAGTGGAACGGAACAAGCGACAGCTTGAACGCCAGCCCAACCATGACCAGCATGATCGCCATGACGATTGCTCGCACGGTGCCGTCAGAAATTCCAACCGCAGCGGCGGAGGCAGCATCGCCCTGAACCAGTATCGCAATTCGACTTGCAATTTCCGGCAGTTCGCCGGTTCCAAGCAAGCCGCTTAGAAGACTGATGCCGTATAGCATGACACCAGCTGTACCGGCTCCATACACAACATATTTCAAGGCCGCTTCACTACTGTCCTTGCGGCCTTTCAGGAAACCAACCATCACGTAACTTGGAACACTGGCCATCTCGATCGCGAGGAACAGCATCAGCAGGTGATTTGCACCAGCCATCATCATCATGCCCAGCGTTGCACCAAGCAGAAGCGTGTAGAAGTCCGGACCGTCTTCGTTGTCCGGTATCCCGGTCAGCACGGTCAATGTGATGGTGAGTATCAAAAACAGCAGCAAGAACACGCGGAAGAAGATGGTGAATTGGTCGTAGACCATCAACCCGGTGAAAAACGTGCCAGCCAGAGATTCCTCTGCTGTAGCGAATTGGTAGCCCTGCCGAAGCGACAAGCCGAACGCTGCGAACGTGCCCAGCAAAGCAAACATATAGTTAGGGACGAATCGGTCCAGGCTAACCAAACGGATGACCAGCAACATGACAATAGTCACGCTTATGGCGAGCTCAGGCGCAAAGCACCACAGAGAGTGCTCTGTTGTGTTCGTGATAAGTTGATCGACAAGTTGCGAAAAGTTCATCAGTCAGTCGGTTCTGTCTGCTTGCCAAGTTTGTATTCGACAGTGTTTGCTATTTGCTTAGAGAAGCCTGTGCAGCGTCCGCGACGCTGGCTACTCGGTCGTAGCCCGCCACCATTGCGTCACGAAGAACCTCTGTAGACCCCGCCATAATATCGAACAGGATGCGTGGGTAGATTCCAAGGATGATTGCTGAAGCTAATAGGGTTCCGCCGATGAGCAGCTCTCGGTTGTTCATCGGAGTAATGTCTTCCCCATGCGGCCCCTTGTACTCCGGGCCAAGGTAAACACGTTGTAGAGCCCACAGGATGTAGCCCGCAGTCAGGATCACACCAGCGGCGGAGATGATCGCCATCACCTTACTGAAGTTCCAGGCACTGATCACAGTGAAGACCTCACCGATGAAGCCGCACAGTCCAGGCAGACCCAAGCCGGCGAAGAACAGCCCGGCAGCGATTCCGCTGTAGAGCGGCATCTTGCCCATCAGGCCACCAAACTTGTTGAGGTCGCGATGGTGAACACGGTCGTAGATCACACCCACCATGAAGAACATGCCCGCCGATGAAACGCCGTGAGCCATCATCTGGAACATGGCTCCGTTCATTCCCATCAGCCAGTAATCACCACCAACGGTTTCGGTGGTACCTTCGGTAATCTTCCAGACAGCCAGGCCCAGCAGAACGTAGCCCATGTGGCTGACAGAACTGTAGGCGACCATTCGTTTGAAGTCGGTTTGAGCCAGAGCGGCGAACGCTCCGTAGATGATGCTGAAGACACCAAGAGCAACCAAGGCCCAGGCAGCCCACTGTGTACCGTACGGACAAAGCGGGAATGCGATGCGGATAATTCCGTAGCCCCCCATTTTCAGCAGGACACCAGCCAGAATCATACTGATGGGAGTCGGTGCTTCGACGTGGGCGTCTGGAAGCCATGTGTGGAATGGGAAGGACGGAAGCTTAATCGCGAAACCGATAAACAGCAGAACGAACGCCGTCATCTGCATTCCGGGACTAAACGCAAAGCCCTTCGCCGTTTCCAGGCCTTGCCCGACTCGAGCCAGAAACTCCAGGTCGAAACTGCGACCACTGTTGAAGTAGACCATCAACATCGCGATCAGCATCAGGATACTGCCGAACAGCGTGTAGAGGAAAAACTTGATCGCCGCGTATTCTTTGCGAGGACCGCCCCAGATTCCGATGAGGAAATACATCGGCAGCAGCATGACTTCCCAGAACACATAGAACAGGAAGAAGTCCAGAGACAGGAAGACACCCATCATGCCGCTTTCCAGCAGCAGGAACAGGATCATGAAGCCTTTCACCTGCTTGGTGATACTCCATGCGGCCAGCATGGAAAGCATGCTGACGAAACTGGTGAGCAGAACCAGAGGCAGGCTAATGCCGTCTACGCCAAGCTTGTATTGAATGTTCCAGTTCGGGATCCACTCTTTCACAACGGTCATCTGCATGGCGCCGTTGGCTGAGTCGAACTGTGAGTACAGAACGAGTGTCAGGAAGAACGTAACAACAGTTCCACCAAGCGCCAGAAACCGAATGGCTTCGGTGTTCTTCGAATTCGTCGCCAGCCCAATGATTAAGGCAAACAACGTCGGAGCGAAGATGATAGCGGATAACAGGAATCCAGGACTCATGTCAGCGACTTCCTAATGCCGGGCGACCGGCGGCAACTTCAGTTTGATCGATTACTTGGGGAAGATAGCCAGCAGCAGTACAAACAGAGCCAGGACGCCCACCGCAATGAACATCACGTACTGCCGCAGTCTGCCAGTTTGAAGAACGCGGAACGAACTCCCGACCTTCGACGTTGCACTTCCTACCAGATTGACCATGCCATCAACGAATTTCTCGTCAAAGGCCCGGTCCCATTTTGAGACATTAATTGTTCCCCTGGCGAGACCATGCAGCGTCCCGTCGAGGTATTTTTTATCGAATGCGACACACCACGAACCGACAATATGCATCGGCTTCATAAACATCGTGTCGTACAGCTCGTCGAAGTGCCACTTGTTCGAAAGGAACGAGTGGACTCCGGACATTTGTTTCTTAATCTCACCAGGGTCAACCAAGGCTCCACCGTAGAAGACCCAAGCCAACAGCATACCAACAACGGCAGCGACAAGGGCCGCAGCTCCGGCAGTCCCATGGACAGCGTTAATCGCACCGTGCCCAGGAAGAGTCAGTGCATCAGCGACTGCAGGTGTGGCAACTCCAGCAGCCACATGAGCAGGCTCACTGTGAATCAACATCTTGTAAAGCGGGCCAGCCTCACCCCAGACGGCACAGAATGCTGCGAGCACAGACAGGGCTATCAGCGGGCCAGTCATCACCCAAGGTGATTCATGACAATGATCGTGAACATGTTGATCTCGCGGTTTACCGATAAAGGTGTAGAACCAAAGACGGAACATGTAGAACGACGTGATGCCAGCCGTAATCAACGGCATGATGAACAACAGATAGTGACCCGGGTTGGCCTTCGTAAACGCAAGAGCCGTCGCAACGATAGCGTCCTTTGAGTGAAACCCAGAGAACGCAATCAATCCGGGAATCGCCAAGCCGCTGATGGCAATCACTCCGACCAACATCGCGATCGCTGTGATTGGCATCTTCTTAATGAGGCCACCCATCTTCGGCATCTCTTGTTCGTGATGGCAGCCGTGAATAACGCTTCCAGACGCCAGGAACATCAGAGACTTAAAGAACGCATGGGTGATCAGGTGGAACAGTCCGGCAGCCCAGCCAAACACGCCCAGCCCCAACATCATGTAACCAAGCTGACTGATGGTTGAGTACGCAAGCACCTGTTTCAGGTCGGTCACAACCATCGCAATGGTTGCGGCCAGGAACAGCGTAATACAGCCAACGTACGCAATCGTCAGAAGCACCTCTGGTGCGAACATTGGATAGAAACGTCCCGTCAGATAGACACCTGCCGCCACCATGGTCGCGGAGTGCACCAAAGCAGAAACCGGGGTCGGACCTTCCATCGCATCCGGCAACCAAGTCTGGAGTGGGAATTGAGCACTCTTGCCAATACACCCGGCGAAGACGCCCAGCCCAGCAACAACGAGTAGGTAGTAAGGGATCGTGCGAGACTGACCTTCTTCGTCAACAAGTCGGTGACCGTGTCCATCCTGGAGATAGACAACGTTGGCAGTTGATCCACCCGCAGCGACTTCTTCGACATCCCACGAACCATCTTCGGTTCGGGAAGCCATGCTGAAGAGTCCCGGACTGGTTTTACCTTCTTCTCCAACTTCGACATCTGCGAAAGCAAAGGTGCCGAACGAAGTCCAGATTACCATCAAGCCAATAAGGAATCCGAAGTCACCAACCCGGTTCATGATGAACGCTTTATTCGCAGCGTTCGTGGCCGACTTGCGTTCTGTGTAGAAACCAATCAGGAAGAAACTGCAGATACCGACAAGTTCCCAGAAGATGAAGACCTGGAAAATATTTCCAGCCAGCACCAATCCCAGCATCGCGAAACAAAACAGGGACAGAAACGAGAAGAATCGATAGAACCGACCCGGGCGATGAAAGTGACCGCCTTTGGAGGTATGCACGAAGTGGTCTTCGTAGTCCTCGGTCAGCTCGTCGCTCATGTATCCGATCGCAAACACGTGAATACACGTCGCGATAAACGTCACCATGACAAACATCACCAGCGTCAGGCTGTCGATGTAGTAATCAAGAGAAACCGTTAGAGAACCAAACGTTCCGAGCGTGTAAAACGTGCCCGAGAACACAGACGGATCCTCTTCCGCCTCACCAGCGGCATCTTCGGCAGGTCGCATCATCACATGCTGAAACTGCTGGGCAGGCAAAGCGGCTGCATGGCCGGCTTTTTCACCGGCCTCATGATCGTGGCCGTGACCTTCTTCACCCTCATGGCCATGAGACTCACCATGCGAATCATGGGCATCAGTGGCGAAAGCCGCACCATTCGTGGCACTCTTCCAGACAAAGAAGGCGCTGGTGCTGCAGACAAAGCCCATCGCGATACAGAAGACCGCAAGGTAGGCAGCAGTTTTGCTTTTTCGGGTGCCCCAGTAGCCACCAAAGACTTCAATCGTGAAGCCCAGTAGCGGAAGAAGCCATGCGATGGTAAGCAGTATTTTTAATGTTGAACCGGGATTCATCGGTACTCCGATGCGAAGACGGGAACTCTGACAAGACAGAGAGGGTACAACGCGGGCTAACCCTTCAAATTCTCCGCACGATCGACATCGATGGTGAGATGGTTGTTGTAGAAGTTAAGAGCAATCGCCAACGCCACGGCCGCCTCAGCGGCAGCAAGTACGATCACGAAGAGCGAAACGATTTGCCCGTCGAGACCCAGTGACGTGAACTTTGCGAACGCTACAAAATTGACATTGGCACCATTCAACACGAGCTCAACGCCCATCAGAATGCCGATACCGTTCCGCTTGGATGCCATGCAAATGACACCACAAACAAACAGTACCGCGCCAACAATCAGATACTCATTCAAGCCTGGCTCCATCAGTTAGCCTCCTCAACAACTTCAACTCGACGCTTCGCGCGAGCCAGGTAGGCGGCACCAATCAGAACCACAAGCAGGTGCACTGAAGCAATTTCAAATGGCAGCAAGTAGCCGGGGCTCATCTTGCCATCTGTTCGACCAAGGTCTCGATCCGGACGCAGGCCAAGCAAGCTCAGACCAATCGGTCGAGCTGTATTACCGGCAGCTTCTTCGTTGTACCCAATGCCAACAGGAGCAGTCTCGCCCAGAGAAGCGACCAGCTTTTCGTTATTGCCCTTCCAATCGACTGAAATCACAGTCGCGATGAGCACAAACAGGAACAAGCTACCAATCCCGGATGCTACTGCAACTTCAGATGTCGACGCCTGAATCTTCAGATACGGCCCACTGGCAGTCAGCATCACACCAAACACAAGCAACACTAAGGTCCCGCCGACGTAGATCAGCAGTTGTGCCGCACCAACAAAGTCGGCATTGGCAAGAAAGAACAAGCCAGCGGCAGAGCCAAGCGAGACTACCAGCCAGAACGCCATGCGGACGACGTTTTGACTAAGTACTACAGCAACCGCTCCAGCACATGTGGCAATCGCAAAGATGTAGAAAAGCAGTGTCACGACCGCCCCTTCTTTTCAACAAGTGAGGCACGGACAGCTTCGCCGCCAACTCTTGCAGCAGCGGCACCCACCTCTTTCGGGTCGTCTTCATACGAATCGGCGGGAGTAGCCGACTTGACTGCAGGGGCTGCCGAGTCGCCGCCATTACTGATTGCAGCTGCAGCTTCAGCCTCGCGAGTCTGCGGATGCCAGTTTCCGATAGCCGCTGAGACAGACTCATTCTCCATCAAAGTTGCGCGGCCGGTTGCCATATTCACAGCGAACGGCCAAATCACGACACCCAACAGCAAGAAGCAACTGATCGGTAGCAGGTATTTCAAACATGTAACCATCACCTGGTCAATTCGCAGGCGAGGAAGCGTCCACCGAAGCCAGATCTGGAAGAACACCAGGAAGGAAGCCTTCTTAACGAAGACAATCAAGCCAAGCAGATTCGCTAAGTAACCCACAAAGCTGAAGCTTTCATAACTCTGACTTCGAGTCGCAACGAGCCAGTTATCCAACGGACCAAGGCCAGTGTGCCAGCCGCCGAGAAACAGAATGACGGCAATACCACTCACAGAGAACATCGCGGCGTATTCGCCGAGAAAGAAGAATGACCAACGCATTCCGCTGTATTCAGTATGAAAACCACCAACGAGTTCAGACTCAGCTTCCGCCAGGTCGAATGGAGCCCGCTTACAACTGGCCGTAGCCACAGTGAAGTAAACAAAGAACGCAAGGAACGTGAAGGGATCGTGGAACAGGAACCAGTGCTGAACCGTCAACAAACCCCCAAGCGAGGGGCCCGTTTGCATGTCGGCGATATCCATCAGATTCAAGGAACTAGCGGTAATGACCGGAATCAAAGCACAGATCGCCATTGGAATTTCGTAGCTAACCATCTGAGCTGCTTCTCGCATGCCCCCAAACAGTGACCACTTCGAACCACTGGAGTAGCCAGCCAGAATGATTCCGAAGACTTCCAGTGACATGATCGCCAAAATGGCAAACAGGCCAATGTCAGCAGAAACCGCGACCCAGCCATGGCTAAACGGCAACAGCATCATCGCAGTAAAGGCGGAGATGCAAACAATGTACGGAGCCGACCGAAACAACATTGAATCCGCTGCAGGCGGAACCAGGTCTTCCTTCTGAACCAGCTTGCCGCCGTCAGCGATCGCCTGCGCCCAGCCGTAGCGACCACCAACACGTGTTGGGCCGAGCCGGTCCTGGATGCGACCTGAAACTTTGCGTTCAAGCCAAATGAAGACTGCAGGCGCCGCGCCGAAAGCGCTAATCAGGAACACCGCATGAACGATCGCAGCGGCACCTCTTGCGAGCGTGTCGTTGGCGATACTTTCGTGGAAAAACTCCACAATCGTGGTGGCTAGAACCACTGTCTTATCCCGTGATCTTCCTAATGATCAATCGCAGAGAACCGATCCCTGCTGTCCCGCCGCACTAAGCGAAGACGACTCGGGTGAATCGCGACGTACACGAGCGAACTCCGCACAACGATTCCTACCGAATGTGGCTGGAATATGGCAAAACACCTCAGTGGATACAAGCAATTGGAAAACCGAATCCTCTGCCCACCGCTGGACTTTCCCACCAATGAGAACCAAGGGACCGGCCTGAGGCCTGAATGCGCCTACCTACATGAGCCAAACTCACAGGTGTGCGGTCCGCGCGGACCGGTTCACATTCGCTCTACGGACTGGTAGCGACGGAACGTTTGGTAGCGAAATTAATCGACTCAAACCCGGCTCGATTACAGATGTCCCAGGTATCGACCAAAGCCTCCAACGGAACTTCCGGGCCGATATCCAGAATGACCGGACTCTCCGGGGTCAGTTTGGCAAGTTCGCTGAGATTCGAATTCAACTCTGCAAAGCTCGCGCAGGTTCGGCTCTCAACTTTCAGAGAAAGCGTTCCGGCCGCCTCGCGCTTCAGGTACACCCAGATCTTCGTAGCAGCCGGTTCGGAATCCGTCGCCGCGGCAATAGATGCAACCGCCCCAGAGTCCAGCTGAGTCGGCAGCATCGATTCCGCCACCTGCCCCACCGACGCACACACGAAAAAGATCAACAGCAGAAACACAACATCAATGAGCGGCGTCATGCTGTCTTCGCTGCGAAGCGGTTCACGTTTGCGAATTGGAACACGCATTACTGAGCGGCTTTCGTGACTGCAAACTTAACATCACTAATCCCAAGTTCCGCGCAACGGACTAGGATTGGTTCGATGAGCCTGAAGGAGCTTGTCTTGTCGCCTCGAATCCGGACTTCAGCAGGCCGCGACTCGTCTTCAGCGATGACCTCCAGCTGAAAGCTAAGCTGATCAAAGGTCAGCGCGGTGCCTCCCACGCTAAGCGTCCCGCCTGCGAGAACCGTGACGGTAAACTGATTCGGAGTCGGCGTGTCATCGTCGACACGCACGGCATCCGGAAGGTCCACTGTTTCCTGCGCCTGGCTTCTGACAATGTGACTGGCGACCAGAAAGAAGATGATCAGCAGGAACACGACATCAATAAGCGGTGTAATATTGAACCGCAGCGTTGAACGTTCTCTTGAAGGAACTCGCACCGGATCTAGACCTGAGTATCCGGGTCAATCGATGGAATCGCCGACGGCACACCAGCGTCAGCACTTCGCTGTCTTCGCTGGCTTTCACGGCGCCGAGCCGCCCGGCTGGTTCCTCGCTTGAAGTCCGCAAACACCTGCTCTGCCAACAACGAAGCCTCAGCAATCAGTTCGTCAATCCGGTTGCGAAAGATCGCGAACGCTGCCAGTGCCGGCACTGCGACACCAAGTCCAAGCAACGTGGTCACGAGCGCCTTGTAGATGCCGGGCGCAAGCTCAGAGACCTGCGGGTTGGCTTTCGACTCGAACTCAACAAACGCCAGAATCATGCCCCAAACAGTTCCCAGCAAACCAAGCATCGGTGCGATGGTTCCGATCACGGACAGGTACTCGATCTTCCTGAACAGCCGCGAAGACTGCTCCGCACCAGTGTCCTCCATTGCCTTTTCGACACTGCCGTAACCAAGACTGACTTCCGCGAGTCCCGCACCAAGAACCCGACTCAGGTAGCTGGGGTTCATCCGACAACTCTGGTCAGCCTGCTGATACTTCTGCTCGCCGATAAGCCGATGGACTTCCTCAGCCAACCCGGGTGGCATCAGCGTCTTCCGCCGGATGCTCAGGATGTGTTCGACAATGAGAGCAACCATGGTCAGGCTCAGCCCCACGATGATGTAGCCGACCAGTCCACCGGCCTGAATCATTTCACGGACGCCCGGGCCGGTCTTCTCTTCCGCTTCGCCCGCGATACCAGTGTCGTCAGCAGGCGGTGCTTGAGCGAACGCAGTCAGTGAGAATCCACAAAGGAGGACCGCAACCAGGGCGATCAAGAGCGGTCGACGGTGCATGGGAACGCGTTCACAGAGCAGGCAAGGACTTGAACGCGGATTGTAGGCTCAGCACCACCTGGGCAGAAAGATGTCTTGCCAGCGCTCACTGTCTGTCGCAGTCAGCCAGCTTAATTGTTGCCGGGCAGCAAACCGTCAGACTTGCCTTGGTCATTCTGGGTATTGCCGGCACCGTCCATCTCAGCCTTGTCGCCATCCTTCATCTTGCCCATCTTTTCGGGCAGTGGGGGAGCCTGACTGTGGTACGACCGCTCTGTTGGCTGGTTCGCCTTAAGCCAATCCGCGAGTGCCTTGATATCCTTGTCGTCGATGCCGCCGTCTAAAGCGCCGGCAGCCAGAGGCCGTATTCTGTCATAAGCCCCTTTAACAATGGGTCCGTCCGACCGATTCAGCAGCCCCTCACCCGCTTCCAGAGCAGGTTGATTTGGAGGTGTGAAGGCCAGGAAGATATCCAGCATCGCAGCCTGGTCGATAGGGTTGGAAACTTTCCGTCCACCTTGATTCTTGAATTCAACAGCCGCGTCATGAGCGAACTGAGCAACCTTCCACGCAAGAAGTGGCCACTTGATTCCGGCCCTAACATCACCGGTGCTACCCAAAGCGCGAGCCGCTCTGGCTCGTGCAATCCAGGACCGACTTTCGTCATTCATGGATTGCAGCAAGGCCACAATCGCAACCGGAGACTGGTTGCCGCGTATCTCAAACGTGTTTTTAACTGAGTGCAACCAACCTGCCAAAAGGTGGTAAGCGCCGTTTGGCAGTCCGGGCTTCTTCAGCTCCTCGGCAAGAACGACTGCGATTTCCATCTCGCCTGGCTTCTTCAGCACGTCAGCTTTGATCAATCGTGCCAGACCTGCCATTGCATGCAGACGCATTTCCTGGAACTGCGAAGTGCGAGCGACCTTCAATAGCGTTGCCTTAGAACCAACATACGGAACCTGTCTTCCCACCGACGGCTTGGCGCCCATCGATGACAGGATCTTGATTGCCTGAATCCGGACGTAGTAGTTTCCGCCAAGCAGTTCTTCACAGTACTTGGTTGTCAGGCCGAAGACTAAATCCTGGTGCTTTGCTGCCTGACGAGCCCCCTGGATGGTGGTTCCTGATTTATCGATGACCTTCATGAAGGTCGATCGCATCTTTTGCAGTTCAGGCAAGCCGAGCTTGGGGTTGGTCAGCATGTAAAGATGATGCTTGATGCCAGCGTCAAGTTGCGTCTCACCAAGCCCGCGGTTTGGCGTGCCTTGGAGAATGATCCTTCCAAAGCTTCGTTTCAGGTTCTTCCTGTAGTCGGACTCAGCCTTTTCAAAATCTCTGTAGAGCGGCTTTTCAAGCTTCTGAGCTTCGCTGCGAGCCTTCGCGATGTCGCCGTTGTTTTGAGCACAGGCCGCCTGGCAATCGGCGACGAAAAGAACCGCCACAGCGAGCGCGATGGTAGTCAGGGGGCGCAGCTTCGTTAGTGCAGTCGATGCTGTGATCTCTGGCACGCGCGAGTTCCTTCGCTCAGTTGTGAATCAGGGTTCCGGGAAAGGGAACGCATAGAGGTTCAGGACTCAGACCGTCGAGGGCGGAAGAGCCGATAAGAAAATCGAAGAAATGAGCCGCCCACGGCCCAATAAACCTTGGTTTACCGTACCAGTGCGGTTTCATAACTGTCAAGCAGTTTCCAACTTATGGCGTCTGATTCAAGCCTCCCGCCAGACGGAACCACGCGACTTCTCTGTTCAAAGCAGCCCACCAGCCCCGCGTAACCGTCACAACTACACATGTAAGGATCGACACATACAGCTGAAAAGATGCTCCGCCGCGTTGTCCACGACGGAGCGAACGGGTGGGAGGTTACCGACCCGCATCTTGTTTCAGTTGCCATCAGAGCAGCCTGACCTTCCAACCACAGCCCGCTTTTGGCTCCGATTCAAAGGTGGCAACTCAACCGTAGACCTTCACCTCGACGAAACGAATCCTTGCAATTCAGTCGCAACTTCGGATCGCGCACAACCGCTAACGACGGCAAGGTTTAAGAAGGCGCAAAAGGGCTACCCACAGCCACGTGCGGCGCCCGAGATGCATGGCGCAAAAAAACACCGTCGCCCAAAGATGGACAACGGTGCTCATGTGCCCCCAGTAGGACTTGAACCTACGACCTACGGATTAAGAATCCGGTGCTCTGCCAACTGAGCTATAGGGGCTCGCCAAAAAAGCGAACGAAGAGTATCCCGAGAAACCCCCGGGATTACAATCATGGGCGACAGACAATTCCGTCAGCGTTGACAGACCGCAATCCGGATTCACCGTCCGCGCTCACAAAGCCGCGTACCAACACCCGTCCACCGCGCAAATCACTGTACAACCGGGCCCGCGTAGTCCAACTCCAGCCACCCCACCAACCGGATACCGATCGAACGGAACGTTCGCGTTCGCGTTCGTTAGTCGAAGAGGCCGTAGCGGACGATGCACCAGAGGGCCTGGACGCCGTCTTTCCAACCGATCTTCTTGCCTTCGTCGTAGGTTCGGCCTGAGTAGCTGATGGACATTTCGTAGATCTGGTAGTTTCGGCGAGCAATCCGGGCCGTCACTTCTGGTTCGAACCCAAACCGCTTCTGCTTGAGCTTCGGAGTCACATCGTCAATGACGCTGCGCCGGAAAATCTTGTAGCAAGTCTCCATGTCCGTCAGGTTCAGGTTCGTAAAGCAGTTGGACAGGAGCGTTAGAAACTTGTTGCCAAGGTAATGCCAGAAGTAGAGAACCCGATGAGCCTGATCACCCAGAAAGCGGCTACCGTACACGACATCCGCTTCACCTTCGATAATTGGTCGCAGCAATCGCGGGTACTCGTTCGGGTCGTATTCCAGGTCGGCATCCTGGACGAGAACCACATCGCCGGAGACTTTTTCGAAGCCGGTCTTCAACGCGGCGCCTTTGCCTTTGTTCACGTCGTGGAACGCCAGCACCATCTTATTCAGGGGATCGTCGCCGAACTCTTCGGCCAGCTGTTCCATGATCTCGCGAGAATTGTCCTGACTACAATCGTCAACCAGAACCATCTCTTTCGGAACCGGAACCGCGCGAACGCGTTCGACTATGTCGCGTAGAGTCTTGTGTTCGTTGTAAATGGGAATGACGACAGACAAAACGAAATCGTCCGGGATCACATACAGCCCGAGCAGTTTGCAGGTCGCGTCACCAATCCGCGCGCTGATTGCGTCGTACCATTCCTGAGAGTACTGACGCTGCTTGCGTTCCTGCTCCTGGAAGTGCTGGATGATCTCAGCCACGTTGATTTCCAATCCGGGTTTGATTTGTTCCGCCGTTGGCATTGTCCCGCCCTGCGCTGCAGATGTTAGATTCTCGTCAAAATCGGTCCAAGAGGCAAAAACCACCTGACTGACGCGGGAGAACGCCTGCAGGAGAATACGGATAGCCAAGTCTGCTATCGTCTCGGTCCTACGTTGAACATACGACACACTTTCCACAGCTGCTTGAAATGACTGCCGTCACAGGAACCGACACCACAATCGCCGCATCGCTTCTGAAGTCTGGACGTCTTGTGGCGTTTCCAACGGAGACCGTTTACGGGCTCGGCGCAAACGCCATGGATAATGCCGCGGTTGCCGGAGTGTTCGCGGCGAAGCAACGACCTGACTTTGATCCACTAATCGTTCATATCGCTGAACCCGATTGGTTGGATCGCGTCGTTACTGAGGTTCCAAAGCTTGCCAGAACCCTCATCGACGCGTTCTGGCCGGGCCCGCTGACACTGGTTCTCCCAAAACAACCAGCCGTCTCAGACCTAATAACCTCCGGCCTGCCCACCGTTGGTGTGCGACAGCCGAACCACGCGTTGGCTCGACAACTCATCGCGCAGGCCAACGTTCCCGTTGCCGCTCCCAGCGCGAACTTGTTTGGTCGTATCAGCCCCACAACCGCTCAGCATGTAGCCGATCAACTAGGCGAACGCATCGACTATATCCTGGACGGCGGACCGTGCCGCGTGGGAGTCGAATCAACGGTGGTCACCGTCGAAGACGATCGAGTCATCGTGCTGCGGCCCGGCGGCGTGACGCTGGAAGACCTCCGCCGGGTGGCTGGGAACGTTGAGTTTGATGATTCTGACGGAACCGAAAAGGAACACGCGTCACCCGGCAGAACACTTCAACACTACGCTCCAGGAACCAAACTTGTCATCCGCGACAAGCCCGAAGTTCGCCCCGAAGAGGCTCACTTAAAAGTCGGGCTGCTGGCACAGGGCACTGACCAGCATCCAGATTTCACAGTTGTCGAACAGCTGACCGCCGACATGACACAGGCAGCTAGTCGCTTCTTCGCTGCCCTGCGACGACTGGACGCGGCCGGGCTGGACCTGATCGTTTCCACCGCTTTCCCGCAGAAAGGCCTCGGAATCGCGCTCAACGACCGATTGAAACGAGCCGCATCCGGGACAGAGATTTTTTGAACGCGTTTTCTCGGAAGACCTCAACTTCGTCCGTACTCCCGGCTACAATTTGGTTCCTTCGGTAAGAGTACGAACATGAACCAGTCAAAATTTCTCATCGCAGTCGCCTTGGTCTTCGGTGGAGCCGCACTGCGGCTAATCGATATTGGCGGAGTCAACTTCGCGCCCATTGGAGCCATCGCGGTCTTCAGTGGTCTGATGTTTCGCCGCAAGTGGATGGCGTTCGCGTTGCCGCTGTTGGCGACGGTGATCGGCGACTGTGTTCTGGCCGTGCAAAACAACTACGACTTCGCCAACTACGTGTTTACCCCAATCATGTTGTTCGTCTACGCCGGCTGGTTGTTGTACGTGTGTTGCGGCATGTTGGTTCGCGGTCGCTGGAACCGAACTTCCAGCGATAGCAAACGTGGCTGGTTGCTGTGCGGCGGTTCGCTGGCCGGATCGGTCCTGTTCTTCGTCGTTTCGAACCTCGGCGTGTGGGTACTTGGCTCAGTTCATACGCTGGAAACACTCACGACCTGCTTCGTCAAAGCGATTCCGTTTTACCGCGGCACCTTGTTTAGCGACTTGATTTACCTTGCCGTCCTGATTGCCGCCCACGCCGCACTGACTGCGACAGTCAGCAGCAAGCAGACGACACCAGACACACTGCTCTACGCCGACTGAACCTCACCACCTCCTCCGGTTGCGGCGCGTTGGCAAAATCTCCTTCCTCCAAAGGCCCACCCATGCACTCATCGCTGCGCCTCGTTGTCGCTGTTACCGCCCTGCTGGTCGTTCCGGGTTACAGTCAGGAAAAAGTCGAAGACAACAACTGGCACCGCATCAAATTGGACGAACGGTTCCGGTCTGAGGGTGTTGCTGCGGCGGACTTCAACAACGACGGGCGTATGGATGTTGTCGCCGGCGACGTGTGGTACCAAGCGCCAACGTCTGACGCTTACCTGTCGGGTAAGAACTGGCTCAGGAAAGAAGTGCGGTTGCCTGGCGAATTTGTGGCCGGCAAAGGCTACAGCCAAAGCTTCGTCAACATCGCTCACGACGTCGATGGCGACGGTTGGGTAGACGTGATCATCGTCGGGTTCCCAGGTTCAACATCCAAGACCAACACAGGTTTCCGTTGGTACAAGAACCCTGGCAACACCGACAGTCACTGGGATTCGCACGAGATTTGGCCGAGTGTTTGTAACGAGTCACCCGAGTTCGAAGACCTGACCGGTGACGGCAAGCCTGAGATTATTTTCGGCAGCGAAGCAGAATCCAAAATGGGATACACGCCACTGCCGAAGAATGGTGAAGCAGCAAAGCAATGGAACTTTGTCGCCATCAGCGAAAAAGGCGACCCGAATAAAAACGGGACGTTCAAGTATTACCACGGCCTGGGCGTCGGCGACATCAACAATGATGGCCGCAAGGACCTGTTGATCCCCCACGGCTGGTGGGAAGGCCCCGCCGAAGCGACAGCAGGAACCTGGAAGTGGCACGACGCTCCAATGACACCCACAACCGGCGGTGCTCCAGTGAAAGCCGCCAACATGCACACCATCGACCTGGACCTCGACGGCGACAACGATGTGCTCATGAGTTCTGCTCACGCGTTCGGCATTTGGTGGTTTGAGAACACAGGCGGCAACGAAAAGCCAGCCTTCAAGCAGCACCTCATCGACAAGTCGTTCTCACAGACTCACGCACTGGAGTTTGTCGACATGAACGGCGACGGCGAAAAAGACTTGGTCACCGGCAAGCGATTCTTCGCTCACAACGGCAGAGATCCAGGCGGCAACGACAAGGTCGTCATGCATTGGTACGAGATCAAACGCCAGAAGGGCCAGTCCCCAAAATTCGTCTCGCACGAAATCGTCGCCGGACGCGGAACCGGCATCGGAACCCAATTCCAAATCGCCGACATGAACGGCGACAAGAAACCCGACATCGTGCTCTCAAACAAAAAAGGCGTGAACGTCCTCATCCAAAAGTAGCCGTTTCGTTTTCGGTCCGTTTAACCCGTGGCCAAAGGCCAGGCAAAGAAAGAGCCGACAGAGAGGGACCAAACAGAGAACCAAGGTCGCCCACCCACCTCAAGCCCCCGAAACGGCGACACAAACCTCCAGTGCTGACGCGGCTTGCCCTCTTCCTCCGGGTTCTCCTCCACGTAGCGGATTGCATTCTCAATCTGCTCTTCAGAGTCCAGGAACACGATCCACTGAGACTCCGCACAGCGCACACTCAACAAACAAACGCATTGGCAAATCCAAGGCTCGCCCTCTCCCGCGGCTGAGACCGCGACCTCTCCCGCAGGCGGGAGAGGTGACGAATGCGGATCGCAGGCAAGCTTCGTTTACAGATCGTTGGCCATTTCTCGCAGGACTTCGGCGATCACTTCAAACCCGCTGTCCACTTCTTCCTGCGTGATATTCAATGCGGGCAACAGTCGGACCACAGTATCCTGCGTCGCGTTAATCAACACGCCGCGTTCCATGCACTTTGCCACTGCCGGGGTGGATGGAATCGTTAATTGAGCCCCAATCATCATGCCGCGTGTTCGCACTTCGCTGATGATCGGAAGTTCTTCTGCGAGAGTTTCAAAGTGTTGTCGATAACGCTCAGACATCGCTGTGACGTTGTCGAGGATATTTTCTTCTTCGATGGTTTGGCCGGTTGCAATTCCCGCCGCCATTGCCAGTGCATTGCCGCCAAAGGTGCTGGCGTGCATACCGGGGCGAAGGCTTGGAGCCACTTCTTCTGTGGCAATGACTGCTCCACAAGCCACACCACCCGCCAGGCCTTTGGCCAGTGTCATGATGTCCGGTTGGACTTCCGTTTGCTGGTACGCGAACCACGAACCAGTTCGCGCCATGCCGGTTTGGACTTCGTCGAAAATTAGCACCATGTCGTTGTCATCACACAGTTGCCGCAAACCCTTTAGGAACTCAGCGTCAGCGATGTTAACGCCGCCTTCGCCCTGGATCGGTTCAATCATGATCGCGCATGTTTCGTCGTCGATCAGTTCTTTCACCGATTCCAAGTCGTTGAACTTCGCGTACCGGAACCCGGCCACCAGTGGTCCCAGTCCTTCGTGATACTTCGGCTGAGCAGTCGCTGTGAGTGCGCCGAGGGTTCGGCCGTGGAAGCCGTGTTCGAACGTGATAATGGCGAACTTGTTTTCGGGCGTGTGAAGTC
The DNA here is from genome assembly GCA_964485095.1 of uncultured Planctomycetaceae bacterium. GTDB lineage: Bacteria > Planctomycetota > Planctomycetia > Planctomycetales > Planctomycetaceae > CAYNWT01. Next base: position 24,253 of record CAZAIB010000023.1, on the reverse strand, counting down.
GAGCGAGCTTGATCGCGCCTTCGTTGGCTTCAGCTCCACTGTTACAAAAGAACGCTTTGCCAAATCCGCGTGAGCATAAAAACTCAGCAAACTGGCCCTGCGACTCGGTGTACCAGGTGTTGGGAACGTGAATCAGCCGAGCCGCCTGATCCTGCAGCGCAGCGACAACTTTGGGTGGGCTGTAGCCCAAAATGTTGCAGCCCCAGCCGGGAAACAGGTCCAGATAGCGCTTCCCCTCAGCATCCCAAACGTGTGAGCCCTGACCGCGGTCCAGGCTAATCGGGTAGCGGCGATAGTTGGGGATCACGTAGTCGTCAAAGACTTCGATTGTCTGTTCACTGCTGAGAGATGCCGCTGTGCTCACGTTGCACTCCTGAAGTTTCCTGTGTGGCCCGACCGATCAGACCGGACCGACACACTGGTGATCGAGTGGGTTCGCCACCGTTCAAACGATTGTTCAGCCGGGAACGATTTCCGTTCCGATACCCGTGTCTGAGTAGATTTCCAACAGCAGAGAATGCGGGACATCGGCCGCGATAAAGTGCACCTTCCGCACTCCCGCCGCGACCGCTTCCAGCGCTGCATCGACCTTGGGAACCATTCCTGTGCTTATCGTACCGTCGGCAATCATCGCGCGACAACCTGCGGCGTCGACGTGTGAAACCAGGGTAGTCGGGTCGGCCGGGTCTCGCAGAATTCCTGGCACATCGCTAAGGAAGACCAGCTTCTCGACGTTCAGGAACCTGGCAATCGCGGCGGCAGCCGTATCTGCGTTCACGTTAAACTTCTGCCCGTCGGCTCCAACAGCAAGGCATGGGATGACGGGAATCGTTCCCTGACCGCAAACAGTCGCGATAAGATCACGGTCCATGCCGATGACTTGACCAACATGCCCAAGGTCAATCGGGCGATCATTCTCGTCTGTCAGCTTTAGCGGTTCTCCGATCAACAGATTGTGATCGTCACAGTGCAGCTTCTTCGCATCCGCGCCTTCGTTGTTGATGACGGAAACCAGCGAGTCGCTGAGTTCGCCAAGCACCCGCGAGACAATTTCCAACGTCGCGCTATCGGTGTATCGCCGACCTTCGACGAAACGAGGTTCGATGTTCGCCTCCGACATGGCTCGGCTAATCGCTTTGCCACCGCCGTGTATCAGAATCGGTTTCATGCCGACCGTTGACATGAACACAACATCCGCCAACACCGCGCGGACACTTTCGGTGTTGTCCAGCGCGCTGCCGCCGAGTTTGATGACGATGTAGCGGTCGCGGAACTGGCGGATCCAGCTCATCGCTTCTACAAGAACTCTGGCTTTGTCGATTGCTTGTTGCATGAAGTTTGGTTGTCTGCTGGTGGTAGCCGCGAGCGTTCATTATGACTCGCGAGCGGGACCTATCCAGCATCGACGTCTGAAGTTGGTTCTTTGCGACGGTTGAAGAACCCGGCTCCCATCAGCAGGAAGCAGGCCAACCCGCACGAGCCCGCGAAGACATCGCCTGTCTTCACGTACAAACTGGTTCGGTTGTCCAGCGGTACGTTATCGACCAACGCGGCCGGCAGTGATTTGGTCCAGTTGCCGCCTTCGTCCAGAAACTCACGCTTCTTGCTTTCGCCGTCCAGGAAGACGTCCGGTTCTCGAATTACACCATCACCATCGATGAAGGCTGAAACACCCGTGTTAACGGCTCTGACCATCGGCGTTCGTGTTTCGACACAACGGAACGCGGCGGTGATTAGGTGCTGGTCCAGTTCGCTGCTGCCATGGAACCAACCATCGTTGGTGTTGTTCACGAGGAAGTCCAGCGGTTTGCCGGCCTGATCCGCGCCGTTGACGAGGCTCCGGACGAGATGCGGAACAGTGTCTTCAAAACAAATCAGCGGCGAGAAACTCGACCCGGCGTACTCAAACACCTTCGCTTCGGTTCCGGCTTCCAGACCAAAGTCTGAACCGTACGGAGTAAACATGGCCAGGATCGGGATCTGCTTCTTCAGCGGAACGTACTCGCCAAACATCACCAGGTGGCGTTTGTCGTAGCGGCCCTGGAATCCCAATTGCGGCGTCACGAAAGCCACTGAGTTTCTTTGTTCCTGCCCCTCCGGCGTGGCTTTGATTGAACTGATTCCCATCAGCATCGCGGCGTCGTAGGTTCGAGCGTCGTTTTCCAATCGCTTCATGGAATCGTCGCCGCGGAACATCCGCAACCACTGCTCATGCGGTATGCGCGCGCCTCTGGGGATGAGCCGAAGGATTTCTTCGTCCGTCATTCCAGCCTGAGCTTCAAAGTTTGGCCATGGAAACATCGTTTCCGGCCACACAATGAGTTCCGGCCGCTGTGGCGGTTCGGGCGAGTTGGCTCCGTGCTTCATCGCCGCGTACGTCAACCAATCATGCGCGCCGGCAATTTCTTCGGCTTTGCTTGGGTCGTGTTTGACTTCGGATGTGAAGTTGCCCTGAATCAGCGCGACGCGAGGCCCCTTCCTGAAGTCAGCCGCGCCGCGGCGGGCGTATCCGTATGTTAGTGCTCCGGCCAGAACCCCTACGCAAGTCGCCGCAATGAGCCACGGTCGCTTCGAAGAGACAATTTGCTGCTCGCCAGAATCTCCCGTGACCAGTCCCATCTTTTGGAAGAACGAAAGCGGGACCATCATCACCAACGCGGCGTTCGCCAGCGCCACGATGAAGCTCACGCCGTAGCTGCCAACCAGGTCGCTGACCTGAATGAGTTCTACCCAGCGATACTGCGAGTGCCCCAGGTAGTACCATGAGAACCCCGTCAGCAAATGCGCGCGGGCGAATTCGAGTCCGGTCCAGACGATGGGCACCGCAAACAGAACAGGAACCTTAAACCGATGCACGGCGACTCGTGAGAGCCCAACAAATGCGGGGAAGTAAAATGCAACGTAAGCCGAAAGCGCGATCAGCGCGACGTACATGCTGGGGTGTCCGAGTCGCATCCACTGCAGCGTGATCAAGCCCCAAACGAATCCCGCGGCGTACACCATGCGATACATGCGGCGCGTGCGGTTCACAGATCGGATGAGCAAACACAGGGGAACCAATGCAATCCACGCCAGCGGACTAAAGTTGAGCGGCGTGAAACAGGCCCACAACAATCCGGTGGTGAGCCCAGGCAGAACCCAGGTTCCTCGCGCCGAAGCGTGGCCTGGTTCGACGGCACGTCCTTTGTCGATGATCGACTGGATGGAAGGATCGAGGTCGTTGTTGCCGGGTTTTGATTCCACAGGTCGGTTCGTTTCGCCGCCTGGTGATCGACGTGCTGCTGCCGTTGCCATTTGCTCCGAGCCTCCATGCTCGCGCCGTTAGTTTTGAGAGCCACGAATGGTACTTGACGCGAAATGTCCGGCATAGAGTGATAATTGTGCTGTTTCGCGGCGTTCTTTGGGCCCAATCACGCTCGGGATCCGGGCCGAATGTGTTTGGCCCAGTAGAAGAAGAGGCCATAGCCGCACCCGAGTGCCAGCAGCCACAGGAATCGTCCGCGTTTGCTGAGCGACTTGTTCTGGAATGCATGCCGAATGAAAAGCATCGCAACAACCGCGCCACCAATGCACACAGTTGCATGAACCACACCCAACGCTGGTGTCATGAGACGCGAGAGAAAGTCCATACCCATCGCCGTGCCAACCAGCAAAGCGCAGTGCATGCCCCCGCAATACAGCAGGACAAGCAGCGAGACGATTCCCGTCCGACCCACAAATGCGGCCGAATACTGCGTCGTCGAATCGGTATCCAACTCAAGTGCTGCGTAAGGATTGTTGGGATCCACCGACGCTCCTTCGAGCCTGCACCGGACGATGCGGCGCTCAAGCCCCACCGCCGCGCTAATCCAGCTACTTTGTCATTGCTCGCACTTCAGCTTCGCCCTGAACGATAACCACTTCCTGATCGGCAGACACGTTTTCAAATGTCTGTTTCGAACCGTCCAGCCATTTGATTTCGAGCTTCGGAATTGTCGTGCGATCGCCCAGGCCAAAGACGAGACGCTTTTCGTTTGAACATTGGTAGCCGTCGCCGCCAGTCAGTTGTTGCATGCGGCGCCAGTCTCCGTCGTGGAGACGGACAGTGGTTCCGATTGCATCGCGGTTGGTCTTGGTTCCGACCAACCTGATCGCAATGTAGTGGCCAGTTTCTTCGGACGTATTCGTCAGCAGTGAAACAGCCGTGTCCAGGTACGAGATGCCCACGTCTTCGCGTCCATCTTTGTTCCAGTCCATTTTAGCCATCCCGCGGCCAAGGAAATCCTTGTCGAAGAACTCACCGACATTTTCAGAGAACAATTCGTTGAAGGTTCCCCGGCTGTCGTTGCGAAAATACTGACACGGCATCCGGTACGTAACGACCGCCGCCCGACGCTGCTTCTCTTGTGGTTGAGGAGCCCCCGGAGTTGGCTGTGCGCCACTCACGAAGTCGGCAACGTGACCGTTGGTGACCAGCAAGTCGGGAGAACCGTCCAGTTCGCCGTCGACGAACTGCGTTCCGAATCCGACAAACCGGTAGCTCGCATCGTGCAGCTTGGCCTGCCGAGTGCGATCTTCAAACAAGCCCGCTTGATTGAGATACAGCGTGTTGAACTCGCCGTCAAAGTTGGTCACGAAGAAGTCCAGCAAGTCGTCACCATTGGCGTCCGCTGCGGCGATGCCCATGCACCCTTGAGCCACCCCGTCGCCACTTGTTGCGACCCCCGACCTGATAGACAAATCCTGAAACGGTTCGTCTGACTGTGGCTTGGAGAACAGGAAGTTGGGAACGCCGTCGTTGGCGACGAAGAACTGCAGCGCGCCTGTTTCTTCAAAGTCGGCGACCAAGATTCCCAGCCCTTTGCCTTGTTCCTTAACAGTGTTCCGAACAATGCCGCTGTCTTCTGTCTTGTCCGCGAACGTTCCGTCACCCATGTTGAGGAAGAACCGATCCTGCACACCTTCGAATGCTTCCGGTCCACAGATTCGCGGAGTTCCATCAATCTCGCAGATCAGTTCGTAAATCTTGCCCTTCACGTAGTTGGCAACATAAATGTCCGGTAGCGAGTCGCCGTTCGCATCGGCCATGACGACGCTGGTGGTCCAGTCAGCGTGTGTATCGTTAAGCGACTCTGACACGTCGGTCATCGTGCCGTCACCGTTGTTGACGTACAGCTTGTTCTTGTCGTTGTTGCCGACATACAGATCGGGGAACCCATCCGCGTTAAAGTCGGCGACACTCATGCCCTGCCCGAATTCGGGGCCATCGATTCCGACCAGTGCCGTGACGTCTTCGAAGCGCTCTCCCATGTTTCGATACAGCTTGTCCTTGTGACCTTTGTCCGGCACAGCGGGGTACAGACCGCCTTGTGTCAGGAACATATCCGGCCACGAATCCATATCGAAATCAATCGCCGCGACACCGCCGCCGGTCAATTCGATAATTCGTTTCCCCTCAGTCGCCTCATCCGGCGCGCCGACAAAGGTGAAGTCCAGTCCGACGTCAGAAGCGAGATCTTCATACCTGGCTTTGAACTTAAGTGATGTCGAATCCAGCCCGCCTTTACTGGCGGCCGCTTTGCTAAAGTCGGGCAATGGCAGGTCGGACAAGTCAATTGCCAGAGCTGGCTGAGATTCTTCCGGAACCCACAAAGCCAGAACATCCTCAGGCGTTTTCGCCTGGCGAGCTCCATCCCGAGTCGCACGTTTTCCGCTGAGTAAAGCGTTCCAGCCAGCGGCTTCTCGCAATCGGCCCAGCTTGGTCAGTTGCTCAGGAATCTGTTTGATGATCTCCAACGGCGCTTGTTGGCGAGCCTTTGTCGCCATGCCAATCAACGATCGAAGTTCGGCCAGCAATGCGGCTCGGTCCAGGAATGGCTGAGCGTCTTCTTCGCGACCCAACTGAATCAACAGCTGCCCCAATGCCTTCGCGCCGGGACCTTCGTTTGGGTTCCGCTTAACAGCTTCCCAAAAACATCGCGCGGCTGCTTCTGTTTGGTTCTGCATGCGAGCCCAACGGCCGCGAAACACCCACAGGTCTGGATGAAAATCAACGCCCTGCGGCAACGCTTCATGCCACTGCAGAAACTCGTCCGGTGAGCTGTCCAGCAACAGTCCGCCCAGACGAACGTGCGCTTCTACCAGGTCAGGTCGATCCTTGATAACCGATTCGGCCAGCAAGCGCGACGCATCGGGTTGGCCTTCCCACAGTGCTGTTCGACACAGGCCCAGGCGCGGAGCCGGGTCACTTTTGTCGCGTTCGTTCGCCTTAAGAATCTTGGTAAGCCGCCCTTCCATTTGTTCCTGATCAGCCAACCGCAGCAAAGAATCCAGACGGGCCTGAGTTTGGCGAGCTACCTCCAACGCGTAGGGAATTGCTTCCCACCGTCGTCCCGACAGGTCCATGATCTCGCCCATCAGCCGGTTCGCTTCAACGTGATCCGGATCGCGTTCCAGAACACTCCTCAGGTCCTTTTCAGCATTGCTGTAGGTTCGGTACTCGTATTCGATCCGTGCCTTTTCGTAGCGAGCTTCAATCGAATCCCGTGAATCATCGGTGGGAACGCGGCTGTAGTAACCAATGGAACCACTGAAGTCCTGAACCATGGCCGACGCGCGGCCCGCCAGGATCAATGCCCGTGGATCGTCGTCTTTAATTTCCAGCGCTTCGGTCGCCGCTTCAAGCATCGCGTTGTAACGCTGCTGCTTCAGATACCGTTCGGCGTCTTCAACCAGTTCGCCGAAGTTCTCCTCGGAGGTTTCATCCGCACCGGCACCATCGCCACGACCGAACATGAAGTACCCGGCGGCCGCAATGCCACCGAAAAACAACAGCCAACCCAACATTGCCGGAACACGACTACCGCTCATCTCATACTCTCTGTTCGTGGTCTGCTTTTTGCATTCTTGCTGATCAGGTCCGCCAGGAATCGTGTGTGACGACCCGGATCTCTGGGCTCTAGTCTACGTTCACCACGTATCCACCGCGCCCCTGAACAATCACCAACTCTCGATCCGCCTTGATGTTACTAAACGATTCTGAAGAACCATCAAGCCACCGGACTTCCAAAACCGGCACGCTGGTCCGTTCGCCCAGACCAAAGGTTAGCACGCGTTCGTTGGAACACTGATACCCGTCACCCGCGACCCGCTGCTGTGTCTGCTGCCAATCGCCATCGACAACGCGAACAATCGTACCAACGGCGTCGCGGTTCGTAACGGTCCCTACTAGCTTTACCTTCAGAAAATGCCCCGTGTGGGGTGAAACATTTGTCAACAACGAAGCCGGCGTGTCCAGATTCGAAACCGCCAGGTCGGCTCGACCGTCCCGGTTCCAGTCAATTCGACACATCCCGCGACCAAGTTCTTCCGTCGCAAAGGGCGAACCGATTTCCGCTGCCGCCAATTCGCTGAACACACCGCGGCCGTTGTTTCGAAAATACTGAGGCCGCATGCGATAGGCTGTTCCAAAATGTGAAAAGTCATCGACGTGTCCGTTCACAACAACCAGATCGGCATCGCCATCCAGATCGCCATCGACAGTCTGCGTACCAAAGCCCAGCATCCGCAGACTTGGTTCTCGAAGACGCGACTGCCTGGCTGCATCTTCAAACAGACCGTCGCCGCCAAGGTACAGCGTGTTTGATTCCCGATCGAAGTTTGTCACGAAAAAGTCCAGGTACCCGTCCTGATTGACGTCCGCCGAAGCGATGCCCATGCATGCCTGAGCCAGCCCGTCGCCGCTCATCGAAACGCCCAATGTGGCCGCCTGTTCTGTGAATACGAAGTCCGCGTCCTGAACGCTGAAGAAAAAGTTTGCGACGCCATCGTTGGCGACAAACAGCTGCAATTTGCCTGCCTGCATGAAGTTCGCCGCCAACAGGCCCAGCCCTTTGCCCTGCGGAATTCGAATGCCGGAGGTGTCTGTTCGATCTTCAAACCTACCATCGCCAAGGTTCAGGTAGATCCGATCCTGAGCCGCGTCGAACTGATCCGGAGTACAAATACGCGGTCGATCCTGTTCGTTGATTCGGCAGATCTTTCGAGCGATATCGTCTCCGGCCAGGTAGTTGGCAACGTACAAATCGGGCAGTCCATCACCATTGAAGTCCGCCAGCGTCGCGCTGGTTGTCCAGTCGATGCGATCGGATAGCGGCGCGGTTGTTGCGTCAGCGAACGTGCCGTCACCGTTGTTCAAATAGAACCGATTTACGCCCAGGTTCCCGACAAACAAATCAGGGAACCCGTCCGCGTTGAAGTCACCGACCGACATGCCCTGGCCAAAGTCGGTGCCGCCAACACCAGCGTCGCCTGTGACATCGATGAATCCGTTGCCGCTGTTGCGAAATAACTTGTCAGTCGGTTGTGTTGCGTCTTCGGCTGCGGGGAACAATCCCCCCTGCGTAAAGAACAGGTCCGGCCAATTATCCAAATCGTAATCCAGCGCCGCGGCACCGCCGCCGGTAAATTCAATGACACGTTTACCCTCCGTGGCTTCGTCCGGAGCCCCAACGTATGTGAACTCCAATCCGGCATCCCTGGCCTGGTTCGCAAACTTCGCCACAAACTTCGATTCACTTTCGACCGCCGCTGCGGTGTCAGGCGGACGAATAACTGGCACCGGATAGTCAGACAAATCAATATCGCGTGCGGGGTTTGCGTCCGGGTTCACCCAAAGATCAATCATCGCCGAGCCAGTCACATGCTCTGAATGTTCGACTGCAAACGGCTTGAACTTCGCCGAAATATCTCGCGCGGCGTGTTCCCATTGTTGTGCTTCCAGGTCGCGGCCGAGTGCTTCCAGAACAACAACGACGTCGGTCAGTTCTTCCGCCAACGGATCATTGCCAGCGCCAATCACGGGATCCAAAATCTGTTTCAGTTTCGATAGTTGCAGGCCGCGATCGCGAAACGGTTTCGCGTCGTCGGTTCGCTTCAATGCTGTCAAAGCCGCCGCAAGCTGGAAGTGCGCTGGCCGATGGTTCGGGTTCCGTTTCAGTATCTCCCAGAAACACCGCGCGGCGGCCTTTGGCTGATCATTTCGCATGGACCACGAACCGCGCAGGAACCACATGCGTGGGTGGCTGTCGGCTGTCTGGCCCAATTCGTTATGCCAGGCAGCGAATGCATTCGGGTTGTCGTCCAACAGGTGCTCGCCCCACAGAGTCTGAGCCTCAATCAGGACCGGATTTTCATTAACCACTTCCTTCAACAGCCCAAGTCCGCGTTCGCGTTGGCCATCATCGAGAGCCGATCGAGCCAACCCTAGTTTGAGCTCGGCCGATGGATCTCGCTTTATCGCCTCAGCCGCGCGGGGGTTGGGGCGGATGAGGAATTCTTCGTCTGCCAACAACAGCATGGCTTCCAATGACGCCTCGCCCTGCCGAGTGAGTTCGATTGCGTACGGCAGCGATTCCCAGCGTCGCCCCTGGACATCCAGAATTTCGGCCAGCAAATCGTTGGCTCCAACGTGCGTGGGCCGACGTTTCAATACGTCACGCAAGCTGGCTTCGGCCTGAGTGAAACTACCGAACTTAAAATGAGCCCGGCCGATCCCGAAGGTCGCCTTCACAGACGCCAACGAATCGTCCCGTGGAACTTTTTGGAAGTACTCAACCGCCTCGTCAAGCTCTCCCAGCTCGACAGACGCATCGCCCGCCAGCAAGTGCCCCTCTAACAGTCCAGGCTCAATGTCGGAAGCTGTTCGAGCGACCTTCCGTGCCGCTGCAAAGCTGCCTGCAGCGAACAGCTCTTCTGCGCTTCGCAAATATTCCTCGCCGCCTCCGGATAGGTTCGGTTCGATAACCGGATCGGGACCCTCAGGCTTGCCCAAACCGAACCAGACCAGACCCAGCACGACCATCGCGACTACTGCCATGCTCCAGGCAATCGCCGTCGCCCCACGCGGGGCGCTCATTCGGCCGTCTCCTCTGGAGCAGCTGGCGCGAAGAGCGGTTCGTTTAGTTTCGCTCCGGCCACACGGACGTCGTCCTGGCGCTTGGTGAGTTCGTGGGAATCGAACCACTCGCACATCGGCACAGCAAACTTACGGGTCACTTCCCACGCGTCTCGGATTTGAGCCAGCGTCAGGCCCTTGTCGGTCATCGCCTCAGCACACTTTTGCCTGGCCAGTTCCATCGCGTCGGGCGTAAACACAAAATCGTCAGACACGCGAACGACAAGCTGGTCTTCTTCGCACAGATTCAACAGCGTGGCCACATCGTCCGGCTTTTGTCCGGTCAACGCGGAAAGTTCTTTCTTCGTCGGTGGAGCCAGCCCTGCCGCCTGAATTGCTTCCAACATCTGGTTCCGCGCCGCGCTTTGTTTCTTTGTTAGCTTTACCTGTCCATCGGCAAGGCCAAGATTGCTTCCGACGCGAACCAACGACTTCGAACCAATCAGGTCTTGGATGATGGTTTGCACGACGACAGTCTCTGCGATGCCGCGACACGCCGTGACCAGCGTTTGTTCCGGCAACGAACGTCTGGGCTGCTGCTTTTCGATTGTCTCACCAATCGTTCGCAGAACCGCCTTCGCAACCGCCGTCCGACGGTCACCATGCATGAGAACCTGCGAGTCGCCGCGGCCGACGTTTTGTAAGACGCCCGATTCTTTAAGTGAATCAACCAACTCCTGATACCGGTCCGAAGCCACACCCGCGCGGCGCATGGCGACGTAGGGGTCTTTGGGAACCGCATCAACGTGCCGCAGAAATCCGGCCAGGCGTTCGGCTTCCGAATCTGATGTGACGCCCGCGACGTGTTCCGTAATTGAACGCAGCCGTTTTAGTGGAGCGACACCCGGATCGATAACCGTACCGCCGCCGACTGTCACCGCAGGCGACACGCGGCGCAAAATGAAACGCTGACCCCACGTGGCGATGATGGGTTCCTTCGAACGTAATTCCACAAACCGCCGCGTTCCCACCGAAACCGGTTCCTTGCCGCACAGCAAACGCACGGGCACTTCAGTGGTGCCCAGGTGCAGGCTAAGTTCGATCCGATCTTTCAAATCGATCGGCGAACTGCTTAGACATTTCACATCGACGATCAGTCGATTCGATGGAACCAGCGATCCTGGCGTGCAAAGTTCCTGACCGCGATTCAGTTCTTCCGTCTTCACGCCGGCAAGGTTAATCGCCGTCCGCTGCCGCGCGCCGCTGTCGTCGGCGCTGGAACCATGGTTCTGAACCGACCGCACACGCACCTCGCGCTGTTCGGGTAAAAGTTCAATGGTCTCGCCGGCCGCGACAGCTCCGCTTAAAACCGAACCCGTCACAATACTGCCGTGGCCGGTGACTGAAAATACGCGGTCAATCGGCATGCGGAACACAGGTTGGTCGGCAATCGCCGAGACCTGGCCGGCCATCTCCAACAACGTGCTGCGCAGTGTTTCAAACCCATCACCCGTCTCAGACGAAACTGGAATAATCGGGCAGCCTTCCAAAAACGTTCCTTTGACCAACTCGCGAACGTCTTCAGTTACAAACTCAACGAAGTCCGGATCGACCAGGTCAATTTTCGTGACGGCAATCAAACCTGTCTCAAGGCCCAGCAAATCCATGATCTCCAAGTGCTCGCGCGTTTGTGGCATGACACTGTCGTCGGCCGCAACAACCAACATGCCCAGGTTCATTCCCGTCGCGCCGGCCACCATGTTCCGAACAAATTTCTCGTGGCCGGGCACATCGATCACACCAAACTGAAAGCCCCCGTCGCTCCAACTGGCGAACCCCAGATCGATAGAAATGCCGCGCGCTTTTTCTTCGGGCAACCGGTCGGTGTTGGTGTTCGTGAGACGTCGAACAAGACTGGTCTTGCCGTGGTCGATGTGCCCCGACGTGCCGATGATGATGTGTTTGGGTTCCATCCGGGCGAAAAAATCCGTGGCGGTGAATCTGGCGGGAAAAGTGGCTTACTATAGTCCCGGCGGTCTGCCGGGCGATGTCGTTCAAACAAAGTCAAAGTCAGAATCGTATCTTGACTAACCCGCTGATCCACGTCCACAGCCGAGTACGCACCCACGAATCGCAGGCCCTTAAATTTCCCATCCGGGTATGCAACCTCCAACCCCACCCCACATCCCGACCGGATACCGATCGAACGGAACGTTCGCGCGGTTTGACAGTCGTCGCCTGGCGAACGAACATAAGAACTGAACCTGCAACAGGCGGAGCCCGACAGCGTGACGACATCCGAGGGAGATCTGGCGCTCGCCAGCGAACTGAAGGCAACTTACGCTCGCGTCCGCGAAGAACTCGCGCGAGTCATTGTTGGTCAGGACGACGTGCTGGAACAACTGGTCATCGCGGTTCTTTCCGGCGGCCACAGTCTGCTGGTCGGTGTTCCAGGTCTTGCCAAGACGCTTATCGTGAGAACGCTGGCGGACACGTTGGGGCTAAGCTTCAACAGAATCCAGTTCACGCCCGACCTCATGCCATCTGACATCACCGGCACCGATGTCATTCAGGAAAACAAATCCAGCGGCGAACGCGAGTTCCGATTCGTCAACGGTCCAATTTTCGCCAACGTGGTCTTGGCAGACGAAATTAACCGCACACCGCCCAAGACTCAGGCCGCGCTCCTGGAAGCGATGCAGGAACGCCAGGTCACGGTCAGCGGGAAGCGTCATGAACTGCCCCAGCCGTTCTTCGTGCTCGCAACGCAAAACCCGATCGAACAGGAAGGAACCTACCCGCTGCCCGAAGCGCAGTTGGACCGGTTCCAGTTTCAGATTCTGGTTGATTACCCGGACGAAGAAGCGGAGTTCGAAATCGTTCGTCGGACAACCGGTGAGAACACACAACACGCGACAGCCGCCATCACCGAATCGCGGCTGGCTGATTTCCAGGCACTCACGCGGCGAGTTCCCGTCGCAGACCATGTGATCCGATTCGCGATGCAGTTCGCGCGGCTTTCGCGCCAGCGTGAAGACGGACCCGACTTCATTCAGCAGTATGTCGATTGGGGCGCGGGGCCTAGGGCGAGCCAGTTTTTGGTTCTCGCCGCGCGGGCTCGAGCGATCCTGCACGGTCGTGAGTTTGCTGGTGTCGATGATGTGCTGGCGGTTGCGGCGCCCGTGTTGCGGCACCGGCTGATTCTTAACTTCAACGCCGAAGCGGATGGAGTCACAACGGATACCATCGTGGCGAAGTTGGCCGAGTTCATTCAATCCGGAGCACAAAATGAGACCGAAGGCGGGCGATTCCCGAAACTACTTCGATCCAAGAGTGCTAAGTGAACTGGGTGGTCTCGAACTTCGAGCCCGTCGGATCATGGAAGGCCTGGTGGCCGGTTTGCACAAGAGCCCGTTTCAGGGTTTCAGTGTCGAATTCGCTGAACACCGTGAGTACTCACCTGGTGACGACTTCCGCCATATCGACTGGCGCGTGTTCGGCAGAACCGACCGCTACTACGTTCGCACTTACGAACAGGAAACTAACTTCGATTGTTACATCGTTGTGGATTCCAGCGAATCCATGCAGTTTCAATCAGAACCATCGGCGCTGTCGAAATTTGAATACAGCCAGATGCTGGCGGTCGCCCTGGGTTGGCTTGTTCTGCGGCAGCGCGATAGTGCGGGGCTGTGTTTGTTCGACCGCGAAGTATGCGACATGGTTCCGACCTCCAACGCACCGGCCCACATTCATCGAATGATCGAAAGCATCGACACGGCGCGAACCAGCGAGGTGTCTGCGATTGGTTCCAGCCTGCATTCGCTCACGCGGCGTCTGCCGCGGCGTGGTGTGGTGGTGGTCTTGAGCGATCTGTTTGAGGAACACGATACGCTGCTGGGCGGTCTGAAGAACCTGCGACACGCGGGCCACGATGTGAGTCTTGTCCAGATAGTGGATCCGGCTGAGCAGGATTTTCCGTTCGACGGCCCAACGCTGTTCCGCGGCATGGAATCACTGGCCGATCATTCGGTCGATCCGCGTTCGCTGGCCAAAGCCTACCGCGAAGAATTTGCCGCGTTCCAAAAACAGCTGCGGTTCTCGTGCCAGCGACAGGGTATCGATCACACCCTCGTCCGCACGGAAGAATCGGTCGATACCGCAATCGCCCGCTGCCTCCGCGCACGGCGGTTGTTGGCCGGAGCACGACGGTGATGTCGCGGTATCCTTCGACGCTTGCTCTTTCGCTGCTGAGTCCATGGATGCTGCTGGGACTGCTGCTGGCTGCTATCCCGCTGATGATTCACTTGTTTTATCGGCGACGATATCAGGAAGTGAAATGGGCGGCGGTCTTGTTCCTCAGTGGAGCCGTTAAACGCAACGCTCAGAAAAACAGACTGCAGCAGCTTCTTCTGTTGCTGCTGCGAACGCTGGCTCTCATCGCGTTGGTGTTTGCGTTCGCCAGGCCATTGATCAACAGTAACCTGGCTTCCATCGATTCCGTTGGGCAACGCCACAGCGTGTTTGTGATTGACGCTTCGTTAAGCATGCGGTGTCGTCAGGATGAAGGAACACGCTTCAGTACGGCGATCAACGTCGCCAAAGAAATCGTCGAAGCCAGCAACGAGGGCGACACATTTCAGTTGCTGACAATCGCGGGTGAGACCCCCGAGGTAATTCTTGGGCAACCAACAGCGGAACCGCTGGATGTGCTCACGGCATTAAACGGCCTGAAGTGCAGCGGCTTCGGTGGACCGGTTCAACCTGCCTGGTCCGCAACACGCCGTCTTCTCAAAGCGGCCAATGCCAGCGTGCAGACGACTGTTTATGTCATCTCGGATTTTCAAACAAAGCAGTGGGGAACCGAAGGGACTGACGCCACAGCCAGCGACCTTAGCGAGATTGGGACCCGAGCAAAGCTGTCGTTTGTTGACGTTTCAGAATCGCTGGCCCCGAACCTAAGCGTCAGCGGTGTGAAGGTCGATCAGAAGTTTGTGACCGCAAACCAACAGGCAACGATTCGAGTCGTCCTGCAGAATAGTGACAAGGAGACAGCGGTCGACCGTGACATTCGATTGCTGGTCGACGATCTGGTTGTCTCAACACAACGCGTTTCAGTTAACGGGTTCACTCGGCTCACCTTCCCATTCCAATACCGCGCGGTGTCGGCTGGTCGGCACCGGGTGACTATTGAAATCGACGCCGACCGGTTGCCGGATGACAATCGCGTTCATCATATTTTGAATGTTTACGATGACATCCCAATCCTGCTCGTGAACGGCAAGCCATCTTCACGGCACATGGGCAACGCCACAGATTTCCTGAAACTTAGTCTTGCGCCGGGAACCGATTCTGGTTGGAAGACGCCGTACGATGTTCGAGTCATCTCAGAGGTTGAATTGGGAACCGTTGACCCGGCGAACTACGCCGCGGTCTTTCTGTGCAACGTCAGGCAGTTCACGACCGACGAAGCGATTCGGCTAAGAAACTACGCTCAGTCAGGAGGCGTGGTTGTCGTTTGCCCTGGCGATCTGGCCGACCTGCCAAACTACAACTCGCAGCTGTTTGGAGCGTCCGGGTTACTTCCCGGTGTGCAACTTGTTTCCATGATTGGTAGTGCGGATGAACCGCTGGACGCGTTCGAGTTCGATTCAGAAAACCTCTCGCATCCCATCATGACGGTGTACCGCGGGAACCCGGGACACGGGTTGGAACAGGTTCTCACCTTTCAGTACTTGAAAGCTGTCGTGAGCGAATCGTCCACGAATCAGCCGGTGCTGAAGTTCAGCAACGGCGATCCAGTTCTCATTGAATCGGCTGTCGGCGCGGGCGCGTGCTGTCTGGTGACGGTCGCCGGTGATGACTCGCGCTGGAGCACCTGGAACACAACAAGTGGCACCTATGTTTCACTGATGAATGAAGTGACCGAGTTCCTTGTCAGCGGTCGCGACGAGAACCGCCGCGCAGTCGTTGGTGAACCGTGGACGCGTCCCGTTGTTGCGACCGCTGGTCAGGTTCCATCCGCCGCCTTCGACGATGGTGCGGAACAACCGTTGCGAGTTGTTGAGAACACGACAGGCGACGAAATCCAGGCTGACACAATAGTTCAACCTGGTTTCATGTCTGTACTCATGTCGGGAAGAGAACAGTTGGTCGCCTGCAATTTCGATCCGGCAGAAGCCGACCTGCGAACCTTGGCCGTATCACAGATCCGCCAGCGCCTGCTGCCGGACACCGACTTTGGCTATGCGAAAGCCTCTCGGTTTGCAGTCGTCTCCGACGCCGCGCAAACGAGCGCGAATAACGAAGGCGCGTTCGTTTTGTTTGCACTGGTCGTTGCCTTGTTGATTGCCGAACAGTTGCTGGCCAGCCGAGTCGGCATGCTGGCCTGGGGCGTGTTTGCTACCGGGGTTCTGGCAGTGCTGTGCCTGGCCCTGTTTCCCGACAGTCACGCGTTCACTGTCACAGTGCTTGTGCTGGCGGCGATGCTGATGGCATTCCTGTTCAGGCAGTACAAGCGATCCGTCGCGCATTCGTAGAGATTCGCCGAGTGTTTGAAGTGCGGCCCGCGCGGCGTGTTGCGTCCTAAATCTCACACCGCAGGCGCCGAGCTTGAGCCTTTTTTGCCGGTCCCGTCAGTTTCAGCAGGAATCGACACACTAATACTGAGCGCGCGAGATTTATTTGGCTGGCTGGCTAAGGCCACTTTGGAGATTGGTCGATGTTGACCAATGTGCTGCATCGGAGGCTGTACGAACCACGAAACTGATGGAAGTTACACAGCCTCAGATTTGAGCAGGGCTATGCGAAGAACGGGACTAACGCTAATCGGGTGCCTAGCCATCCTCGTTCAGGTCGCCTCCGCACAACAGCCGCTGCCTCCGATTCCACCGGCGATTCCGGAGTCATCCGCCCCGCCGACGTTTGATCCGCCGGCTGCTGTCCCGCTGGAAAACTCAACCGCGCCCGGTCAGGCGACGACTCTGCAGCCGCCCGCGATGCCACCTGTGACGCAGGGATACCCCGGCATAGCTCCTCAAGGTGCGTTCACAGCGCCGCAGGGAATGCCATCACTGCCAGCTCCGGGAATCCCTCAGACCCAGGCGTTCCATCCGTACGGCTACTACGGCGGGATGCCGTCGGTACCACAGCAGCAGCCTCACTACTGGCGTGTGGGAACGCGTCACTGCGGGCAAACGTTTGCTGAAGGTATTTGCGATTGCAAACTCAACGTCAGCGCTTGCGGACCGGACGGTCGCTGGCGGCCATCCACTGAGGGTGAAATGATGGCGGCCGTTCAACAGGGCGGTCCAATTTGTCTCATGGCCCATGGTAGTCTGGTTGACGAATCAGGCAGCCGGTTGGATTCCATGGGAACCTACCGCTGGCTCCGCAGTGCGGCTCCGAACATGCCTTTGCATGTCATTTTCTTCGACTGGCCCAGCCAACGATGCATTGGCCCACATGCGGCCGTGCAATTTCTTAAACTCGGCCGCCAGGCCGCCCGCAACGGTTTCGTTATGGCGAAGCTGGTCCAACGCCTCCCGGCCGACAGTCCCGTGTGCCTCATGGGCCATAGCCACGGTGCCCGGTTGGTTTGCGCTGCGACACACTTGATGGGTGGCGGCGAGGTGCAAGGTAGGTCGCTTGCCCAGCCTGATCGTCATCATCGACTGCGGCTCGTGCTGGCGGCCGCTGCGATTGATCACCACTGGTTAAACCCGGGCGAACGCTACTGCCGAACCGTAACCCGCGCTGAGAGCATTGTCAGTATTGAGAACGCAAAAGACTTCGCGTTGCTTCTGTATCCGCTACAGCGACCCTTCGGCGCGGCCGCGCTGGGACAAAAGGGGCTTTGGAAATCTGACGAGCGGGCTCTAGGTCACAATCGGCGGAAGATCTACCACCTGGATGTGACATCGCTTATCGGGAAGGGGCACGTCTGGCCATTCTACTACACCAAAGGCCAAATCGCCCGAAGCATCGCGCCGAGCGTGTTCTTTCCGGATCTAATGTCAGCGCCGGCAGTGCAGTATGGCTACGGTGTGCCGCAAGTTCCGCTGATGGGCAGCGTCCCCGTTCAGCAGTACCGCTGAGGAACTCAGCGGTCGCGGTTTGTTTACTTCTCTGCAATCAGCGCTTCAGCGTCGTTGCCTTCTGCGGCAGCAGCCATGTTGATTTCGATCAAACTGATCTGAGCGAAACTGGAACGCGGATCGGTGATGTTTTTCGATTCGCGAGTCTGCGTCACCTGCCAGCTGACAAGTCCGAATGGAACTTCCTGGCTGACCCACCATTTCGCGTTGTTCTTAATACGACTCGAGCGGCGTTCGATGGTTGAGGTTCCGCTAAACTGCCGACCGGTAACAGCCTTCATCGGCGCGCCGGGGTTTCCGCTGCCGAGTTCGACTTTGGGGTCGGCGTAGTGAGCCAGCAAAGAAACGGTTGGATAAACTCGAATCGCCTTCGCGCGGATTGGTTTTGGTTCCGTTTGACCATGCTGCTTGAAGCCCTTGATGATGGGAAGCATATCGACCGGCACGCCTTTGGGGTCGCGTCCCTTGCCGTCGATTAACGACTCAGGCACCAGGACTTTGTAGACGCGTCTGCCGATGAGCCCATCGTCGAGGCCCTCTTCACTTTGCACGCCGGTGCGAACCATGATCTCAACCCATCGACATGGTTGGTTGGTTCCGCGGAATTCGGCCATCTCCTGACCGACAGATTGGATCTGCACGTGGCGAATCCAATTCAGTTCGGCAGCGGTCTTCAGTTGCCCGGTTTCAGGATCCGGACGCTGGTCAACCTGCTTGACGGTTCCCTCATAGCGAATCCAGCTACCATCAGGCGGCAAACTGAACAACAGTCCTTGCCCAAACCCAGGCTGAGCGAGAACCAAGAGGCCGAAGATAGCAAGCAATGACGAAGATCTAAGCATTTCGGAGCCGTTTTGACGTGTTCGAAGACGAAACAGGGCGTAATGCAAGTCTGCCAGAGCCTATGACCTGCCACAAGATCAACCCCACGGGCAACCGGTCGGCAGCAGCCAATTGGGTACCCGAATCCCGCGTAATTGGGACAGTTGGACAGGTTTAAGGCCATCCAAGCCGATTCCATGATAGGAACGGCTGTGAGTAGCGTCTCTTTTGCGACACGCAATCGAACAAAAAAATGCAAATCCCAGCCCTACTCATCTTGCTCGCCTTTGGAGGCATCCAGCAAGGGACCTCTGACGAGGTTTCCCGCGAGGAAGATATAGCCCGGCTGATCCAGCAACTGGGGGATCGAAAGTTCAGCGTTCGGCAGTCGGCAACCAGGTCGCTCAAGGCACTCGGACGGCCGGCCATTCCGGCTCTTAGAAACGCTCAGGCGAACGGCAAGCCGGAAGTGAAACTCCGGGTCGCAGGCATCCTGGAACACATCCTGGGAACCGCGTCACGAAAGGCATTCCTCAAAGACCCAACGGTGGCGAACGCTCGCAACGTCGTTTTCTGGAATCGGCTGCGTGGATTAGTTGATTCAGATGAAGCCGCTATCAAACTCATGCGAAGCTGGCTCTCTTCAGAACCGCGTTTGTTTCAGACACAAGTACTGGGCGGAAGTGAGTTCGCCGATGAGCTACGAGACTGTGCATCACGATTGACGAACTTCGTCAAACAGTCGCCGCCAGAAGCTGAGTTGCAGGCTAGTATCATGGCTCTTGCCTTTGTTACGTCCGATGCCTCAACACAGCTCACCAGACAGGCTCGCAAATCGGCTGAGTCAATCTTCGAAATGGGAGCGACTCGGAAAGCTCTTTCACCGAGAACCGGTAACCCATTGCTGCGAAAGTTGGCGGGGGCCTGGGTCACACAGACTGGCAGCCAGTATCAGAAGCTTATTCTCAGCCTCAAGTATTCGCTTCCCGAAGGCTTGCCACTGGCTGAATCCGTCGTTCGCAGCAAAGCTCGCGGCCCGCGAATGCAGTATGCACTGCATATCGTTGGGAAGCTTGGCGGTGAGAAGCAAATCCCACTACTGGTGTCTCAGTTGAACAACAAGACTCCACTCTCGAAGCCGAAGGTTGTCGCCGTTCGACCCAAGAAAACTCCGCCTGCCGGGTCTCTTCGGCGACCACGGGTCAAGTACGAGTACCGCGTTTGCGATGTCGCACTGGCAATGTTGTGGCATCTGCACGGCGAGAACCCTGCCGCCCACGGGTTCGATCCGAAGCGCGTTCGAACGCACGTCTGGTTCCAGTTCCCACTGGATGCCCTTGGGTTCGACTCAGAAGAACAACGCGAGGCGGCGTTTGCGGAATGGCAGAAGTTCGACAGAAAAACGGTCGGCGACAAGTAGTCAGTCAGTCAGTCAGCCGCATGCGTTGCTTGCTGGCCACTAAGCCTTCTCAATCAAGGCAAACTCCACAGACTCGCCATTTACTCGGGTTGCGGTTCTTCTTTTTGTTCGTCAGGACTGGGAGCCGAAGCGTCCGGGTTGTTCATGATGCGAACCAGCTCGACTACAGATTGGACGTCCATCTTCCGAAAGATACTGGTTCGCTGGTTCCGAACCGTATGAGCACTGGACCCCAACTGACTGGCGATCGCCTTAGTCGTAAGTCCCTCGGCCATCAAATTCGCCACTTCCGTCTCACGCGGCGTGAGTCGCTCAAGCCGTGAGTAAAGCGAACCCTGCTGTTTATCACGTTGCAAAGCAGCATGGATGCGAGCCAGAAAGTCCGGGCTCTTAAACGGCTTCTCGATAAAGTCAGCTGCGCCTTCGCGCATTGCTGATACCGCCAAGGGAACGTCGCCGTGGGCCGTCAGGAAGAGGATTGGCAAAGTGAACTCGCGCTTGCGGAGTTCACGATAAAGCTCCATGCCGTCCATCTCGGGCATTCGGAAGTCAATCACCGCGCACCCGCGAAGGTTCGGCTTGCACGCTGACAGGAATTCGGCGGAAGACTTAAACGTCTCGCACTCTAGTCCTTCAGCGGACAAAAGCCGGTTAACCGCGTCGCGGACGGTCTCTTCATCATCAACAAGGTAGACTCTGGAAATCAAATCACCCCTAGCGGCCCCAAGGTTTTCTCAAGCCTTGATTCTAGTCTGAAAACAACACTTGGCTACCACTGGAGGCGTACTTGTGTATGACTTGCGTGAAAAGAAGAACGGCCGGAAGGACAGGCGCTCGTCCAAGGCTGCCAACACGGCCAACCTTAGCTGTCCTCCGGCCGATTCCGATGTCTACTTAGCCATCGCCGGAGGATAAGCAAAGTGCGTGCCAGAACCGCAGAGTCCTTCACGTTCACGCCTTGCGAGGGCTCGATGCCACGCATATCGTGTTATAGTGTCGCTGTGATACAATCAGGTGTCGGTTTACACGCCAAGAGGAGCCCAAAGACATGGCGGAGCAGCGAGTAGCCATAAGCGGGCCCGCTGATTGGTTTGAGTGCCAGATTCCAGGCGATTTCTCGTCACACCAGGAAGGTGAGACGATCCACATCTACTCCGCAGATGGACGCATGCAGTTGTGCATCCATGCGTTCTGGCACCCCGCAAAAAATGTGGCTCCTTCTGAGTTCCTGGACCCACACACCATTTTCCCACGAACGTTCGGGCTTAGAAAACTGGCACGATTGCAAATTCCGCGGGCATCTTCGTTTGGGGTCGAAGGCTACTCGACGGTGAACTCCGGCATCAGCCTTTGGCAGCGTTTGTTCTGGCCATCCCGAAAACGCCGCTGGCAAGCATGGACCGTACGCTTCGGTTCCGTCTGCCTGGTCTGCACGGTTGAACAAACCACCGAAGCCATTTTGACGCCAGAACGCAAAGAGATCGCCAGAAGCATCTTCACCAGTATTCGGTTTAACGAACATCCCATCGCGCTGCCTGAGGAGTTCGCTCGAGGCATCCTGCGAAAAGCGAAACGCATTTTCGACGAACCAGCCAGGCGAGTCGGCGCGCTGCAACTGGCAATCGGTGACGCTCGAATCAACTTACTGAGCTTCTATCGGGCTTATGTGAAGAACCCCAGTGGGTTAAGTGACATTGCCGATTCTGTCCTGGCCACAGTCGATCGACTGCTGAACTGGGACAGCGAGGATATGGAAGCTGAACTCGCTTCTGTACGCGAACGCGTGATGCCGATGCTGGCTCCCGAACAGGTTTGGAAGGAATCGCTTAGCGACTTTGTCAGCGATCAGTGGATTGCCGGCCTGCGGATCATGTATGTCGTCGATGAAGAGGACGCCTACTGGTATATCCGTGAGTCGTTGTTGGAACGGTGGGGCATCACCGTTGGCGAACTTCACGAGCTGGCTCTTAAGAATCTCAGCAGCTACTTCGAACAGCATGCCATCGATATGACATCTGTAGACGGTAGCAATGGCCCCAAGCTGCTAATGCCATCCAATGCCGATGCCTACAACAGCGTGCAGTTGTTAAATCAACCGTTCCACCGCAAGCTACAGCGAATCCTTGGCCCTGAGTTCGCCGTTGGGATTCCCAACCGGGACTTCTTCGTGGCAGTCAGTCTGAAGAACACTGATATGCTGGAACGCGTTCGCGGAAAAGTAGCCGCCGACTTTCAAACAATGGACCACCCGCTGACTGATCGCATTCTGATCGTGTCGACTGATGGTGTTTCTGAGTACTGCGATCTGGAATGAGCGACTCCACCGGTTCTGAAACGGCCAATACGCAGTGTTCTTTGACTCTCATGGGAACCGGCACCAGCGTCGGTGTCCCGGTCATTGGCTGCGATTGCGAAGTCTGCCAGTCAGAAGACCCCAAGAACAGCCGCTGGCGAGCAGGCGTGCTGGTGCGAGCACCACTGGGCAACTTCGTCATCGACACCTCGCCGGAACTGCGGCTGCAACTTGTACGAGCCAAATGCAAACTGGTCCACGCGGCCGTATTCACGCACGGCCACGCCGACCACATCATGGGTCTGGACGACCTGCGCATCTGCGGTTTCCGACTGGAACAAGACATCCCATTGCTATGCGAACCGATTGTCGAAGAGCAGCTGCGGCAATCTTTCAACTACGCGTTCTCAGACAAACCAAAGGCTCACCGATTTGCCGTGCCTCGGTTGTCGTTCCAGGCAATCGGGCCTGACGACGCGTTTGAACTCATGGGCATGTCAGTCATACCCCTGCGGCTCATGCACGGCAAACTTCCAATCCTCGGCTTCCGCATCGGCAACATCGGATTCTGTACCGACGTCAGTTCAATCCCGGCGGCCAGCTACAAAAAGCTGCAGGATCTTGATGTTCTGATTATCGACACACTGCGAGAAGAACCCCACCCGACACACATGAGTCTGCCGCAGGCATTGAAAGTCATCGCCAAACTAAAACCCAAACGCGCGTTCTTAACTCACTTGTCGCACCAGTTCGAATACCACGCCACCAACCAGCGATTGCCCGACAACGTAGAACTAGCCTACGACGGTCTGGAACTCCCCTTTGAGCCGTGACAGATCTGAAATCCCAAATCCAAGATCTGACACCTCAAATCTCAAATCAAGAATCTGAAATCTAATCCCGCCCCGCAACAATAACCTGGCACTCCGGCAGGCTCTCAATAAACAACCGCCCATACCGTTTCGTACTCACCCGCGGATCAAGAATCACCACCCGCCCGGTATCATCCCGCGTCCTGATCAGCCGACCAAAACCCTGCTTCAGCTTAATGATGGCTTCCGGAACCTGATGGTCCATAAACGGGTTCCCACCATTCTCCCGAATCCTCTCAACCCGCGCCTCAGTAAGCGGATGATCGGGAACGCTGAACGGGAGCTTGGAAATAATCACCGTCTGCAACGCATCACCAGGCACATCCACGCCCTGCCAAAAACTGTCCGTCCCCAGCAGCACCGCGCGAGGGTTACTGCGGAACCGTTCCAGCATCAGCGATCGCGGTAACCCGGCTCCCTGGCTAAGCAGGTTCAAATTGCGTTCCGCCATCCAACTCGACAAACGGCTGGCGCAGTTCTTCAACATTGAGTAACTCGTGAAAAGCACAAACGCGTGGCCGTCCGTCGCAGCAGCGTGTTCCTTAATGCTCTCACACACGTAGTCTTCGTATGCCTTCCCCTGAGACGGATCCGGCGTGCCGGGCCCCGGCAAGTACAACTTCACCTGTCGAGCGTAATCAAACGGGCTGCCCAGCAGCGTTTCTTCCGTTTGCGTTAGCCCCAACCGGTTTTTGGTGAACCCAAAATTCTCTTTCTGAACCGCCAGCGTCGCACTGGTCATGATCACGGTCGGAACCGTGTTAA
The DNA here is from genome assembly GCA_964485095.1 of uncultured Planctomycetaceae bacterium. GTDB lineage: Bacteria > Planctomycetota > Planctomycetia > Planctomycetales > Planctomycetaceae > CAYNWT01. Next base: position 114 of record CAZAIB010000023.1, on the reverse strand, counting down.
ACAGTTCCTCGCGAAGAATCGGCCCCACATCAATTGGTGAACAACACAGTTTGATTCTGTCCTTGTCACGCCCGGTGCGTTCAATCCAGTAAACAGACTCTTCAAGGTTTTGGT
>CAZAIB010000022.1:0-60969 GCA_964485095.1 uncultured Planctomycetaceae bacterium | reverse complement strand
CCCCAGCCCCGAGCATGTCTTCTTAAGACTGTTCGAGCGAAGTAGATCCGATCGTGCTCGTGCCACCGTTGAGCAGGTTCCGGCACCGTGTCTGTGCCTGCCTACCCATCAAAGTGCGCGTATTCGAGCTTCATGTCTTTACTGAAGCCGAACAACACTGAGAAGTTATTCACGGGCGACTGTGTTGGCTCGCCGCAACATTCGATTGTGCCATCACCGTTCATTTTGATGTCGTACCATTTGAAGCCATCCATGAACTCATCGTCGGTCCACGGAATTTCGATGCCTTCGTACATCTCATACTCACGGCAGAGTTTCCGAACCATATCCGGCAGTCGCTTGATCTCGGATTCGAACCGCTCGGAAAACAGAGCGAACTCACGTGCTCGGGCTGCCTTCCATTCGTCACTTGGCTTGTCGTTGCCCCGCGGGTAAACCCGGACGTCGATCTCGACATCCTCAAAAAACGTTCTTGGGCAGGAATAGCACCCGCCCTCCAGAGTGAACGTTCCAATATCCGGTATGTCGATGGACTCCATGGATGGGGACACTTTCGAAGCGGAGCGGCAGACATGAACCTCTCTGGACCCGAGTTCATACGATACGCTCCCGCAGTCAGGCCCGCAATGAGAGGGCTGCCCCTTGCCTCTCGCACTTCGGCTTCCCCGGTTTACCTACCGGGGTTGATTGTTGGCAACGCGCCGCCGCTGCTGGTGCTGCTACTGGGTCGGGCCGACGGCCTGCTGTTTATCGTGGGATAGGCGGCCTGGACCGGAGCTTTGCGTGGAGCGATTGGTTCGTATTTCGGCATGCCTGACGGCGGTTCGTACTTTGGTGCCGGGGGAAGACTCGGTACCTGAATGGCTTCTCCCTGCGGGTACGTGGCCGGCGTCGCGCTGTGGCCCTGCGACTGCTTTAGACCTGGCCACATTTGAATAGCCGACCCCGATGATGCTGGTGCTGCTGGGGGCTGTGTCGTTTCGGCTGAGGCTTGCTGGATCTTTGGTCGCGGTGGTTCGTTGACAATGTTTGCATACGGGTACTGTAGTGGTTCACCGGTCGGAGCCTGCACGGGATTCACCTTCGGTACCGGCTTTCGTTCGGATGGCATCAGCTGCAGAGACGCTCGATCGACTGGTTGGGCGTTCCAGAGTCCATTCTCATCTGCGATCGGATACGGCTTTGCCTGCACACTTCTTACTGGCAACGCAATCGGCGGTCGCGATTGGGTTGGCGGCGGCGTTGCTGCTGGTAGCGAGTAGGTTTGGGCTGGCGAAACGGTTCTCCATGGAGCTGCCGATGCTGCCGCAGATTGGACTGGCTGCGCTTGGATTGGCTGTGATTGGAATTGAAGCTCAGTCTGTGGCGGCGTTTGGACCTGCACCCGCGGTTGGGCCGGTGGAACTGGTTCCAAAGCGGCGGACATCGCACTGGTTCTGTTTGCAGCTTTGGCGGACGCGGCTTGCGCCAGTCCGGATCCCGGCATTGGCCTTGGTCGCACGATCGGCTTGTCCATTTCCGGATGACTGTTGAAAGCGTCTCGGGCATCTCCAGCGAAAACATTTGTCTGAATTTGAGGCAATGCCGGGCTGTTGTCGCCTTCAAGTTGTTGTCGTAATTCTTCCTGAACCGTCTGCAGATGTTCGAGTGCGGCCTGGGCTTGTTCGTCTACGGTTTGAGTAACTTCTGAACTCACCGCTCGGGCCGTTTGTCGCACAGTCGCCGCGGGATCGGTGGTCGTCATATTGGAAAACATGTTCCCGGAACCAGCTGCTGTCGAAGCGGCGGGCTGAAGCGTGTTCGCAATCTTGTCCTCAGGTGGCCGTCCGTCCGGGAAGAAGTATGCGATTGCCTTTTCGGCGTGCTCAGGCGAACCCGCGCGTTTGAACAATGAATATGCTTCGTCGTACGCGCCGCGTTCGGCAGCCAGTTTGCCAAGGTTGTTGGCGGCTCGACTGTGTGTTGGGTTGATCTCTAAAGCGCGGTTTAGAAACTTTTCGGCGACGTCGAATCGTTCTTGTAGCTGGTACGAGTAACCAATGTCGCTAAGCAGGTCAGGGTTATGCGGCGTTTGTTTCAGTGCCCGCCGGTAGTGAGTTTCTGCTGACAGAAAGTCCCGTTTTAGGTCGCCAATGACGCCCATCCTGTGATGCGCGACTGCGTTTTCGGAATCCTGCTGAAGAACCTGTTCGTATTTCGCCGCGGCCTGGTTTAGGTAGTCGCGTTGCAACTGTGGATCTTGTGTGGATGATGCACCACGGAGAATCTCTCCGGCTTCTTCCAGCATCCCGTCCAGTACGCGCCGCGATGGCTTGAATGCGGGAGCTTCGTTGGAAGCCTGCACGACGGAATTGTTGGCGTCTTCGGGCTGCACGTTCGCCTGGCGCACTTCCGAAGGTTTCGGATCGGAGTACTTAGCAACAGCGCTCGGGAATTCGATGAGCGAATTCGGCTGTTCCAAACCACTTGGGAGTTGGGTGTAGCTCTCGGTGCCGCGCCAAGCGTTTTGGCAACCACCGACTACAACGATAAGTGCAATCGCGAACGGCAATCCATGCCTGGACATGTTGTCATTCCGTGAATCAGGCGTCCCGGTCGTAGTTCTGAACGAACTTAAACGGGACAGGATGTGAGATAGGGGAGAGGCCGCGAGTTTATTTGTGCGGTCAGAAACGTGTCGATAGGGGTTTGCCCATGCAGGCGACCAAGTGGCAATGTGAGCCGCGTTTGTGACGTGCGCGACGGATTTTGGACTATGTAGCGGCAGTTTTCGCCGCTTCCCCACGCACTCCGGGCAGCCTGTGGCGATCTCACATATCTCATGGGCTTTTGGATGCAGTCACCAAACCGCCCGGGTATAGTCGGAATTCACTGCACGTATCTCCAGGACGACCTATGCCCACTGAGCCTTTCACCAGCCTGATTCAAGCTGCCAAGGAAGGTGATTCTGCCGCGCTTGGTGAATTGATGGACCTTTACCAACCGCTAGTCCGCAGCATTATCGGAAACGTGTATCGAGAAACGGCTTTGCTAAGTGTGCGTGACTCTGAACAGCTCGTCTGGACCAAGGTGTGGCTCAAGCTGGAAGGGTTCCGTGGCCATGAAGACCCCGAACAGTGCAGGAACATCTTTGCCGGTTGGCTTAGTCGGGTAGCGAAGCACGCGGCTATGGATCAAATGGACAAAGCCCGCAGGCCGATCCGCGGCGGGCACTTCAAGCAAGCTGACTATGCAGACAACATGGTGCCTGATGATGGTCCAAGCCCGAGTTCCAAGGCGCGGGTCATGTCTCAAACGAACCGACTGAGAGCCGAAATTGATAAGCTGGATGTATTAGATGCCGAGGTGATTCGACTGCGGTTCTATGAAAGCATGACGATTGCCGGAATCGCTGACCACACTCAGTTGACCATCGATAAGGTTCGGGGAATCATCGACAAGACACTGGGTACTCTGAAAATTCGCGTACCTGAGTAGCCCGCCAGGTTCTATTCGTCGTTTGGTTCGGATGTGGTGTCACCTGTGTCGGATTCCTTTTCGACGTTCGCGTCACCAGGTTCTGAACCACTGTCCGCGTCGTCCGTATCGATCTCCAGTTTTAGCTCTTCTGCTTCCTCAGCATCCTTCGCCCTGGCGGCTTCGTCTTCTTCTTCAAGGTCGAATTCTTCCACCAGTTCCCGCCGCCGCTGCGCAACGGCGCGGTCGAATTCCGACAGGACGTCCATCGCTCTGTCTCGAGACGTGACGAGGCCGATGATGAGATACTGTGTGATGGCCAGCAGATAACACGACCACCCCACGGTAAATTCGCGCCATGCTTTCTCTTCGTTGAGTTCCCGTTGTGCTCGGGCCTGCGAGATGGCCTGAGCCTCCGCAGCTTCTGCTGGCATGCTGACGGCCAGCTTTTGTTCCAGCTGGACCACAAGCTTCGCTTCTTCTTTCGCGAAGTACGCGCTGCTGACCTGTGCTCCGAAAATGGCTGCCATAATCGCGAGGACTGGTGAGGAACGGTTGAGATGCTGGCACACCAGGCCTTTGGCGATGTCGTACTTTCTGCGCCATGCCTGAGCCAGCAGTGTTTTGCCCGGCTTCAGACGTGGAGGCCCCGGGTGGACCACGGCAAACAACTCCTGATCGGGCATGGCTTCAACGACACCGATCGCCAGAAGTAATCGGAGTCCGATGGTGAACCAGTCAAACTTGTTGGCCCAGCCAAACAGCAGGTGTTCCATGTTGGCCGTCGCGGCAAGCAGCAGCAACGAACCGCGGAACCATTGTTCCAGGTCCTTTTCGAGTTCGTCGTCCATATCCTGCAGTCGGAAGACGTTGCGCAGGATGAACCGAAAAATCGGAATCGCAATCGCGCCGATAAGAACGCGCGTCACTGGGCGCAGAGCTGAGCGCAGCAATGGTGCTCGCATGAGTGCTCGGAACAGACTGCCCACTTAAACTGATTCCCCTAGTGCGATGACGAACTTGATTCTACTCATAGATTGCACCGCGGAGTTAGTGCGTGGGGGCTCGATTCTTGTTGGGAATTCAGGACATCATCCTCGTAAACGTGTCAGTCGGTGAATGGTTCATTTAGATTCCACAAACTGAACACGTTCCGAACGTGCAATTGAGTCTCTGGTTGCTGCAATTTGCGTTCACAACTAGGCTGCTTCCATTAAGCGGGCTGGGTGCTCGCCGTTCTGACCTGCTGTCACAAGCAGCCAAATTTTCGTTGAACCTTGCGAAGTGAACCATGATAGGTGCCGCGCCTGAATCTGAATTCGACCTGCGGTTCCCGCTGTTTGGGATCCCAATACGTGTTCATCCGGTGTTCTGGCTGACCAGCGCATTTATTTCATGGAACAACGCCATGATTGGCGACCAGGTGCGCATGGACTTGTTGGTTCTTAGCGTTCTGGTGGTCTTTATTTCGATTCTGGTACACGAACTGGGCCACGCGGTCGTGATGCGGATATTTGGGTATCCGTCGGAGATCGTGCTGTACTTCTTCGGTGGCTACGCAACAGCAATGCGCAAATCGACCTGGAAGGACATCGCAGGTCTGGCTGCCGGACCTGCAGCCGGCTTTGCCTTGTATGGGCTAACGTGGGTGACGGCAGAGGTTCTCATAAGTCGGGGCACACTGCTCAACATGGATCCCGTCTGGCGCTTGCGAGTCGCTGCCATGCTTAAATTTAGCCTGTGGGCCAATTTCGTTTGGAACGTGTTTAACCTCATTCCCGTCATGCCGCTTGACGGAGGTCAAATTTGCCGTGAACTCTGTCTCTGGATCTCACCACGCAAGGGTATGGAGTGGGCGTTCCTGATTGCCATCGGCGTCTCGGGACTGCTGGCTCTGTATGGATTCGGAGCGCTGCAGGGGAAGTGGCGAATGATCGGCAGCGTCGCTCCGGGTATGCCGACCATCTTCTTCGGTGTCATGTGCTACCAAAACTTCCAGGCGTACCAGGCCAGCAAAGGTCGTCGGTACTAATTTGCCGGACGGTGTTCCGGGAACTCAACTTCTGCGCGTTGGCATCGCCGGAGCCAAAGCCACGTCGGACGCCATCACCTGCCGCAACGCGGTTGTGACCTGGTTTGCGATTGCGGGATCGTCGGGGATGGTTTCGAGAACCGTCACGGTTCCATTTTCGAAAGCGGTCAGCAATCGCGAAATGAACTCGGACATCGTGGTTAGGAACACGGCAAGTTGGTCACTGTTGAGATCTTCACGCTGCAGCACCGTTTGTGTTTCGGTTCGAACACGTTTGAGTTGCGCGAGCGTGTTGCCCTGAGTTCGATACAGCAGACCTCCAAGATATGCCCGGCGCAGTTGGCCCTGGTTGTCGTACTGGTATACGGGATCCTGATCGAAGAACACTGAGAAGTAATCGTTGGTTCGGAACCCCGCGACGATTGGTTCCGGCATGCCCGCTACGCGCAAACTCATCCGGCGTTTGAGCGCCGTGGCTTCGCGCATGATGTCTTCGCGATCGGACTCGTTTCTACCAGGTGACGTTGGTTGGCTGTCGGGGATGTTCATGTAACGGTTGTGCAGGTTATGGCACTGATAGACTGCCTGGCAGTTTAGTAACAATCGAATATTGGCGATTGATCGGCCGGCTGTTGCCCGGTGTTCTAGCCGAATTATGGACAATTCATGGCTGCTCCGGGCTACAGTTTATGAAGTCAGCTCCGTCTAATAGCGGATTAAATCGGTTTCTCGTTCGTGGCGAAGGCCTTTCGTGATGTCCTCAGATTCACAACTCACCCGAGTTCTGAACGCAGACGAAGATCGTCTTGCGGACGTCTGCCTGAAGCAGGAACGCGTCGCCGCGATGCTGACGAAGTTTGGTTATGACGCTTTGCTGCTGCAGCGCCCGGGCAACATTTCCTGGATGACCGCCGGCGGCAATGTTGGCCGCGCGGCGTGCGAGATGTCGGCCGCGATCTTCTGCACCAAAGATGCTCGCGTCGTTGTGACAAACAACGTTGACGCTCCGCAGCTTTTCGAACGAGAACTCTTCGGTCTTGGGTTCCAGTTGAAACAACGTCCGTGGCACGAACCGCACCCGACTTTGCTGGCTGACCTGTGTCGCGGTCGAAAGGTGATCAGCGACAACGGCCGGCCCGGCACCAAAAACGGTGAAGGAGAAATTCGAAAGCTGCGAGTCCAGCTGACGGATTTGGAATGTGATCGCATGCGGCGACTTAGCAAAGTCGCTTTGCACGCCGTCGAAGCATCGGCTCGCGGAATGTACAAAGGGCAGACCGAAGCCGAACTGGCCGGCGAGGTCGCTCACCGATTGATGAAACGGACCGTCACGCCGGAACTCATCCGAGTCTGTGCGGATGGGCGCAGCGAACGGTATCGACACTGGACTTACGGCAGTGATCCGATTGAAAAATATGCGGTTGTGTCGTGCATCGCCCGCCGATGGGGCCTGTCCGTTGCACTCACACGAACCGTAAGCCTGGAACCGGTTCCGCGCGAGCTTGAGGTGGCTCATCGCAAAGCTATGTTGATGCACGCGACCGGAATGTTTTTCTCACGCAATGGCCAGTTGCTGAAAGACGTGTGGCCAAAGGTCAGTCGTATTTACGAAAAATTTGGGTTGGCCCATGAATGGCAACTTGCCGATCAAGCCGACGTCATCGGTTACGATTCCCGTGAAGTCCAACTCACGCCGACCAGTGAAATGAAGCTGGAAGCTCCGATGGCTATGCATTGGCACCCATCGGTTGGGCCAGCCATGATGGGCGATACGATTTTGGTTCAGGAACAGGAATCAGAGTTCGTCACACTCTCGCGCGATTGGCCGCGGTTGACGGTTGAGATCAAAGGACACGCGGTTCAATGTCCTGACATTTATGTTGTTCCGAACACCGAGGACGCTGAGGACGGCGCGATTGCTGAAGACGTTAATTTCGACAGCCGGCTGGCTCTGTTTGAGACGTCTAGTGCTGACCTGCATATGGACTCGGTCTGGGAAATGCAGATCGATCAATCCGCTTTGGATGACGAAGAGGCGACGCTATCCGGTGAGCCCGGTTACAGAGGCGTTACACTCGAACGCCCGTGATTCTGCGATACTTCTATCGTTGAAGGTCAACTGCGACCTCGCCGACAGAACCTATTCGGAGAATCAAAATGCTACGTCAAACGCTTGCTATCGCGTTGGGAGCGGCCATCTGTCTGGCTCCTTCACTGGCTCTGGCGGCTCAGGAAGCCGGAGCTTCGGCGGAAGTGGCCAGGCCAAAAGAAAAGACCGCACAGCCGAGCGGTCCAAAGATTCAGATGGCGATTCTGCTGGACACCAGCGGCAGCATGAGTGGCCTTATCGATCAGGCTCGAACGCAGCTTTGGAACATCGTCAATGAGTTCGCGACGACGACTCAGGACGGTCGCCGACCCACGTTTGAGTTAGCGTTGTTCGAGTATGGAAAGAGCAGTGTCTCTGCTGAAGATGGACACATTCGATTGATCCTGCCGTTCAGCGACAACCTGGACAAGGTGTCGGAAGAACTGTTCAAGCTGACCACCAATGGCGGTTCAGAACACTGCGGTCAGGCGATTGATCGAGCGACAAAGCAGTTGCAATGGAGCGAGTCGTCCAGCGATTTAAAGTGCATCTTTATCGCGGGCAACGAACCGTTCACTCAAGGTCCGATCGACTATCGAGTAGCCTGTAAGAACGCGATTACTAAGGGGATCACCATTAGCACGATTCACTGTGGTGATCGTGTCACCGGTATCAATGGGAAGTGGGGCGACGGAGCTTTGCTGGCCGACGGATCATTCGCCAGTATCGATCACAACGCTAAGGTTGCTATTGCTGCTCCGCAAGACAAAGAACTCATCAAGCTTAGCGCGGAAGTTAACAAGACTTACATCGCGTTCGGTTCGAAAGCATGGCGAACAGAAAACTCCATGCGACAGACGGTTCAGGATAGCAACGCAGTAAAGTCCAACAGCGCGGCTGGCGCGTCCCGGGCGATCGCGAAATGCAACAGTCTGTACTGCAACGACAGTTGGGATCTCGTGGATGCTTTGAAGAACGGCAAGGTGAAACTGGTTGACGTCAAACCGGAAGAACTTCCCGAAGACATGCGAAAGATGTCCCACAAAGAACGCGAAACTCACATCGCTGCCTTGCAGAAGAAGCGCACTCAGCTTCAGAAGCAGGTAAACGATCTTGGCAAAGAACGCGAGAAGTACATCGCCAATGAGATGAAGAAGCTTGCCGAAAAGGGCACGAAGGTTTTGGATTCCGCAATCATTGATGCCGCTCGAACCCAGTACAGCAAGAAGGGATTCAAGAAGTCCGCACCGGGAGTCGCCTCGACATCCACAGAACAACCGAAGAAGTAGTTCTTCGTTTTCAAAGCACGACGGCGAGCGCTGCGGATCAGCGCTCGTCGTTATTTCTTGCGCGGTTAGAAGCCCGGCATGTCAGGTCGCCATCATGTTGGCCGAGCATGTCACTTCCTACTTGGAGATTCCTTGTTGGATATTGGATATTCAGGACACAGACTCCCACAAAAAAAGGCTGGCACGGTGAAGTGCCAGCCTTTGCTTCCATCAGCGCCAAGTGACGCGTTTACTTATCGCCGCGGAACTTCGGACGTTGTGGTCGATCTGGTTTCGACGAACCACCAGCACCACCTCGGCCGCCTCGGTTACCACCACCGCGGTTTCCACCACGTTGCTGGAACAGGCTGCGGACGTTTTGGAACTCCTCTTTCGAGATGGCTCCATCTTCATCCTTGTCCAGAGTCATGAGCCGTTCCGTTGGCAGGAACGTGATTTTCTCGACCTCTGACTTGTCCAGCTTGCCGTCCTCGTTTCCGTCGTTTTCCGCGAACACATCGTTCAGCGTACGACGTCGGTTTTGGTTCCCGCCAGCCGCAGGTGCCCCCGCACTCGGCGAGGCTTTGGCCATCTTCATATCTTCTTCGCTTACGGTCTCGCCCTTGTCTGCAACACAGTACAGGTACTGCGAACTGCGGACCAACATGCGGCCGTTGCTTACGGCTGGCGTGCCCCAGAACGCTTCCGCGTCATCGTTGCTTAGGCGGTTCACTGCGATTTGTTCTGGTTCATCACCAAGGGCCAAAACGAATACCTGACCGCGACTATTCAGACGGAACAGTCTGTCGCCAGCGACGATGGGTGACGGGTACTCCAACCGACTGGTCATGTAACCCTTCAACCGAAATCGCTCGCCAGAACGTTCGCCGGTCTTAGCATCGATAACCGTGACGACATCGTTTGCGACGTTGTAAATCTTGCCGTTGTGAACAACTGGTGTCGCGAAGCTTGCTGTGTCACGACCTTTCCAGGCAACCATGGTTTCCGACACATCGCCTTCGCCGCCGGCGTCCACGGCCATGCTACCACCGCCATTGCGGCTGGATGGCATTGCGTAAACACGCTTGTTGTCGGTGCCGGGGAACACACTGGAGTACGCCATTGAGGACCCCGTTTTGCCTGCGAGCCACAGGAAGTCGCCATTGGCCGGATCGAGTCCCCAGATTTCGTTGGCGACACACATCACAAGATCGGTGCGTTTGTCATCGACTTTTACCAGGGCCGGAGTGCCCCACATGTTGTCCAGCCCCTTGGCTTCCTTCCGCCAGACTTCTTTGCCGCTGGTTTTGTCAAAGCCAATAATGGACTGGCTCTCAGCAGCGGCCACCACAATTACTACATTCCCAAACACCACCGGGCTGGAAGAAGAACCCCACTGCGGCGGATCCGACTCGGTTCCTACTGCCGCATCCCAAAGCTTGTTGCCTTCCATGTCGAAGGCGTGCACTCCGCTCTTCCCAAAGAAGCAGTACACGTTCTTGCCATCTGATACCGGTGTGTGCGATGCATATCCATGCGCTGGAACTCCGGCACCCGAAAACGGATCTTCGGGCTGGACTGCTTCGACATCTTTCTGCCAGATCTTCTTGCCAGTCTTGACATCCACGCAGATGAGATGCCGCATCAAATCTTTCAGTTCGCCGACTGCATTCCGATCGACGCCGTAGCCGGTGTAGCAGGTGACAAACGCTTTGTCGCCAATAATGATCGGGCTGGATGCGCCGGGACCCGGCATTTCAAATTTCCAGGCCATGTTGGCGTTTGGCGACCAGTGCGTCGGCAACGCAACTGCCCCATTGGCAATACCTGACCCCGCAGGGCCTCGAAAACGCGACCAGTCCTCTGCCTGCACGCTGACGCATGCAAGAAGGAGCCCGGCTGTGACCAAATGACGAACCATGGAAAGCACCTTTGCTAGTAATAGATTTTTGTGCAATCAAGGTACCAGAGTCCGAACCCACCCTGCCACCGACGCTCCGATTCTGTACCAGATCCAACAAGTTGGGGCTCCTGGCCTAACACGCCGACGGCGCACTGATTCTTGCTAACGCCCCGAACCGATGACGAATATCAGGACGTACATTCCGACAGTGAACAGCAACACGCAGCCAGCAACGATGAGTACGCCCCAGCCGAGCAACTGCCAAAATGAGCCCGAGTCGCTGTCCGAGGCACGCTCGTTGCAATGGTCGTCACTTGAATCCAAATCGGCGCTCACTGTCGCTCCAACTGTCGGCGGCTTTACCGCATGCGTCAAAGATCACCGGACGCCGGGCGTGATGTGGAATTCAAATTCGGCCCCGATCCAGCGTTCCGGTGCCATGCAGCTATCGCGTGTACAACTTGAGAAAACGCGGATCGACGTTTGGCGGATCAGTTGAGTCATATTGAGCAAACAAGATCTCGTTCTCCAACCAGAACCGAGACCAGAATGACTCAAAGGATTCAGCCCAAATATGGAAATCGGTGTCCTTGAGATCCTCTATCTCATAGTCCATCTCATCGGCGTCGTAGTACTCAATCGAGGACACGACACAATGATCCGATGAATCTTCATTGATGTAGATGTACCAGAATGCGCAGCCTTGTTGATCGTTTAGGAAACGCAAAAGGTGGCCGCCGGCAAATGGCAAGACGCTTTCCGCAACATCGAGATAGCACGCGGACACGGATCGAAGGTGATCGTGGAGCTCGGGGTTTTGGATGAAGGCGATGAACTCCGCTGGCAGCGTGACGTTCTTGCTCTGTGCCGAAGCTACGGCCGACTTGAGTTGGCCAGGAAGCTGATCACCGCTTCTTTTCCCGATTACGTCTTCGGTGTGAGCGGGTGTATCAGTGAGCCAACGGAACGTACCGTCCATGTCGTGCGGCAACTCTTTCAGGTCGGCGGGATTCGTGAATGGTGATTCAGCTGGAAGCATCGGATCCTCTTTGCTGCGTAACAAATGCCGTAACCGCAAACGGAAGGCTTGGTTTAAGTGGCCGCGTGAAGGTTGCTCCGGTGCATCGGATTCCGCGTTTGAGCAGAGTGATGGGCATGCGGTGTTGTGTGGCTCGTGATGACGGGCGACGTTCAGTTGTCAACGCCGTAACAAGCCGCAACCTGCCGTTGAAGACTGTCCTTGTCGACATGAAGAATACGAATATCCTGATTAAGAACAAACCTGATCTTGTCAACTTTGTCGATGTTTGAGGGGTCATGCATTGCGATAAGGACTGAATCTGCAGCGCAATCGATCGGAAGGATGCAATTCTCGATCGCCATCTGCTTCGGGCAAAGCTCAAGTATTTGCGAAGCTACAGTCAGTCCATCGGGAAGGGTGCCGGTGGTGACTTCAGAATGACTCAATTCGCCAAGGTCGGTCAAAGAGACAATCCCCATGCCCGAGTTAGCGAACCAGAGCAGGTGGCCACAATTTGGGCATGGAGCATCGTACGAGTCACCTGAGGGCTCAACGGCGCAAGCGTGTTTACAGACGGGACATCGATTGTCCCATCCTTCAGGGGTGCGTGACGAGATCGTACTCATTGGTATTGCATGAATTCGTTATGTGGTCCTGTGACTAGAAGTTGCCCTTGAACCGCACATAGAAAAATTGCTGCTCTGAATCATACATGGCTGCGTAGTGATCGCCATCGGGACCACGGGATGTAAACGGAAACTGCTCGGTGGCAAAGAATCTTGAAGCCTTCGTCTTGACGGGACGCCAAAGAAGCGGGAACGCGGCACTGAAGTTGTCAGGCAAGTCATGCGATTCGGGCAGCTCTCGATCAGTGAGTACGGCATCGAGCTGATCGGGAGACAACCGCAGCCGCCAAACATACTCACGGTCGACAATTGCAAAGGACTCTCGAATTCGCGCATCGGAGGTATCGGCTTTCGCTGCGTCTACCATCTGCCTGAATTCGTATGGTGGGTCGGCGTTCGGTCCAGCTCCAATAGCCCAGGCAGTGACTGCAACAACACACAGCGAGACGAGTCCGAACAACGCAAAGCGACCGGCCTTCTCGATAGATCGAGTGACTTCGTCCGCGTTGTTGCTACTCACAGTCATGCTCTGTGACACCTCAGACTTCGTGCGGGGAGAGGAAAATCTTTCGCGAACGCGGCTCAGCATGCAACGGATTGTTATGGAGATTCACTTGGCTGCGTGGACGCCTCGACGGCGGCAACCAACTGATCGAGTTTAGGCTTCAGATGTTGCATTTTAGGGTCACCTGAAAATGAGCGCAAGCGAATGAGTGATTCGGCGCGGCTGCCGGCGGGCAGTTCAGGGAGTATCTCGGGGAACGTGCTCTGCATGTACCCAACCAATCGCTTGAGTTCCGATGTTCGGTATGTTTGCGATTCAGTCAATGTATGGAGACTACCGGCGACAACAGAAGCCAAACCACTTTTCATTTCTTTCAGACCGTCCATGCGCACAGAATAATTTGGATCGGCCTTGTCGAGAGTTGGCAGAAACTCGTTGACCAATTCAAACATCACGACCAACATCCGCAGTTGGGCGCCTGTCAGTTCAACCAGTTCGCTGTCACCTACGGCGCGCTGATTGAAAGCAGCCAGGTAGAGTTTCGTAATCTGATTGATTGAATCTACGTAGTTCAGTGCGTCGGGAAGACGCTGTTCTAATGGTAGCGAGCGGTTTCGATAAAAGTCGAGGTTGTCATCCGTGGTGAGCCGTTTAAACGCTTCACCGGAGTGTTGACTGCGGTGTCGGGGCAGATTGCCCGCGTCCTTCTTCGCGACGGCCGCGAGAATATTCGCTGCTCTTGCCATGTCGTAACCAGACCAACTGCGGTCATGAGCCGGGACACCGATTTCAATGTATTGTTCAAGCGTCAGCGACTTGTCAGCTGGTGGACGGAGATCGATTTGCTGAGAGGTTTTCGACAAAAAATCGGTCGCGGCTGAGTTCGCGCGGTCGATTGTTGGTGCAGGTTCGTTCGTGCAACCGGCCGCCACCACAGCGTACGCAGCAATCAATAGGTAGTCGCGATAGATTCGGATCGGCATCCGTCTTAGCTCCAACAGCATCACCGGCCGGACGCCGGCAGTGATGTGAACTTCAAATTCGGCACCGATCCGGCGTTTGGTGCGAGTGATTGTTAGCTGGCCCGACGCTACTTGAACTTGAGAGTCTTGAGTACCGTCGCAAGTTCTTTGTCGGCACGCTTACGAGCGTCTTTGTCTGTTTCGTTTTTCCTGGTCGGAAGCAGAAGTATCACCTCAGTCAGGTATCCCTTTCGGACAAACAGGCGATGAATGCCCATTGTCTTGAGTTCGTCGGAGCGCACAGTAGCGACCCCAAATGGAAATGCGAACTCGTCGTATTTTTCGTTTGCAAATGTAAACTGCAGGTGTCGCGGAGCTTTCTTCTGACCTTTCGCCTTCGTTTTCGAGGCTTTGTCCGTTTTGTCTTTCGAGTCGGTAAGCACGAACTTCTTACCGATCTGCCGGGCCATGTTCGCATAACGCGGCTTCACGCGATCGAGCAATGAATCATCCTTCGGGTAGTCCGGGCGAATTTTAGTGGTCACGACGCCCGCGACAGCACCATTGTCGCCCACGAACTTAACATCGGCTGTAATGCCCGGTTGGGTCTCCCTGTCCGATATTGTGATCTTCTTGGCGCCAAGGTCAGGCACCTTCAACGTGAACGCCCTGGTAAGCGAATGGTACGTTCCGTCCTTGAGGCGGGAGCCGAGCTTGTGGACAAGCTTGGGTTTTGTGTCTTGTGCAAAGACTGCGTTCATACAGCAGAGAGCGACGAAAATGATTCTCATTGGATATTCCGATCTCTTTGCCAGCGGGAGTCATGCTGAGAATTCGGCCCGGATGCGCCATTCCAGTGCATGCAATTGTTCGCTGGCGATTCAGGGTTTCCGTTCAACCCAAAGGTCTGTTTGAATTAGGCAGTGGTACAAGTTCAATAATGAGATTGTCGTTTGGGCGTTTCATCTTGGCATATGTTATCGCAGAGCCGAGAGCGTTCCGACCAGTCACAGGAATTGTTGCTCCTTCAGGAGCAGCCATAATCTGCTCGGCGATTGACTTACCGAGTTGCACTGGATTTTCGGAATCATGCCAGTCCATCTTGCACAACAGACATTGCTTCGCGTTTACGTGCAGTGGCAAGTCGCAATACGGGCACGGCTGTGACGGGTCCAATGAATGTGACCCATCCGGATGCGATACCCAGATCTTTGCCCAGACCAGAGAGCAACCAGTCTTCTCCTGGATGCCTTTCATGGAGTGAATTGAAGGAAGCTCACGGAGTTCCTGAAGCTCCTTCGCAGACAAATCCGCGAATGCTGGTATATAGGTTTCACAACGTGGACAGTACTCCCCACGCATGGGGATCGCTTCTCCGAGTGATTCAATCTCGGCTTTCGTGTACGGGGCACCGATCCTGGAAACATTATGACGCGTTGAGTCACTCATCGAATTCGCCGCTCTGGTTCACGCGATTGTCATCTGGCCCTTGTCACTTCCAAAACTGCCACCACTTTTTTGTCAGTCTGTTTCGGCATTTGCACCGCGGCATCGATCTCCACGCCAACTCCATGTATGCATGCGTCGTGGATCACGACGGAACCTCGGGGCGCAGAAAGGGGATCCCCCTTGATCTGCCTTAGCGAAGTTTGCGCCGAGTCACTCGGTCAGGCTTCCCAACACCCTTCACGGTTCCGTCGGCATTTTCTTCAGCGGTGATGCCCAGGATGATGTCGAAGTTGGCAGTCAGCTCGCCGATTTTTGATCCCTTCAGGGGTTTGAAGTCGCACAGGATTGTGTCGCGGACTTTCTGGTCTTTGATCTGCTTGAACAGGCCGTCTTTCTGGTTCGCTTCTTTGTTGGCCTTGACCAGAATCTGTGACGTGAAGATGCGGTGTCCGTTTAGGCTCACACCAATGTGAATGTGGGGCGTTCGGCCGGGGTAGGCGATGGGCTTAACCGTTCGGAAGTAGTAGTCGCCGCGAATACTGGTGAGGAACCGGCCGTAGCCCTGGAAGTTCTTGTCGCGCTTCTCACTGTCGCTTGAGTCTGAGTGGATGTAGACGCCGTTCCCATCTACCTGCCAGATCTCAACGAACGCGTTGCGAATGGGGTCGCCTTTCACGTTGCGAACTCGGCCAGTCAGATGGGTAACGTTGCCCACAGCTGGCGTGATGGAATCGTTCAGCAGCAGCAAATCGTTGTCAGTGTCCAGGGGCAATTTGTCCGGGTAGAACGGACCTTCCCCGACCTGAGCAGTTCGCATGAGTTCTTCGGCGAATAGGCCCGGCGTTGTGAACAGAGCCGTTCCGAAGGCCATCTTCGACAGAACATCGCGACGTGTGAATGGCATGATTGGCTGGCTCCGTTGATGGTTGGGTGATTCTGGTTCGCGATCATAACCGGTGGCGAGCATCGGCTACGGCTATCCAATGTATCGGCATGGTTCCAAGCGGCCAGTTGTAAGCCTTACACGCCCGGATCCGTGTAGAAATTGCAAGAACCGACTTCGCCGGGACCGATGCCAAATTGTGGCAGGATTTAGTTGAAACCCTAACTCCCGATTTGGAAGGGACTTGCGACGCGATCGGTAATTTTCTTTCCGTCAATGGCACGAGTGGCACCGCCATTGCATTAGAGGTAAAGCGTGAGAGAGACGAGCCCTTGCTACTTGGGCTCAGCTGTCGGGATTGGAGAGTCCTGGGCAGCAACAAGGAGAGAGAGACCTCGGTCCGCGTGAGAAACGGACCAAACAATCCTACCTGGACTGGCATCAGGCCATCCCCCAAATTGGGCCGGCAGAGAATCCACTTCTCTGCCGGCCTCTCTTCTTTTCCGGTCAGCGGCGAAGCGTTCCAGTCGCAAGTAAGCCGTCGGGTTGATCGCCAGGAGTTCCGTGGATTCCGAATAGAACCACACCGTCCGATCTACCGCCCGAACGCATCGTCTTCGTAAGCGTTGTCCGAAACGACTAACCTTCGAGGTATGCAGAACCCACCACGAGTACTCATCATCGGAGCCAGCGTTCGCGCTGCGGCGCAATCGGCCAGACGGGCGGGCTGGGATGTGGTGGCGTCGGACATGTTTGGAGACGCAGATCTGCGCGAGATCGCCGAGTTCGTTCCGATTGATTCGTATCCGGATGGGTTCTCCAGGGTTCTGCAGGCCTACGACCTGCCAGTGATCTACACAGGTGGTTTGGAAAACTATCCGGACCTGCTGGCCGAGGCACCCACGTTGTGGGGGAACTTTGCAGAACCGCTGGTGCGTGCTCGTGATCCTTTCGTCTGGACTGAGCTGTTTCAATCGTCCGGTATCAGAACCCCTGGGCTCAAACGCCATGATGACCAGCCCGCGGTGCCCGAAGCCTGGTTGGTGAAGTCTTTCAAGGGAGCCGGAGGCGGCGGGGTCCGCTTCGCCACGACAGGGCAGGGCGATGCCAGTACTTTTCTTCAGGAGTTCATCCCCGGACAACTGACGAGCGGCGTGTTCGTTGGAACGCCGTCAGGTGCGGTCTTGTGTGGGGTTACGAAACAGTTGACGCGCGCGACGTGTGATGAGGTTCCGTTTGCCTATGGCGGGACAGTAGGACCGGTCGGCTTGGCTGATTCGTGCGAGCGACAGATTTGCGAGGTTGGTGATTTGCTGGCAGCCAGCGCGGGGCTTCGTGGGTTGTTTGGAGTCGACTTTATCCTCGATGGGACGTCGCTCGTTCCCATCGAGATCAATCCCAGGTACACGGCGTCTGTGGAGGTACTCGAACTCGCCAGCCAGCGAAGTCTTCTTGCAGAACACAAAGCCGCGTGCTGTGGTGAATTGGTTTCCACTGTGCCTGTGGTCCCAACGCGTTGCCTGGCCAAAGTGATTCTGTATGCGGCCAGTGACATGACGATTGGCGTCGAACTCAACCGGCAAGTTCTGCCGAAGTACGCTCGGTTCGCGGACACGCCATTGCCGGGGACCCATGTGCCGGCTGGCAGGCCTGTTTGCACATTGCTTTGCGAGGGCGAAACCCCCGGCGCAGCTCTCGATCGCGCGGAGAATCTGGTTCCGAATGCATTCGTGAGCCACACATGGCTTCAGGGCCTGCCCGAATAATCGGGACAAGTTACCTGGTTTGCCTGACCGTTAAGACACGCGCATCCAGAACCCCACCGACCAGATAATCGCCCCAAACCTCACCGTCGGAACAAGCTGTCCAGGTGATACGCCGATCAGAACAAGGCGGGAACTCGGCGCGCGAAGTGTTTGTGCGATGAGCTTTCTGGGAGGCACCGATGGAAAAGCTGGCAGCATCTCGAATCATTCGCATCGCAATTGCGGGCGTCGGGATCGCTGTATGCACTGTCGCTTTCACCCTGCCAATGCGTGGGCAGGAAGTACCACTCAAACGGCAACTGCGAGGTCGTCACCGACTCCTGCGGCGTGTCTTCGTGAATGCTGGCGACAATGACGTCAAAGGTTTAGCGGCGAAGATTAAGGCGGACGAAATCACCGTTCGGCATCGCATTAGGGCCGTACGTTACTTGGCGACAGTCGATTCCGGTTCTTATCCGGAAGCGAAACAGATGCTGGTCGACACGCTGCACAATGACAAATGGGAAGAGGTTCGTTTCGAAGCCGCCAAGGCGCTGCGGCTTATGCTGGCAGGCAATGCGAGTGGAGCCGAACGAACTCCACGCTTGTTTCGAATGTGGCTAAGAAGATGGCGACGTCACACCCGTCGCCGCTTCCGGACCTCAGTCAGAGGTCGCCGCGACTTCCATAAGGACTCGTGCGACCCTGCTACTCTTCGCGCACTGGTCAAAACGGCTTATGAACTGGACGCCGATGGCCATGCTTTCGAACCATCGTTGCGTGTTCGTCAGGCTGCAGTGAACGCCATCCGGGACAGTGGTGTCGCCTGCAATGTCGGGCCCTACATAGCGGGCGCGTCGCAGCCGGCTTTCCCGGTTCAGGCTGACAGTCCGGCTTACGAAACGCTTCCAATGGACCCCGAGTTCGGTCAACTGCAGGGGCCCGGTACGCCTGCGTTGGATGTGGCGCCTGTATCTGATGTTTCCGATGACTTCGCCGTAGCGAGATCGGTCTCAGATTCTGTTGCCGAACCAGTCGTGGCACCGACTATTGAACCAGTTGCGGAATCGGTTACCAAAACAGGTTCGCCAGTCACCACGACAGCCAAATGTTTGCAGGGCTTCTGCATTGTTGGGCTTCGACACGAAAAAGAAATTCCGGCGCGTCCTGAGTTCAATACGATTTATCAGGAGCGGCTGTATCAATTCTCAAGCGCGGAAGCGCTGGCTGAGTTTGACACAGACCCCGAACAGTACGCGCTTGCTTATGGTGGGTTCGACCCGGTCGTCTATGCGAGTTCGCAGGAGATGGCGGAGGGGACCATTCTGTGTATGTTCGACGGGTTCTTTTACAGCTTTGCTTCCGAGGAGAACTGGGAAGAGTTTCAATCGCATCCAGATCTCTACGCGTTGCGTGCCGAAGACCTGCTGACCGACGAAGAATATCTTGCTCAGGCCGTTAGGGACTTCAAGGCCCTTGAAAACGCAGCGGCCCAGTCCGGAACACCATCGCCGCTGGCCACGCCGAATCAGGTCGAACCAAATCAGCCAGGCGAAAGCTTCTCACCGGTTGTGGACACCGATCAGGGTGCTGTGGCTGACGAGCAGCTTACTCTCAACCAACAATTGGATAAGACGCCGACCGTCACCGGGTTTGATCTGGGCAACCTGAACCTGATTCCGCCACCGCCAGTTGCAGCGGACCAGGACATTGTTCGAGAAGAGTCTGTGTTTGGCTCGTTGGAGTCTGAAGATCCGGTCGTCTTCGAAAGTCCGTTCGAAGACGATGTCGCGAGTGAGCTTGCGGACGCGGCTACCCCAGAAAAGGGACTCGCCGAGGCCAGTCGGGTTCTGGGCCTCACGGACAGCAACGAACCGCCTGAACGGCTCGAGGACAAACGGAACCTCACCCTCGCTCCGGCGACACCACGAGAATCAGAAATCGAACCGGCCGATGGGGTTGGGCAGGGGTTGGCCACGGTACATCGTTGGTCCGATCTGGGCTTGCAGGAATCACGAACAGACACACAGGCTGTTGAAACGCAACCGCAACCACAACCGACACCGAAGTCCGCTCCACGATTCACGGACAGTGAACCGCCACGTCGCCAGGTTCGGACAGCCAGCCCTCGCAATCCAAGTGAGGTGCGACGTGCTCCAGTGGAATCCGTAAGAACTCCGATCGAACCCAGAAGAATTAACGAAGCCAGCGTGATAGCCAAACGCATTGGAGAACGGCTGTCTCCGAAGCAACCGGCACCAAAAGGGTGGGCGTCCTTCATTACTCAAAGCGGAAAACCGACAGGCAGAACAACTCAGCAGATGAGTTTTACGCGAACCAATCGGTTTGATCGCGCTCTGCAATCGGAAGACCAAGGATTCCGCGTCACACAAATCACCTCAGGTGTCGCAACAACGCCGCGGCGACCGGTTCGAAGCGTTACCAGTGTGCGTGCGAGTGAGATCCGTAAACAGCGTTCGTCGGCCAGCGATCTGAAACGGCCGACACCCCGCGCGAATTCGAAACTGCAGCCGATCCGGAACAGCCGGACAGCTGCAGTGGTTCCTGCTAGAGAAACCAGCAATAAGTCGACGCTTGTCAGACCCGCAACGACATCTCGCAGTTCGACCTTGAAGCCGGTGGCATCGTCGAAGTTTCAGACGCTGACAGGCAAGGGGTCAAAGTCACAGGCTGTCCGCCAAACGGGTGGGTTCAGCAGCAGCCTGTTGCGTCGTAAGTAGACGGCGCACCGATAAAGAGTCGGGAGTCGTTTTCGGACGATCTGCGATCTGCGGCGACTGGGAGTACGTGGGCCGAAAAAGACTCCCGACCCTCTCCCTCGCTGACTTACTCGGCGGCTTTTTCTTCAGCAGCCGCTTCGGGTGCAGCTTCTTCAGTCGCGGCTGCTTCCGTTTCAGGTGTCTCGACGACTTCTTCTTCGACGACTTCCGGTTCAGCAGCTTCGATCATGGTCGTTTCCTGCTTGGCCGCACAGTCAACGCAGGCTGTCAGTTCCTGAACGATTTCGTGGCCCTTGCCGCCAGCATCGATAGGCTTCTTCGGAGCTCGGAAGCGACCGCGACCGCGGAAGTTACCGTCGCCACCGCCGCGCTGGGCGTAAACCTTGGCTCGAGATACGACAACAACTTTGGTTGCTCTGGTTCCCGGAGCAGCCACTTGACCACAAATCTGGCAGCGGAACATCAATTACCCTCTGAAAAACGCGTGAACAAATGGAACCCCGCCACTTGTTCTGAAGTGGTCGCACGGAGGTGCCCGTCAGCAATAGATTCCGCAAAGCTTAGTGAATTCTCGGGAATGTTCATCCCTCTAAAGGCTTCCCGCGGAGGGATTCGCGAAATAGCCAGGACCTTATGGCAGTTCGGAGGCCAATCTGCGCCAGCTACTCAGATTTCTCAGCCTCAACCGACGCCGACTCACGCATTTGCTGGTCGGTAACCGACTTCAGCGACGCGCGGAGATCATCAACTTCTCGCCTAAGGCTCAAAGACGTCCGCTTTCAACGCGCCAATCTGCTCCTGTTTCGGCGGATGGCCGCGGTAATTGCTCAGCGCGAAGGCAATTGCCACCACCACCAGGACCAGACAACCGAGGGTTGGCCCTTGCCATTTATTGAACATTCACCGGTTCTCAAGAGAGTGAAAGAACGCACTCAGCCAACGTGCCGCACCGGCATTGGATCACTCGGCCGCGTCTATTTGGTGTGGAACCGGCGATGCAGCTGCTTAATCGAACCGACAACCGTGTCCAACTTGCCCACAACCACAAAGGTCCGAAACGAATAGTCGTCCGCCGTGAGGCCGTTCTCATCTCGCACTCGGAACACGCAATTCCACTTCACGACTCGTTGAGCGGCAAAGTTCCAGCGGCCATAGCCGGCTCCTTCGTAGCCCTTTGACGGTTGATCCGGCGAGTAGACTCCCATCGCGTGTGAACCGGATGCTGTGGAGAACACAACAGGATGCCGCTGTTCGCCAGGACCGTCCGACAGGCGTTCGGTTTTTCCAGTGGCCAGATTCAGGGCAAGAAACTGACTGAACTTCGGCGGCATGTAGCCCGTCACCGCTTCGAACTGGCCATAGCTGTGGCGTTCGCCAACCGGCACGCCAAACGTGACGTTGTACTGAATGACGTTGGGTAAATCCTGAAAGCCAATTGTCACTCGCTTGGTCAGCAAGTGGTTGGAGAGCTTTGCTGTGTTCTTCGCCAGGTTCGGGCCAGACTTGTCGCCCGGCCGAAGCCAAAACGCCATTTGATTTGTGGTCTGCAGTTGATTGTTCTTAGCAACCAGGTGCAGCAAGCGACTTGTCGAACTCTTGCCCGCTCCATCGAACCGCGAACCGGCTTCCGTGGGATTGAATGTCTCACCCGTAAACTTCGAACCAACATCAAAGTTAGAAGCCGACTGCAACTGCCGACCATGATCAGCACTGTTGATGAACTCTTCACCATTCCAGGTCAGCGAATGAATCGCGCCGGCCAGTCGTGACGTTGTCGTGATGACGATTTCTGAACCGCCAAACGGAGCACGGATGACGGAATTGCCGGATACTTTTTCTTCACCTGATACGACTGTGGGCAGGCCGAGTGTCAGGCCAATCATAATCAGTACGTGTTTCATTTGTGCTTGTCTCGACCTGCTGCAGCGTGACAACTAGGCGCCCAATTCTTCCCAGCGTTCCAGGCAATGCAGCAGTTCCTCTTCAATCTCTGCGGCACGTGTTGTGGCCGTGGTGATGGTCGCGGCGTCCTGCTTGTAGAAATCCGGTTCCGCCATCTTCTTGTTGAGTTCAGCCTGTTCTGTCTCCAGCTGCTCAATTCGGTCAGGCAGTTCGTCCAGTTCTCGTTGTTCTTTGAAGCCAAGCTTCTTCTTTTTCTTTGGCTCCGCTTTCGGTTCAGGCTTAGCCTCGACGCTCATTGTCTTTGGAACGCGTTTCTTCGATTCATTGCTGCTGGGAGGACTGGCTGCATCGCGCTGGCGGATGTAGTCGTCGTAGCCACCGTCGTAGTCGTGAACCTGACCGTTGCCTTCGAACACCAGTGTGCTGGTGACAACGTTGTTGATGAACGCTCGGTCGTGGCTGACCAGTAGCAATGTACCCGTGTAAGCCGCGACCAGTTCTTCCAGGAGTTCCAGCGTTTCGGCGTCCAGATCGTTTGTTGGTTCGTCCAGGACCATCAGATTGGATGGCTTCTTAAACAACCGTGCCAGCAGCAGTCGGTTGCGTTCACCGCCTGACAAGAACCGCGCGGGCCGGCGAGCGCGTTCGGGTGTGAACAGGAAGTTTTGCAGGTAGCCGTAGATGTGAATCTGGCTGCCGTTGAGTTCCAGCATGTCCTGGCCTTCACTCACGTTCTCAACGACCGTTTTCTCTTCGTCAATCTGTTCGCGCAGTTGGTCGAAGTAGATGACTTCCAGCTTTGTACCGTGACGGATGGTTCCCGTCTTCGGTTTCAGGTCGCCGAGAAGAAGTTTCAGCAGCGTACTCTTGCCCGCGCCGTTGGGGCCGATGATGCCAATCTTGTCGCCCCGCATGATGGTGCTGGTCAGACCCTGAACGATCGGGTCGGTGTCGTAAGCGAAACCGACGCCTTTGGCTTCAATTACCATGCGGCCTGACTTGTCTGCCGTCGCGGCCGTCATGCTGACGTTGCCAACTCGACCCCGCCGCTCAGCGCGTTCCTGACGCATGCGTTTGAGTTCGCGAACGCGGCCTTCGTTGCGAGTTCGCCGAGCCTTGATTCCTTTGCGAATCCACTTTTCTTCTTCGGCCAGTTTGCGGTCGAAGTGTTCGTTGGCTTTGTCTTCTGCGTGCAGCAGTTCCTGTTTGCGTTTCAGGAATGTTTGGTAGTCGCAGGTCCAATCAAACAGCTTGCCGCGATCGACTTCGATAATCCGAGTCGCCAGCGCTTGCAGGAAGACGCGGTCGTGAGTCACGAACAGCAATGTGCCGTTGTAGCCTTTGAGGAACCGTTCCAGCCATGTGATGGAATCGATGTCCAGGTGGTTTGTTGGTTCGTCCAGCAGCAGGATGTCGGGTTCTCTGACCAACGCCCGCGCCAGTAATGCGCGGCGTTTCATTCCTGACGAGAGGCTGCCGAAGACGGCATCGCCGTTCAAAGCCATGCGGGTAAGAACCGTTTCAACCGCGGTGTCGGCTTCCCAGTCTTCGACTTCCTCACCCAATCCTGCCCGAACGATTTCGGTTATTGTCCCTGCAGTTCCCTCCGGAACTTCCTGAACCAGCCGGGTGACGGTCAATCCCTGAGCCGTCCAGACTTCACCGTTGTCAGGTGTAATCTCACCCACAACGATCTTCATCAGCGTCGATTTGCCCGCTCCATTCCGACCGACCAGACCGATGCGTTCGCCCTGTTCGATCTCGATGGAAATGTCGTCCAGCAGTGGGTCGCCGCTGTAAGTGAAGCTGATGTTTCGGAGGCTGATTTGTGGCATAGCAGGTCTGGTTTCGTCACGGAGTTGAACCGAACCATAGTCGTTCGTATGCGGCTAACAACAGTGAATCTTCCCACGAACACCGTCTCACTGTTGCCTCTGTGTTGGTTCCCGGACCAGAGGCTACGTTTTCAGCTCACTAAGCAGGCCACGCACATTGGGGCCGGAGTCTCGAAGTTTAGAAGACAGATAAGAACGCTTGGGTGGCGATTCAGAGCGGTGTAGAATGTTTATTCCGCGGGTGGGCCAGGCGATGATTCCAGAAGAGATATCAGTACTACTGCAAAAAGCTCAGGACGGGAACCAGAAGGCTCGCGATGGCCTGTTTGCTGAGCTTACCGACCAGCTGCGGCGGCAGGCTCACGGGTTGATGAAGAACGAGCGAGCTGACCACACGCTCCAGGCAACGGCACTCGTCAACGAAGCGTGCCTTAGGCTTATGCAGGAAGGCGTGATCGATTCGGCTCAAAACCGACGCCAGTTGTTCCACGCTGCCACCCGCGCGATGCGGCAGGTTCTTATCGATCACGCCCGTTCCAAGTCGGCCCAAAAACGCGGTGGCGACTACCAAAAACAGCCGATCGATGTTGTCCTCGACCAGTTTGAAACAAAGCACAAACTGTCATTCCTGGACCTCGATGTGGCCCTTGAACGTTTGCAGAAGGAATCTCCCCGAGAGTTCGAAGCGTTGAACCTTCGCTTCTTTGCGGGACTGACAATCAATGAAGCGGCGGAACTGATGGAGTGTTCAACCGCCACCGTGGAATCCGACTGGCGACTCGCTCGAGCCAAACTGTTGGTGTGGCTCCAACAAGCGCATGCGTGACTAAGTACGGGACACTCTCACCGCACATTTGTCGGTATACGCACCACTACCCCGGGTCGGTCGGGTTTTCTTCGTAGAAGCCTGAGCGTTTGGGTTCTTCTTCGACGACGATTTTCAGACGGTTGCCTTCTTTTGCTTCGACGGTCAGTTGCAGGCCGCTGGTGTCAGGATGACGATACTTGTAGGCCACGGGGCGACCGTGGTCCTTTTCGTGAGTGAAGGTGCCGTCGCTGATGACCATTTGCGTGACACTGGCTTTGTACAGACCGGCGGGAGCTCCGTCCTTGTTTTCGTAGGTACCAAGTACAAAGTTGCCGTTGTCGTCGATCTTGCCGTTAACTGCGGGCATTTTGAGTCCGTCCTGGTGTTCGAACTCGATAGTCCCGGTTCGTACGGGTGTCCCGTCTTTGAAAACGACTCGCCCCGAGACGGGATAGGTCGCGATTCGGTTGCTGCAACCGCGAGGCAGGAACACGACGAGAGCCAGTAGAATGCTGCCAGCCAGGGTCGCGTAAAGTTTGTTGTTTCTTAAGGTTCCGACAAAGCTGCCGCCTGAAAACGTCTCTTTGGCTTGTTCACGTAGACTGGCAGCTGGCTCTTCGATCTCTGCATCGGTCGAACCTGCAGCTCTGGGCACAGGGCCTGCCAACATCGACTCCACCGCGTCGGCGGCAGAGGCAGCAGTTCCTGTCGGGGCTGGCTCCGGATCTTTACTGAGTAACGAAGCG
The DNA here is from genome assembly GCA_964485095.1 of uncultured Planctomycetaceae bacterium. GTDB lineage: Bacteria > Planctomycetota > Planctomycetia > Planctomycetales > Planctomycetaceae > CAYNWT01. The sequence continues at coordinate 34,998 of CAZAIB010000022.1, read as the reverse complement.
TCAGTTGAATCAGCTGGCAGTGACTTGTCCGGAGTTGAGGGGACGGACGGAGTGACGTCTTTGGGCGGGCGCGGTTCTTCTTCGCCCAGTACATCCATGGGGTCGAAGTCGTCGGTTTGCCGCGATGGTGTTTTGCTGGCGGGAACGTTGTCCGGAGGTAGTTTCGTTTCCCCGGCACCTGCTTCTGCTATTGGTTGTTGTTCTACCGAATCGGTTGTGGCAGTGGCGGCGGGCTTTTCAATTGACTCCGCGGCGTTTTCGTCCGCGACCGGATCGCTCAGGGCAGTCCTATCTGCCGTTCCAGACCGCGCGGTTTCCTGTTGCGGTTGGGCTGCCTGGGCCGCTGCAACGTCGTCCGGCAGCTGTGGGATTTCCAGAGGCCCCCCGCAACCTGGGCATTGTCCCATTGTGCCTGCCAGGCGAGCTTCCACCTTCAGTCCGGCCTCGCAGGCAGGGCATTTTATGCGGATGATCATCGAGCTGCCGTGTTTCTAAAACTCGTCGGCAGAGAACGAAGACTGATCTTTGCGATTGCACAGGTAGCCGAGAACACGACTGGAAACATCTGGCGTAATGCCACGGACACTTCCGTCGGTCAGGGCGAACAGTACTGTGTTGGCATGCGCGCTTCCGAACGCAAACTGGCCGGCGCGTTCGTCGGTATCACCGCGTGCGAGTGGAACACCAGGTCCGCCGATTCGAGCGAAGTGCCCCAGGTGCCGTCCCATGTAACCTGGACCATTGAACGGCGCTTTGTTGACCTCTTCCGGAGGAACATGCAGTTCACCAATAAGTATCGTATTCGCTGTCCCGTCCAGGACGTCTGCCATGCGTACCTTGTCCTGCCAATCCGTGGTGACGACCGGATCGTGTCGGATAATTTCAACCACCGGACGGGCGGACACGATGACGCCGTTTCCTTTGCCGCCCCAATAGAAGTCGGTCGGAGCACCAACTGCGCCGGGTGATGGGTCGCCCTGGTTGCCGCCATAGTCAACGACCGCGCCACCAGGGACAAGTTGAGTTCCACCGCCACACCCGCAGGGGAACGTGATCAGAACCTCCTGGTCACCCACGCGGGCTGAATCAGCCGTGTGTCGGTTCGGGCAAAGGAAGGTTGAGACCACCTGCCCGCGGACTTCGGGCGCGTGCAGCCCGTATGTTTTATTGACTTCCCAGAGTTTGGCTTTGTTCCGTTGTTCCAGGAACGGCAGAATGCGAACCAGCCACGATGGTTCGTCCAATCCCCGCAGGAAACCAGCGGGGATGAGGGAACTTTCAGTCGGCCGTTCGTCGTAAAGAACACGGGCCGGAGGGAACGCCTTGTAAGTGTCGTGGAAGTTGTGGACTCCCAGGGCCATCTGCTTGAGGTTGTTCTTGCACTGCGTTCGCCTGGCAGCTTCCCGTGCCTGTTGGACGGCTGGTAGCAGTAGCGAAATTAGAATAGCGATGATCGAAATCACAACCAGCAACTCAATGAGGGTAAAACCACCTCGCTGGTGTGATTCCTGCTGTCGACCCGATCGCATGGCGTGACCTCTTGTGTTGGGGTGGGACTTCAACTTTACATCGAGTGAGCCGTCTTTGCGACCGCATTTTCGTTGAGCTGCAAAGAAGCGACGTGTTCTTCGGGTCGCACTATGAACCGCAAAACCGGTGGAATGAACGTCGTGCGTATGACAATCACAATTGCACTCGTTCCGCCTGTTGAATCCGATCACACATAGTGAATCAGATACAAAGCCTCTGACATGCCGCGACTAACGGCCTACCGACGCCCAAAGCGGAAGCGTTGGAAGCTGCGGCCGAAACCGATTGGTCGATGCACGATCCGAGCAATCGGAGGCGAGATACGTTCGTTGACGGTGGTCGTGAGTTCTTCCCGACTAATCTCGCCGTCATCGTTGGTGTCGATGCTGGTCGTTAATCGACTCAGCACACTGCCGAGTTCTTCTTCGTCCAGCAGGCCGTCACCGTTTGGATCGAGCCGTGAGAACACCTGATCAATGAAGGCGTTGATGCGTTCGACTCGGTCGTTGACAATGTCCTCACCCTCGCCGCCATCGAGTGTGTCGTTGTCGCTGTTACCTGTGAGCGTGTCGTTGCCCAGGCCACCGACAACAATGTTGAGGCCACTGCCCGCGTTCAGACGATCGTCGCCGGAACCGCCATCCAGGGTGTCATCGTCAGCGTTGCCACCGATTGCGTCGTCGCCGTCACCACCGTCAACCTGGTCAGCGCCGCGACCGGCCTTGATGTAATCGTTACCGAAACCGCCGGTCAGTGAGTCCGCTCCATGACCACCGAAGATCACGTCGTTGCCCGACCCGGCGTCAACGTTGTCATTGCCACCGTACGCGTGAATTCTGTCGTCGCCGTCACCACCAAAAATGGTGTCGTCACCTTTGCCACCACGCACGCGATCGTCACCCAGGCCGGCGTCGATTTCAGCCGCAAGCTCAAGGTTTCGGCCAAGCCGGATGCGGTCATTGCCCCCACCCGATTCGATGACAATCAGTTCTACCTGAGCAGCAGGGAACTGGAACTCTTCGCCGTTCTCAATAACAACGACCGTGTCGACAGTCGGTGCAACCGGAGTATCAATGATGGTGTCTGCAGCGACATCGACACCGGACTCAACCGCAGTCGACTCACCGACCTCCTCAAGCTCCTCAGTCTCAGCTTCCTCCAGCTCAACTCTGATGGCGTCAGCCTCCTCGGTTCCCACCACCGTGAGCACACCATCAGTAAGCGTTGCTGTCAGCAGCGCGCGCTGTTCAAGAGCCTGAGCCGGAGCGATAGTACGAAAAGGTTTGCGTCTTCGCATGAGGATGCCTTCGAGCTGAACCGAGTGTTTAGCGCCTGCAGATAATATATCGGCACGCGACTATCAGAACCTCGAATCTGGCAAAAGATCCCCGAATGGCCCGCGATCCGGACCAATATTCTGTGAACTGAGCTACCTAAGCTCCGCGCCGTTTCCCCAGATTCCCATGCATTGGTCTGAACTGAACGCAGCCGAAAGTCAGGACAACGCTGCAACGCTGGAGCCCCTCAACAGACAGCGTCACCCTTCCTGCAGCGCTTTGAGAATCTCGGTCACCATCTCGCGAGCATCGCCAAACAGCATCAGCGAGTTGTCTGCCGCGAAAAGTGGGTTCGCGATTCCTGCAAAGCCCGGGCTAAGACTTCGCTTCACAACGACCGCCGTCCGCGCCTTATCGACATCGATAATCGGCATACCGGCAATCGGGCTGCCGGGTTCGCGAGCGACCGGGTTCACCACGTCGTTGGCACCCAGAACGATGGCGACATCGACGCGGTCCATGGACGAGTTCACTTCGTCCATTTCCTTTAGCTGTTCGTATGGAATGTTGGCTTCGGCCAGCAGCACATTCATGTGTCCCGGCATGCGACCCGCGACCGGATGGATTCCATATTCGACTTCGATGTCGCGTTCAGCAAGTCCGTTGGCCAGGTCGCGTACAGCGTGTTGCGCCTGCGCCACCGCCATGCCGTAACCGGGAACAATGAGAACCTTCTGTGCGATCTCCAGCATCATCGCGATTTCTTCGGGCGACGATGACTTCACGTTGGCGTAGACATTCTCGTCATCGCCGGCCGATTCAGAGACCTCGATTTTTCCGAACAGCACATTGGTCAGCGACCGGTTCATGGCCTTACACATGATCTGTGTCAGGATGAGCCCTGATGCTCCGACAAGTGAACCAGCAATGATCAGCAGGTTGTTGCCCAGCACGAACCCGGTCATTGATGCCGCGATTCCCGAGTACGAGTTCAACAACGCGATGACGACCGGCATGTCGGCTCCACCGATTGAAATGACCAGCGATACTCCCAGAACCAGGGCCGCTGCCACCATCAGCCAGAACCAAAGGTTCGCCCAGCCGGGATAAACTACGAGCACGATACACAACGCGACGCATGCGACTGCCAGACCGGCGTTGATGAGCTGCTGGTTGTCGAACCGCAAATCCTTGACCGCTTTGATGCCCTGCAACTTCGCAAACGCAATCATGCTTCCCGACAGTGTGATGGCTCCAATCAGTCCGGATGCGGCGGTTGCTGTCAGCACATCCATTTTGCAAATTCCGGCGAGAACGGAATTAGCGTGATCCGTGCCCGCCAGGTACGACGCCGCAACAAGAGTCGAAGCACCACCACCCAGTCCATTAAACAACGCCACCAACTGCGGCATGTCGGTCATCGCAATTCGCTGCGCCATGACCACGCCGATGACCGAACCGACGGCAATACCAAACAGGATGACCCCCCAACCGGTGATCTGGTTGTCAAACAGTGTCACGACAACCGCCAGCAACATGGCGGCCGCCCCCAGTGTATTTCCGCGCACGGCGGTTCGGGGGCGCGTGAGTCCTTTGAGGCCGAGGATGAACAGGACAGCCGAGACCAGGTAGGCAGACAAAACCAATGGCGAAGGTACAGCAGCAAGTAACATCAGGTGCTCATCCGAGGTGCGGGACGCAGGGTGCAGAAGAAATCGGCGGCGTTACTTTTTCTGAAACATCTCAAGCATACGGTGAGTCACAAGGAACCCACCGACCACGTTCATGGTTGCGAACACAATCGCCAGGAAACCCAGGAAGGTCGCGAATCCGCCCTGACCAGAACCGCTCATCACCATCGCGCCAATCAGCGTGATGCCGGAGATCGCGTTCGAACCCGACATTAGCGGCGTGTGCAGTGTCGGCGGGACTTTGGTGATAATCTCAAAGCCGACAAACACCGCCAGCACAAACACCGTGAAGTACAGAAACAGCTTGGTCAGATCGCTGGCTGGTTCTCCGGGCGGGTCGCCAATGGGGACGATGGGCGCGAGACTGTTTGCTGTGTCCTGGCTGATTTGAGCCAGCAGTATGAGGTTATTCAGCAAGGGGAATCCTCCGCTCCTTTTCTGGTTCCGGCTCGGGCTCTGGTTCAGGCTCCGGCGGTTCCAATGGTGGCATCTCCAACAACGCTCGCACGCGCGGATGCACAATTTGACCTTCGTAAGTCACCAGCGTGCCGGCGATTACTTCGTCCGTTTGATCAATCTCAATCTTCCCGTCCTTGACGATGCTGGCCAGGAAGTTGGTCACGTTTCGCGAGAACATCTCGCTGGCATTCAATGGAACCGTCGCGGGCAGATTCAATGGTCCCAGAATCACCACGCCGTTGTGTCGCACTTCGGCATCGCACAACGTTGGTTCGCAGTTGCCGCCGCGTTCTGCAGCAAGGTCCACAATCACGGAACCAGGCTGCATGCCTTCTACCATTTCCGTGGTCACCAACAATGGCGATTGCTTGCCGGGAATCGCCGCCGTCGTAATCACAACATCCTGTTCGGCGATCAGCTTCGCCATTTCCTCGCGCTGCCGCTTGTAGAATTCTTCGTCCATCTCTTTGGCGTAGCCGCCCTTGGATTCTGAGTCCGCCGTTTTCAAATCCAGTTCAACAAACTTCCCGCCCAGGCTTTCGACTTGTTCCTTCACCGCCGGACGCACGTCATACGCCGACACCACCGCGCCCAATCGTTTGGCGGTCGCGATAGCCTGCAACCCCGCTACGCCCGCGCCGATAATCAGAACCTTCGCTGGCTTCACGGTTCCCGCTGCCGTCATGAGCATCGGGAACAGGCGGTTCGAATGCTGAGCCGCCAGCAGCACGGCTTTGTACCCGGCGCATGTGGCCATGGACGAGAGGATGTCCATGCTTTGAGCCCGCGTGATGCGCGGCAGCAGTTCCAAAGCGAAGCAGGTGATGTTGCGTTCGGCGACGGCCCTAAACTTTTCCGGTTCCCACAGCGGATCGCAACAGCCAACAACGATCTGTCCTTCTTTGAGAACCGAACAGTCTTCGCCGCCACCAATCCAAGGCAGGTTCACACCCACCAGAATGTCCGATCCGTTAACCAACGCGTCGCGGTCCGCGACGGTGGCTCCCGCATTCGTGTAGCCATCGGCCAGGAACCCGGCCAGGTCGCCCGCATCGCGCTGAACCTGAACGTCGCAGCCAAGCTTACCGAGCCGACTTACCGAACCCGGGAAGATAGCGACGCGCGTTTCGTTTTCTTTGGTCTCTGTCGGAACCCCGACAACAAGCCGCTGTGTCTCTGACATCGGTGCAACCAGGCGATCAATCGGAAGAGGAGTCGCAAGGTTATATCAGATGGAACTGCAATCGTCAGGCTCCCGGCCCCTGCGTTCCAGGCAATGTTTTACAGTGCCAGCGTGTCGCGTTGCTGCGATTCTTCGCGTTCCAGACGCTCAAGCAATTCGTAGGATGGGTCAACCACGAGTGCTTCGCCCTCGTCCAACCCGTCGACCACCTCTACGTTGATATCGTTGCTGATTCCGAGTTCCACCTTGCGGCGTGAGAGCGTCATGCCGTCTGAAACGACGACTCTCGCTCCATCATCCGACCAAACAACGGTCTCGATGGGAACCTGCAACACGTCGTCATGGTCCATGACCAGAATCTCGACGTCAGCATCCATTCGCGGCGACAGGCCTTCCAGGTCGTTTTCTTCTTCGTCGAAGTCGATGGTCACCGCATACTTTGGTCCTGGATTTCGATACTTGTCCAAGACAGTTGGGAACCGACCAATCTCAGCAACGGTTCCCGTAAGCTCGCGTCCGCCCAAAGCAGAGACGACTGCGGAAACCGGTTGTCCGATTGCCAGCTTGTTTATCTGAGCAGCATCGGTCCACGCTTTCACAACGAACCGGCTGTAATCGGGCAGGTTGATAATCGCCTGCCGATAATCGACCTCCGCACCTTCTTCAATCTCTGCTCGGCCATAGCTGCGTTTGCGCCAGCTGTTCGCATACAAAACGCGGCCATCGTGTGGCGCTCGGATCGTGCAGCCTTCGATGCTCTTCAAAGCGTAACCAAGGTAGCGCGTGTAATGAGCGAACCGGCGATCGTCAGACAGCCTGGCGAACTCGGCCTGCGTCAGGCTTAATTCGTTGCGAAGTGCAGTGGCATCGACGCCAGCCTCCGCTTCACTCAGTGCCCCTTCCAGCGAGAACAAAGTTCGCTCAGCCTGATACCGATCGTGGACCGTTGCCTGCGAATTCGCTTCCTGCCACTCTCTTTCAGCTGTGAAGAATTCAAGGTTCTGCTCACTGACCTCAAAACCAGTGGCGGCGCCACGCAGGTACATTTCCTCGATCGTGTTGTTTTCGAACGCGGCCTGTTCCTGTCGATCTTTGGCTAATTTGGCTTTGCGTTCCAGGTCGGCCCGAGTCATCGGTTCGTTGCCGTCGCGATACTCGGCCAAAGCGTACTTCGAGTCTTCGAATAGCCGGTTCGCGGCGATTGTTCGCCTGCGGTTATCGATCCTAACCAGTTGGCTCTGCAGTTCAGCCGTGGCCAGTTCTGCTTTGATTCCGATCAATCGGATCTGTCGCGTCTTTGCGTACTCGCGCGGTTCTGTCGCATCGAGTTCGCAGATCACGTCGCCCTTTTTGACCAATGTCCCTTCCGGAACCAATTTGATAATGCGCGTGTCCCAATAGCACTTGCTGATGAGCTGCGTCGACTTCCACGCGTCCAACTGTCCGCGGCCGCTAACGTAAGCTCGAATTGGAGCAACAACGGCGGGAGTCGTCTCAAGACCATTCAACGCCAACGACTTCGAATCAGACTTCGTGACCCAGGCCAGCGACATGAACACCAACGCAAGAGCGACCGCCGATCCAAACAAGTGGACTTTGCGAGCACGAAGAGCGCGGGAGATGCGTAATAAGAAAGCGGGCATTGGGAAAGCGAGTCAGTTAGTTCGGCCGGGTGGGAGAGCGTGTCGCCGAAAGGGAGGACGTAGTCGTCAGGCTACACAGCGGATTATACGACTACCAGTACTTTCGGCAAACGAATGTGTGTGGGTCCAAGTTGCCTCGGTATGACTGACAACTTCAACCAAAATTGCCTCAAAGCCGACTTTGAGCACAAATTCCGTTCGATTTCCCACAGCCATCGCAGACCGGACTATGTGTACGCTTCGCTGTTCGCCGCAGTCCGCCTGAACCACTTTGGTCGCTATTAGGAGCGGGGTCCACATCGGTTCGACGTGACTGGCGGAAATTTGGTGGACAGTCCGTTGTTTGTGATATGTAACAATCGTGAGGCTGGCAGAAGCCGTGGTGGTTTCTCTTCCGATCCTGCCCTTGGTTGACTCGGATTCTGCAAAAGAACGCAGGCTTTTCTGAACCACTTTCCTATGGCAGGTACTTCTTTTTGAAGTAGCGGAATTGGTGGTAAGAGAGACCCAGTTCGCGGGCAGCGGCGGCTTGGTTTCCGCTGGAACTCTCTAAGGCTGTTTGGATTAGGTGTCGGCTAAAGTCGTTTACCTTTTCTTCGAACGAGCCGTGCTTTTCAGCGAAACCGACGTCGCTTGTCAGCCCGAGATCGGACGGGGAAATTTGTGGGCCGGTGTCGTGGAACGCGGTGCGTTCGATGATGTGTTTGAGTTCCCGCACGTTGCCCGGGAACGGGTACTTCTTTAGTTCTGCGATGGCCTCTTTCGACAGTGACTTGCCGTGGAACGCGGATGTTTCTCGGCCAAACTGTTGCAGGAAGTGTGTGGCTAGCTGCTCGATATCTGAGGTGCGATCACGGAGAGGCGGAACCTCAAGCACTTCGAACGCTAGCCGATCGTACAGGTCGGCCAGGAACTCGCCGTCACGAATCTTCTGACGCAGATCAATATTTGTAGCGGCAATGATTCTGGCGTCGGTGTGCAGTTCGCGGATCCCGCCGACTCGGTTAAACACGCCGTACTCAACAACGCGAAGTATCTTCTGTTGGAACGCGGGCGACATGTGCCCGATCTCGTCAAGGAACAACGTTCCTCCTGATGCTTGTTCGAACTTCCCCGGCCGCTGCTGATCGGCTCCGGTAAACGCGCCCTTTTCGTGGCCGAATAGTTCGCTCTCTAAAAGCGCATCGCTAAACGCGGCGCAGTTGACTGTGACCAGTGGCCTGGTGTCGGGGCCCGCGAGGAAATGGATGGCTCGGGCGACCATTTCTTTTCCGGTTCCGCGTTCGCCAAGAATCAACAGCGGTCGAGGCACAGCGCTGACTTGTCGGATTTGGTCCAGCAGTTGTTGGATGGGTTTGGATTCACCAAGAATCTGGAACCGCTCCTGAATCGCATCGCGCAGCAATGTGTTTTGGTGATCCAGTAACAGGTTGCGTTCCATCACGTCGAACAAACCCTGCAGTTTACCGAGCAGAGTTCGCAGGCGTTCGCCCAGTCGTTCACCCAGAACCAAAAAGTCGGTGGCTCCGGCCTTGATGGCCGATGCGGCTGATTCGACATCGCCGGTCGCCGCTGCCACAACGATGGCGACGTGAGCGTGCTGCTGCCGAACCTTCGCCGTGAGTCGCTGGCCCGCGTCCGGGTGGTCGCCGAACTTGTCGGGTATCACGACCAACTGTTGTCGGTGACTCTCTGGTGGCGCGACGCGGTTCCACAAGCCATCCTGATCGGACACGACCAAAACCTCAGAACCTTTGGGCACGAGTTCGCGGAACTCGGCCGCCAACTGCTTCAGGTCACAGTCGGGCGGTTCGAGGATGAGCACAGAGCTGGGCATGGTTCCAATTTACACCACAGGTGAGGATTTTCACCAGGTGTTAACAAATTTGACTACATGCGCGTGCCTGGAACACAAGTCGTAAATTGTTTGATGCCAGTAGTTTGCGTGAATTGCATCGAACGGCACGACGGATGCCTACTGCAATCGGCTTACCTTGTTCCCAATGGGAGTCGGAAAGATGTTGCTTGCAGAATTGAGTCCGCTGGATCTTTTGTCGCTTGGTTTGCTGGTCCTGGCGATTGGTTTTTCGCCGTTTCTGGTCGGCTTAAAACTCATCCCCAACGACCGCGTTGGCATCGTTGAAAAGTTGTGGTCGCGTTCTGGTTCTATCCCGAACGGCCGCCTGATTGCTCTGAACGGTGAAGCTGGATTTCAAGCCGGCGTGTTGCGCGGCGGCATTCACTTTGGTTTCTTCCCGTGGCAGTACCGTGTCCATCACGCGCCGCTGACTGTCGTGTCGCAGGGGCAGATCGGGTACGTCTTCGCGCGGGATGGCCAGTCGCTGGCGCCGAATCAGACGTTGGGTTGTGATGCGGCCTGCGACAACTTCCAGGACGTGCGCGAGTTTCTAAGTGGTACACCTGCAGGTCAGAAGGGTCGACAACGTGCTGTGCTAAGGGAAGGTGTCTACGCCATTAACCTCGCGCAGTTTGTGGTCATTACCAGAGACAAAGTTTTTCGAATGCAACGCATGACCAAGATGGAGGCGAAGCAGTTGGATAGCTGGAGAGTCGAACTGCAGCGACTGAATGGGTTTGACCCAGTCATTGTGGGCAATCGTCCAACTGTCCAGCCGCCGCAGTTGGAGATTGTCGACGACGAAGACGGCATCACAACTGTTGTGCCGGGAACGCAGGACGAGATTGCAATTGTGACTGTGCATGATGGTCCATCGCTAACGCCGGGCAAGATTATCGCTCCGCCTGTTGGAACCAATCCACAGGGCGACAACTACCATGGCAACTTCCAGGACGTGGAGGCGTTCCTGCGCGGTGGTGGTCGGCGGGGTCGTCAGTATCAGACTTTGACCGATGGGACCTATTTCATTAACCGCTGGTTTGCGACTGTCGAACTCATTCCGAAAACCGTGGTTCCGATCGGTCACGTGGGTGTTGTCGTGAGTTACTTCGGTGAATCAGGCAGCGATGTTTCGGGAACCTCGTTCCGCCATGGCGAACGCGTCGCGGAAGGTGGCAAGGGCGTTCAGGCCGGAACACTCGGTCCCGGAAAGTATGCGTTCAACACGTCAGCGGGAGCCGTCCATTCTGTGCCTACGACCAACTTTGTATTGCACTGGATCACGGGTCGCAGCGAGAGTCACATGTACGACGAGAGCTTGAAGTCCATCGACCTGGTGACGGCAGATGCGTACGAACCGATGTTGCCGCTGTCGATTGTGGTTCACATTGACTACCAGAAAGCCGCGAACGTTGTGCAGCGGTTTGGTGACGTGAAGAAGCTCATCACTCAGACCCTGGACCCGCTACTAAGCGCCTACTTCCGCGACATCGCGCACAAGAAAACGATGTTGGAACTGTTGCACGACCGCGACAAAATCCAGGTCGAAGCGCGGGAGGTTTTGCAGCAGCGGTTCGCGAACTTTGATATCGAACTGGTCGATGTGCTCATCGGAAAACCTGTCACCGCAGAAGAGACCGGCGAAATTGAAACCTTGCTGGATCAGTTGCGGTTGCGTCAGCTTTCGCGTGAGCAGGTTGAGACGTACCAGCATCAGTGCACGGCGGCAGAACAGCTGAAGCAGTTGAAAATGGCGGAAGCGCAGGCCGAGATGCAGACAGAACTGACGAACTCAAAGGTCCAGGTCAGCATCGCTGAGAACACCGGTGATGCCGAACTTGCTTACGCTCGGAAAAAGGCTGAGCAGGATGTTGTGGCGGCTGAGGCTCAAAGGAAGGTGGAACTTCTGACGGCGGAAGCCAAGGGTAAGGCGAAGGTGTTGATGGGTGAGGGCGAGAGCCAGCGGATGGCGTTGGAGGGTGAGGCTCAGGCGGAGGTCCTGCGGCAGAAGATTTCTTCGTACGGCAACCCGGAACTCTACGCCATGTCCATCATGGCTGAGTATCTTTCGCAAAGTAAGCAGCCGCTTGTGCCCGAGCATCTCTTCACGACCGGTGCTGAAGGCGCAGAGAACGGGATGCTGGGAACGCTCATGCAATTGCTGGTTCGCCGCGAAGCGGGGTTCGTACCTGGTGAAGCAACGGTTCCGACTGCAACGAAGAAACGAGAACCGGCGAAGGTAGACACGAAGCTGGCAACTTAGTTCGCCACATTTTCCAGATTGCTGGTTCCTTCTGAAAACTGTGTAATCCATGCTCGAATGATTCCCGTTGGTGCATCAGTCATCCGACGTGCTCAACGGGGATCTCATGGACTGCATCGTGCCGATAAAGAAACTTGCATCTTGGATTTACAAACTTGGATTTCGCATTCGGCATGGTGTTGCTGTTTCGAACCGCAAGTATGAGGCAGTCGTCGCGCAGGTCTCCGGGCTTGCAGATCGCTTTTCGTCTTTGTCGGATGAAGAACTCAAACAGGCTGCTCTGGCTGCAAGGCGAGGCTACTCCGACTCAGCCAGCAAGACGGCGACAATCGAAACGGTGGCGATCGCGCGGGAAGCTGCGTTCAGAACCACCGGGCTGCGGCCTTACGATGTGCAGTTGCTGGCGGCGCTGGCGCTTAACGACAAGAAGTGCGTTGAGATGTACACCGGCGAAGGCAAGACACTGGCTGCGGCACTGACCGTGTGTTTGCAGGCGTTCGCCGGGAAAGGTGTGCATGTCCTGACATTCAACGACTATCTGGCCGAACGTGATGCGGGTTGGATGGGGCCGTTGTTTGAGTTCTTCGATTTGTCCGTTGGGTTTGTTCAGCAGGGCATGACGACTCAGCAGCGGCGGGATGCCTACGCGTGCGACATTACTTACGTGACAGCCAAGGAAGCCGGCTTCGACTACCTGCGCGATCAGAACTGTGAGGATAAAGACGATCGTGTTCAGCGTGGGTTCCACTTTGCGATTGTTGACGAAGCCGATTCCAGTTTGATTGATGAGGCGCGGATTCCTTTGGTTCTGGCTGTCGAGGATGAACGTGACGATACGGACCTGTACGACGTGGCTAACCTGGTTCGATCGCTGCGGCCGGGTCACGACCATCAGGTGCAAGGGGACGGGCGGAACAGTTCGTTCACAGAACAGGGTATTCTGCAACTTGAACAGACACTGAATTGTGGCCCGTTGCATAGTGAAGAGAATGTCGGGCTGTTGTCACGGCTGAATGTCGCGCTGCATGCTCAGGTTCTTCTGCATCGCGACATCGACTACATCGTGCGCGATGGTGCGATTGAGTTGATTGACGAGTTCACTGGTCGTGTGGCCGACAACCGTCGGTGGCCGGGCGGAATTCAGGCGGCTTTGGAGGCGAAAGAGGGGTTGGAAATTCAACCGCAGGGCCGGATCCTGAATTCCATCACCATGCAGTATTTTCTGGAACTCTACGACAGCCTGGCCGGCATGTCCGGGACCGCGCAGGAATCGACCGGAGAGCTGGACGAGTTTTACGATTTGAAAGTCGTTGTTGTTCCGCCCAACCGGCCGTGGATTCGAGTCGATCATCCGGACCGCGTCTTCGCCACACGTGAGGCGAAGTTTGCGGCGATGGTAGATGAGATAAAAACAGAACACGCTCGTCGCAGGCCCGTACTTGTGGGAACTGCAAGTGTTAGCGAATCCGAATACCTCGCAGACATGCTGCGCCAACATGGTGTGGAATGCCGAGTTCTGAACGCGGCTAACGACTACGATGAAGCCGAAATTGTGGCCGAAGCCGGCGCGTTGGGAGCCGTTACGATTTCCACAAACATGGCGGGACGCGGAACCGACATCAAACTGGGAGGCAGTGACGAACGCGATCGCGATGCAGTCGTTGCGCTGGGTGGCCTGTATGTGATCGGGACGAACCGGCATGAGAGCCGCCGAATTGATAACCAACTGCGTGGCCGATCAGGGCGGCAGGGCGATCCTGGCGAGTCGCGGTTCTTCATCAGCCTGGAGGACGACTTACTGAGCCGGTTTGGGATCAGGGATTTCGCTTCGGAGACCGAACCGGAGGCCGACGGATCTGTCAACGATCCCCAGGTCGGCAAGAAGCTGGCTCACTTGCAACGCATCATCGAAGGCCAGAGTTTTGATATTCGCCGAATGCTGCGGAAGTACGCGTTCCTTCTGGAGCGCCAGCGCCGAGAGATTTGCCAGCTCCGCGACGATCTAATCGAACGCGCTACAGTACCAACTTATACGCGCGATGTTGTGCCTGAGTTCTACCGCGATCTGGCGACCAGGTGGGGCGAACCGCGTATCAACGAGATCGAAAGCCGCGTCGCTTTGCGGCACATTGAACGCTGCTGGAGCGAGCATTTAGATCATGCGGGGGAGATTCGAGACAATATTCACCTGGTGAGTCTTGGCGGCTTCAATGCGTTTGATGAGTTCAATCGCGAAATGAACCGTGAGTTCCGCTTGCTCAACAAGACCATCGCCGAACGTATCGTGCAGACGATGAAGACGGCCACAATTACGGCTGACGGAATTGACCTTGAGAAAGAAGGCCTGAAGGCTCCGTCATCAACATGGACTTACATGATCACCGATAACCCGAAGGGCGGCGTCCTGAACCAGCTGACCAAAGGCATTGTGCGATTGGTCAAAGGCTGGTTCCAGTAGACACTTCACCAACAGGAGTTGTTACTGAAGTTCAAGTATGGCGGCTCGCGATGGAGTGCCCTGCTCATCAAGGATGAACAGCATGTAGTAACCGGGCGGTACCTTCTTACGAGTGCTGGGGATCCTGATGGAAACCGTATCGCCGTTCTGCTCGACGACCTCCAAAGAGACACCTCGCTGCCCCATGTCGAAGCTGTGGGTGACTGATCCGAAGCGAATCAGTCTGGCTTCTGCAACAACGTCCACGCGGTCAACAAGCATTTCCAGAGTGGATCCGTGTGGAACGATTCCCAGCTGAGGATAGCCGACTTCCTGGTCGAAGTACCGGAAGTAACCATTGTTGAACAGTGTCTCGCTTTCGATGAACCCCGGCTCGCCGGCTTCGACTGAGAACACGCGTGGGTCTTCGGTTTGGTGTCGAACGCCATCCAGTTCCATGTAGTCGATGACCATTGTCGTATCGATTCCCTGGTCGGCATCAAACTGATCGTTGAAGAAAAACAGTTCGACCTGGCTACCAGTGATGGGTGTGTCAGTGACGAAAGTGTAGGTCTTGAAATTCTGGTCGACCTCAAAAGTCCGCACGTGCCTTCCGTTGACACGAATCTTAAAGCGTTCGAATCCTTCTTCGCCTCTCGCACGAACTCTGATGACAGAACCGGGGCCATCGACTTCGCCCAGCAGACGTGGACGTTCACGCCAGCTACCATTTGGTTTGAACAGATAGTGCGGGTAGTAAACTTCCGCGTTTAGATTGGCAGTCGGTCCTGGTGGGCCTCCACCAGCACACAACACAGTTCCGTTTGGAAGCAGCAGACTGGTTGAATGATAAAGTCGCGACTTACGCGATGGAGCACCCATGCGCCAGCTGTTTGTGTTTGGGTTCCAGATTTCGACAGCCCGAACTGCGTCTTCGAGTGACTGGTTCACTTCGGAACCGCCACTGACAAGAACCTCGCCGTTTGGCAGCAATGTGCTGTCAGCCCAATAACGGTGACTTGCAATATGGCCAGCGTTGGCGACATCAATGTCGTCGTTTTGGTCATCAAGCGTCAGGATTCGCGCGTCACGACGACGGACGGACAGAATCTTGCCAGGCTCGTACATGACGGCCATCAGGTGTGAGGCGTTCGCTTCGATTGGCAATGTTCCCACGTTCTCGATTGAACCCCGACCGTTGATCGCCATGTAGTACATGTTTTCCTGACCAACAGGCATGATCAGAACCTTGCCGTTCGGGGCCATAAAGCTGCGTGGGTAGTTCCAGCCTCTGTCCTTGTAAGCTGGCTCGCTTCTGCCTCCTGTCATCAGCTTGAAGCTACCGGCCGCAGGATCGAAGATTTCAGGAACAACAGTTGGTTGGCGTCGGTCGTCGCGTCCGCCAAGTATCAGCAGTCGGCCGTCAGCCAGCTGTGTCACAGTCGGGTACCAGCGGGCGCGGAACATGTCGTCCAGCGGCTGGTAGAACGAATTATCGATGGGGTCGAAAACGTTGACTGACTTGATACCAAAGTTTCGTCGGCCGTTGCGTTCAACAGATCCGCCTGTCACCAACATAAGTCCGCCGGTTCCGGCAACCAAAGCCTGAGCACTGCAGAACAGGTTGTTGCTGGTTTGCACGTCGAGAGTGTCGTGCGATAGCGGAGTCAGTCCCGCATCCGGGTTCCAGCGGTCGTAGACGAAACCTGAACCGTTATCGGCGAACTCATTGGTTCCGTACGTCAGCACTTCACCATTTGGCAGCAGAGCCGCGTGAATTGCCACGATGGGCCATCTTGCAGGAACCGACCATGTTCCGAACAACGAAGCGTCTTCCGTGTTCAGGTGAGTCTCATCGAAGAGACTCGTGATAGTCGGTCGGCTCTGAGCCCGGTCGAGAACGTCGTCCGTCTGAACCTGGTCATCGTACTCAGTATCATCCTGGTCGGTGCCATCCTGACCCACAACGACGGGCGAGAACAGCAAAGTGATAGCCAGCAGGGCGGCATGGAGTTTGTTATTCGTCAACAACATTTCTATTTCCTATCGCAATGACGCGCCGGGGGGCCGCGCGGGTATCAATAGAATGTACACGGTGGTGAACCCGGAATAAGTGTGTTTCTGCACTGTCAAAAATGTCTAATCGCGACTCAGAACGGACCGAGACACGTTTGGCAGGCGTGTTGCCAAAACGCAACATCGTCAACGATCTGCGCGTATCGCGTAGGCAGGCGCGTTGCTTTCAGGCAACGTCGCGGGGCTCATCAGAAAGAGACAAAGCCTGATGGTGCACAAAATGCTCCGGTGAATTCTGACCCTGCAGCTCGCGCCGTGACGCCAGAAATTCCGCCCGATTTTTGCCCTACGGAGACCTGCAAGACACAACGGGTCGTCAAAGAGCTATGTGATTTGCTGCGCGATCTGGGAGATGTAGTTGCCCATCAGATGCGACGAAATTCCGCCGACCAGGCTACTCCAAACCGAATCGGCTGCGTCACCGTTTATGGCTCCGTCCACCGTCTTCGCCGCCGCATCTGTGATCGCGCGGGCGGCGGTTTCCAGAGGGTTCGAACCGATGATGATTTCTGTTTGGCAGTGACCGTACTCGTTGCTCAACAAGCTCATCGTTGGAAGTCTAGGAACCAAATCGCCGCGGTCTACGTAGCGAAAAATCTTGCCCGGGAATTCCTTGTGATACGCTTCCGCCGCCGCACCATTCCCAATCATCGGTGCGCCAAAGGTGTAGATTTGATGAACCGGGATGAAGTGTCGCTTGAACCGCCACGACGACAACAACGCCAGTGCTCCGCCCAGGCTATGTCCTGTCACCCAAACCGGGCGTTCCTTCTCTGCGAACGTATCGTCCAGCTTCTTGTACAACGGGTCCCAAATCTCAGCCAGCGCCTCCATGAACCCCTTGTGAAACCGTGCGCCGACGCCCGCGGCCTGGAAGTCGGTTCCAATCTTGCCCTTCGGCAAAACCAGAAAGTTGCGTGCGTTAGTGAGGAACCAGTCTTTAAGTCCGTCCAGACTGGTCGGGTTCTCTGAACCGCGGAACGCGACAATGATGGAACCTTCGTTCTCACAAACATACGCCTGCGTGTTGTCCACACTGACCAGAGTTGCTTCCAGGTTCAATTGCTTACGAATTTCATCCGCGGCTTTTTCCTGCCCGTAGTACACAAGATCGCACAGCGTAGCCAGATAGTGAGCGTACTGTGGACTGTGTCCATCTTTGGGTTGCAGTACCATTCCGGTTGATGAGTTCAGCATCGTTGAATCCGATAGTCGGCTACTTCAGGGCGCGGCGACGTTCGCCGGCGGCTTTCCATTCAGCGATCACAGCATCGCTGATCGCTGTTTGCTCAAGGTTGATTCGTTGCAGGTTCTCAAGCGGCATCAGATGTTCTCTGAACCCCGCGTCCGTGATCTTTGTGCCGCGTAAGAAAAGTCTCTGGAGCGATTGCAATCCGGCAAGGCTTTTCAGTCCGGAATCGGTGACCTGCGAATCATTGAGGTCCAACCTCTTCAGTTTTTTCATGCCGCTGATCAGTTTTAGAGTTTCATCCGTCACATCGGCATTCGCCATTTGCAGCACGACAGTATCCGGTTTCTGAGCCAGGAACGCGTAACTCTCGCCGTTCCAGTCCGTCAGGCCGATCACCCGTTCGCCATCAACAATCGTTTCACGTGCACCCAGATCGACTGGTAACCGCTTGGATATCGCGGCTGGTGCAGCCATCAGTCCGGCACCGAAAACCATCAGCAGCAGCGGGATCCAGATCTTCTTCCGCGGCCCTTTCACAAGCCGAAGCAGGAACCAAAGAACGCCGACCACCAACGTGATCAGGCCCGCGTAAATGATGTATTCGAATGCAACTTCCATGGTGCGTTCAGTTTAGAGGAACGTTGTTGTTTTGCATCATGCCGGTCAAAAAGTTGCGGTTCTAACGGGAATGACGCTTAAAATCAGGGCTGGGCGGGTTCCGGACGGCTTGCGAACTCTCAGCGGGTACGTTTCTATAGATCACCCTTTCTTACCTCTGAATGATCATGCGACCCACTCTCAGTCTCACAATTTTGCTGCTGATCCTGCTGGCGGTTCCCGTCGTGCGGTGGGTCGCGCTTCAGGACAATGGGCGGGTTGCTGAAGCGGCGACTGATGTTACTGCTGAAGATCAGTCTGTTGATACGGCTCCACCACGCGTGATGTTGGCGGCAGAAGTTGAACCCTCACAGTGGGCTCAGTCGGCTGCTGAAACGGCCGACCGGATTGTCGAACTGGGGGCCGCCGGTCGAATTCGTGAGGCGATGGATTTGGCGAACTACGCGATGGCTTTGCCTCGCCATCCGACGACCAACGATCCCTACGGTCGCGGCCACGCCACGATGTCCTTGGATCGCATGATCGACATTCTTGCTGCCTACGAAATGTGGGATGAAGCGGTTCAGTTTTGTACGGCTCCGAATGCGGTCAACATCGGTGAAGCGATGGTTGAGAGCAAGCGGCTACGTTTACTGGGAGTTGCGTTCGCAAACAAACGTCAGCTGACATTTCGGTCGCGAATCCTGACAGAACAACTGGGTGAGACGCGAGAACAACTGGACCTTCGCGAGGATATCGACAGTCACCACAACGAGATTTGTGTTCCGGAAGACGTCGTCGAGATTGACTTTGCCGGCAACGATGCGGCGCGGAAACACATAACAAATTCTGTGACCGTCATTGATGCTCATCTGCACGCGATGCGAAAAGATTACTCGGCCGCGGTTGAGAAGATGAAGCAGACGGACATGAGCCAACTGCAGCAGGCTCGACTGTTGGCCGGTTCAGGCGACACGGATAGCGCGATCGCCATGCTGGGGCAGCTTGCTGAAGAATCACCCTTTCGTGCGGCTGTGCTAACGGCATTGGCTGAGATTCAGTGGGCGGCCGATCAGCGTGATGCGGCGACCGTGACACTCACGGAACTCAACGAGCTACTGGTTCAGTTTGCTGTCGATTCAACATTGCGAAAGCGATTGGAACCGATTGTAGGCGAGACTGATTTGGCTTCGACCTGGCATGCGGCTCCTGAGACGTTGGAATCGTCCGAAGCGGGTTTGACCGAACTTCAGTCGACGTTCCCGCTTGGCGTGGTTGCTCCTGAGTTCGAACTGCCTGGCGTCAATGACAAAACGTATTCGCTGGAGAGCTACCGTGGTAAGCCGGTTCTGGTTGTGTTTTACCTTGGCCGCGGCTGCCTGCACTGTTCGCGTCAGCTGAAGCGATTGGGCCCGGTGGCGTTTGAGTTTGAAGGTCTTGGTATCGAGATTGTTGGAATCAGTAGCGACAGCATGGAAACGCTGGCCGATTCGTTCTCCAAATATCGCGGCCGGATTCCTTACCCCTTGGCCGCCGACGGGGATCTTGATGTGTTCAAGAGCTACCAGTTGTACCGCGACGGGATGGAAGAACCTTTGCACGGAACCTTCCTGTTGGACGCTGACGGCAAGGTTCGCTGGCGTGATAGCGGCGACGAACCGTTCATGGACATGGACTTCCTGCTTCGTGAATCGAAACGCTTGCTGCTGAATTCGACATCAACCGATGGGTGAGTGTTGGGCAACCGCGAAGCGAAAGTAGCCATCACGCTCCGTCGTGATGAGCCGCGCAGTGGGACCGTTCAATCGCGAGCACTGGTTGCCCGGAGAGCAGACGGTAATGCACGCCTTGATCTTCCAGTATCTGGTTCGATCGAGCCCGCTTTGGTTTTCAGTATGTGCACCATGTCGTGCCTCGTCACGACGGAGCGTGACGGCAACTTTGCTGGCTACGCGGGTTCGGGAACCAGGCCAGCGGATGCCAGGACATCTCGAAGTGCGTCCTGAGCCAGGCCGCTTTCGATTGTCAGATCCAGACGGGCGATGAGCGGCAACTCATCTAATGCCATCTGTGAGTCGTCGTGCCAGATAATCAGGTTCGGCTGGTCGTCGCCGGGTTGCCACGCGACAGCGTCGGCGTCCATGAAATTGCCGTTCACGTATTCGATGAGAGCCTGCCCAATTTCTGTGTTTGCGCTGGTGATGCCAACTTCAAACGGGCGCCGAGTGATCTGTCGTTTGAGCTGACTGATTGAGACTCCCTTAACGGGATGAACAAACTTGCTGGCGATCTCAGCCAGACCGTCCAGGACAAACTTCCGGTACCAACATCGCGGGTGCGGCAGCGTGAGCGTTTCGGATTCGATGATTAGTTCGTCGTATAGCAGCAGGTCCAGGTCCAGCGTCCGCGGCCCCCAATGAACATCGCGGTCGCGCCCCAGCTGAGCTTCAATTTGGTGCAGGCCCTCGAGAAGCTGTTCCGGAGTGAGGAATGTTTGGATTTCGGCGACCGCGTTGAGAAACGGATCGCCCGCGTTCTCGCCAACCGCACTCGTGGAGAACAGAGAGCTCAAGCGTACGACCTCACCGTACCCCTGAGTAATTAACTCAGAAGCCTGATCAAAGGTGTCTGCAACATCGCCGACATTGCCACCGAATGAAACGTACGCTGTTCCCATCCGCTACCCCCGCAAACTATGGACGTCGCCGCAATTTAGCGGTTCGCTGCGAACATCATCAACACAGTGGACAATCGGCCCTACTGGTCCGTGATCCTGAGCAGTTCGTCCATCAGCTTTTCCGCTGCTTCCGTCTTACCCTGCTGCATGAGCGGCCCGATTTGTTGCATCAGTTTTTGAACGGCTTTCATTTTCTGTTGCAGCTGTTTTGTGCGTTGCTGAACGGTCTGGATCTTTTTTGCGAGTCCCGGCGGCATACCGTTTGGTTGATTGTCCGGTTGCCAGCCGACAAATTCCGGGCGGGGGCCTGGGTTCTCAAGTTGCTGTCGGGCGACGTTGAACCGCTTGCGCACGAACGACTTCATCGAAGCGACAATCGTGTCGTAGTCTTCGTTCTGCCTTGAAGTCACTCGACGATGCGGGAACGGATCATCCTGCAAGTCTGCCTTGATGAGCTGGTACTTCGCATCAATCGCTGCGCTAAGTTGGTCAGGTTCGAAATGGTTTAACAGGATTGTCTTCGCTGTTTCGCGATACTTTTTCAGCAGGACGGGGCTTGCCATGATGCGTTCCAGCAGTGGGTTCGGCATCCCGGTCGTGGGAACCGGCCACGCGGCGTTCCAATTATCGATGACGTTGATGCGGCCGAACGCTGTCTCGCTGAAACCCACATCAAGGTCCCACGGAAGATAGTGCCAGCGTTTGTTTTGACTATCGCGGTACAGGTAGTAGTTGTGCGACTGCCATCCAGTTAACTGGTCAAACGCGCCGGCGAACAACATGACGGCGGTGGTTCGAAGGAATGTGTCCATCTCCAAACGCTGTGTGAACTCGTCAGTCGCGGGTTGGTTAATGACCTTGATTAGATCGACCAGTTCGCCGCCGTTCTTTTCAGCCGGCTTATTCTTCGGTTCAAACGTTTTTGCATACGCGCGTGGGTTGTCGCTGATGAGTTGCAGGTTGCAGCCCGGTCCGCCTTCATCGACTTTAAACAGAGCGCCCTGTTTGTCGGGTAGGTGGGATGCGACAAACGTTTGGTCAATGCGTTCGACGTTCGTGTAGACGCCATGGAACCTGCCGTTGAGCATTAGCCTGGCGTAGTTGCAGCGATACGTGGGCACGTCCAGATCGCGCAGGATGTCCGTGACGATTGGTTCGCTAAACAGGCTGCCAAACTGAACACCGTTGTCCAGGGAAGCGCGCTGCAGGCCGATGAACCGTGACTTCTTGTCGAACTTAGAGAACTTAATCAGGAAGCCGCGTTTGTGCTGCTGTCGGGGGTTCGACGAACTGTTTCCTTTGTAGCGAACGCCGACATTTTCGATGACGATGTCCTGCCAGCGAAAGGTTGCCGGTACGTAGATTCGCTTCGGCAAAGCAGTGGCCATCTTCCGCAGGTTGTCTTCGGTGATGGTGAGGTGGATCGTCTGAACCACTTCGGCTTTGTAGAACTCTGCCTGCTGTTTTGCACCGTCCGTTTTGGGCGACGCTTGAGCAATCGCCGACTGCGGTGCCAGTCCCAGCGTCGCGGCCAGCAGGATTAAGGCGGCCGCGTTGTTGCTGCTTGTCACTCTCAGGCTTCCTTCTTCACCTTGGTCGGTGGCAGGATTTTCTTTGTCGCCTTGAGCACGGACTTCACGGTCTCTTCTTTGATGTCCTTTGTTTGTCGGAAGGATTGATTGAGCTTCACTTCTGACTTCCGCCACATGGACACGGTTACGGCGGCGTCTTTGTTGATGCGATATCCGGTCGGTCCGTTGGTTCCGTCGAACACTGTCAGCGGCAGATGCTTCAACTTTAGCTTTCGCTGCATCCGCTTGATCTTCGCCTCACCCGCGTCGGGGTTGTCGGTCATGAGAACAAACACGCCGGCCATTTGTTTGGCCGCGTTCTTTTCGACCTTCGAATGCGCTTCGATGGTTTTGTCCAGGGCCTGCAGCAGTTTCATTGTGTTCGGGTCCAACGTCTTGCCGAACACGCTGACAACCGGACGTATGCCGTAGTTGCAGCGATAGCAGGTCTTGATTTCGTTGGTGAACTTACCGGTGCAGTCCTTCACGTAGAACACGCGCGGCATGGTCCCGACCGTGGGGCCGGACTTAAGTTTCACAACGTCTTCGGCAGAGACGCTTGCGCAAGTTGTGAACAGCAACGCGGTGGCTATGTAACGCATGAATTTTTCCCGCTAAACAGTGAGGCATGAATTGTATCGTCGATCGGGCGGCGCGTCACATTCAAAGTATGACCCTTGCACAAGCGGTCAAGACAAACCATCTTCATGGTTATGAGATTCACAATTCTGCTGCTGATTACCGCCACGTCGGTTACCGCTGATGATCGACCGAATATCCTGTTCGCCATCAGTGACGATCAGTCATTTCCGCATGCGTCGGCTTATGGGTGCGATTGGGTCAACACGCCCGGGTTCGATCGAGTGGCAAAGTCCGGCGTGTTGTTTACGCATGCGTTCGCTCCGACACCCGGCTGCAGTCCGACTCGCGCGTCGATTTTGACGGGGCGACATGCCTGGCAGAACCGCGAAGCAGGAACGCACGCCAGTTCGTTTCCAGCCGATTTGCCAACGTTCACGGCTGTGCTGGAAGACGCAGGCTACGCCGTGGGAGCCACCGGCAAAGGCTGGGCTCCTGGCAATTTTCGCAAGTCCGGGCGTTCGAAAAATCCTGCGGGCAAGGGTTGGAATCAGAAGAAAAACAAAACGCCGCATTCGGGCATCAGCGGCAACGACTACGCCGATAACTTTGCCGATTTCCTGGCAAACCGATCAGAAGAGGCACCGTTTTGTTTTTGGTACGGAGCCCACGAACCGCACCGAGGCTTCGCGCGCATCCAGAATCCATCGCCGAAACAGATTGCCGACATCGATGTACCCGGCTACCTGCCGGATGTTCCGGAGGTTCGAGCCGACCTGCGATCGTACGCGCGCGAGATCGAATGGTTCGATGCTCACTTGCAGCGGATGCTCGAGCAACTGGCCGACGCCGGAGAGCTCGAAAACACGATCGTCATCGTGACCAGCGACAATGGCATGTCGTTTCCCAGAGCGAAAGCAAACCTGTACGAGGATGGCATTCACATGCCGCTGGCCATCGCGTGGCCCAAACAGGTTCCCGCCGGGCGGACATCGGCTGACCTGGTGAACCTGATTGATCTGGCTCCGACGATTCTTGAGGCCGCCGGTATTGCGGTTCCGAAGATGATGTCCGGGCGAAGCGTACTGTCGTTGCTGCGAACAGAAAAGTCTGGCGTCATCGAACCAAATCGGAACGCGGTGTTTTCAGCGCGCGAGCGGCATTCTTCGTCGCGGTTCCGATCGCTCGGGTATCCGCAGCGATCGATTCGAACACGAACGCATCTTTACATTCGCAACTACACACCCGAACGCTGGCCGGCCGGCGCGCCGCGGAAATTTGGCATCGGGAACTACCCAACGCGGAACGATTTGGCCGCGCCCAAACTGGGGCCGATGCACGCTGCCTACCATGACATCGATGCGTGTCCGACGTTGAGTCTACTGACGAGCCGACACGAGGAACCGGAGTTCGCCAGATGCCTCGCGCTGGCGGTTGATTATCGGCCTGCGGAAGAACTGTTTGATGTGGTGGCCGATCCGGCGTGCCTGGTCAATCTGGCCGGAAAGGCTGAGACGGCCGCGGTACAAACCGAGCTTGCGACACGGTTAACGGACAAGCTGAAAGAAACCGGCGACCCGCGTGAGTCGGGCAACGGCGATGTGTTTGAAACTTACCCTCGGTATTCTGACGTTCGCGTTTTTTTGGAACCGCAATGGGCGCAGGAGAACCCGGATTCGGCTCCCAAACAAAGTTGGCTCGAACAGAAGATTAGTGCGAAGATGGAGCAGAAACGGTGAGCTGTCACTTCAGGTTGAACCACTCTGTCGCTGCCGTTTTGTTGGGATGCGTCTGCCTGGCCGGATGCCAGAAGGGACCGTCAAACACCAAAGCGTTCGCTCCGGAAACGCGCGATGTTGTCGCGACGACGTTTTATCCAACGGCCTGGATGGCTGAGCAAATACTGGGCGATTTGGTTCACGTTGAATGCCCGTTGCCGCAGGGTGAAGATCCGAGTTCCTGGCAACCACGTTCTGCTGCGATTGAGAGTTACCAGTCGGCGAAGTTGATCGTTACCAACGGCGCCGGCTTCGAGAAGTGGGTGGGAACTGTCACGTTGCCCGGGTCGCGCGTTGTCGATACGACGGGCAGTTTGCCTGAACCGTTCATCCAGTATGAGAACGCCGTCGTTCACCAGCATGGACCGGGTGGCGAACATTCGCACGAAGGAACCGACGGTCACACCTGGCTGGATCCGACTATTGCTAAACACCAGGCCAAACAAATCGCTGACGCCGCAAGTCACGCGTGGCCGCAGCATGCTGATGCGATTTCTGCGAACCTGAAATCGTTGCAGCAGCGGTTGGATTCGCTGGATAAGCGGTTTTCAGAGATAGCGCCGAAGCTGGACGGCGTTCGGCTTCTGTGTTCGCACCCCGCCTACAACTACATCGCGCGGCGCTACGGTTGGAAGATTCAGAATTTCGATTTGGATCCGGAGCGGCCGATTGCGGACGAGCAGTTAGCGGCGTGGTCTACGGATCAATCGCAGCAGAAGACTGTGATGCTTTGGGAAAGCGAACCGATTGCTACAGCGCAGTCGCAACTGATTGACGCTGGTGTTACGGAGGTTGTGTTTTCTCCCTGCGAAGCCCGGCCAATTACGGGAGACTTCCTGTCGGTGATGAACCAAAACCTTGATCGGCTGGCGGCGGCAGTCAAATGATCCGCATTCCGGACACAACATTGTGGCTGGGCAACGCGCGCGATTTGCGTGATGTGTCTTCGATACTGGCGGAAGACATTGCGGTGATTGTTGATCTGGCGGTGGAAGAACCGCTGCCGAAGATGCCGCGGGTGATCAACTATTGTCGGTTCGCTTTAACAGATGAAGGCGAAGATGCTGAGGCCGTGATTACCGCGGCCGTTCGAGTTGCATCGACTTTTGTAGCGGCCGATGTGCGGACGATCGTTTGTTGCAATGTTGGGATGAACCGATCGCCCAGCATCGCGGCGGCTGTGCTGGCCGTGGTTCTCAAATGCGAAGTCGTCGCGGCGATTGAAAAGATCGCAGGCTTAAAACCAATCGACGTGAATCCGGCTCTGTGGTCGCGCGTGGTCGGCGTAGTTGGTTCGCTGTCCACGTGACGCCGGCCGGTTCTTTAATACCTGCGCGATCTGCCAGGAAGTGGACGGCGTCGCGGTAGCAGAGGTCTTCGTGAGTCATGACCAGCCAGAACACGTCGCCCTGGGCCAGGCAAAGCCAGCAGCGACCAATCTGCGCATCCTGATCGATAGACAGGGAGGGCGTGGTGTCGGTGTGGCAAGGGCAGGGTGTGAACGCTCGATGCCCCTGACGGACGATGTGATTGTACAAGCCAGCGACGCTCTCAAATTCAGAGGCATCCTGGACTGCATCGATAAACCGCTCTCGCAGCCGTTGTGACTGTTCCATGTTTGTCTTGATTCCGTTCCCGCAGCCCTCGTGGCCGCGTCGCTCCTTGTGAATTCATTGTGATAAGCTGAATCGCGTAGTCAAACCCGCTTGGCATCAAATTCGGATGAAGACCAAATGAAGAACCAATTGAACAGGCGACAGGCGCTCAAGGCATCCGTAGCGCTTGCGGCTCCGCTTATTCTTCCAGCACACGTGCTTGGTCGGGGTGCAGTTCCGCCCAGCGAGAAGATTAATGTCGGCATCATTGGTTGCGGAAAGATGGCCAATGACTACCACATCAGTTCGCTCCTAAAAGCTGACGACTGCCGGGTTGTCGCGGTTGCCGAAGTTGACAAGACGCGTCGCGAACGCGCGCAGAAGCGAGTCAACGATGAGTACAAAGACAACAGCTGCGCGGCGTATAGCGATTTTCGTGAGATCACCAAGCGCGATGACATTGATGCGGTTTGCATTGCGACTCCCGATCACTGGCACACGATTCCCATCATCGAAGCATGCAAGTCCGGGAAAGATGTCTACTGCGAAAAACCGTTGACGCTGACGTTGGCTGAATCGAAAGCGTGCATTGATGTTGTGCGAAAGTACAATCGCGTTTTCCAAACGGGCAGTCAGCAGCGTTCCAATGTGTTCGGTAAGTTTCGCGAGGCAGTTGAGATTATCCAAAGCGGACGTCTTGGTAAAATTCATCGTGTCACTGTGGGTGTTGGGAACCCAAGCGTTCCCTGTGACTTACCTGAGGAAGACATGGAACCGGGTTTGGACTGGGACATGTGGCTGGGGCAGGCTCCACTGCGCAAGTACAACTCCATTCTCAGTCCGCGCGGAGTTCATAATCACTTTCCGCAGTGGCGAAAGTACCGCGAGTATTCTGGCGGCGGTCACACCGACATGGGCGCGCACCATTACGACATCGCGCAGTGGGCTTTGGGGATGGATAAGTCGGGACCGGTGAAAATTGTTCCGCCTGCCGACAGGAACGCGACGCGTGGAGTGAAGTACGTGTACGCGAACGGAGTTGAGATGGAACACGGCGGTCCGGGTGGGTGCACGTTCTATGGAGAGAATGGAACGTTGCGAATTGATCGCGGGCATCTGAAAAGCGATCCGGCTGAGATTGTTGAGGAACCGCTGGGCAAGGACGACGTGCACCTGTTCAAATCGCCCGGTCACCACCGAAACTGGTTGGACTGCATCAGGTCTCGCGAACTGACCGTGGCCGACGTCGAATATGGAGCTCGAACGGTGGCAGTCGTTCACCTTGGGAACCTGGCTTACGCTCAGGATCGAACACTGACGTGGGATCCGGAGACGTGGCGATTTGGTGACGAATCGGACAATAAGTTGCTGGATCGGGAGCGGCGAGACCCCCGGCAACTGCCGGCGATTTGAGCCGACGACCGCCCTGAAGGTGCGTTCGGACCGCCCCACTTCCACTCAACCGGTAAAGTCGGCCAGATTGAACACTCGGTGGGACGGAAAGACCGACTGTGGTTCTTGTATTCGCGGTCCCACGA
The DNA here is from genome assembly GCA_964485095.1 of uncultured Planctomycetaceae bacterium. Lineage (GTDB taxonomy): Bacteria > Planctomycetota > Planctomycetia > Planctomycetales > Planctomycetaceae > CAYNWT01. The sequence goes on along the minus strand of CAZAIB010000022.1, from coordinate 7,054 downwards.
TCTTAGATTGGCGGAGGTCGGAAACCCCTGTTTTTAAAGGGTTTGCGACGCGGCGTGACGAGTTTCAAACAGCCCCAAACGTTGGTTGCTCAACCGGCGTACTGATTACGTCGGGCGCTCTGCGCACAGCTGCACTCAAAATTAATCACACCCAGACGAACTCGGACAGACACCTGATGAGCGATCCCGTTATTCAGATTCGTAATCTTTCGAAGGTTTACCGTGACTTTTGGGGCCGCAAGAAGGTTCAGGCTCTCAACAGTCTCAGCCTGGACGTGAAGAAGGGCGAAGTGTTTGGCTTGCTGGGGCCCAACGGTTCCGGGAAAACCACAACGCTGAAACTGCTTCTAGGACTTTTGTTCCCGACGTCAGGTGAGGTCAAGATTCTGGGCCGTCCGTCTGGTGACGTCGCCAAGAACGAAAAGATCGGATACCTCCCGGAAGAGTCGTACCTCTACCGGTTCCTAAACGCGGAAGAGACGCTCGATTTCTACGGGCGCTTGTTCAAGATGTCCGGCAAGGAACGTCGTAAGCGAACACAGGAGCTCATCGAACAGGTGGGTCTGAAGGACGCTCGCAAGCGTCAGCTAAAAGAGTATTCAAAAGGGATGACCCGCCGAATTGGTCTGGCTCAGGCGCTGATCAACGACCCCGACCTGGTCATGCTTGACGAACCGACCAGTGGACTGGACCCGCTTGGTACCAGCGAGATGAAGGAGATGATCCGGAAGCTTCGCGATCAGGGTAAGACTGTCGTCATGTGTAGCCACTTGTTGGCTGATGTTCAGGACATCTGTGACCGCATCGCGATTCTGTATCGGGGCGAACTGAAGGTTATCGGTTCGGTGGACGAACTGCTGAAGGCGACTTCTGAGACTCAGATTGGAGTCAAAGACGAACTGTCACCAGAAGCTCGCGCGGAAGTGGAAGCGGTCTTGAACAAGCACAACGTGAAGTTCGATATCGACAACCCACGTCGAACGCTGGAAGACCTGTTCCTCAACACCGTGAGGGAGAGTGAAGCTCGTCCGGGTCGCCGGTTCGCACCAGGTGAGGCTCCGGGTGAAGAAGACAAGAAGGCCGAGAGTGAGAACGTTGAGGGTAAGGCGTAGCCCTTTTGTTTTGGCCACGGTTCTCCTGATTAGACACTGAAAAGCAGCTTCCAATGGAATTCAACCCGGAAATATACAGCACCATCGAAGGCCTCAGCCACTGGCTGTTTGTGTTCGCCGCGCTTGCTGCCGTTCTGTTATTGCTGGCATTCGTCCTGTCGTTGCTTAGTCGTGGCGCGAAGGGCCCGGAGCTTTTTGGTGCTGCTGTTGTTAGTTCAATTAAAGATCTGCTGGGCATCTCGCTGAAGCGGATCATGGCGATTGCCAGTCTGACGTTTAAGGAGGCGATTCGTCGCAAGGCCCTGTTCGTGTTCGTGGTGTTTTGCATCATGTTTATGTTCGCCGGCTGGTTCCTCACGCGCGGTGGTGACAAGCCACAGTTGCAGGTGAAGTTGTACATCAGCTTTGTGTTGACTTCGATTACGTGGTTGCTGCTGACAGTCATGCTGCTGTTGTCCTGCTGGGGCATTCCTGAAGACATCCGTCTGCGATCTCTGCACACGGTCGTGACGAAGCCGACTCGGCGCGTCGAGATCGTGATTGGGCGAATCTTTGGGTTCAGCGGAATCGGTTTGCTGGTGCTGGGTGTGATGAGCGTCGCAGGCTATGTATGGATACAGAGGCAATTATCCGAACGTCAAAAAGACGTTCTGACGTGTCGTGTTCCGATTTATGGGCCGCTTGAGTTCCTCTCAGACACGGGCCAGCCAAACGAATCGGGTGTCAACGTTGGGGATACCTGGAAGTACCGCAGCTACATTGCAGGTACTTCACAGGCTCGGGCTATTTGGAACTTTGAAGGTCTGACAAACGACAAGATTGGCGAGGACGGTCTGGAGCTGGAATCCAACTTCGAGGCTTTCCGAACTCACAAAGGCAACATGGAAACGGGGGGACTGATTGGTCAGTACACACTGGTCAATAACCGCCGCGCTGAAGCGTTTGCTGAGATTGCCGCCAGTAACAATTTCCAGGCAGCCGCCAACGAATTACGACTTGGCCGTTATCAAAACGCGGCTGAAGCTTTGCGAACGCTGGGGAACAAGCTCCAGTCGAATCAGATTGAGTTCGCTCGTCCGCAGACTGGTCAAATTAAGCAGGGTTCCGCTCGGCGGAAGGGCGAGTTGGAGATTCTGTCCGACGGCTTGAAGATCGCGAGCGAAACGATTGGTGGTCTTGATAGCGCGTCTGGTCAGGAGTGGGTCTTCGAAGTGACCAAGGCTTTCACTGACTGTGAGATTGCTGCTCGAGACCAAATTGCAATGGGTCAGTCTGCCGGCGACTACAGTGTACTTGGTCGTGCGGTTGTCGCTCTGTCCGAAGAGATCGAAGAGCACCAGGGGTCGATGCGGGAGCATCTCAGCCGCCTGACCGTGCCCCTGCCGTCGTTTGTCGTCAAGGAATACCGGTTCGGCGAGAACCGACTTGAGGTACCGCGGCTGCTGACATTCGCTGCCAACAATGAAGACATTAAGCGGTTCCTGACAAAGCATGTCAGTAAACTTTCTGAATCCAGCCAATTGGTTGAGCAGGGCGCGTTGCCTGATGATCTTGAGGATCGCCTGGCAGATGGCGAACTGCTGACCAGTGAGAATGCGATCCAGGTTGCAGCTGTCTTACGAGAGTTGGTGACTGAAGGTGGCTTGGTGATTCAGGACGACCGGTTGGTTCCACCAGAAGGAACCAGCCTGTTCTCTGTAATGCACCAGTTGGTCGAGGATGGCCGTCTATCCGCTGAGGATGGCTGGGAGCTGTCTGCTGACCTGAATGAAGACTTGATTAACGAAGGCCAGTTGCGAGTGGAAGTTGCCTGCCTCAGCACGGGGCAGTTTCTTGGGATGGCTCGGCCGGACCTGTTTATTCGATTGCCGGACCGACCATTTGCGTCTGGCTACTTTAAAGCCGTGGCGTCCATCGGAATGATGATGGTGCTCATCGTAACGATCGGTGTTTGTGCCAGCTGTTTCGTGAAGGGTCCGATCGCGATCTTCCTGACTCTTAGCCTCCTGATGGTGGGTCAGCCGATTTCCTACCAGTTCATGGAGCAATTGGTAGACCAGCAGGTTGAAGGCGGCGGGTTTGTTGAAGCTGTCATCCGCATGGCAAAACAGCTGAACCCTTCCGTCCCGCTGGGTATCAATGAGAACGTTGAGAAGGTTGTGAACTTCATCGACGAGAAGGTTATTTTTGGTGCTCTGCGTTTGGTGAAGAACATCATCCCGCAGTTCGGCCACTACACTTCCGGGACGCGATTCGTCGAGAATGGCTTCGACGTTCCGTTTGATGCATGTCTTAAGCCTGGAATTCTGACGCTGTTTGGGTTTGTGATTCCGTGCATTCTGATCGGTTTCATATCTCTTCGGTTTCGTGAATTGGAAGCGAAATGAACAATCTTACGTCTCGCCAACGCAAACTGGTTTACGTTTGCGGCATCGTCGTTTTGCTCATCCCAATTATCCTGTTGGGTTTGCCCGCTGGTGAAAAAGAAAACTCCGGTGGAGAGCTTGCGAAACTCAGGGAACGTTATGACCTGGGTGAGAGCACATTGGGAAACGTCGACCCTTCCAGTTCTGCAATGAACCTGGTTCTGCTGGGCTTGCGTGGTCCTGCAGCTTCAATCCTGCGGCTGGAAGCGGAAGAACTGCAGAAGACGAAAAACTGGGGTAAGCTGCGAGCGATTGTGGACACGATTACGTTGCTGCAGCCGCACTACGTCAAAGTCTGGCAGTTTGAAGGTTGGAACCTGGCCTACAACGTTTCACAGGCGTGGGACGGAACCGAAGACCGCTACTACTGGGTCAAAGAAGGCATCAAGTTCCAGGACAAAGGGATTCAGCGTAACCGTAAGAACGCCGACCTGGTCTGGCATACAGCTCGTCTGGTTGGCTGGAAAGTTGGAACCGCAGACGAATGGAGATACTTCCGTAAGTACTTCATGGTCGATCCGGACAGAGAAACCTTCAATGGCGGTCCGGACCCGGCGATCAATCCTGAGACAAAAGACAACTTCCTTGTTTCCAAGACACGTTACACGCTTGCCAACGAAATCGAAGTGAACGAAGGCCAGCGCGTGCAGGCTCGCGAGTTGTTTCGACAGTACCCGGCTCGCGCTCAAATCGAGTACGCAGCCCGTATGCAGAAAGAAGGTCGTTTTGACGATACGACCCGACTTGCGTGGGAGCAGGCACACGACGATTGGGTGAATGGATTTGGACGTGAAGAATTTGTGACCACGTCAGGTCGCAACGACATGAAAGCCCGCTATAGCTTCGAAGACTGGTTCTCGACTTCTCCTGAATACCCTAACGGCAATACAGAAGAGATGAGGGTTAAGGCCCGCGAGAACTATCCTGACATGAGCGAAACGGATGCCATGATGGAGCAGCGTTTCCTGACCGAAATTCCAATGAAGACAGTCAACTACGCCTACTGGCGACAGCTGACAATGACTGAGAAGGACGAGAAGATGCTGTCCGCTCACCGCTTCATCTACAACGGCAAGCAGCTGTTCAAAGAAGGCAAAACCAGCCCGCGTGGTGAAAACGGTGACGAACCGTCTTTGGCTCAGACCGAACTCGAAAGCGGTATGAAGCTGTTCGACGAAATGTTCAAGGCAATGCCAGAGCTCGCAGACGACTCACTGATTGAAGAGGCGCTGGTCGCAACACAGTACTGGAAATACATCCACAGGCTAAATGGTGAAGACCCGCCAGATAAGTTCCCTCTGTACGAAATCTGGAACGACCACCAGTCGATCCACGAGATGATCAAGCGGAAGTTCAAGCAGGAAACAGCACCAGAACGGTAGCCGTCGTGTTGCTGAGGTTTCGTTCGTAAGAAACAAACCCCTAACGAACTTAGCTCCAGTTCGGCTTTCGCTTTTCCAGGAATGCCTGAAGTCCCTCGCGGGCATCAGCCGTCTTCCTGGCGAGTGCGGAGAGTTCGACTGAATGATCCAGTTGAGCCAGTACTCCAGCGCCCGCGCAGTCGATGACGTGCTGCTTGGTTTGAGCCAACGCCGCTCGGGAACCGTTCAGGATTGAACGCACAACGCTTTCTTCGGCTGCCGATAGTTCTTCCGACGCGACCGGTTCGAGGCAAAGCCCAACCTGTGCTGCCCGGGATGCTGTCATACGACCGCCGCCCAGCAGTAGTTCGTTGGCTGCACTGGTGGCGATTCGGTGCAGCAGCAGTGGAGTCACCATGGCGGCTGTGATGCCCCGTTGTGGTTCAGGCAAAGCGAAGAACGCGTTGCTTGATGGCAGTACAAGGTCACACGATGCGATCAAACCCATACCGCCAGCGACCGCCGCGCCCTGGACGACCGCGACTGTGGGAATCGGAAGTTCGAACAGTGCTTTGAAGGTGTCTCGCAGGATTCGTGAGTCTTCCAGCCATAGCTCTTCACAGTTTTCCGCTGTGGCTCGCTGCTGCATCTGGCCAAGGTCCATGCCCGCGCAGAACACGGTTCCAGCGGCGGCCAGAACCAGTACTCGCACCGATTCATCAGCGGCAACGTCCTGCACTGCGGCAGTGATTTCACGGATGAAGTCGTCTGTCAATGCATTTCGCTTGTCAGGGCGATTCAGCAGTAATCTGGCAACGCCATCGGTTTTCGTTAGTTCTACAAACATGTTGGTATCTCTACTTCGGCGCGGGGATTTGCATTTCGAGGATCGCCAGGCCCAGCGTCTTTCCCTGCGAGTCCACGCGTAGCGATTGGCTGGCTCCACCAGCCAGAACGTCGTGTAGCAGGAAGTTCAGGCCTTTGATGCCGGGTAGCTCAAACCGTTCGACCTTTGATGGGCCAAGCGGCTGAAAGTACTCAGCGACGCATGCTTCGGTCAGCGTGTCTTTGATGTGTTCGAAGTTCTCGTCGGAGAACGCGATGACTCCCACATTTGCATGGTTGCCCTTGTCGCCCGATCGGGCGTGAGCGATTTCCGAAAGCCTGATTGTGCTCATGTTGGGGAGTCCTTTACGTGGTTGGATCGACAAGTGTAGCGGAGTCGACAGCTGTTTGGTGTTCTACTCGCAGAGCACCCAGTGCCAGCAACGTGATTCCGCCGATAAGCACATAGGCAACAACCTTCTGTCCGCCGACCTGCACCATGAGTCCGCCGGGAGTGCTGGTAGATGGTCCGAAGGCCAGCAGCAGAATGTAGCCTAGAAGTATTAAGCAGACGACAACCAGTAGGTGACCGTATCGATTGGGAAACGAATCGGTGCCGTATACGTTGATCATCGCACACATGCACGCCAGAAGCAGGCAGCGGAATCCGAGGTTCACACAAAAGTCGTGCTGCGAGAGGAACAGGTCCCATGGAGTAAACGCTACTCCCAGAAACCCAATGCCGGCCAGTAGCCCGAATGCAGTCATGACATACGAGAGAATTTTGCTGCGGCGGTCGGTTTGAAACAGGTCCGGCAAGACAAAGAACAGCGCGACTGTTGTGCAGCCGGTGATCGCCAGAGCGGTTCCAAACAGCAGCATGCAGGTCAGGTTTGAGTTGCCTTCAAAATCCTGCGTGCGACCCAAATCGGAAAAGAAGTTGTTTGCGAACAGATAGTGGTCGGTCTGCGGTGTCTGGCGAGTGCCGCCGGGATAGACCAGCATCGCGGCTGTGGTGAGCAACGTGAAAGCAATCCCACCTGCGATGGCTGCCTTGAAAGTTCGCTGGCGTGTCTGGCTATCAAAACGTCCCACGTGCGAGGTTCCTGCCCGGCTACTGTTCGTCGGTAAACACAGACCCGGGCTGGTAGTCTTCGACGGTCGCAGTCATCTGCCAGGCGGGTTCCAGTTCAGTCAGTTCACGAGCGAACTCAGTTGGGTCGACGGAATCGGGTACGGATAGTTTCATTACCATCCCGAAACCGTTGTCGCCTTCCTTGAAGGCGTGCATGCCGACGATATCGATCCCGCTCATGGACATGGTCACCGA
>CAZAIB010000021.1:0-67402 GCA_964485095.1 uncultured Planctomycetaceae bacterium | reverse complement strand
AAGGTTTACCACCGGAAAGATGCGATCTGGCCGTTCACCGCGGTCGGCCGACCGCCGCAGGAAGACACATCGTTTGGTGAGATCATTCATGAACTCACCGGCCCTGCGATCCCAGCTGTGATACCGGGCGTCCATGCGGTGCATGCCGTCGATGCGGCTGGAGTGCACCCATTGCTACTGGCGATTGGTAGTGAACGCTACGTGCCGTACGCCAAGCAACGGCGGCCACAAGAACTGCTTACCAACGCGAACGCAATTCTGGGGCAGGGCCAACTGTCGCTCGCAAAATATTTGCTCATCGCCGCGCGTGAAGATGATCCGCAGCTCAACATTCATCACATTGATGAGTTCTTCGATCACATGCTGCGTCGAGTTGACTGGCGAACCGATCTGCACTTTCAAACTCGCACCACGATGGACACCCTGGACTACTCGGGTGACGGTTTGAATTCTGGTTCGAAAGTCGTCATCGCCGCAGCAGGTCCACCGCGCCGGAAGTTGCCAACCGAACTTCCTTCACGAATGTGGTTGCCAACCGGTTTCGACACCGCCAGGATCGCGCGGCCCGGAATCCTGATTGTGTCCGGCCCCGGGTATCACGATCGCGCTTCGGCGGCTCGTGAGATGCAACAGTTCTGCAGCGCTTATCGGCCGAACGAACCGCTGTGCGAATTTCCGTTGGTCATCGTGGCGGACGATGCTGACTTCGCAGCGAAGACGCTCAACAACTTCTTGTGGACGACCTTCACGCGTTCAAATCCTGCCAGCGACATTTACGGCGTCGATAGTTTCACTTCCGACAAGCACTGGGGCTGCCGGGGTTCTCTGGTCATCGACGCACGCATTAAGCCGCACCACGCTCCACCACTGATTGAAGATCCGGCGATCACAAAACGCGTGGATGCACTCGGAGCCAGCGGCGGTCCGTTGCACGGGATCATCTGACCCCGAGCGTAAGCATCATTCGATGCGATTCAGTTGTGATCAGCGTCGAAGCGGCCCTCGTGAACAGCCTTAATCCGCATCAGGATCACTCGAATCTCAGCCGCGCTTCGCACGCTTTGGTGGTCCCTTGATGGGGGCGGAGCGTAATAGGGAGGCGACTGGGCCGGTAGGAGTTCTTCCGTTGAAAGCCCAAGGTATTCAGCCAGCCGCTGTCTAAACGTCGGGCGTTCTTCCGGCTCAGCTGGATCAGATTCCGGCGACTGATGGTCCGTCACGCGATTCATTTCAGGACCCGTTCGTAGACATCACGCAGTGGAAGAGTCAGGTTCAGACTCTCAATCCTGATAGTGTCGTCGAGGCTAGTGAAGGAGTGCCGAGAAAACCCGTCGCTGCCGCGTTCAAACACAACAGCCGTCGCACTGTCTTGTTCGATAAGGATGTAGTGTGTGAGTGATTCGATTTCTAAATAGGCGTCCTGTTTCTCGCCCATGTCGATGCGCCGGGTGCTGTCTGAGAGCACCTCGACAATGACAACTGGCTGGTCCTGGTACAAATCATCCAGCGGGTTTGCTTCGCAGACCACCATCGCGTCCGGGTAGTAGAATCGAGTTGGCCCTTTGTCGCGGATACGCAACTTCATGTCAGAACCGAATGCCTGGCATGTCTGACCTTTCAGTTGTGAATGGAGGAGACCCGTTACGTTTGTTGAAATTGTATTGTGCGCGACCTTGCCACCAACCATCGCGTGTACGGAACCGCCGAGGTACTCGTGTCGAATATCTGAATCCAGTTCTCCGTCCAGGTAGTCCTCAACGGAGATGAACTGCGAGACTCGAGCTGTGCTCATGATGTGTTTCCTGCTGCCTGGCGACTCGTCGGTTGGCTGTGTTCATTATCCAGCGGACTTGATGGCTACCGCAATCCCACTATTTCTGCGGCGGGTTGCAACGCTGGCACGGTTTGTAGTTCTTGATGGCGTCTTCCAGCGTAATCGCTTTGCGGCGTCCGTCTAGAGTTTCGCAACTGCCGCAGTGGTATCGTGTTCCGTTTCCCTGAGTGTAAAGTCGGCCGTCGTCTGGTGGATTCTTCCAGACCCAGGGTGGAACCGGCTTCTCGCTGGCCCAAAGACCTTTCGTCGCTGACCGTGCTTCTGTTTCAGCCACCGACTTGGCTTCGTTGGTGTCGTACTTGTGGTTGTACCAGCCGTACCCTTGAGCAATTACCCAGACATTTATGGACTCGCCACTTTCGAAGACTTCGCCCGCGATTCGATCTAATTCGTCGCGACTGGCGATGACGATGCGAACGACTTTTTCATGTAGGCGTTTGGCAAGTGCGTCGCGGGCTTCGGGCCCAAAGTCCTGCTTGAGTTCTGGTGCATCGACTCCGTTCAGCTGGATCCCTAGCGTTTGAAAATCACGGTCGACGACCTTGATCGTGTCACCGTCGATCACCTTCATCACTTTGGCTTCGAACTCTTTGGGTGGCTTCGTTGGCTCTACAACGGTAGTTGCCGCTCGAGCTTCCGAAGGTTCGTTTTTTGGCGCGGTCTTGGACCTTGTGCAACCCGCGGCTAGAAGGACTGCCAAGACGATGATTTGGATTCGAATGGACATGGGTCCATACTAGCGTCAGGCAGTGTCCGGGTGAACCAAAGTCGATTTCGATCTCCACATCAGTACCCAAACTGCGGGCACGAAGTACAACGCCAGCAGAGTAGCACCGCCCACACCACCGGCGATCGTCACCGCCAACGGCGGCCAGAACCCACCGCCCGCGATGATCAACGGCAGGAACCCGGCGATCGTTGTGATGGACGTTGCGACAACGTGCGGTGTCGATCTTTGAACCACATCGCAAACCGCCTGCGCGTCGCCGGCCGCGGCGTCTTTGTTTTCTCGCAGCGCGGCCAGGACCACGATGGAGTCGTTGATGGCCAGGCCCACCAGCCCCATGGTTCCGACAATCGCCATGAACCCAAACGGGAACCCAAACACCCACAACGCGCCGATACCCAGACCGACTGACAGAATCGCGACCAGCCCAATGACACCGGCGATGCGGAACGAACCAAATGAGATGACCAGCGTTGCAATCATGAGCACCACCAGCACGCCTACGTTAGCCATCAGGTTCCCCACCGCGCTATCGCGTTCGGCTGCTTCGCCGCCGTAACGCAGGCTGTATCCGGGCGGGAGTTGGTAGTCGAGTTCCGTCAGTCGCGACTGGAACGCCGCCAACACCGTTGCCGGTAGTACTCCCGCTTCAATGTAAGCCTGCACTTCGTTCATGCGGCGACCTCGCAAGTGGACCAGGCTTCCGTATTCTGAATCCAACTGCAAGTGCCCCAGTGAAGATAACGGGATACCAGACTGACCGGGCGGCGCGTTTGGTGGGCTTAGCATTGTTGAGTAGATCGGTTGGATGTGATCGCGCTGTGAATTGGCAACGCGAACGCGAACCGGAAGTTCCTCGGTTGATTCCAAAATCGAACCACCAACAGCGCCCTCAAGCGAGGCTTGCATTTGCCTTGCGACATCCGCATTGGAAAGACCCGCCAGGCGAACCTGTTCTTCGTTGGCTTTAAAGCTTAGCTTCGGCAGGCTGTCGCTGAGATCCGATCTTGTGTGAACCACATGCGGGATCCGAGATAGTTCCAGTCGCATCTCATCGCCGATCTCGCGCAGTACGTCCGGGTCAGGGCCGAACAGGCGGACCTCCACTGGTGCCTCAAACGGTGGTCCCTGTTCTAGTTGCCTGACAAGAATTCGTCCGGCGGGAAACTTCTGGTCCAGTTCCACCTGAACACTACGGATGATGTCGCGAACACCTTTGGCCGACTTTAGTTGGACCAACGCCTGGCCATAGTTGGCCTGGTTCTCTCGGCTGGCGATCATGTTGTAATAGAACGCCGGTGCGCTTTCGCCGAGGAACCAGGAGACGTTGGTTACTTCGGGATGAGCCAGCACGGTTTCCCTGATTGCCGTCGTGTAGGCCTGCGTTTGCTGGATGGATGCGTGAGCCGGGAGTTCTGCTTCGATCTGGAACTGGTTTCGATCGGCTGGCGGGAAGAATTGTTCCGGAAGATGGCGCGCCTGCAGGAATCCCAGCACGGGCAGCGACATGCTAAGCACAATTCCTCGCCATGGTTTGCCAATCAGGAAAGGCAAGCTGCGGCGATACCAGTTACTCAATCGTTCGCTGTGCAGGCCCGTTTCCCACCAGCGTTTTGACGATGTTCCCACCGTTTTGACAAACGCCGCGATTGCCGGAACAACGGTGAGAGCGAGAAAAAACGAACTGCCGACCGCCAGAATGACATTGATTGCTATCGCGCCGACGAACTCACCAGCCGGTCCCGGCATTGACGCGATTGGCCCAAACGAAAGTGCGGTTGTGAGGGTGGAACCCAGTAGCGGGATGGCCAGCATGCGAACACTGTGTGAGACAGCATCCGCGGGCGAGTCGCCTTCTTTAAGCCGCAAGGCGACTTCGTCAACCATGACGATCGCGTTATCGATAAGCAGACCAAGTGCGATGATGAGGCCGGTGATTGACATTTGATGGATCGGGATTTCCATCAGCCGCATTCCTGTCAGGACCATGAGCGCGGATAGCGGCAAAGCAGAACCGACAACCAGTGCGCTGCGCCAACCCATCATCAGGAAGATCACAATCATTACAGCCACCGCGCCCAGGCACAGGTTCATCAGGAGGTCTGACAATCGCGTGCGGACGTAGTTGTTCTGATCGAACACTTTGACCAGCCGAACTCCCTGCGGCATCTGGGCTCGCGCGGCGGTGAGAGCCATTTCGGCTCGATCAAACCAATGATCGACTCGGGTATCCGATCGAACCAATGCGCCCAGAACCACCGAGCGTTTGCCGTCTGCCAATGCCACACTTAAAGGTGGTTCCTGAACCGTCTTTTGAACGCGCGCGATGTCGGCCAGGCGGACGAAGTCGCCTCGTGTTCCAAACTGAATCGGCGTCGCGCCGACGCGAGCGATGGAATCGAGTTCTGTGTCGACTTCCAGTGGCAGGTTACTGCCGCCGCGGAGTTGTCCGGCGGTGAGTTTGGAGTCGCTGTTGGCCAGTTGCTGTGCGATGCTGGTTGCGGTCAGGCCTAACGCGGTTGCTTCGTTTTGCTGGAGTTCGACGGTGATTTCCTCCGTCGGTTCGCCAAAGATGTCAACGACTTCGGTGCCGGAGACGGCTCGCAATTTGTCCGCGATTTGTTCTGCCAGTCGCCGCAGGATGGCCGGGTTCCTGGAGCCCTCGCTGTCTGGTTGGTCCTGATCCCACTGCACGCCCAGTAGCAGAGCGTACGCTTTGACCTTCTGCTCTTCGAACACCGGGTCCAGCACGCCTTCGGGAAATTCCAGAGCCGCGTCGTCCACTTTGTCGCGAACTCGGGACCAAACTTCGTCGACTTGGTACACGTCGTCGCGCAGTTCAATCGTGATCGCAGAGAACCCTGCGCGGGAGATGGAACGGACTTCGTTGATCTCATCAATTTCCAGCAGCGCGTCTTCCAGCCGTTCTGAGACGATGGATTCCACCCGTTCTGCGATCGCACCCGGGAACACGGTATTCACGTTCGCGAATCGCGCGGTCAGAATCGGGTCTTCCATCCGCGGCAGGATGTAGTACGAGGAACCTCCGGCGACCAGAATCAGCCCCAGCAACAGCATGGTGAGTCGAGGATTGCGGAAGAACAGATTGCTCACCGCGACGCCTCCGCCACCGGTCCGACTTGCTGCCCGGGAACAACGCGGTGCGAACCCGACGCGACGACTCGATCACCGTCGTTCAGCGTTCCGCGAACAAACGCTCGGTCGCCGTCGGTGTAGATGACCTCCAACGCGACCGTGCGAATGGTGTCCGGTGCGGTCGCGTCACTACTGCTTACCACAAACGCCGACCACAGCCCGCGCGTGCCCTTGGTAAGAGATGTCAGCGGCAGCCAAAACCCGCGGGACTCGATGACTCGGCTCAGTTCCAGTCGAATGATGTCGCCGGGCACGGGCATCGCATCGCCGGTCGGTTCGATTTCGAAAACCACAATCTGATTGCGGGTTGTTGGATCCACCTGCGGCATGACGGCCTTCACCCGGCCAGAGACGCTGTTGTTTCGCCACAGGAATGAATACGCCTCGGTGGTGTCCAGCGAACGGGCAACGTCCGTCGGCAACCCAACTCGTGCTTCCAATCGAGTGGCCTCCATGATGGTGAGAATTCGTTGGCCGGTTGCGACTGTGGAACCAGTATCACTGTAGCGCCGCGCGATGGTTCCGGAAAACGGCGCTTTGATGTGGCTGTCTTCAGTCCGAACTACGAGCGCTTCCAGTTGAGCGTCAATCTGGCTCACGGCTGCGGCCTGCGCGGCCAGTTGTTCGACACGGGTCCCGGTTTCAAGTTCTTCCAACTGTTTCGCAGTCGTGTTGCGGCGCGCTTTGACTGAATCCAGTGCAGACCGCGCGTCGTCAACCTGCTGCTGTGTGCTGGCGCCGCGTTCTCTTAGTGATGCGATTCGCTTGTACGTTGCGGTTGCCAGCGTGACCTGTGAGTCGAGGTCGGCTAGTGACGATTTGGTTGCTGCGATTGTTTCTTTGCGTGGCCCTGCTTTGAGTTCATCAAGGCGAGCCTGCGCGGCAGTGCGGCTGGCGCTTAGCTGGTTTCTTTGTTGATTGAGTTCTCGGATGTCGAGTCGAGCCAGTAGTTGCCCTTCCTTAACCATGTCGCCTTCATCGGCCGTGATTTCGATGAGCTTGCCGACTCGCTGAAATGCCAGGTCGCTGGTTTGCCGGGCTTCGACGGTTCCCGAATAGCTTCGCGTTTCGGCGTACGAGTCCATCGCTTTCGCCGTGAGAACCTCGACCGGCAGTTTGCGAGCCTCGGGCGGCGGGGCAGAAGATTCTGAGTTTGAACAGCCCGCGATCGCGACAAGGCTGATGCCGACGACGAGAACCGGGAAATGACAGCTCGTCATGTTCTGGTTCCTCCCGACGCGGAATGGGCGGCCAGTTCGTCGGCGAAGAGTTCGCCGGGCAGCTGGTCAAACAACGCGAGGTAGTCGTAGTCGCACGCAAGCGGCTTCCATCCGAATCCGTCGAGAGCGTGATTGATGCTGTGACGGAAAGACAAAAACGGATCTTCAATCCCCAGTTCAGTCAGAGAACCAGATTGCGCGATGATTGAGTGGGCTCCGAAGCTCATTGACCACAATCCAAAGACGACATCTTCCGGAACCATTTTGTCATGCAACTTCAGGTCTTCCGATGCGACCGCATCGCGGACGATCCCGGCCACGATCCCCATGCAGGCCTGTTGCCCTGCACGCATCTGGAACCGACGTTGTTCGCTGGTTTTTTGCCAGATTGAGGAAACGAAGACGACTTGTTCGATTTGAAAGTGCTGTGGGTACAACCGCACAAATAGTTCGTCAGCAACGCCGATGGCTGCCATTCTCTGCCGGCTGGTTCCGGCGAACGCAGCGGCTTTGCGAAACATGGCTGTTTGCTTTTGCTGCGTTTCGATGCCCAGAGCCAGCAGCACTTCTTCCTTGCAGGGGAAGTGGTTGTAGATGGTGCCTTTGGAGTACCCCACCTGGCTGGCCAGCGAATCCATGCTGAGTCCCAGGTACCCGCGTTCATCGACCTGATCGCGCGCGGCGTCGAGGATACGCTGTTCGCGGTCTCGGATTTCCTGTTGTTTGGGCGAAATCGATGGCATGTCCCATTCTTGACGGATCGTCAGAAAATGCAAGAATCATTGGCAGGGAATTGCTAAGTCGGCGTCAGCGAGCCAAAAGGTCTGAGAGGGCGGAGGCAGCGGTGGGGCTGGCTTGATATATTCCGCCGCTGAGTTGGACGGAGTTGAGAGGAGAAGACCAGTGAACATGCCCAGCGTTGAACTTCTGGAAATGCGCCACACCTTTCCGTGTCAGTACACGATGAAAGCCATTGGCAGCACGGAAGGCAATTTTACGGCTCGGGTCATCTTTGCGGCTCGGGACGAACTGAACCTGGATGATGATCCGGCGTTTCGGATTCAGACGACAAAAGGCGGACGCCACGTGTCGATCACGCTTGATCCGATGTTCGAGTCGGCTCAACAGGTTCTGGCGTTGTACAGTCGCCTTAGCCAGTTAGACGGGCTGGTCATGCTGCTGTGAACGACACGCAGGTTCGGAACGCAAGACACAACAAAAGTAAGTGAGACGCACAATGAGCGAGAAGTGGATCTCTGATCGGCTACAGAAAATCGATGCCAGCGGTATTCGGAAAGTCTTCGACCTGGCGGCGAACATGAAGAACCCGGTCAATCTGAGTATCGGCCAACCGCACTATGACACTCCGGAATCGGTTCGTCAGTCTTTGTGTGAGGCCGTCAACAGCGGCAAGAACGCGTACAGTCAGTCGCAGGGCATCGCGCCTCTGATTCAGAAGATACAAAGCGATGTGGATGCGAAATTCGGCCACGATGACCGAAAGGTGTTCATCAGCAGCGGCACAAGCGGTGCGTTAATGCTAGCGCTGAATACGCTGGTGAACCCGGGTGACGAAGTCATTGTGTTCGACCCGTGGTTTGTCATGTACAAGCACCTCACAACGTTGGTTGGCGGGAAGTGTGTCGAAATCGACACGTACCCGGACTTCAAAATTGACGTGAACAAAGTCGAGGCCGCGATCACTGATCGCACCAAGGTCATTCTTTGTAACAGTCCTTCGAACCCGACCGGCTACGTTGCCTCGGAACAGGAACTGAAGGACCTCGCCGAGCTAGCCGCCAAACATGACATCGCGCTGATCAGCGACGAGATCTACAGTGCGTTTTCTTACGATGGACCGTTTGCGAGTCCGGCGAAGTGGAACGATCAGACAATCGTCATCGACGGTTTCAGTAAGTCTCATTCGATGACAGGTCACAGGCTTGGGTTTGTTCATGGGCCTGAGCACATTGTCCAGCAGATGATCAAACTGCAGCAGTTCACCTTCGTCTGTGCGCCGCATCCGGTTCAATGGGCTGGGCTTAGTGCACTGGAATGCGATGTGTCGGGTTACGTGGAAGACTACCGGCGGAAGCGGGACTTCATGGTCAGTGAACTGGGGTCTGACTTCGAGATTGAGGGGGCCAACGGGGCCTTTTACCTGTTCATTAAGGCTCCATGGGGCACCGGGACCGAGTTCGTGGCGGAGGCGATTGCCAACGATTTGCTGATTATTCCGGGTAACGTGTTCAGTCCAGCAGACACCCATTTCCGAGTCTCATACGCTCAGGAAGACGCCACTTTGGAGAGAGGCGTGGAAATACTTAAACAAGTGGCTGCCCGATAGGGTTTAGGTTGTTGGAGGCTGGTCTGAAAACCGTCTTTCACTTTTGAGTGTTTGACTTGTTTTGCGTGTTTTGCGGCTCAGGAGGGCTCCGAAGTCCGAATGCGCTTGACGTTTATTCCGTTAGTTACCCATGATTGAGGGTAACACGCTGGTTCCGATCCTTTTGACTCGGGCAAGCGGCGTCCGTGAGACGTACATACCTTCATCCCATCTCACTTCTTCGCCGATTGGTTCTGAAACAGCAGAGTCACTTTTACAGGAGAACCTGATGATCCGTACGCGTCGAAAAACTCGAGGGTTCACATTGATTGAACTGCTCGTTGTGATCGCCATTATTGCGATCCTGGTGGCACTACTGCTTCCAGCCGTCCAGCGTGCTCGCGCCGCAGCTCAACGCATGTCTTGCCAGAACAATATGAAGCAGATTGTCCTGGCACTGCACAACTACCATGACGCTCATCTGGTATTCCCTCCGGGTCAGATTTCTAGCCGTTGGATCAACGCAACATCGGCCAGCGGTTTCCGAACTGTCGATCCGCTTGAAGCGAATGACTCGAGACAAAACCTTGGCTTGCATGGTACGAGTTGGATGGTTCACATCCTGCCTCAGATCGAACGCGGCAACATCTACAAGCTGTGGCGATTTGACTTCAACGTTCTCGCGAACGGCGACATTCAGTCAGACCCACGCTGGTTGCAGGCGAACCTTGCCCCGGCTCAGACAGACATCCCTGCGTTCTACTGTCCGACGCGTCGTTCAACGATGCAGGCGACTGGAGCGTTCTCTCGGTTGCACCGTATTGACCGTGGACCAAATGGCGAAAACCTGTTGCCAAATGGGAACTGGACCAAAGGCGGCAACGACTACGCTGCATGTGCCGGATCGGGAGATGTCTTCGACGACCGAACACGCGCGGCATGGGACCTGTTGCCTGCACAGATTACTGCTCAGATTGATCTCCAAAACACTCAAATCAACCAGGACTCACTCAACATCGGAGTCCTGGGTGTGAACAGCAGTGTTTCGATTGACAACATCACGGACGGCACTTCACAGACGATGATGATTTCTGAAGCCGCTCGTCTGGTGAATAAAGCGACCGACCTTCAAAACCGTTCGGACCTGCGAACATCCAGCGATGGCTGGGCCTGGGGCGGACCGTCGACACTGTTTAGTGCTCTTGTAGGTCCCAACAAGGGAACCTCATGGGAATACGCCGGCGGACCACACGAACAGATTGTTCAGATTGGTTTGGCTGACGGCAGTGTTCAGCAAATCAGCGAGAGCATCAACCTGTCTGTCTGGCAGCGTTTGGGGAACTACTCCAACGGTTTGCCTGTCGAGAAGTTTAGCCGTTAGATCGGTCGGTTGATTTGATATCCGGGTGGGGTCACATTTGTGGCTCCACCTTTTTTCGTTTGTGGTTTGGTGCGAACACATTCATCTGAGTGCTATCCTTCAAGAGTAACTTTACACGAATAGAGCGACTCGATGACGATTCGGTATCAGTGCGACGAGTGCGGCGTCACGATGAAGATCAAGGACGATCTTGCGGGGAAAAAAGGCAAGTGCCCGAAGTGCAAAAACAGCTTCGTAATCCCAACGCCTGGTCTTCCCGAAGACGAAGTGGTTGAGGAAGAAGAGTTCGAGGACGAACCTGAAGAGGAGGAGGAAGACGAAGACGACGATCTGTTGGACATGCCGATGGAACTCACTTCGTCCCCCGTGACGACTCCGGAACCCGAAGTCTCTCGCCCGCGTGAACGCAAAGCGGCCAGCGAAACCAAGAAGCCCACCCGAATTCGGACTGCGGCACAAAAGCGTCCAAAGAAAACGAAGTCGGATGACGGTGAGTTCGATCCGACCGATGTTCTGTTCGGCGACGACGATGGGCCGGTAGAGACCCCCAAGCCACAGCGTCCGCGCGGTCGAGTTCTAGGGCTGGATGAGGAAGACGAAGCGCCTGCTCCACGTGCGTCTCGCGCATCGATGCAGGATATGTTCAAGGATTTCACGCCCGCCGGGGGTGGAGCGAAGAAGCGGACTGCAGAAGTTGATTCAACGTCTGCAGCGGCTCAGGCACTTGCAAGACAGGCGGAAGAAAAGCGAGCGAAGGCGTCCGAACCTGATCCGACGTTTCTTCAGGAAGAAGAGGAGGGCACCGATTACGTTGGCGCTGCGAAGGATCTGCTGAGCCAATATGGACTCATTATTGCCGGTGGTGCTTTGCTGATCATGGGTCTGTGGTACGGAATGGACTCCATGATGTCCGACAAAAGCGATATTCCACCTCTGAACCAGGTCTATGGGACGTTGACGAAGGGTAGTGATCCGATTGGCGGAGCCGACATCTTTTTCACGCCAGACGCATCGGAAATCAAAGTAGACAACGCGGGCGCGATTGTTATTACAGAGCCGGATGGGACGTACGAAGTTGAATATCTGCCTGGTTATTGGGGCCTGCCAGCGGGCAAGTACCGTGTGGAAGTGAAGAGCAACGGGGGGATGATCGGAGTGAAAACTGTGACGATCAAAGGTGATATGAAGAATCAGTTGGATCTCAAGTTCTGATGAGTCACGGATGATTACGATTATTGACTACGGCATGGGGAACCTCCGCAGCGTGCAGAAGGCGTTCCAGCACCTTGGCACCGAAGCGAAGATTGCGTCGACTCCAGCTGAGATCCAAAGCGCGAAGCACTTGGTTCTGCCGGGGGTGGGAGCCTTCCGCGACGCGGCTGCTGAGATTGAAAAGCAGGGTTTCGCCGGTCCAATTCGAGAGCACATTGCGGCAGATATGCCTTTTCTGGGCATTTGCCTGGGGCTGCAGCTTCTGTTTGATGTGAGCTACGAAGAAGGCGAATACAGCGGGTTGGGCGTGGTGCCTGGAACCGTGGTTCGGTTCGATGATCAGCCGGGGCTCAAGGTGCCTCATATGGGATGGAACCAACTGCAGCGGTCTGGCGAATCGCGGCTGTTGCAGGGCATCCCAGATGATGCGCATTTCTATTTCGTCCACTCCTTTTACGTCGCGCCGACTGAGAATTCGGTCGTCGCGGGGCGGACAGTTCATGGAAACGACTTCGTGTCGATGATCGAACGTGGTAACCTTTTTGCCACGCAGTTCCACCCGGAGAAGAGTCAAAGGGCGGGCCTAAAACTGCTGTCCAACTTTGCAGCTCTTTAATTGAGTTCCGATGACGCTCGAAATTATCCCGGCCATTGATCTTCGTGGTGGCCAGTGTGTTCGTCTCCAACAGGGTGATTACGCTCGCGAGACTGTGTTCTCGGAAGATCCAACAGCGGTTGCTCGCGAGTGGATTGAACAGGGGGCAACGCGGTTGCACCTGGTCGATCTGGACGGCGCGAAAATGGGCGAGCCGGTCAATTACGAACTGATTCGCGAAATCGTCAAGCTGGGTGGTCCTCCCGTTCAGTGTGGTGGTGGGTTGCGTGAGTATCAGGGAGTTCGCCAGTTGCTTTCCGATGCCCGGGCGGACCGTGTGATTATTGGAACGCAGGCGCTCAAGCAGCCGGACTGGTTCCGTTCTGTTGTGGCTCAGTTTCCTGGTCAGGCGGTTCTGGGAATCGACGCCCGAGATTCGATGGTGGCGACTGACGGCTGGTTGGAAGTCTCAAGCACATCGGCCATCGAACTTGCTTCACAGTTTTGCGATCTGATTCCGCTGACGATCGTTTACACCAACATCGCTAATGACGGCATGATGCAGGGCATCGATGATGCAACCTGCGAAGACATGAAGAAGCTATGCGAACTTGGCTTCGATGTGATCGCATCGGGTGGAGTGACTTCAGAAGACGACGTGCGCAAGCTGGCTGCGATTCATGCTGAACAACCAAAGCTGGTTGGAGCTATCGTTGGTCGATCGCTTTACGAAGGTTCGATGACGTTGGCGGGCGCGATGGCCGCTTGTAGCTAATGAAGTTGGTGCCGCCGGTTGTAATCACGAAGGACTGCCGATGCTGACACCAACACAGGTTTCAAGCTTCCACGAAGACGGGTTTGTGATTGTGCCCGACTTACTGGACGCGCGAGAGACTGAGCTTCTGGGGACGATTGCCAGACGCGATCAGGCACTTGCCAGCCAGCGAACCAGTCGAACCGACGGCGAAGGCGGCGCGGTGGACCTGGTTGTTCAAAACGATCTGCCCGAAGATTCTGTGTACGGCGCGATTGTTCGTGACGAACGGATTGTGGGCGCGATGGAATTGGTTCTTGGTGGTGAGGTCTATCACTACCACCACAAAATGATTCTGAAAGAAGCCAAGTCCGGCGGCGCGTGGGCGTGGCACCAGGATTATGGATACTGGTACCACAACGGTTGCCTGTTCCCGCTGATGGGCAGCTGCATGATTGCCGTGGACCGCGCGACGCGTGAGAACGGTTGCTTGCAGGTGCTTCGTGGTTCGCACCATATTGGCCGAGTTGATCACGGAAAGGTTGGTCAGCAAACGGGAGCGGACGAGGAACGCGTGGCTGCGGCCGAGAACGTATGCGAGAAAGTTTATGTGGAACTGAAACCGGGTTCTGCTGTCATCTTTCACTGCAATACCCTGCATCGGTCTGACCAAAACACCAGCGACGATCCGCGGTGGGCCTTCATTAGTTGTTACAACGCGGCCCGCAACGATCCGTACAAAGATTCAAAGCACCCGGGTTACTCGCCGTTGGCGAAGTGGCCGCGTACGAAGATTGTCGAAATTGCGGAGGCTCAGTTGTCACAAATGAGCCAGACGTAGTGGCTATGGGATCGTCACGTGCGGCTGAGCTTTCGAATCTTCTGCGCGCAGCGACATCGGCGGCCGGGTTCCAGTTGACCGGCATCGCGCCCGCGGTGACTCCACCAGGGTTCGCTCAGTTTCGTGACTGGCTTGATCGCGGGTTCGCTGGCGAGATGAAGTGGATCGAGAGGCGGGTCGATGCGTACGAGAACCCTGAGATGGTTCTTAAGAATGTCCGCAGCGTGGTGATGGTGGGCTTGAACTACGGCACGTCAGAACCGGTTCTCGCAGAGGCAGGGCAGGGCCGGGTGTCTCGATATGCCTGGAACGGCCGCGACTACCATGACATCGTCCGCGAAAAACTGCAGCACGTTGTGGCTGCTATCCGGGAAGCCGCGCCGGACGTTCGAACCCGCGCGGTTGTGGATACGGCGCCGCTGCTTGAACGCGATTTTGCAAAGCTCGCCGGGTTAGGTTGGTTCGGAAAGAACACGCTGTTGATTAACAAGTTCCAGGGAAGCTGGCTGTTCCTCGGCGCGTTGTTGTTGGACTGTCAGCTGGAGTACGACGCGCCGCATGAGACGGCTCACTGCGGGACATGCACGCGTTGTTTGGATGCCTGCCCGACGGATGCGTTTCCGGAACCGTATGTGCTGGATGCGACGAAGTGCATTTCGTATCTCAACATCGAACTGCGCGATCAGCCTGTTCCTGAAGCGTTGCGATCGGGGATGGGCGAATGGGTATTTGGTTGCGATATTTGCCAGGACGTGTGTCCGTGGAACCGAAAAGCGCCGAGCGACAATACGGAGTTCCAACCGCGTCCTGATTTGAATCCCGTGGGTTGCCGGGATTTGCTTGAGATGACCGAGGCTGAGTTTCAGACACGGTTTGCGGGAACACCGCTGGAGCGAACCGGCAGGGACGTTATCGCTCGCAATGCGGCAATTGTCCTGGGAAACACGCCGAGCGGAGACGCAGCATCGGTTCTTAAAGCCGCGTGCGCGGATGAAAGCGAACTGGTTGCAGACGCTGCTGCCTGGGCGCTGAGTCAGTTGCCGAGTGGTGAGTGAGTCGCCAGCGGCAGGATTCCAGCCGTGCCGGGC
This sequence comes from uncultured Planctomycetaceae bacterium, assembly GCA_964485095.1. Classification (GTDB taxonomy): domain Bacteria; phylum Planctomycetota; class Planctomycetia; order Planctomycetales; family Planctomycetaceae; genus CAYNWT01. The sequence goes on along the minus strand of CAZAIB010000021.1, from coordinate 52,268 downwards.
GCGTCCTGCGCCCGACCTGGCTGCTCTCCCGTTTACGGCTGTCTGTTGCTGTCGGGGGTCTGCTGTTCGTCGTTTTCATCAAGCAGAGTTTCTTCTTGCTCGTTGCCCTGGTCCGTAGTGTCGTCAGCTTCCTGAGCGTCCTCTTGTTTTTCTTCTTCAATCGCAGCGTCTTCGTTTGGCTTGTTAGCAGTTTTCTGTTTCTGCTTCCGAGTCTCGAGTGAATAGAAGGCAGGTTCGACTAGCTCGCCGTCGCCAACGATATCTGCGAAGGTCAGCTTTAGTCGAATGATGGGTTTGACCCACGTTGCGTTTAAATGCGATGAGACGGCGGGTTCTTCGATGACATTCTCGGCAACGTAGCGTTCGAGCGACGTGTAGTCCTTTTTGCTGTCGCTGTCCCGGATTGCTGCTCCATGCAAGACGGCACAGTGTTTGAGTATTCCCCGGCGGCGGTGGGCGACAAGAATGCGTCCCAGTGCAAGGTTCTCGTCGGGTAGAACTCCGTAGATGTAGCCGTTGACAGTGGGTGGTTCTGCGGGAATGCCTTCGGCCACTTTTTGCTTGTATTCGTCAAGTGCTTCCAGCAGGTCTTCATCGCTACTGGAGCCATCTGTTTTGAGTGCTGCTACTGCTTCAGCAAGCAGGTTGCGTTGCTCGGGCTGCTTGAAGCCCCAGTCGTTTGTGTACAGGCCAGACCACTTGATGCCGCCTACGATCAGAAGAGCTGTGAGGAACATTGTGAGACCCCACGCCGCACAGAAAACACGTTTCTTTGTTTCTGGCATGCGTGCGAGCGTTGGCTGCCAGACGTTAAACGGATTGGTGACCACGTCCGCGATGCTCATTCGCTTGTCTGACTTTTTGCACTCTTTCCACGCCATCACGCTGGCCCCGACGAACATGCCAAGACCGACAAGCATCTCGACCATCGAAAAGACGGCGCGTTGGCCACCGTTGAAGTAGACCCACACGCGAACTGCGACGTTGGCAACGACAATCAACAAAACGCCGCCGAACAGGATCTTCATCCACTGCGGCATTTCGGTAGCGGCTACTTTGGTTTCCGTGGGCGCAAGTTCTTCAGCCTCGGCCGATTGGAGTACAATCGGTTCCGGGATCTCTCCACCAGCGAATTTGGGATAGTACCCGCATTCCGGACACCATGAATTCTCGCCCCACGATCCTTGCGACTTGCATTTGGGGCAGACTACGACCGCTTCCGGCGTCTCAACTGTGCTCATCTGTCTGTTTCAAACATTAGGTCTGTGGGGGCCAGAACCGTGGCGCAAATCGCGCGCCACATGCAACGTTAGGTCGCACTGGCATGAACATTGGCTAGTGTTGTGTGTCACATCATTCATTACTGTTCCGAACGTAACGGTTCGAACGGTTCGTTCTTCTGGGGTAAGGCAGCAAGATGTCATCAGTGATGGTGTTTGATATAGATGGGCTTTCGATTCGATCTGCGGGTTGCTACGGCAATGTCGAAACGGCGACGCCATTGCTCAACGAGTTCGCATCTCAGGCCTGCTTGTTCGAACAGCACTATCGGGCGTTTGTCGATCCGACACGTGACAGAGACCAGGCGTATGAGTCGCTGGTGACGTCGGTCGGGGGCACAGGTTTGCTGTTGGCGAACGCAGCGACCGGGTCGAGCCATGACGTCACGTTGTATGAGTCACCAGATCAGTTGCTTGAGATTCTTGAACAGCGGTTCGACACCGAAGGTCATGTCGGTTGGGTTCGAATTGTCCCGGCGCCGGAGGCTTTGGACGAAGCGGTCCCGCTGGGATTGATAACCAGACTGATTGAGGCGGGTGTTGTTGTTGTTATCACGACGACCACGCCTTTGCTGGACGAACAGGATTACCGAGTCGAAAACGAGGAGGCGGTTCGGGTGCCACTGATGATTTGGTCAACGGAACCGTTTCGCAGTCAGGCGGTGACATCGTCAGCAGATCTGAATTCGCTGTTGTCCGAGGAACTCTCCGCTGGTGGTTCTGTCGTGATTCAAAGCGAAGCGGCGGTGGCTCTGCGAGAACCAACATCGTTGTTGGTGGCAACAATCGGGTTGCTAAGCTCGCTTGAGGAAGTCTCCGATGAGCAGTTGACGAACGTGGTCGATGTCACGGACGATCGCCTGCAGATGTTCCGAAAGCCGGACGACATTTGGAATGTGCACAATGTCCTGGTCGAAGATCTGGAACGGGGAATCGAAACACTTATTCGCTTGCGTCAGCAGTTGTCGCAAGGCGGAATGTGATGAACCGGTTGGCCTGGACTGTTCTCACCGTGTCGGTTGCGAGCAAATACGCAGGGAACAACTACGGCCAACAGCGATCCGTCTGAGTGCTTAGTTCGGCAACTCCAACCGGATGACCTCGGGACCCTCTCCGGTTGGGTTCGGAACACGCTGAACCACAATCTTTTCCCCTGCGGTTCTTCCGACAGTATCGCCGGTGGGCAGATGGTAATCGCGATCGCTTAGCATCCACGAGATCATGCTCAGGACGTAGTCGAGTGCGTTTGAACCGTCGGTGGGCGCGATGATGTAGAAGTTTTCCCGGCCGTATCGCTGCATGTTGTAGGTCAGGAACGACATGTGGGTGTCTGATTCCGGCGCGCCGGTGATATCGATGCAGATCAGCATCGGGACTTCGCTGCTGGCGACCGCATCGCGTGCGCATTCGGCGAACAAGTTGGGGCGATGGAACAGAATGCCCGGCATCATCAGAACGCCCACAGCGTGCAGTCTCCATCGAAGTCGAACGAAACAATTTCCGGGCCGGGTTCCTCTTCCGGTTCGCCTTCTTCCTCAGCGTCCGGTTCGGACAGCGTGAGCACGATATTCATCTCGGCAGCGGCGGCGATGATTGCATCTGAATCAGGCTGCTGGTCGTCTTCCAGAAGCACGAAAGACAGGCTCGGGCCGGGACCATCGTCGTCGGTGTTTGTCACTTCGTCGTTCATCATCCGCTCCCTGCCCATGTTACTAATCTTGAAGCTGCCGACTTTGCCCCCAAGTTGTGTTCGATGATACAGACGGTGAAGAAGCTCCGCCATTCGCGGCAATCGCCGGTCCGCTGGTACGGCGAACACCATCTGATATAGTCCGACATTCCGCCGTAAGGTGAGGACAGAGCAGTACATCGGGTTACGAATGTCGAACGAACAACAGGTTTCCAGCCAGGCAATAGACAAGCTCACTCAGGCTCGCGATCAGCTGCGCGAACAGATGAGCAAGATCATCGTGGGGCAGGAGCACGTCGTTGATCAACTGGTGATTGCGATGTTCAGCCGCGGGCACTGTTTGCTGGAAGGAGTGCCTGGTCTCGCGAAGACGCTGATGATCAGCACGCTGTCCAAATGCCTGTCCATGGATTTCGCTCGCATTCAGTTCACGCCCGACCTGATGCCTTCGGACATTACCGGAACCGAGATTCTGCAGGAGAACAAACAGACCGGCGAACGCGAGTTTCGGTTCCTGCCTGGTCCGTTGTTTAACAACGTCATCCTTGCCGACGAAATCAACCGCACGCCGCCCAAGACCCAGGCTGCGCTGTTGGAGGCGATGCAGGAACGCACGATTTCGATCGGGCGAACTCAGCACCAATTGGCGAATCCATTCTTCGTGCTGGCGACTCAAAACCCGATCGAACAGGAAGGAACCTACCAACTGCCCGAAGCGCAGCAGGACCGGTTCATGTTTAAGGTCTTCGTGAAGTATCCCAGCTTCGCGGAAGAACGCGAGATCGCGAAACGAACAACGTCGAAGCAGGTTGCTGAGATCAAACCTGTTCTCAGTGCGGAAGAAGTTGTTGAACTGCAGGACATCGTGCGGCAGGTTCCGGCGACCGACCACGTTGTTGACTACGCGTTGGCGTTGGTTCGACAAACAAGAATCAACGAACCGGGCACGCCTGAGTTCGTCAACGAGTGGCTAAGCTGGGGCGCTGGTCCGCGAGCGGTTCAAAACCTGCTGGTTGGCGGTAAGGCTCGGGCACTCTTGAACGGTCGGAACCATGTTTCTACCGAAGACATCAAAGCTCTGGCTGGTCCGGTTCTTCGCCACCGTATCGTGGTGAACTTCGCTGCCGTGAGCGAGGGCATGACATCTGATGCCGTCATCGAAAAGTTGGTACAGGAAACTCCATCTAAGGAAGGTGAACTGACGAGTGACCCAAGACTACAGAAAATTTTTGCGGCCTGAAGAACTCGCGCGCGTTTCGCGTCTTGAGATTCGGGCTCGCAGCGTAGTCGAAGGTTTTTTGTCAGGCTTACACCGTAGCCCGCACTTTGGGCAATCGGTCGAGTTCGTGCAGCACCGCGAGTACGCTCCCGGTGACGATCCGCGCACGATTGACTGGAAGGTCTGGTCGAAGACCGACAAGTATTACATCAAGCAGTTTGAAGACGACACGAACCTGCGGACCACGATTCTGGTTGATGTCAGCGAATCCATGCAGTTTGGAACCGGCGCGATGTCGAAGCACGAGTATGCGTGCACGGTGGCGGCGGCTCTTTCGTATCTCTTGCTGCGGCAGCACGATGCGGTGAAGGTCGCGACGTTTGACGAAGACCTGCGTGATCAGTTGCCATGGCGGAGCAGTAAGAACCATCTCCACGCGATTCTGGCGGCTCTTTCCGAAGGCGAGCCGCGTGGGAAGACGGGGATGACGTCCATTCTGCGGCGCGTTGCTGAACGGCAGGGGCGACGTGGGATGATTGTGATTGTGTCCGACTTGTTTGTCGATCAGGACAGTCTGTTTCAAGGTCTGCGCATGCTGCGGCAGCGCGGGCACGATGTCTTGATTCTGCACATCATGGACGATTCCGAATTGGATTTTGAATTCACCGGCACGACGAAGTTTGAGGGGATGGAAGAGACCGGCGAACTGGTCTGCGATCCCCGCGCTTTGCGTGAAGGATACATGTCGGCGGTTCAGGAGTTCCTTGAGAATCTCCGCCGCGAGTGTGCTCGGCAGGTGGTTGACTATCAAACGGTGCGGACCAGTGAGCACCTTGATGCGGCGTTGGCTCACTACGTCGCGAACCGGATTGCTGTGAGGCGTTCGGCGTGAATTGGCTCTCGCAATATTTTCTGAACCCGTCGTTTGTGTTGCCCGGTGCGGCACTGGTGGCGATACCGATAGTGATTCACTTTTTGAATCGGCTGCGGTACAAGCGGGTTCGTTTTGCTGCGATGGAGTTTCTGCTCAAGAGTGACAAGCGGAACCGTCGCCGGGTGATGATCGAACAGCTGCTGTTGCTGGCGGTTCGGTGCCTGATGGTGTTGCTGCTGGCGGCTTTGATAAGCCGGCTGGTTCTCGATTCCACCCAGTTGTCCATCTTTCGCGGCGCGCGGTCGCATCACTTTGTGATTTTAGATGACAGCGGTTCGATGAACGATCGCTGGGGTGAGACGGACGCGTTTGCTGAAGGCGTCTCGGTCGTGAAGCGGTTGCTTTCCGAAGGCGCCAGTCAGCCGGGAACGCAGCAGGTTTCGATCATGCTGATGTCGCGGCCGGACAAGCTGCTGGTCACGGAAGAAACCGTTGACGAATCACTGCTGGCCGAGGTGACAACGAAACTGAATTCACTCAAGTGCACATCTCGCGCGTTGGAGCCGCGGGTGGCTTTGGAAGCGGCGCAGCGATTGCTGGCGGGCGATCGGTCCGTCGTGCGGCAGGTTCATATGGTTTCCGATTTTCGTGAACGCGACTGGACGGCTCAGCCGGGAGTTGTTGATGCGATCAAGGCTTTGGATAGCGCCAGCATCAACGTCAACATTGCCCGGGTTGTCCCCGCGCAGCATGGCAACCTGGCTGTGACGCGTTTGCTGGCGGTGACCAGTGATCCGGCGGTGGGTGTGCCGGTTCGGTTTCAGATTGGTGTGCAGAACTTTGGTGAGTTCGTTGCCAGGGACGTGGCGCTATCGATTTTGGTTGATGGGCAACGGCTGCCGGTGACGGTTCGGTTTGCGAAAATCGAACCGGGTGAAGAAGCGACCCAAACGCAGGATCTGACCTTCGATACACCGGGTCAGCATTCGGTCGAGATCACAATGGGGCCGGACAGTGTTGAATCTGATAATGCTCGGTTCGCGACACTGGATATCGTCGATGCGAACCCGATTCTGATTATCGATGGCGATCCTGAGGGTTCAGCAGGCAGGTATGTGGCTGCCGCGATTGCAGCCGATCCGAAACTCACCGGCTACGCACCAAGCACTGAAACGCCGCGGTTCCTGCGAACTCAGCCACTGGATACGTACCGCTGCATTTACATGTTGAACGTGCCATCGCTGACCGAAGATGGCCTGGACGCGCTGCAGAAGTATGTTGCGGCAGGTGGCGGTGTGGTTTGGTTCGCCGGTGACCTGGTGAATGCCAGTTACTACTCGAACGAACTGTACGCGAATGGTCGCGGTCTGTTTCCTGTCCGGTTGAACGCGGCCAGCCTTCCGTTTGAAAGTGTTGAAGGTCCGGACGTTGTGTTCTCTTCACATCCGATCTTTGAAGTGTTCGGGATCGAAGAACTGCAGTTCGCGGCCGCGCTGCAAGTCTTCAATTGGTTGCCCGTGGCGGACGATTGGGAGGCGGATGATGCCAAGCGGGCGGACGGTGTTACGACGACGGCGACGCTGGCCAACGGTCAGCCGTTTGCGTTCGCTCACAGGTTTGGCAAAGGGCAGATCTTTACGTTTCTAACAGCCGTCGATCGCGAGTGGACCAACTGGCCCGTTGGCGATGCCAACCCAAGTTTCGTGATTGTGAACCTGGACCTGCAACGTGTGGTGGCTCAGTCCAACGTTGCCGATTCGTCTCGAGCGGTGGGTGATTCGATTGAACTTCGTTTGGGTGCGGCAAGGTACCGAGACACCGTTGAGATTGATCTGCCAGAGCGCGCGGGCGGACAGACTTTGCGTATGACGGCGGCTCCGGAAGCGGTTGCGGAAGGGCAAGTGGCATCGACAGATTTGCTGGCGGCTTATCGAGAGACCGACGCCGCCGGCGTTTACCGTGTTCGTTTGACCGATCAGAATCAGTTGCAGGAAGAGCGTTGGTTGGCGTTCAATGTTTCGCCGACTGAAAGCGATTTGAAGTTGGCCGATGATGGCGAGGTTCTGGAAAAGTTGGACGGCGTTGAGAACCTGATGATTCAGGCTCCTGGAAATACCAACTGGCTGCAGGGCCGTGATGTCGGGCATGAGATGCGTTGGTTGCTGCTGATTCTTCTGTTGGTGTTGTTTGTGACCGAACAGATCATGGCCTACAAATTTAGCTACCACCCCAAGCCAGCGGGGGCGGCAGCATGAACCTGTTCCAATTGCGAATGTTGGCTCAGTCGACAGGCACGTTTACCACGACCGAGTGGGATGTTCCCGAGTCACTACCAGTGCTATTGGCCTGGGGCCTGGGTATCGCGCTGTTGATTGCGTTTGTCGTGTGGACGTACCGCCGTGATACGGCTGGGCTTGGTTGGGGCTGGCGGTTGTGGCTCACAACGCTGCGGTTGCTGGCACTGGCGGGGATCATTGGCATCATGCTGAACCCGCACGAGCGAACGCAGCGGTCGTCGGTTCGACCGTCTGAAGTCGCGCTGGTGATTGATACTTCGGTGTCGATGCAGTTTCCGGCGACGGATGCGACCGGCGATTCGGCCGCTGTTCAGACGCGAGCCGATGCGGTTCGAGCTTCGATATTCGAATCGGACTTGCTGGAACAGTTGAATCAGCGGCACAACGTGAGTGTGTTTACGTTTGATTCAAAATTAGCCGGCCCGTTCCGTTCGCTGCAGAAACAAGGCGGCGAACCGATTGCTGACGATGACTCGCCGGCGGGTGAGCCGTCTGATTGGAAAGAGCTGCTCAGGCCGCGCGGGCTTGAGACGCGGATGGGTGAGTCGGTTCAGGAACTGATCGGGCGAGTTGCCAGTCCGACGCTTTCGGGTGTTGTCGTTGTGTCTGATGGAGCCGCGAATGCCGGGCTGGACCCGAGCGCTGCGAATCAGAAGGCGCGAACCACGCAGACTCGGCTCATCGCCGTCGGTGTGGGTTCCAAACGCCGGCCGACCAACATTGCGATTGCAAATTTGCAGTCACCGACCGAAGTCCACATTGGCGATCCGTTTGAACTGTCCGTGTTTGTGCAGGGGCAGGGGGCCGCCGGTCGAAAAGTTGATGTCGAACTGCTGGCTCGCGCGGAGGGCAGTGATAGTGACCCGACGCCGATTGCCACCCAGGTTGTTTCACTTGGTGAAGACGGTGTTCCGGCTGAAGTGAAGTTCAAGGAAAAGCCGGGCGCGCCGGGGGGGATTGAGTACGAGGTTCGGATTCGACCGCAGGGTGCGATGGTGGAGTTAAGTGAAACGGATAATTCGCGGCGCCGGACGATCAATGTTTCTGAACGGCAGATTCATGTGTTGTTGGTCGCGAGTGGGCCGTCGCGAGATTATCGGTTTGTGCGAGACATGCTGTTTCGGCACACGGGGATGCAGTTGGATGTTTGGCTGCAAACGATTGATGCTGCGGCTGCGGCTGGCGTGAGCCAGGAAGCGACGAAGATTCTGACGGAGTTCCCCAAGTCGAAAGCTGAGCTGTTTGATTACGATGCGGTGTTGGCGTTCGACATGGATTGGACTGCCATTCCAGAGGCTCAGCGCGAGTTGATGCAGGAATGGATCAGCGAACATGCCGGTGGTCTGATTACGGTGGCCGGTCCAATTCACACGTCGGCGGTGGCATCGGCCGAAGAATTGCAGCCGGTTCGCGAGATGTTGCCGGTTCGCTTAAGTCCGTTTTTGCTGGACCTGGAGCTCGGTTCACGAAACACGCAGGCGTGGCCGGTTGAAGTGACGGAAGAAGGGCAGGCAGCACCGTTCCTACAGCTTGAAGACGATGCGACCGCGGGGGTAAATACGTGGAAAGAGTTTTCGGGCGTGCACCGGAGTTACCCTACGTCGGGTGTGAAAGACGGAGCCACCGCGCTGGCGTACTTTACGAACCCGCGTGCTCAAACTGAGAACGGCCGTCCGGTTCTGATGGCGACACAGTTCTTTGGTGCCGGCCGAGTCTTGTTTTTGGGTAGCAGTGAGATGTGGCGGTTGCGTTCTGTTTCGCCCGGCCACTTCAATCGCTTCTGGACCAAAGCTGTTCGCGATGTTGCGCAGGGACGAATCAAACGTGGTAATAGTCGCGGTCTTTTGATGCTGGATCGGACTGAGTTTGTGTTGGGACAATCGGTTCGTGTGCGAACACAGTTGTACGATGCGAGTCTGGATCCGCTGGAGATGGAATCGGTTCCTCTGACCATTATCGATCCGTATGGGAAGCCGCTGTTGCCCGAACGCACTTTACTTGCTGACAAGAATCGTCCCGGTCAGTTTGCAGGTTCGTTCCGCGCTGGAGTGCAGGGAACGTGGGAGATGAACCTGGCGATTCCAGAGTCGCGTGATGTCTTGTCGCAAAAAATTGAAGTGTTGCTGCCGAACCTTGAGTCAGCTGAACCGGCTCAAAACGTCAAACTGTTGGAAGAGTTTGTGAGCGACACGGGCGGCCAGTATCTGTCGTTGGATCAGGTTGGCGAACAACTGGCGGCACTGCTGCCTGACCGCAGTGAGTCGGTCATGATTGACGAGCGATTGAAACCACTCTGGGACCGACAGTGGGTTCTTTGGATGATTGTCGGTTGCTTCGGTTTGGAGTGGCTTACCAGGAAGTTGTTGAAGCTCGCATGATTCAAGTATCACGTTGTTGAAAAAGTAATGGCCACGATCACTCAACAATCAGAGACGCAATCCCGGATTGGCAGTGTTCTGTCTGATCTCCGGCGGCGCATCGGTCGGTACGTGCTGATTGAAGGTTGCGCGTTGGTTTTGATTGCGATGGGGTTGGTGTTCTGGCTGACGCTGGGGCTGGATGCGGCGTGGTTCGGATTTCGAAAGCTGGAACTCCCCATCTACTTCCGCGGTGCGCTGATGATTGGTGGCGTGGTGCTGTTGCTGGTGTTGTTTGCCAAGTACGTCGTTTTGCGGATGTCCGGAAACTATGGAGACAAAGATCTCGCGCTTGTGCTGGAACGGCGTTTTCCAGAGTTGAACGATGGCCTGGTGACGGCCGTTGAATTGAGTGGAACGTCTGAAGTTGCCGCGAACCCCACGACCACGGCGATGTTGGATCGGACCGTGGCGAAGGTGTCAGCTAACGTTGGCAAGTTGCCGATGGAATCTGTGTTCGCAATGAAGCCGCTTAGGATGGCGGTTGTCGGTGCGGTGGCGATGCTGATTTCGGTTTGTTGCCTGGGAATCGCGAAAGGGGACACTCTGGCGCGATGGTGTAGTGCGTTCGTTTCTTTTGATCGCGATTACTGGGACCGGGATACGAAACTGCGGGTGCGAGCTGTTGTGCAGCCTGGCGACCGGTTGCGTGAGTTTCGTATGAGCGATGAGAGTGCGGACAACGGTCTGGAGCCGGCGCTGGAATTGTTGCATCCGCGGAACACGGATCTCACGATTCTGATTGAATGTGATGACAGTACTGAGAAGGAGTGGGTGGTTCCGGATCGAGTTCGCCTGGATTTGAAACGGCCAACGGATCGCAAGCGCGTGTACTTGTCGCAGTTGGACGAAGGCAAGTTCCGATACTCCATCGATAAGCTCAACGACGACATTGAGTTCAATATTCAGGGCGGGGATTTTGCGAACCAAACTCCGTTCCGGATCCGTGTGGTCGATCCGCCTCGGATTGATAACGTGACGCTTGAGTGCGACTACCCTGAGTACACCGGTTGGAATGAAACACATCCGCGCAGTGTGTCGGTGACCGGTACGCAGGCGGAGTTGCCGCTGGAGACGGAGTTCGAATTCGTCGCGGTGACGAATAAGCCACTGGTTGGGTTCCATGTTGAGGTTGGGGATGCGGAGCTCACGCTGGAAGACGGTGAAGCCGTGTTGAAGGTTGGTGGTGGTGAGAACGGCGAACTTCAGAAGACGTTCCAGTTGTCTCCCGAAGTGACCGCGGGTTTGATCGCCGAAGACAAGAAGACCATTCGGCTGCCGTTGGTGATTACGAGTCTGGACGGCGAGTCCTCGTCGACTGATCGGATTCGGATTCGGCCGGAGTCGATGTTGCGGTTCTACCTGCATGACGCTGATGACATTATCAGTGCCGAACCGATTGTCCTGCGAGTGATGGGGCTGCCGGACGCTCCGCCCGCTGTTGATTGCGAACGCAAAGGTGTGGGTGACGCCATCACGCGCCAGGCCAGGGTGCCGATCGGCGGTTTGATTACTGATGATTACGGCATCGCAAACGCGCGGTTCGAATACAAGGAAGATGATGCGGAGAGTTGGGTTCCGTATCGTTTTTCTAATCCGTGGAGAGGCCGGCCGGTTGAGTTCAGACTGCAGGGCAAAAGAGATGTCGAAGGTGTAGAGAGCTTCCGGGTGCTCGATCTGGATCTGAAAGAAGGGCAAAAGCTGACGCTGTCGGTACGGGCTGAAGATGCCGACACGATTCATGGTCCAAATGTTGGCCGCAGCCAGAAGTTCGAATTCCGCGTTGTCAGTAACGAAGAACTGTTGTCGTTACTTTACGCTCGGGAGATTAATCTGCGGCGGCGGTTCGAAGAGGTCATGCGGCAGGTTCAGGAAACCCGCGACGATCTGGTTAAGCATGGGACTCGGTTAGAGTCGCTGCCAAACGCGCGTGGGGCTGAGGTCGCTGCGATCCGAACTTCGATCGCTTCGTGTGCATCGCGGACGCTGAATTCGATTCGTAAGAACGGCAACGAGAACCGTTCAATTGAGGCCGCGTTTAGTGACATCGTTGAAGAACTGATCAACAACGCTATCCCGCCGAAGTCGCTGGCTGAGCAGATGGGTGAGTCGATTGTGGCTCCGCTTCATGAGCTCAACGAAGTCGATTTCCCAACTGTCGATACGCTGCTTGGTTCGTTCAAATTGGCGGTTGAACGCGACGCTGTGACAAAGGAACACATAAACGCGTCGGTTGTGGCGATTGACGAAATGTTGGCGCATATGCGCGTTCTGCTGGACGAGATTAAAGACCTTGCGGAGCTGCATGAGATCGTCAAAGACCTCAAGCAGCTGATTGATGCCCAGCAGAACCTCCGCGATAAGACAAAGGCATTGCAAAAGAAGAAACTCATCGAGAAACTGAAACTATTGGGAGGCGATGATGAGTGATTTGGCCAGTAGTCTTGGTTCGCTGTTTGGATGCCGACAGTGGGTGGGCGCCCTGTTGCTGTTTGGCGTTTTGGTTTCGATTCCGCCGATCGCCCGCGCGCAGGATTCGGATACACTCGACAAGAAACAGGAAGCGCTGTCCAGCCGGTACGCGCGGTTCGAGAAACTGCTGTTGCAGATGGCCGAGTATCTTGGTCGAACCGATCCGGATCGTGCCGAGCTGCTAATGCGAGCGTTAAGCCGGAGTCGCGAAGAACGCATCTCGACGCGGATGGACGGTATTGTCGAAATTCTTAAGCAGGAGGACTTCGACGAAAACTTCCTGGAGATCCTGGAAGGCCAGGAGCTGCTCATCGGCGACCTGCGCAACATTTTGGAATTGCTGCAGAGCGAAGATCGCCGCAGCGAACTGGAAGAAGAAACCGCGCGCATCAAAGGGTTGTTGAAGGATGTGAACAAACTGATTGGCGACCAGAAGATTGCGCGGGCCACGGCCGCTCGGGCGGGCAAGCCAAGCGATGGGATTAAGTCGCAGGAACGCGTGGCAGGCAAAACGAAGGATGTGCTGGATCGCGCGAAGGCGGCTGATGCGAAGAAGGCTGGCGGCGACGAGAAGTCGGGTGAGGAGAAGGATGGACAGCCGCCCGGTGATGAGGAGGATCCGAAGGATGCTAACGCTGGCGATCCGAAGTCGGGTGATCCAAAGGCTGGTGACCCAAAGGCTGGTGATCCTAAAGCCGGTGATCCAAAATCGGGTGAGCCAAAGGCAGGGGATCCGAAAGCTGGTGAACCTAAAGCCGGTGATCCCAAGGCAGGCGAACCGCAGGATTCACAGGGACAGCCGCAATCGGGTGATCCGCAAAGTGGTCAACCGCAACAGGGGCAGCCGCAAGGCGACCAACAACAGCAGCAGCAGAATGCTAAAACGCCCGGCCGCGAAGAGCTTGAGAAGGCTCAGAAGGCGATGGAGCAGGCTATTGAACAGCTGAAGAAGGAACAGAAAGACGGTTCTGCACAGCAGCAGGATCAGGCCCTTCAGAACCTGATGGCTGCGAAGGAGAAGTTGGAAGAGAAGCTGAAACAACTGCGCGAAGAAGAACGCGAGTTGATGTTGGCGAAGCTGGAAGCTCGGTTTCAGAAGATGCTGGCGATGCAGATCGTCATCAACTCCAGCACCGCAACGCTGGGTGAAAAAGAACAGAAGCAGTGGATCGATGGCGACTTCACGCGAGCGCGCGAGTTGGGTCAATTGGAAAACGAAGTCGGAATTGAAGCGTCCAAGACGCTGACGATTCTGAAGGAAGAGGGAACCTCGGTGTCGTTCCCGTTGGCTGTCGAAGACATGCGTGAAGATATCCTGACCGTGGCTCAGCGGCTGGAAAACGGCAACGCGGGCGAACTCACGCAGGAAATCCAACGCGACATCGTTGAGGCTCTGCAGGAAATGGCCGCCGCGTTGCAGAAAGAGATGGAGAAGAGCGACGACAAAAAGGACCAGCAACAACAACAGCAGCAGTCGCCGCAAAACGCGGACGGCGATCCGGTTCTGGTAGAACTCATCGCAGAACTCAAAATGCTGCGAACGCTACAGAAGCGGATCAACAGACGGACGCGTCAAATCGGGCGTGAGATCGATGGCGATCAGGCTCAGAACGAAGATCTGTTGAAGCAGTTGAACCGACTGGCTGAACGTCAGGAACGGATCCGTCAAACGGCCATCGATATTGCTCGCACGCGGAAGGAACAGTAATGCGTTGTTTTGCGATATGCCGACCCTTACTGCTGGCTTGCGTTCTATTGCCCATGACTAGTGTGGGGGAGGACAAGACAATCACTCCGCCTGATCGGCGTGACGTGCAAACGGAAGTGATGTCGGCGGTTGCGAAGCTGGGTATTAAAGACGAAGCGTCGCTGGATTCAGTCACGCGTTTGTGGCAGGAATCGAAGGCGGGGAAGTCTCGCGACGTCCTTGATCTGGTGGTCAAAACGTTTGCCGCTGTGCATCCGGAAACGTCTCGCTTTGTCGATTCGTGCGGGTACGTGCAACCGTCTTACAAGGTTCCGCGTATGCCGAAGCTGGAAGATGCGCCGCTTGCATACAAGGCCAACGTCGGCGTGTTCTACGGTCGCTATTTGGCTCAACGCCGAATGTACGATGAGGCGCTGGCGGTTCTCAAGAGCATTGAACCTGACACGACGGTTGATCCCGCGACCTTGTTGTTCTTCAAAGGAGTGTGCCAACAGCAGCTGCTGCAGAAGGACGAGGGGCTGCGGACTTTGAGTCTGTTGCTTAAGAACACAGTCGGTGTACCGGTCAGCTACCGTCAGGTCGCGCAGTTGATGGAATACGAACTGCAGAACCTTGAAGAGAAATCGCTGGATGAAGTTTCGCGGTTGATGGGTGATGTTGGCCGACGCCTGGACCTTGGTCGCGGCGGTCAGCGCGTTCAAAAACGGGAGACGGAAATCGTCGCGCGGTTGGATGAGATCATCAAGAAGCTGGAACAGCAGCAAGGTGGAGGCGGCGGTGGTGGCGCCGCTGCTCAGGGTGGCAATCAAAACAGCCCGGCGGACGCAGCGCAGGAGAGTCGTGTCAAAGGCACAGCAGGCAAGGGCGATGCGGACGAAAAGAAGATTGCCGGCAAGGGTGGCTGGGGCATGTTGGACAAGAAAGCAGAAACGAAAGCCCGTGAATCCATCAAACGCAAGTTTCCTTCGCACTACAGCGAGGCGATCAAACGATACAACCTCAAGCTGGCCAAATAGTGGCGGGGGCTCAGATGCTTAGTCTGTTGTTTGCGTTCGCGCTTGCGTTCGTGCAACCGGATAACGTGACCACGACCGATCTGTCCGGAACCAAACTGACTGGTAAGCTGATTGGTTTGAATCAGAACAGCATTACGCTGGGAACCGCGGCCGGTGAGAAGGTTCTTGCCGTCGAGCAGCTAATCGATGTGCGTTGGGAACCGGTAAAGGCCGAAGCCTTGCCGCCCGGCCAGGTGTATTTGCTGGACGGGAGTGTGTTGCGGTTCGCTTCGCTCACGACTGAGGGTCGAGAGGTCCGGGTTGATTCGCCGATCTATGGTGAGCTGACTATTTCTCTGTCTCAGGTGCGAGCGATTCGGTTCGGAAAGAAGGCCGAGGCTGCGGACGCGTGGATATCGATGTTGCAGCGGAACCGGAGCAAGGATCTGCTGGTTCTTCCAAAGAAAAAGAAGGCGGGCGAACTGGATCCGACGACGGGGGTCATTGGAAAGATTGGCGCGGAGTCGTTGACGTTCGTGTTGGGTGGCGATGAGATTCCTGTGAAGCGGACGCGGGTTTACGGCGTCATTTATGCTCGCAAGCCGGTCGCTCCGACTGGCGGATTCGTTGTGGAAGCCAGTGGCGATCGGATTGCAGCCAGCGATGTGAAATGGAACGCGGCTGATTCTGTTCTTGAAGTTCAGGCGGCGGGTGGCAGGTCCATTCCGGTTCGGCGCCAGTACCTGAGTCGAGTCGATTGCAGTGGCGGCAAGATTCGATACCTGGATGAGATGAAGCCGGTGTTCTACGACTTCGCTTCTGTTCTGCCGGATGAATTGTACAAGAAGATCTTTCGTTATCGTGTGAATGAGACAATGGACGGCCAGCCGCTGCGGCTTGGTGGTAAGACCTACTCGCGCGGCTTGTGGATTCATTCGAAAACTACGCTGCGGTATTCGCTGGACGGCGAGTATTCGCGGTTCGAAACGGTTGCGGGCATCGATGACGACATCCCGCGACGTGACAAAACCAAGGCGCGGCTAACGATCAAGGCCGACGAGAGGGTGCTGTTTGATGAGGATGTTTGGATTACTGATAAGCCACGGCAACTGAAGCTGAATATTGCGGACGCTCAGACGTTGGAGATTGTGGTTGGCTTCGGTGAGAAGCGAGCCGACGGCAGCCCACCTCTTCACGCGGCGCTTCAGGACTGGGTCGATCTTGCGGATGCGAAGGTGTTGAAATGAAACGGCAGTCAGGAGGCGTGAGGTTAGACGGATCCGTGCGGTGCTGGCGAGCGGTTCTGGTTGCATTGGCGATTCTGACTGGAGTGGTTCCGGCTTATTCGCAGGACGTGGATGCTCGCGTGTTGAAAGCACAGGCGAAGCGAATGGAAGTCATTCGCGGGGCGGCTCAGTCAGTCGTTGCGATTTTCGGGCTCACCGAAGAAGGCGGCGGTTCGGGTGTTCTGATTTCCAAAGACGGTTTCGCGCTGAGTAACTATCACGTGACGTCGGGGGCCGGCGATTTCATGAAGTGCGGGCTTAACGATGGTTCGCTATATGACGCTGTGATTGTGGGGATTGATCCGACCGGCGATGTCGCTTTGATCAAGTTACTGGGACGCGATGATTTTCCAGTGGCGACGATGGGTGACAGTGACCAACTGCAGATCGGTGACTGGGTCTACGCGATGGGGAACCCTTTTCTGTTGGCCACGGATTTCACTCCGACTGTCACGTATGGCATCGTGAGCGGGACGCACCGCTATCAGTATCCGGCGGGGGGGTTCCTGGAATACACGGACTGCATTCAGATTGATGCGTCCATCAACCCGGGTAACTCAGGCGGGCCGCTGTTCAATGCAGCGGGCGAGCTTGTGGGGATTAATGGGCGGGCGTCGTTTGAAAAGCGCGGCCGGATTAATTCCGGAGCAGCCTACGCGATTTCGATTAATCAGATTAAGAACTTCATGGACCACCTGCGGAGTGGCCGGATTGTGGATCATGGATCGCTGTCGGCGACTGTGAGTGCCACGTTGGATGGTTCGGTGATCGTGGACGAACTCCTGGATACTTCGGATGTCTTCCGCCGCGGTGTGCGCGAGCAGACTGAAGTGATTTCGTTTGCAGGTCGGCCGATTCGGAGTGTGAATCAGTTCAAGAACATCCTGGGGATTTACCCGAATGGTTGGAAACTGCCACTCACATTTCGCGAGGGGGGCGAGGTTCGGAAGACGTTTGTGCGGCTACGGCCTTTGCACTCAGAACGCGAGATGGCGCAGTTCAGTAAGAAGAACTCCGGGCGTCCGCAGCAGACACGTCCTGGCCAGAAGCCTCCACCAAAGCCGCCGAAAAAATACGAAAAGATGCTGGTGAAGAAACCGGGCTTCGCAAATTTCTACTTCAACAAGCTGGCTCAGGATCGAGTCGCCGGTTCGCTAAAGGCTTGGGGTGACTATGCAGCACGCGCGGGTCGGACGTGGATCATGTCTGGCCAGACCGCCGATGCAGAGAGCTTCGAGATTGTCCTGTCTCGCGCGGGGCTGGGGCTGAATGTTGGTGATGAGAAGACCTACTATCAGCCGGGCAATGATTGGCAGTTGGACAACGAACCGCCCGACAGTGGTGGATTCCTGACGGCCATGAATCATCTGCGGCGACTGCTCACGGAGTATGACAAGGGCTTTACTGACTTCGCGTACTTTGGAGGCGAACCGTTAGACGGCGACGGACCGATGGTGGATGTCCTGCGAGCGGCGGAAGGTTCGGTTGTTTCGCGTTGGTACTTCTCACGTAAGGATGGTGGGTTGTTGGGCTTTGATACCCGGATGGCGGAGGAGTGGGACGAGTGCGAAGTTCGGTTCCTCGACTTCAGGAAATTCGACGGGCTGACACTGCCGTCGAAGATGCGTGTGCGTTCAGGGGAAAAAGAGTACGGGGTGTTTGAAGTTGAACGCGTCGAGTTTCGTTCGGCAGGGAAGGCGGCGGCATGATGATCAGACGGTTCATCGATAGACGGGCCGGTCTGGTACCCCTGTTTTTGGGGCTGTTGCTGGCTCTAACCTGTTCGTCTGCCGCGTTGGGGCAGTCTCGGGTTGAAATGGTTCAGCAACGAATCGTGAAGATATTCGGCGCTGGTGGTATTCAGAATTTGAATGCCTACAGCAGTGGGTTCATGGTCGATAAACGCGGCTATGCGATCACGGTGTGGAACCATGTCTTAGACACGCCAGACCTTGCTGTTGTGCTGCATGATGGGCGGCGGTTCGCGGCGAGTGTGGTTGCGGCTGAACCGCGTCTGGATCTTGCTGTGTTGAAGCTGGAGTCGGGTGACGAACAGTTTCCAGCGTTTTCGCTGAAGGATGCTCGTGATGTTGAACCGGGGACGCGTGTCCTGGGGTTTAGCAACATGTTTAAGGTCGCGACGGGTGACGAACCGGTCACGGTGATGCATGGCGTCGTTTCAGCAAGAACACAACTATCAACGCGGCGCGGTTCGTTTGATGTTGCGATTGATTCTGAGTTGTACGTGGTGGATGCGATCACCAACAACGCCGGTTCCGAAGGTGGCCTGCTGACGGCACTCAGCGGACGGCCGGTCGCGATGATTGGTCGGCAGCTCCGGAACGCTCAGACGAACACATGGGTCAACTATGCGGTTCCGCTGACGGAATTAAGAGAACCTGTGCAGCAAATGATCGCGGGTAAATACACGGCAAGGACTGCCAGTCAGAGAGACGGTCAGCGACCGAGGTACGTGCCGGAAGACTTTGGTTTGGTCATGGTACCGGACGTGGTGCAGCGAACGCCCGGCTACGTGGACGCTGTGGTGGCAGGTTCGGCGGCGCAGAAAGCGGGCGTTCAACGTGAGGACCTTGTCGTGTATGTGAACGACCAGTTGGTGCGTTCGTGTGCCGAGTTTCGGGCTGCGCTTGGAGGAGTCGCGAACGGTCGGAAAGTGGAATTGGTTGTCCGCCGTCAGGATAAGCTGGTTCCGTTTTCGCTTGTTGCACCAGTGAAAGCGAAGGGCGGAAAATGAAGGCCACGATCACACTGCTTACAATTTGTGTTGGTTTCACCAGTGGGACCGGCGTGGCGCGTGCTGACGACGAAGTCGATATCCTGGAAGAACGCGCGTTTAAGAATGCTGTCACGCGCGTGCAGGGGGCCCTGGTTCAGATCGAGACGATTGGCGGGATTGATCGGTTGGCCGGTGATGTTGAGGGGGCCGCTGCGACGACGGGTGTTGTGGTATCGGCCGATGGTGAAATTGTGACAAGCGCGTTTGCGTTTGCCTCAAAGCCGTCGGCGATCTTGGTTCGGCTGGCGGATGGGCGCCGGCTGTCTGCGACAAGAGTCGCGACCGATCATGTGAATCAGTTGGCGCTGTTGCGGGTCGATGCCAGTGACCTGACTCCACCTGTTGCCGCGCCGCGATCGGAGATTAAGGTCGGCCAGTGGTCGCTGGCTGTTGGTCGCACACTGGATTCAAAACGACCGTCGGTGTCGGTTGGAATTGTGAGCGCCGTGAACCGCGTTTGGGGTAAAGCGATCCAAACGGACGCTAAGGTGTCACCGGTAAACTACGGCGGCGCGTTGTTGGATATCAGTGGGCGCGTGCAGGGTGTGTTGGTTCCGCTGTCGCCGCGTTCTGATGAACTCATGGCTGGCGTGGAATGGTATGACTCAGGGATTGGCTTCGCGATTCCGATGGAGTCGGTTCTGGCTTCGGTCGAACGCCTCCGGGCCGGCGAGGATTTGAAACGCGGGCTGCTTGGCGTGACATTTTCCAGTGCTGCGATTTACGGGACGAAGCCGGAATTGGATTTGTTGCGATACGATTCGCCCGCTGAAAAAGCAGGACTGCAGAAGGGCGATGTGGTCTTATCGGTGGATGGTAAACCGACCGAACGGGTGGCTCAGGTCAAGCATGCGCTTGGGAACAAGTACGCTGGTGACAGCCTGTCGCTTGTGGTGGATCGTAACGGGAAAGAGAAATCGGTTGACGTTGTATTGGTTGCGAAATTGCCGCCGTGGGAGCCCGGGTTCCTCGGCATCCTGCCCGCTCGGTCATCGCGCGAGGCGGAGAAGGGGGCTCGAGTTCGGTTTGTGGTTCCTGATTCACCGGCAGCGTCTATGGGGTTGGCGGCTGGCGATGTGATTGTTTCTCTAAACGGTGAGGCCGTGGCAGATCGTGATGCACTGGCTGTTGCGGTGGGACGCATTCGACCTGAAACCGAAGTGGAAGTTGGTTTCGTGTCTGGCGATGAGGAAAAGTCAGCCAAGGGTAAGTTGGCGACGCTACCTGTTGACACCATTGTTGGTCTGCCGGACCCGGTGCTGGTTCCTGCCGAAGAAAAAGTCGCGGTTAAGACCGGCCGAATTACGGAGACGTTTGAGACTCACGCACACGACTTTTGGGCGTACGTTCCGCCGGCTTACAACGCGAACGAGAGCTACGGATTGGTCGTCTGGCTGCACCCGGCTGGCGACACGATGGAAGCCAGAATTCTGGATGATTGGAAGTCCGTCTGCGACGCGCGAGGGTTAATCATGGTGGCTCCCAAGGCAGGGAAAGCGGCCTGGAACCCGAACGAGATGGGGTTTGTCAAAGATACAATCGGTTTGATGCAGCAACGATACTCAATCGATCCACGCCGCGTGGTGGTGCATGGATACGGATCGTCTGCCGGGATGAGCTTTGCGACCACTCTGGAAAATCGCGACCTTGTGCGTGGTGTGATCGTGGTTGGTGGCGGTCTGAGAAGTCGGCCACCTGAGAACCGACCGGAGTTCGCGTTGCAAATTTATCTGTACGCTGGCGAGAAGGACAAAGCGTTCCCGCGAGTGCAGGCGACAGTCAAAGGGCTGCGAGCCATGAAGTACCCGGTGACGTTTGCCGATTCAGTGGCCAGCGGCAGCGAGTACCCGTCTGCCGATCAGGTTGAAACATTCGGTCGGTGGATAGATTCTCTGGATCGAATCTGACGGCCGATTGATCATTTGGCGGATTGTCTGACGGTTGTCTGGAACCGTTTTGGTTCACCCGGCAAGAGCTACTGATCCCATTGCGATTGCTCCGACAATGAAGCAGTAGATGGCAAACCACCATAGTTGGCAGTTCTTGACCAGTGCGATCATCCACTTGCACGCGAAGAGTCCGGTGACAAACGCCGCGATGAATCCAACTGCCAGAGAAGGGATTGATACGTCTCCGGCTGTGAATTCGCCATCCAGTATGTCTTTGGCGATCTTACCCATGATCAGTGGCACGACCATCAGGAATGAGAACCGAGCGGCTCGGGTTCGATCAACGCCCAGGAGTACTGACGTGGCAATGGTGGCTCCGGATCGCGAAACGCCTGGTAGGATGGCGATTGCCTGAGCGACTCCGACAATAATCGCTTCGACGAACCCGACAGACTTTGTTGTGTTCTTTGATCGACCGGCAAGCAGCAGTAGTGCGCCGGTGAGGACAAGCATGGCCCCAACAAGCATAAGGTTCCCGCTGAAGAAACTCTCGATCTGATCTTTGAACACGACTCCGACAATCGCCGCCGGGATCATAGACAAGACAATCTTCGCAACGAACTCCGTGTGTTCGTTGCGTTTGAATTCAAAAACGCCAGCCAGAATCTCTTTGATGTCTTTCCAGAAGACGACAACCGTGCTGAGCGCCGTGGCCGCGTGCAGGACGACTGTCATGAGCATGCTTTCGTCGGCATCGAGGTTCGTGCCCAGCAGGGCTTTTCCGATTTCAAGATGTCCGCTGCTGCTGACCGGAAGAAACTCGGTGAAACCCTGGATGACTCCAAGTACAAGCGCCTTTAACAACTCATCCATAGTATTTAGCAGTTTGGGATCGATGAACTTCGTGGGTCAGACGACTAGCCGCCTGGGAGTCTATCAGTGCGTTCCGAGGGCGTCGATACCGTACTGAGTCAGTCAGTGCTCTACACGCTGTGCGGAACCTTCCACCAGATAAATGGTGCGGCCACCAGCAGTGCATAGCCTGCTGGTGGGTAGGTGGACGTTAGCACCAGAAGCCCGCCAAGGCTCCCAAGGATCAGGGCGGCCCTGACGCCGGTTCGGACATACTGTGTGGTCAGGGACAAGCAGAAAACCAGAAGCCCCGCGATGAAGCCAGTACCGATTCCGGGAGTCGCGGCTGCCGCAGAATTCAGGCTGACCTGCGGGCTGTATGAGGCCGGCGATCGGAAGAAGACTGATGCAACGTTGGAATGTCCGGAGGGAACCGGTACGTCTGCAAGCACAGCCGGCCGCTGAGCCATGTATTCTAAACTTGTGACGGCTGTTGCTTCCTGACCCACGTTCATGCTGGCATCGGGCATGGCAAAAAACGCTTCTCCATCCAGCAGATCCGGAAAGGGGAGTTCGAAGTCGCCTGAGCGACCTAGAGCTTTCCACCGGAGCGTCACGTACCCAACATCGGTGGTGGGGACGCGCAAACTGCTGCCGTCGCTGCCTTCCTTATAGAGTCGATCTTCCAGTTCGACAGAAGTAATGGATACTCCTTCGGGAATATTCACCAGCAGTTGCTGACCACCCGCCCCCGGCACGACGGTTGTTACACCGGACGTTGTGTCGCGGTCCTGCCAAATCGTCGTTTCGACAAACGCTGCGGGGGCGCCACTTGTTTGTGAGGCTGTTGCCCTAGGGGCTGATTCGACACTCCATTCGTCGTTGGTGCAGGAAAACAAACGGATGCCCTGCGTGACCTCTGGAATTGCCCAGTCGGGTAGTGTCCCGTCGCTAACTTCCCTAGCGCCGGTGACTACCGACTCAAACTCTAGTGGAATCGCGAGGTACGTTGTTGTCTGCACATTGGTTTTCCAATCAATTTGGGGCACACCACCTGGAACGCCGCTAAATGTTACGGCGAACGTCCGAGGTCCGGTTTCGGAAAACGTGATTCTGGAATCTGTGCCGGATAGAACCGCAGTGGCCTCGTCTTCAGCTGCCGGTTCCAGCGTACCGCCATTGAGATCGATAAGCACTTCGGATCTGTTGCCCTCCACACGATAGATCCACTTGTAGTCTGGCTCGCTAAGATCTGCCGCTCGTTTAAGGAAACAGACTGCAGTCACCTGTTCGGGTTGTTTTGGGTGCGTTCGAATGAGTGGTAGCTGGGTGGATTCGAGCAACTGAAACGTGGCTTCGCCCTCGGCCAGCGAATCCGTTGACGCGCTGTCGGGGCGGACGACGAATGGAACGCCGTCTCGGTTCTCAAGGGTGACGTCCAGGGATGTGGCTTTGCGGATGACGAGTGTTGATTCCCGAGTGCTGGCGTCGGCGATTTTGATCTCAGGGATCGCTGTCAGCGAATCAATGCTGCGGGAGATTCGGCCCTGGACCTGTATGTCCTGAACGCCAGAGGTTCGACCTTCCAGAAGTAACAGCAGTTCGTTGCCGGCTTGTTGGTAGCGGGCGAGTCGATCGACGCCGTTCTCTCGGACGACAATCGTGTCAATCTGAAGTTCCTGCGGTACTGTCAGTGTATGAGCGAATACTGGCCCGTTGATGATGCGAAGTTCAGCCTCCATTGAGTAGTCCACTTCTTCGGCACCGATTTGAACAGTCTGATCCAGCCAGACTTCACGTGTGGCGGGCGGGTTGGAAAGGCTGAATTGAACTCGCGTTGCTGCATCGATTTTGAATGTCGTTGGTCCTACGGTCGACACGAGTGCCACGGTTTCAGAGTTCAGCGTGTTGGAAGGTGTTGTCCGGATGTCATCCAGGTTCAGTCCCTGCGCGGTGGCGATGGTCACCTCATCACCAGTCGAACCTGGCACCAGTGGGATTAGCTGGATGCTGCGTTCTGCTCCCAATGCCGTGTTGGTTTCAACCAGTTTGAGTGTCAGTTCGACCGGGGCGATGACCGGCTGCGTGAATTCGATTCCAATGTAACTTGTTGGTGTTCCGGCGAAGATTTCTTCTCGTGAAGGAACACTGGATGTCAGTGACAGGAACCGATGTGTTGGCGGCAACGCCAGATCAAGCCGTTCGAGCGGTTCTGACCCGGGTGTCACGATGAGGCTGTGGATGATGGATGTCTCACCAGAACCAACTTCCACCACGCACTTGTTTTGGAACGTTGGTGCGGTAGTGGGAACCTCGGCGTTCTCAGCAAGGTTGCCCGCGGTGATCTGAATTCGATCAGTGGCCGGGTAAGGTTTGCCAGCTTCCGCGGAGGCGCCGTTCAGTTGAATGTCAACGGTTTCCGGAGCGTTCACCGTGCAAGTCGAACCGGTCGCTCCTGGAAGTGTGAGTGTAATGCTGTTATCGACGACGGCTGGAAAGAGATCCAGTTCCAGAACGACTTCGCGTGGTTCGCTGGAATCAGGGTCTCGGTCAACGGAAGGAATCTGGAACTGGATTTCCTCACCCTGCTTTCGGAACACCCGCGAGGTTCCATCAACCCAGCACTCGTTGACGTTTGCGTTGGCGAATGGCAGCGAGACTGTGACGTCGGTGGCTGGTTCGGGGACGATTGCTTTGATGATGGCGTGCACGGAGTAGCCGTCGTCGGCATACTCAACCGTGTAGTGTGCCTGTTGCAAAAGCAACATTGGGGCTGGCGAGGTGGTTGACGCTTCCAGTCGATCCAACAGCGACTTCTCAACGTAGACGGTCTTCTGTCCCTGGACCTCGAAGACCTTGAATGTCTCGGTTGCCAAATCCTGAGCCACGGTGATTGTCCCGAGGCTTAGTCCGGCTGCGAGTAGTAGTGTGCCGACACGCGATGGTGATAGTGTGAACTGTGAGCCCTGTGGTTTGGCAATTGGTAGCCTGTTGCGAGTCACCAGGTTGGCTAGAACCAGAGCAACAAGTCCGCCCAGCAGGCAGCCTCCACAAATCGTGCCAAACGGATCTGGCAAGACAAAACACAACAGAGCGACGAGCCCTTCGAACGCACACAGCCAGACAGGTGAGCTGAATCGCACGATCATCATTCCGACCAGCAGTGCCGCGGCGGTTCCAATCCAGGCGTAGGTGGTAATGTCGTTGGTTTGGAGCGTTGTGATCTGCAGTGACTTTGGAACCGTGGGCAGCATGACGTCTGCGATTACTTCAGGCGTTGTTTGCGTGTGCAGCGGTCCCAGTGTGTTTAGTAACGGATTGGAGTATCTCGTCGTTGCGTCCGGCGAGTTGTACCCAAGCAGTCGGGTTCCGGACGGAAGGGTAAGGTTCCAGGACAGGCTGCTTTGGGCGCGAAACTGCGGCAGCGGGATGCTGCGTGTTTGCTTTAGATAGCTGGTCTTTGTGGTGGCAGATTCGTAGCGGACCTCAACAAGGTTTCGCGAGACGGTTGTGTCCAGAGGTACGACGACGCTGGATTTCGTCCTGCTAAATCGCGTCTTCCGCTGATTGACCCGAACTTCTGTGATGCTGATGCCTTCGACCAGTTCGAATGCCAGTGTCGGGTTGTTGCCGGTCAGCACGCTGGCTGTGTGGGTGTCGCTGGCGGAACCTGAACGCAGTACCGAAGTAAGTTGGACCGGCAGGACAAGCGTGTTTGTTGCTTCGTCAGCGCCAGCGTCCTGGTCGGGTTCCGACGTTGCATCAACAAGGGGGGCCTGTTCGGCTAGTTCAATGGTTGTCCCAGGTTTGGATTCAACGATCGCGCTATCGGCGTCAAGAAAGTTTGTTGGCAGCATTGTTCGAAGCGCTGTGGGTAGCTGTCCGGCCAGCAGTGTTGGGAGCGAATCCACAGGTTGGGTCAGGCTGTTTGTGGGCACAACCAGCACGTGAGTTGTCAATTTGCCGTCCACGGTTGCGATGGCTGTCTTTGGCGTGGTTCTGGTGTGTCCGATGAGCTCCAGCATGCTGCTACCAATTGGTGGCAGGAACGCGCGGACCAACGGTGCGGCTGCGGTGCCTTCGATTCGAAAGTCGCACGGAGTTTTGTCGGTACCAACGCTCACTTCCTGAACGGTAAAGCCCTGCGGCAGCGAGAGCCTGACCTCACCAGGTAACAGGGTGTCGGATACCAGGACGCTCTTGTGTTTCCAGACTCCGGATTCTGGTTCTATGCGTGTCGCGATTTGGTACTGGCGTGATCGTTGTGCCTGGCTCACACGCAGGGTCGCGTTGCTATTCGCAAAGATCCGCGTCAACGAAATCGTTTGGGTTCCATCCAGGTCAAAAACGCTATCGGTTTGTTCGTGACCTGCCAGATCTAACTGCTGGAGTTCCAGCGGTGATTCGATCCGCAGGCGATGTTTTACTCGATGCACAGTCGCAGCAACAGCTTTGCCGCCTGCGGTTCGACATGCAACGACTGCCAGTGACGGAACAGACCACACCTTTCCGGCAACCGGCGCGGCGGTCGCGGAGAGGATGAATGGCCGGCTGGCGCCTTGTAGCTTCTCAGGAAGTTTCACTCGGAGCAGCAGGCCCGAGTCGGTTCGGGAGAGTTCAATCGGGAGCACTGTGCCATCCCCGTAGGAAACGGATTCCACCGTTCCGCCGTCAGGAATTCGGATGGAGAACTCATCAATCGGGGCCGGGCACTGCAGAAGGTACTCTGACCGGAACGTCGTGCTGTCCGCGCGGAGAGTCCAGGTCGTGTTGACTTCAACTCGTGCCCCTTCCGGTGCGACCGATCGTGGCGATGCCACTACGTTGAGGCGGACGGGCGCGTTGCCGTCCAGGACAACGCGCCACTTTGTTTCATTCTGATGATCGGCAGGCGGGTTGACGATAACCGCATTGGATTGCAGTCGGTGCCCGGCTGGCAGTGTGAGTGTGAGTTCGCTGGCGAGCGCTGTTAGTGGGTGCAGAACAAACTCAGTTCCCCAAACGCGTTGTCTGCCGTCCAGCTTCCAATTGCCCCGGAGACTTTCCTGTTCAGGATCTACCAGAACCATGGCATTGCCATCAGTGGTCATACCCCATGTGGTCGGTTTGGTGAGCTGGAATGTACTGAACTGCGGCTTGCCAAGAAGCAGAGTCTTTGACTGTTTGCTCGGGTTCGCTGCGACCGTCGCGTCCAGTGTTCCTTCCAATTCTCCGGTTGTTAGAAGACGGGCTGTGTAGCTGATCCGATCCGGGATGAATGTTGAAGGTGGCGCGATGGCTGCTTGTGCTTGCCTCAGCCGGCGGTTGAGTTCGTCACTGTCGATTGGAACCAGGCTACTGGTGTCAATAAGAGTGCGGAGCTGGTCTGAGTTGACCTTCAGTCGCTCCAGCCGAAGTGGCTGTTCCTGGCCTTCAGCGCAAGGCATTAGCAGCACCAGCGAAAGCAATGACAACGCCAGTTGCCGCGTCATTGCGAACTCCCCGGTGCGACGACCGCGTGTGAGGCGGTAACGGGTTCCGTCGAAATCGCGACCGTCGGTTTCTGTTCCATACTGTAGGTGCCATAGCCGCGGCGATAGCGTTTGCGATCAATCCGGTGGGCGATGGCGGCCAGGGCAAGTCCAAGCACGGCCGGCTGTAGCAACAGCTTGATGGCTGGTGCATATCGGATAGACAAGACAGAAATTAGCACGCCCGCGATCGGAATTGCGATTGCGAACCGTCGAGGTGAAAACCGAATCAAGGCGAACGCGGCAAGGAAGGCAACGCCGGAACCGAACAGCAACACGAACGACTGATCGACGGTGCTCAAACGAAGCCCCGATTTAAGTGAAGGCAATTGGAACGCGAATGCGTTCCCCGCAACAGCTTGTACGGTTCGCGAATCGCGACTTGTCCCCTGCCGCAACCAAAGACTCAGGTCTTCGAACTCTTCGGTAGGCTGACGTGACCAGCCAAAGCTGCCAAACGACCACTCGAAACACGGAGTCCCAATCTTGTCGAACCCGGAAAGGTGTTCTCCGCTGGGCAGAATCACCTGCCAGATAACGTCATCGACGGGAGTGTCGTCAGGCATCGTGGGGCACGAGGCTGTCAGACGCCTGGACCATGAAAGCTGAGGGGCCGAACTTCCGAAATCGATGGCCAGAATTCCGGAACCGCCAAGCTGTCGCTGGGTGACGGTCAGAATCTCCGTTCCGACCAGTCGATCGACATTCCATTGTTGTCGGGGCAGGGGCACGCCATTCCAACTGACGGTGTAGATGCGAGTGCTTTCAGGAACGCTAAGCGTTTGCTGAAGGAACTGTCCGCGGAGCACAAAGCTTACACGCCCTTTTACTTCAGAGCCGGTGACCTTCGATTGAACCAAGGCACGAGTGACGGCGAATTGTCGTGCTGTGCCAGACAGTGGACTATCAAGCTTAAGTGCCAACGCGTCCGTGGGTTGATCAGCAATCCACTCAGCTTCAAGTTGTCGAGAGAAGACTGGTTTCCATTTGCCGATAGGCGTGACTTTCCGTTTGGCTCCCGGTTTCACGCCGACCCGCAAGTCTGCGTTCGGACTGTCCGCACTCAGAATGATCGGGATTTCTGCCGTCGAGTCTTCGGCGAGGAACGGAACTCGATACCGAATCTGTACTTCGAAATTACCCGTCATCGGTTCCGGTAGCGCGAAGCGGCTGGTGTTTGGGCCGACCGCCAGTCTTCGCAATGCGGTTCCGTCCTCAAGCGCGACTGAGGCGTCGATGCCTTCCGGAATTGTGAAACGGAGTTCGGCGATGTGGTCAAAGTCCAGTTGGTAGTTGAGAGTCTCCTCAACATTGATTGCTTCTTCCTTCACGTCCAGCACGACTGCTGTTGATGTTGTGACCTCGCGTTGTCGGGTTCGAAGTTGCGCCGTGAAGTGTTTCAGATCGGACCTGACCAGCAGAGCCCGGTTCTGCAGGATTGTCGTTGACTGTTCGAAGTCTTCGACCATCCTCGCATCAAAGGGGATGGGGGCACTGACGGTTTTTTCGCCGTCGGTGAATTCGACATCGACATTTGAGTCCGTCGCCAGGACGACCGTGGTTGGCTGGCGAGTTTCAGAGACGATGCCGGGTAGTGAGACGGAAAAACCTTCGGGGTTTGTCAAAGTGCGAACCGCACCGACGCTGACTTCGAATGTTCCGGCCATGCGAGTCAGAAGGTTCAACCTCAGAGATTCGTCGTCGGCGAGTTCTGAACTGGTCCAGTCTGCCAGGTTCTCGGTGGGTGGGCTTGGCAGCAACTTCCAGTCTTCGTTTCGGATTCCCGGCCACACCAGTTTGAGTTCCTGAACCGAACCGCGCAGAACGCGAACTCGGAACCGAGACTCAATCCGCGCCTGGTCTTCTGAGAAATACAAAACGGTGCGCGGTGTGATGGTGTAGAATGGTTCTACGTCGCGGAGTTCGACCGTGAATTCGGATTCCGGGCTAAGCAGCCGGCACCTGGTTGTGCGCTGGTCCGATCGGTTGGCTCGTACATTTTGAACGCCTACGGACTTCACTGGTTGAACCGCCACGCCTTCGGGGGGAGTCAGTTCCAGCTTCGTGGTTTGTTCCTGAGCATTCGCGACTAAGAAACCTGTGAACTTCCACCGCCGTGCGACTTCGGAATCTTCGGCAGCCAGGGACCATGTCAGTTCAACTCGATCGGTCAGCGGTTCGGCGAATGTGACACGAACCTTGCCGGGTTCTTCGTCCGCTTCCACCAGGCTTACGCGGCCGGTGGGGTCGATTTGTTGAGGTTCAGTGTTTCGGACAACCATCCCCGCCGGCAGGCTGATGTCGATGGTGCTGAGTGAGCCTTGCTGCATGACCAGCGTTTGCGTCGCTGTAATTGAGAACGGGTCGGTTGCCAGGTTGGCGGTTAGGTCGGTAAGCGAACGGAGTACGGGGCGCGAGTTCACAACGTCCGGGCGAACATCCCATTCCAGGCTGAATTGGGTTCCGAGTCCCCAAAGGTCGATTTGCGTTCCACTCTCCGCGCGGGAGGTTCTTAGCCCTGCGCCTTTGGGAGGTTGGACGGTGATGTTGCCAGCGGGGACTTTGAGCGAAAGTCGGGTTGCCGCGGCGTCGGGCAGACGAAGTCGCAACGTGTGTCTCAGGTGTTGGGGTTCGCGAACCGGAACGATAAGCGGCAGGGTGAGTTCGTGTTTGCCGCTACCCTGGAAAAACCAATGGCGAATCCCGGATTCCGTTGTTCGCTTCCGGTCGAACACAGCTTTGCCGTCGCCGTTGTACGTCCACTTGTCCGCCAACTTTCCTTCGTTCATCGCGACGGGGACCGAGATCCAGCGTCCTTCTTCGACGTTAAGTTGAATAGAAAGAGTTGCGTCGATGTAGGCGAGGTTGCCCTCGATTCGGCCTTTTAACGAAGCGGCCGAGATGACGTACTGGGGCGGAGTGTCAGCCTGCTTGCCGCGGATAAGCTTCTCGACTTCGCCGTCTTCGACACCAAGTGACGACAGTGGGATGAGAAAGCCATCGGCCGTTCGGTGGTAGTAGCCTTCTTTCTGAGTCTCACCCTGGTCAGGCTCCTGCGTTTCCTGAGCCGCCACATGGGCAACGAGAGCCACGCCGAGAAGCATTGCCCAATGGCAAACGCAAATCGGGCGCGGTAACGACTCGCGGAGAGTTGTTATCACTCTGAACATTGTTCGGATGTCCGGGCCGCGGGACGTGATGGAGTGCGGCCAAAAGAAGGGGCAAACAGAGAGCCCTTATTTTAGGCGTTTGGGGCGCCGGAGGAAAAGAAAAACGGCAATCCCGGTCGCTGGAACGGTCGATGGTTGCGAAGGAAACGCCTGCGAGCGTTGCTTTAAGACAACACGCCCACCATTCCTGCGTGAATCGCAGATCCATTCGACGCCAGCAGGCTGGGCACGCGAATGTCAATCGGTTCCCCCAGCATGTCTGTGGCCCGTCCTCCGGCGCGGTTGACGATAAACGCGCCGGCGGCGACATCCCAGGGTTTGAGACTGGTCGACCAGTACGCGTCGATTCGTCCGCAGGCAACGTACGCGAGATTCAGTGCGGCGGAACCGGTGCGCTGGACGGTTTGAACGTGCGGGATCGCGTTCATGAATCTGGCCATCGCGGGGTTCTCAGGTCCGGCTCCGACGGGCAAGCTGGCGACGGCGAACGTTTCTGGAAGTGTCGCGACGGCGCTTGGTTGAATTGCTTTGCCGTTACAGGTTGTCGGTTCATCAGCGGCCGCGCGGAATAGTTCGTTGCGATTGGGATCGTAGATGACGCCAACGATCAGTTCACCTTTGTGTTCAAGCGCGATGGAGACGCAGTAGTAGGGGAAGCCGTGCACGTAGTTGGATGTTCCATCCAGTGGATCGATGACCCAGCAAAATTCAGAGTCGTCGTTTTCTGACAAGCCCTCTTCGCCCAGGAATCCGTGGTCGGGGAACGCTTCCTTGATGAGCGAGTGAATCGCTTCCTGCGAAGCGAAGTCAGCTTCCGTCACCAGGTTCGCGCGGCTCTTTTCGCTGACTGTGAATCTTTCGGACCAGTCGTGAAGAACCTCGCCACCTTTGCGTGCGGCGGCTTCGGCGATGTCGGCAAACGCTGTTGTTTTGGACACGGGCGTCTCTCAGGCTGGGATGGCAGTCGATGGACGCAGAGTGTAGCGGTTGAGATTTGAGCCCGCCTCCGTGTGGCGGACTTTTCCGGCTGTACCGCAGGATCCATCAACAGGGAGAACGCGGCTTGTGGCGAGTCTCTCGATTCTGTTTCCAACGAAGTTTCTTTTCTCGTCCAGCGCCGTCGGACTGCAACGAATCTATGCGGGTGCGTTGGGAAGATCGTTCAAACTACTGGCCGTAACCCAACATGGCCGGGCAGCTCCAGGCGGGTATGTCGAAGTCAAACAAAGAGAAGTACCGCGCGCTCCGGGCAGGGCTGTGTGATTGGCTTGATCAATCGACTGTTCCGGTTCTGTTACCTGGGCAAACAATGAGTCCGCGGGCCTCTTGGCCAGATCGGGAGATTGACCTTTGAAACTCACACCGTGGACATTGACTGTCGCGACCTTCCTCATGGTGGGCGGAATCGCGGTCTCGTACTTCTTTAAGAACCCGCTTGATCGGCAGCTCACCATCGAGACGAAGCGCGTCTACTTCGACGGCGAACGCATGAAAGCTGTTGCGCCGCCGCAGAATACAAATGCGCAAGATGTCACAATTGCGGACGCAGCAGACGTCAACAGCATTGATGTTCTCGACATTGTTCCGCCTGAGCCAGACAAGGCCACGAGGCTGATTGATCCTGAACCAGTGCCGCCGGAGATGGTTCCCGAGCGTCTGATTGCGGGCAATGAATCTGACGAGACGCCAGTCGATGTAGCGGTTCCACTGCCACCACCAGTGCTAAGTATCGAACCACCTGTCATGGCGTCGCAGGAACCAGAACTGAAGATGCCGGCAGTAAGTGAAGGCTCTCAACCTAAATCGGCGCGGGCGGTTATTGAAAAGCCGTCCAGCGAAGGTGAGACGAAAGGCTTCGTGACCGAACAGTATCGCAGCATCGACCGAACCGATGTTCGGTTCGTGCAGGGGCGGGTGATCACTGCCACGCAAGTTGCGACCAAATCAGAAACATCTCCACGCTAGGGCGAGCGTGGACCTCATGCAGATTCCACTGATTGAAGGAACGGACGACGAATGACAGTTCAGGGAAGTACAAAACCGCGACCAGGTACAGGTATTGGTCTGCTGACGACACGGATTCGGCAGCAGATTATTGACGCTATGGATTTGGGTAAAGCGTCGCTGTTGGGGGAAACCGAACTGCGGAAGCAGGTCGAAGCGTTGTCTGTCCATCTTTGTGAGAAGCAGGAAATTGGACTTGTTGGTCCAGAGAAGGACGACCTGGTTCAGCACATCATTGATGAGATTTACGGTCTTGGGCCCCTACAGTCGTTGCTGGACGATTCGCGAGTGAGCGCCATTATCGTCAACGGGTTCAACAACGTGCAGGTCGAACGGGACGGCAGTGTTGAGAAGACGCCGGTCAGCTTTGGAGACGACACACACTTGTTGCGGTTCATTCAGAGAACCGTTGCTCGCAGCGGCCGCCGAATTGATGAAGCCTCACCCATCGCTGAGGTGCAGTTGGAAGACGGATCGTTGTTTCATGCCGTGGTCCCGCCTTTGGCAGTGAAAGGTCCAACGCTGACCATACGCCGCTTTGGCCAGCAGCAATTGACGTTGCAGGACATGGTCAAGCTGGGTTCGCTGGCTCCACAGATGGCGGACTTCCTTTCACTGGCGATCCAAAACCGAGCCAACGTAATCTTCAGCGGCGGGGCTGGTTCAGGGAAGACGACCTTGCTGAACAATCTCAGTGGGTTCATTCCAAAAGGTCAGCGCGTCGTGACGATCGAACGCACGGCCGAACTGCGATTGCAGCAACCGGATGTTGTTTCGCTGCAAACACGGCTGCCGAATGTCGATGGCAAAGGCGGTGTGTCTTCAAGAGACTTGCTCCGCAGCGCGTTGCGGATGCAGCCGGATCGGATTGTTGTTGGTGAAACGATCGGTGAAGAAGTTCTGGACATGCTGCAGGCGATGAACACGGGCCAGCACGGTTCGATGAGCACCACGCACGCAAACGATTCTGCCGACGCGCTGGAACGACTGGAACTGATGGCGTGTCTGGCCGGCCCCGAGGTCGGAGAACAAGCCGTCCGCCGCTTCATCGCTCGCGCGGTTGATTTCGTGGTTCATACGACCCGTTTGAGTACCGGCGAGCGGAAAGTGACTCGCATCTCTGAACTGCGCGGTCTTCACGAAGGTGAGTACACCTTTGAAGACATCTTTGTCTATCGCCAAAGTGGCGTGGACGATTCGTTTAAGTCGGCCGGTTCGTTCTACGCGACTGGCTACGAGCCTCTTTCAACCAAGACGGCCGTCGGAAGCGTCGTGACACCAAAGCAGTATCGTGAACTGTTTGTGCCACGCGAACTGTCAACCGGCGGTGAGTACAAACCTGCCTTTCAATAGTCTCTGAGCGTGATATGTCCACTGAGTTTGCCACACAGCCGATTGAAATTCATGCTGAGTTTGCGGACATCCTCCGGCAGGAAGCCGTGCGGTATGAACATCCAAACCAGTCGGCGCTGCCGCGGTTGGTCAACGGTAAGTTCGACCAACTGGTGGTTCAGTCGGGACTCAAGACCTCGCCGCGTGCGTGGCTGATGTTGTCTGTATTTTGCGCGGCTGTACTGGGGGCGATTGCATTCCTGCTGACTCAGTCGCGTATACCGACCGGCATTTTTGCGACCATGGGCGTGTTGGTTCCGATCGTGATCGCGAATCACCTGCGAGAGAACCGGCAGTCTGCACTCATGGAACAACTGCCGGACGCGATCGATCGGCTGGGCCGTTTGGCTCAAACGGGACGCAACCTGGCCAGTAGTTTGGAACACGCCGCGGTGGATACGCCTCAGCCGCTCCGTCAGGAACTGGATTGGATGAGCCAGCAACTCAAGGCCGGATCGGATGTCGAGGCGACACTGTCCGGGTTCTCTTCTCGTTCAGGGATTGCAGCGACGTCAATGCTGTCTGGCGTTCTGAAGGTTCACACGGAAACCGGCTCCGAACTGTCGGGGCCATTGTTTAGTCTGTCCGACGATGTGCGCGACCAGTTGGTTCAAAGAGAACGCGATCGCGCGGTTTCGATGGAAGGTCAGTGGCCAGCGGGAGCCCTAATAATACTGCCGCTTGTCTTGTCGTTGATTTTTCTGGGCAACGAATCAGCGGCGTTCAGTACGGTTCTGGATTCAGTGGTGGGCCGCGTGGCGTTGTGCGGTGCAGCGGTGCTTTGGTGCCTGGGTTCGATTGTTATTCTGCGAATAGTGCGGCAGGTGTCACGATGAAATTGGATACAATTGAGATTCGGGAACTGCGAAACCGGGGGCTCGATCCTGGGCTCTCAACTGGCCCGTCGTTTCCCATTGAGTGCGAACCGCCATCGGCTGACGATGGTGCGATGCGTTTCGATGAAGGTCCGGATGTAATTGGCGGAGTGTTCGGCGACGCGACGCCCGTCATTGCGGCTGCGGTTCCACAGACAACGCGGCGCCGAGAAGAACAGACTCGGCTGTTGCGACAAGCTGGCTATCTGGCTCGATCTGCCTACATCGACTTCGCCGCCATCCGGTACGCGATGACCATCTGCTCAATTCTGGTTCTGGGAACCCTTCTGCTGATTGTCTCGTCAGAGTGGGAACCGTTCGTTTTGGGCGGCCTGGTCACGATTCCTTTTCTGTTGTGGTTGATTCCTGCGTCGATTGTCGAACGCCAGGCAGAACGTCGAAACGAAGAGATCGCTCGGGGTGTTCCCGACTTTATGTCGCTCATCCGACTGTCGGTTCAACAGGGACTGGATGTGCCGACTGCGTTCACGAAGGCGGGTGCGGAGTTACACGAAACGTATCCAGCGATTGCCGTTGAAACGGCACTGGTTGGGGTTCATACAGAGGTTAGCGACTTCGTTAACGCTCTGCGCGGCTTCCGGGATCGCGTGGCCGTTCCGGAAATTGACACGCTGACTTCGATGCTGATTCAGTCCACCGAACTTGGTAGCGGTGTGATTGAGTCGTTGGAGAAAAACAGCCGCAGTCTTAGGCAGCTGCAATCTGAAAAGAGAACGACGCGTGCGAAGTGGACGCCATGGAAGATCATGGTGCCGGCGTTGTTCTTCCTGCTACCCGCCGCTCTGTTGGTATTCTTCGCGCCAGCGATTGTGGAGCGCCTTGCGGAACTTGACGCCGCGATTGTGAACTCAAACTTCGGACGATAGCCGCCTGAGCCACCCGCGCTGTCACTATTCTTTGCCGATGCGGTAGCCGTCTTTCCAAACGGGCCGCAGGTTCAGCAGGTTATGGCCTTCGGTGGTTAGTCGTACGTCTAAATCGGGTCGCTTGGTCACCACGCCATCGGCATCGACAGTTGTGATGAAGAATGGCGCCAGAATGTCGACGAGTCCGTTGGTGGTCTTTCCGGTCGCAATCCTTTTCTCTTCATCAGACATGTCCGTGAAGCAAACTTCGCTCCATTCATTCCCAAACGTCTCTTCGACGATTTGGAAGAGGCAACGGTAATCAATCCAGGTACGTAGCGTCTGTCGATTGTAAAGCTTGATTACGACTCGCATGCGACCGCCCTCTGCTCGGGATTTAAGCTTTACCGTCCTTAAGCATCTCACCTGCTGCGTTCTTTCCGCATGCGCCCATCACTCCACCACCCGGATGCGCCGCGGCGCCGCATAGGTACAAGCCGTCGACAGGTGTCCGATAGTCCGCCCATCCGGCAACCGGACGCATTGCGAACGTCTGATGCAGCGGCATGGCTCCCTGGAAAATGTTCCCGCCGGTCAGGCCGTAGACACGTTCGATATCGACGGGCGAGAGAACCTGTCTGTGCAGAATCGAGTCGGGCACATTTGGGGCGTATCGAGCGATCTCGGCGATGCAGCGGTCGGCGACTTCTTCCTTGATGTCGTCCCAGTTGCCGTTGGCCAGTTTGTACGGAGCGTACTGGACGAACAGCGAAAGGATGTGCTGACCGTCGGGCGAGATGGTACGGTCGACCGACGTTGGAATGGTCATTTCCACGATTGGTCGTTTCGATGGTTCGCCATACTTGGCGTCGTCGTAGGCGCGTTCCAGATAATCGACTGTCGCGCCGATGTGGATTGTTCCGCGGTGCTGAGGCATGACTTCGTCGTTGCCTGGTAGGCAGGTGAAGTTTGGTAGCTCACTAACGCCGAGGTTGATTTTCATCGTTGCGCTG
Source organism: uncultured Planctomycetaceae bacterium (assembly GCA_964485095.1). Taxonomy (GTDB): domain Bacteria; phylum Planctomycetota; class Planctomycetia; order Planctomycetales; family Planctomycetaceae; genus CAYNWT01. The sequence goes on along the minus strand of CAZAIB010000021.1, from coordinate 15,662 downwards.
GAGTAGTCAATCCGGCTAACGGCTGCTCGGAAGTCTTCTGGTAGCAGCTTCGAGTCCAGCATTTTTTCGAACGTCAGATGCGGATCGACACACGAAGCCACCCGTTTCGCTGTAAACGTCTCGCCGCTGGCGAGCGTGACTCCCGTGATACCGGAACCGGTTGCGTCGATACTTGCCACTTCGGCATCGGTTCGAATTTCGACCCCCGCCGCTTTCGCCGCGCTAGCCATCGCGTTCGACAACGCACCCATGCCGCCTTCAACGTAACCCCACACGCCTCGCGCGCCGCCGGCGGAACCCATGACGTGGTGCAGCAAGACATAAGAAGTGCCGGCAGCGGACATGGATTGGAAGTTGCCGATGATCGCGTCGGTGCCCAGGGTGGCCTTAAGTTGATCCGATTCGAACCAGCGATCCAGAATCGTCATCGCGTTGCCGGTTAGCAGTTCGATGGCTTCGGGCATGTCAGAACCGAGCTTCTTGAACGCTGTGTAGAGGCTCTGCGCCTTCTTCATGTCGCCCAGTTTTTGAAACAGCGATGTCTTGCGCCATTCGGCCGGCAATGGCAGGAGGTTCGGTGGAGTCTGACTGAGGATCGGTTCAATGCACTCGGCCACGCGTTCCAGCAAACGCTCGTACTTTGGGTATGCCTCAGCATCTTTCTGACTGAACTTGGCTATCTCACTTTTGTTGGCGGCCTGGTCGGGGCCCAACATGAGGTAGCGACCGTCTTCAAACGGCGTGAACGATGATGGGTTTCTGGCCAGAACCTTGTAGCCGTGCTTCTTGAGTTCCAGGTCGCGCTCGATTTCCGGCATCAGCAGGCTAACAACGTATGACGCGGTCGAAACTTTGAAGCCGGGCCAGAGTTCTTCCGTAACGCTGCAGCCACCGACCATGGGGCGACGTTCCAGCACCAGAACCTTCCAACCGGCTTTGGCCAGGTATGCCGAACACACCAACCCGTTGTGTCCACCGCCGACAATTATGCAATCGTAGCTCATTTACCGTCTGTCACTCCGAAGGCCAGGCCTCGCCTGACGCAGGTTCCTGTCATCGCAACCGCTAAAACGGAAGGTACTGTAGCAGGAACCCGTCGGAACCCAACGTCCGGTTTAAGAGGTGGCGTCGCTAGCTCGCAGACTGCCGATACGCTGAGTTACCCATGTGGCACAGGTCCGTCGAGATCGCTGCGGATTGAAGTTGATCTCGCCGCGTGTCTCCGGTTCTGATGGCGGCAACGAAGTCTTCGGCAACGGTATCACCGCGGCTTGTCTCTGTCGCGGGAACCGCTTCGCCTGAGTCGTAGATCTTCCAGCCACTGCGGTCCACAATCAGCGTTCCATTTTCGCCGTAGAACGCCACGCCCGCACTGCGGCCTTCAATTTGTCGAGTGCACCACTCACGGTGTTCCCAAATAAGAGTGCTGTCTGCGAAGTCGTAGTTGACGGTCAGCGTGTCGGGTGTTTCCTGGTCATCGTTGAAATGGTACTTGCCACCGCTGGCTGTCACCCGGTTCGGTTGGCCAACCCCCAGCCCCAACCGCGCGATGTCGATCATGTGGATGCCCCAGTTGGTTAATTCACCGCCGCCGTAGTCCCAAAACCAGCGCCATGAATAATGGAAGCGGTTCGGGTTGAACTCACGCGACGGGGCAGGGCCCAGCCAGGTTCTGTAATCGACATCAACAGGAGCCGGTCCATCCGGTGCCAGGCCAATTGACTTGCGCCGATGACTGGTCCACGCACGGGCCAGACGGACGGAACCGATTCTTCCCGAGCGAACGTTTTCGATGGCGGACTGCATGTGCGGCATTGAACGCTGCTGCATGCCGCAGAACACAACGCGATCAGAGTTCCTGGCCGCGTCAAGTATCGCGGCGGTTTCCGTGGCAGTGTGTGACATCGGTGTTTCGACAAACACATGCTTGCCGGCGTTGAGTGCGTCGATGCACATCGGCGCGTGCCAGTGATCTGGCGTGGCGATGACGACTGCATCAATGTCGCCGGCTGCCAAGACGTTTCGATAGTCGCGTTCAACCCTGCAATGGGTGCGCTGCAGGTCGCGTAGTTCGCCAGCTGCTCGATTCGCCTGGGCTAAGTCGATGTCGCAGATCGCTTGAATGTGAACTCCATCCAGTTTCGCGAAACGCTTGATCAATTGTCGGCCTCGCGACCGCACTCCGACGACAGCAACCTGGAGGTTCGAATTTGCAGCCGCGGAAGCCTGCCCGGAGCCCAGGCTTATCATCCCGGCTGCCATTCCGGCGCTGGATTCCAGGAATCGGCGCCGGCTGCCTTTGTTGTTTTCGAAGCTACTGGACATGGTTACGGTCGTGAGAACCTGCGACTAATGTGATTAGTTTAGCCGACTGTACTGCAGCATTGTATTGACTAATTTGTATGCTGGAGTGAGATTTGCAGTTGGAGCAGCGTTACGCGAATGCGTTTCACTACCAGGATCGGTGTAACACGTGCCGTTTCCGCCTTCGTGCGTCGCCAAGAGTGTTCTGGATGCCGATTAAGTTTCGATGCCAAAAATGCCGCCAGTTTCTGGGTATCTCGCGCGCTCTGGCTGGGCAGGTTGTTGATTGTCCGACTTGCGGTCGAGCGACCCGTGTTCCGAATCTGGACGGAAGTCGAGAACCGATTCCAAGCCGCCCGGAATTGGATAGGGGTGATAGTTCGCTCCTGAACGCACTGGATCAGTTGGCCGATCTTGGCAAAGCGGAGACGCAAAAGCAGCGGGTCACGGAACCAGAATCAGCAGCAGTCGTCGCACCTGTTGAATCAGCCAAACCAATTGCAATTGAACCTCTGCGACCGTCCGGAGTTGTCGAGGCGCCGGGCGATGCGAAATCGAAAGCCGATCCCAGTGCGAACACGTCGGTTGATTCCGAAGTTGTCCTTAAGAAGCTCGCGGCATCGGCGGTTCCCGCACCGCCTGTTGAGGAACCTCGACGCGGTGGACTGCCCATCGGTTTGCTGGTGGCGGCCATTGCCGGCGGGGTCGCTTTGTTTGCCGGTGGTTGGTTTCTGGGCCGATCAGGAATGGCCGAGGCGCCGGCGGCAGATGCGAACGTTGATGTGCGCTCGGAACCTGATCCGCCGGCGGCGATGTTGGAGATTGACGGACTGACTGGTCGTATTACCTATCGGAAATCGGAGTCCGAATGCTTGGCTGACCGGGGAGCTCGAATCATCGCGTGGCCCGTCGGGTTCAGTCCGGATGAGAAATGGGCCGCTGATGGTTTTCGTACGGGGGACTCAAAGCAGCTGACATCGCTAGCGCAGAACCGACTCATCGCCGGTGGTGGGAGCCTGGCCATCGCTGGCGAAGACGGAGAGTTCAAACTGGAACTGACATCCGGTGACGACTATGAGGTTCTGATTCTCTCGCGCTTTGGCGGAAGAGAAATTGATGGGCAGGGCATGTCGTCAGCGGAGTTAGCCCGACTGGAAGCTTGCTTTGCCGAACCCCGGAAACTGGTCGGTAAGGTTCAGTTTCGTTTGGTTCGCATGAAGTACCGAGGGCAGGGACAACAGCTATTGGATCAGGTCTTCGAGGTTGCAAACTGACCCGCAATCAGCCGGAATCGATTGGTACCAACCGAACTGCAGAACAGAAGTGCCGATCATTCCGCGTTCCCGCATCACATCGGCGCGTCAGCCTCGAAGCTTCACAACCTCAGACGCTTCTACCGCCTCACCCCAGGGGTCATAGACCAAATCTGTAGCTTCGATCTCACCGTCCTGAATCTTTGACCGCAGCTCTATCCGGCTAAACGGCCCGAACTTCTCGCTACCGGCACGGACGTACCAACCAAGGCGATCCATCAGTGATGGCCCAAACAAGCGATTCGTCTTGTGGCAGTAAAAGCAGTGGCGAAAAGTTGAGTCCGCGTCCCCCAGCACACATGATTGCTCACCGCAGCGGCCGCATGGAGCTGCCATGGACTGGTTCTCTTCAGCTGCATAGGAGCATTCTTCGCATCGCCAATGCACATCGGCACAGAGATCGTCGATGCTACTCGAGAAACCGGTTTTCCGACACTTCGGGCAAATCTGATTCATGCGGTGCTCCTCAGTGACACGTTGTCTGACGCGGACAACGGCGGTCGAAAACTCAGACAATGGATAGAATAACGGGCGACGAAGCCGACTGTTAGCCCGCGAGCCGAGTTCTGCAGCGACCGGGCCGACGACATGCAATGCCGCGAAGCGAAGACAGCCATCACGTTTCGCCGTGATGAGCACCGCAGAGGGCTTGTCCAATGAAGGGGCTTGGTCGCCGGTGGTGCAACCATTCAAGTCAAGAGCCTGAACATTCGGGTGCGGGACGAACCCGGAAGGCGTTGGTTCAGCAGACTGCCGACTTCTGAGCGATCGACTTCCAGCCGCTTCACAAATAGTTCAAGAACCCATGCTACCCGACGCTCTCCAATCAGTTTTCCAGTTTAGAAATCTGATTTGCGATGTGTTTCCGTGCCGATGTGTCAACGCGATCGAGAAGCAGGTTTAGATATTGTTTGTTCGCAATCAACGCGTCCACTTCGCGGCTGCTGCTATCTGTGGGCGCGGCCCTGACTGTATCGTCTCGGTCCTCGCCTAATTTCGTCACTACTGCTGCGACTGTTTTGGCATCCAGCGGGTTCCAGCCTGTAAAGCCAAATTTCTCGAGGACGGGCGTGAAACGAGTACGCAATAGAGTTTCGTGTTTGGAAAGAAGCGACAGATAGTTTGTCCCGCTGATGCTAAGCACTTCGTCTTTGCCTACGAGATTCATGATGACCAGCCCGGATGCTGCTTGCATGATATACAACCCCGATTCACGCAGGTGTCCATCGTATGCCGCATTTGCAATCCAGAAGTCGGTCTGATCGGCGTATGAGACAAAGCGTACTGAACCGGCACTACGAACCCTGTAACTGACTCGTAACGTGGGTGCAGTAGTACCAGAAACGTAGAGGCCGAAATCGGGAGTCTCGAGATTCCATCCATCACCCTTCGCTCCAATCGCTTGTCTCCAGTCATCGAGGACCTGTTTGGCGTGTTCAAACTGGTCAGAATTCGTGTTCCCCGCTGGTTTATTCGACCGCAATCGATCCTTGAGCAGCATCATCGGCAGGAGGCGGTTCATGAATCCCACGGTCTGCTCAGTTGTGAGCGCTCCATCAGGGAACGCAACTCGCTTGATCTTTGATTGGGCATACGGTTTTGGTGTTGCAGTCGCAGCTTCCCGGATAGGCAGCCTTCCGAGGTGGAACTTGTCATATGTCTTGCGTAGAGCCTCAAGTACATCTGGATGCTGCTTCGCGAGTTCAACGAACGATGAGCCCTGAGCGCTCACGATTCCGTCAGCAGTGGTGCCGCTAATATGAACCATCTTCTTCGCCTGTAGGATCTGGAAGAAGTGCCCATCGTCATCTACGAGAAGCAGAAATACTGACTCTCTGCGAGTGTCCAGCCAGATTCTCCGCTTCAGGCCAACACGGGGAATACGTTCTCTAAGCTGTAGCTCCACACGATCGCCGTGGATCTGGCAGTCGCCACTGAAGGGCCACGTCTTTTGCGTTGGCGGTTCGTAAAACTTGGCGCTCCAGCTACGACGTCCGCCAGGACCGGTCCAGCTTGGAGGCTGCGATTCATTCACGACAGCGATGTAATGAAACATTTTCCACAACCCGACGGCTTCCGTCATTGTTTGAAAATTAATCATTTTGCTGAGGTTGCCGCTGTCACTGGGGTCACTGAACCGCGACTTGGCCCAGTCCTTAATAGTGTACTCGCTCGCAGTGGGGTGCTGCTTTCGATACTCCGCGATTCGCGCTTCCCGGAGGGGTTCGATGGGGAATCGTTTGGCAGCAACTCGCCAATGGTCCTTGCGAAGCTGTAGGCGGCCGTACTCGTCGAGCTCGAAACGAACCATTTGCTCGAGCACCTTCGAAACCCGATCCATCCCGGACGGCTTGTCCTCTTGACCGTGAGCCGGGGCCAGGTTGGTCGTTGCGAGAACCAGTACCAGGAATGTCCAGGTAGCTCGCTTGACGCTGTTAACATTTCGATCCGGAGGATTCATCTACGGTGTCCTTCCAGCTAGAACGATCTGGCTTGGGTCAGCGTCGAAGCATAACTGCTTACTGTGGGCACGACTGGCAACGACATTCCTAACACCGATAGTGTGGTTTGGTGTTCCAATACCTGTCAACTTCGAAGGATTCTAGGCATGATGTCTGACCCCGATTAGTTATCCAGCGATGAGATCTGCTTGACGATGTGATTCCGTACCGATGTGTCAACGCGATCGAGAATCAGGTTTAGATATTGTCTGTTCGCAATCAACGCGTCCACTTCGCGGCTGCTGCTATCTGTGGGCGCGGCCCTGACTGTATCGTCTCGGTCCTCGCCTAATTTCGTCACTACTGCTGCGACTGTTTTGGCATCCAGCGGGTTCCAGCCTGTAAAGCCAAATTTCTCGAGGACGGGCGTGAAACGAGTACGCAATAGAGTTTCGTGTTTGGAAAGAAGCGACAGATAGTTTGTCCCGCTGATGCTAAGCACTTCGTCTTTGCCTACGAGATTCATGATGACCAGCCCGGATGCTGTTTGCATGATATACAACCCCGATTCGCGCAAGCGTCCAACGGGTCTCGCATTTGCAATCCAAAAGTCGATGTGGTCAGGATACGCAAACGAGTTAAAGAGCACTGAGCCGGCCGTATGACGGGCGTCAGCACTAATTCGCAACCAGTCTTTAACACCAGAAACGTGTACGCGGACCTCGGGAGCATAGAGGTCCCATCTATCACCTTTCGCTTCAATCGCCTCTCTCCAGTCGTCGAGAACCTGCCCGGTGTGTTCAAGCTGATTTAGCTTCGCTGCCCTGTTAAAGCGCAATCGATCTTTGACCAGCATCACTGGCGAGAGACGGTTCATGAATTCCACGGTCTGTTCAGTTGTGAGCGCCCCATCAGGGAACACAACTGGCTTGACCGTTGATTGGGCATACGGTTTTGGTGTTGCAGTCGCAGCTTCCCGGACGGGCAGTCTTCCAAGGTGGAACTTGTCATATGTGCCGCGTAGAGCCTCAAGTACATCTGGATGTTGCTTCGCGAGTTCAACGAACGATGAGCCCTGAGCGCTCACGATTCCATCAGCTGTGGTGCCGCTAATATGAACCATCTTCTTCGCCTGCAGGATCTGGAAGAAGTGCCCAGCGTTATCTACCAACAGGAGAAATACCGACTCTCTGCGAGTGTCCATCCAGATCCTTCGCTTCAGGAAACCTCCAGGAAGGCGTTCTCTAAGTCGTAGCTCCACACGATCGCCAATGATCTCGCAGTCGCCACCGAAGGTCATTGCCTTTCGACTTGCGTCCGCTGAAAACATGGCCGACCAACCACCTGGTCGCCTGGTCCAGCTTGGAGAATGCGACTCATTGGCGATGGCGACATAGCGAAACATTTTCCACAGCTCGACGGCTTCCGTCATTGTTTGAAAATTAAGCCTTTTACTGAGATTGTCGCTTTCACTGAGGTCACTGAATCGCGGTTTGGACCAGTAACCAATAGCGAGCTCTGTCGCTTTGGGGTTCTGCTTTCGATACTCCGCGGTTCGGGCTTTCCGGAGGGCTTCGACCGAGAATCGTTTGGCGGCAACTCGCCAATGGTCCTTGCGAAGCTGTAGGCGGCCGTACTCGTCGAGCTCGAAACGAACCATTTGCTTGAGCACCTTCGAAACCCGATCCATCCCGTACGGCTTGTCCTCTTGAGCGTGAGCCTGGGCCAGGTTCATCGTGGCGAGCAACAAGAGCAGGAATCCCTGAGTACGTCGCCTGACGCTGTTAACATTTCGGTCCGAAGGATTCATCTGCGGTGTCCTTCCAGCTAGAAAGATCTGGCTTGGGTCAGCGTCGAAGCATCATCACCCGTTCGCTATGTGCGCGAGTCTATTTGCCCCGCGACGGACAGCGACCTTGGGAACACTAACACCGATAGTGTGATTTGGTGCTCCAATACCTGTCAACTTCGAGGGATTCTCGATCTGTCGTTTTCAGGTGTAGGCATGATGTCTTCCCCCTTCCTGTGAGTCGGGCGTTATACTGATGTGATGAGCATTGTTCGCGCGTCAATCGGATTTCTGACTGGTGTCTCGATGTGCGTCTGGCTGGTTACTCCGGCCCGTGCTCAGGACGATGCGTTCTTCGAAAAACAAGTTCGTCCGATCCTGGTGACGCACTGTTATAAGTGCCACGCGGGAGCCAATTCTCGCGGTGGATTAAAACTCGACACACGCGCGGGGTGGCAGACGGGTGGCGACACCGGGCCGGCCGTTGCGCCGAGGAAACCGGATGAGTCGTTGTTGATGCAGGCGGTTCGGTATCACGACACCGATCTGCAGATGCCGCCGCCTGACGCAGGCGGGAAGCTGAGTGAGGCGGAAATCGATGCACTCGAAAAGTGGGTGCGGATGGGGGCACCGGATCCTCGCGAGTCCGTCGAATCGATTGGCGGGATGAGCGTGGAGGCTGCGAAGTCCTGGTGGGCGTTCCAGCCGTTGCCAAGAGTTCGTGGCCGGGCGTCGGCTGCTGCGATTGATCGGTTCCTTGATGAGAAACTCAGGCAGCAAGGTATTACTTCCGTTGATCAGGCGGACAAGCAAACGCTGATTCGCCGCGCGACGTTTGATTTGACGGGACTTCCGCCGACGCCGAAGGACGTGGATACGTTTGTCGCAGATGACTCTGCCGCAGCGTTCGAGACGTTAGTCGATCGGTTGCTTGCGTCGCCCGAATACGGTGTTCGCTACGGACGGCACTGGTTGGATGTGGTTCGGTATGCGGATACGGCGGGGGAGAACTCGGACCGACCGTTGCCGCACGCGTGGCGGTACCGCAACTGGGTCATCGACAGTTTCAATCGCGACGTGCCGTTCGATGCGTTTACAAAGTTACAACTGGCCGGCGACATTCTTCGCGCACAGGAACCGCAGGATCGCAAAGCGGAAGGAATTGTGGCAACCGGCTACCTCGCCGTCGCGCGGAGGTTCGGTCATGACATCGATCACAATCTGCATCTGCTGTACGAGGATGTTATCGACAACCTTGGCAAGAGCTTCCTCGGTCTGACCACCGGTTGCGCGCGGTGTCATGATCACAAGTACGACCCGATTAGCGCTGAAGACTACTACGCGATTGCCGGCATCTTTGATTCGACTCGGTTTGCGTTTCCGGGATGCGAACCGCGTAGTCAGCCGTACGACCTGGTTCCGCTTGTTCCGGCGACCGAGGTGGATGCGATCACGAAGGCGGCAAAGCAGAGTGGTTCGAAGCCAGTGATTCCGGTCGCCTATGCGGTCGCAGAGAAGGAACCGCACGACATGCAGCTGCAGCAGGGCGGCGATCCTGAACGGCGAGACGATGTGGTTCCTCGGCGCTGGCTGTCGGTGTTTGGCGGTCAACCACTGCCATCAAACGCTGGCAGTGGTCGGCGTGAACTGGCCGAGTGGATTACACAGCATCCGTTGTTTGCTCGTGTTGTTGTGAACCGTGTGTGGCAGTGGCATTTTGGAACCGGTCTGGTGGCGACATCCAACGATTTCGGTTCGCGCGGTGCGGCGCCGAGTCATCCGGAGTTGTTGGACTGGCTGGCTTCGCACTTTGTTGCGAGTGGATACCGGGTGAAGACTCTGCATCGATTGATCATGAACACAAAGGCGTACCAGCGGTCTAGCGGTGATGCACTCGATCCAAACAACCGTTGGCTGGCGCGGTTCTCTCGGCGCCGACTGAGTGCTGAGGAGATTCGCGACAGTCTTCTGTTTGTGTCTGGTCAGCTGGACCAGGAACCGGGTGGCGCTCATCCGTTCCCGAAAGAGGAGACGTGGAAGTTCACTCAGCACGCGCCGTTCAACGCTGTTTACGAGACCAGCAAACGCAGCGCGTATTTGATGGTGCAACGTCAGCGGCGGCATCCGTTTCTCGCTTTGTTTGATGGAGCGGACCCGAATTCCAGCAGCGGTCGACGTCAGGTGACAACGGTGCCAACACAGGCGCTGTATTTCCTGAATGATCCGTTCTTTCATAAGCAGGCGAATGGTTTGGCGGAACGGTTGGAGAGAATCGCCAGTGACTCGCCTGTCCCGGGAGGCGCGCAATCCACGAACACTCGTGATCCACGCGATCCAAAAAACGAAGACAACCCTGCTTGGGGCTCGGAGGCCCCAAGTACAGAGACGTGGCTGACTGCTGCGTTTCGAGTTGTGTTTCAACGCGTTCCAACCGCGAATGAAGTGAAGTCGGCGCAGGAGTTCTTCGACAAATATCCGGGCAGCCTGGCCGACAAGCAACGTGCGTATGTTCGCGTGTTGCTGGCCAGCAGTGAGTTCATCTACGTGGATTGATGATGGGAAACTCCAGTCCAAATCGGCGATGCTTTCTGCAATCCGCAGTGACGGGGACGGCTCTGTTTCCAGGTATCGTGCAGCAGTTACTGGCGGCCGAAGGCGACCCATTCGCACAAAGAGAACCGCACCACACGCCGCGCGCGAAGAATGTTATCTTTCTGTTCATGACCGGTGGAGTCTCGCACGTCGATACGTTCGATCCGAAGCCAAACCTGGTTCGGGACCACGGCAAGGAAATTGAACTCGATCATCCGGAAACGAAAGCACGTGACGACTATAAACACATTTACCTGAAGCGGCCGCAATGGAGCTTCCGGCCGTACGGCGAATGTGGCACCGAAGTCAGCGAACTGTTTCCGCACGTCGGCCGCTGTATGGATGACATCGCGCTGATTCGATCGATGCACACGGGGCACTCGAACCACTACAACGCGACGCTTGGTATGCACACCGGTTCGTACAACGTCGCGCGGCCCAGCATCGGGTCGTGGGTGAGTTATGGACTAGGTACGGTGAACCAGAACCTGCCGGGGTTCGTCGTGATCGCCCCGCGGCAGACTTATGCGGGAACGCAAGTGTACGCCAGCGACTTCCTGCCGGGCGCTCATCAGGGAACACTGGTTGTTCCGGGCGCGGAACCGGTCGCGAACGTGAAGCCGGTCACGACGCGGGATCGGCAAATGTTGGAACTCGCAGCGATCCGTCGGTTCAACGCGGCGCACCTTCAGGCACGCGGAACCGACTCACAACTGTCCGCGCGGTTGAAGTCGTTCGAAACTGCGTTTGGGATGCAGATGGCGGTTCCGGATGCGTTCGACTTCGGCAAGGAATCGCCAGCAACGTTCGCCTCGTATGGACTGCAGCCTGGTCAGACAACCGGCTTTGGCTGGCAGTGCCTGGCGGCTCGGCGGTTGATCGAACGTGGCGTTCGGTTCGTTGAACTCATCGATACTGGTTCGTCTAACAACTGGGACGCTCACGGCGACATGATGACTCATGTTTCGCTGGCGAAAAACGTGGACCAACCCATCGCCGCGCTGCTGCGCGATTTGAAGCAGCGTGGGATGCTGGAAGACACGCTGGTTGTGTGGACCAGTGAGTTCGGACGAACGCCGTTCAACAATAGTGCTGATGCGAAGGGACGCGAACATCACCCGTGGGCGTTTAGTTCATGGATGGCTGGTGCTGGGGTCAAGTCCGGCATCGTGCACGGAGCAACCGACGAACACGGACTCCGCGCGGTTGAGGATCCGGTTCACATGCATGACTTCCACGCAACGATTTTGCACCTGATGGGTTTCGATCACGAACGGCTGACGTATCGACACGGTGGCCGTGACTACCGGCTGACCGATGTTGCCGGTGATGTGGTGTCAGAACTGTTGTCGTAGGCACTGGAAGGACGCAGGAAACAGAGAGCGCTGCTCCTCAGTCGCGGACGCGACGACATGCGATAGCCTCGGGTTTCAACCCGAGGAAAAAAGGACAAGCAGGCTCACAAAGCCGCGGAGCAGGGACAGGTGTATCGACAAGACTCGCCACCTGTCGTCGCGCCGCGACTCTTCCAGCCTAAGACTTGTGTACCTCGGACTAAAGTCCGAGGCTATCGCCTGCCGTTGCTCCGCAACTTGCCGCTCCCATTTCGGATTGGTTCTATTTAGACGTTTTCGAGGAACTCTGAATCCGTCCGGTCGAACAAGTCGTCATCGACTCGTGCGAAGAACAGGTCTAGAAGAGATCCGCTGCCGCCCAGCAGTTCGTCGGGAACGCCATCGTCGGTGACGTTCTGACCGCTCCGATCGCTGCCAACGAGGAAGTGGCTGTTCAGTCGATTGCCAGTTTGTCCGGTGCGACCTGTGATGTTGGCGACACGGGTGTCGTAGTCGCGCCCCGAAAGCCACTCGCTGCGGATTCCGCCAGTGAGAAGTTCTCGGATTGCGGTTCCCTCCGGTGGCGTGACCAGACCCCCAATTAGGATGTCCCCTGATGCGCGGCCTTGCAGCGTGTCTCGACCATTGCCGCCGTACAAGATGTCCCGACCAGTCAGGCCAATAAGGGAATCGTCTCCACCTTCGCCCAACAAAACATCGTTACCTTCCCGCCCCAGCAATGTGTCGTCTTCTGTGCCACCGCTTAGCGTGTCCGGACCTTGCCCTGCGTTGATGTAATCTTCACCGCTGCCGCCACTCAACAGATCCGCTCCATTCTGGCCACCCACCACATCCTGTCCGCCTCCACCGCTGACAGAATCGTTGCCGCCTCCGCCGCCCAGTAAGTCATTCCCTCCGCCACCGCGAATGGAATCGTTGCCCCCTTCGCCACGAATCGTATCGTTCCCAATCTGGCCTTCAATCAAATCGTCGCCGGCATCGCCGTAAGCGAGATCGTCGCCAGCATTTCCGCGTAGCGTGTCTGCACCATCCCCGCCGCGCAGGACATCATTACCGTCGTTGCCCAAAATTGAATCGTCACCGGCTTCACCAAAGATAACATCGCGCGCGTCGCCGCCCGAAAGAGTGTCATTGCCGGAACCGCCGTAAATCCGGTCCTTCCCGGGACCGCTGCGCACCGTGTCGTCTCCATTACCAGCGCGAATCGTTGATGGCTCTGCGAGGTCCGTGATGGTGATTATGTCGTTGGCGGCCCCGGTTGATATGTCCAGTCTATTGACGTTGGCGGGGTCGAATGAACCGCCGCCGCCGTTGAGGACAACATCAATGAAGCCGTCGTTCAACGCCACCTCTAAGGTGTCGGCGTTCTCCGTTCCGTTGATCACCAGCCACTTTCCTTCGAGGTGAATACTACTGCTGGTGTCGTCGTTCAGAATCATCCCAATCGCATCGCGCGGGAGGCCAACTGAGGTCTCACTGATGTTTTCGAACTTCAGCAGGACGGTTTCATTGAACTCCAGGTCCGCGTCGCCGTTGACCAGCACCGTAACCTGCTGCGTTTCCCCCATCGTTCCCGCAAAAGAGAGTGTTTCTGAATGAGGTACAAAGTCGTCGCCTTCGATTGCTGTTCCGCTGCTGGTGACGACATCAACCGTGAAGGCTGGAGTTGGTTGAATCAGCGTGACATCGAATACCAACTGCTGAGTGCCACTGTTGCCTTCGACGACCGACGCCGGACCAACGACCATCGCACTATGGGTAAATTCAGCCGCGCCGATATCAACACCGCCTTCGAAACTTCGCATTAGGCCCACTTGATCGGTCGCCAGGTCCAGCGGGTTCGCCCCCTTGCCTATGACCGGGCTGTCAGACTGCGGACGAAACACAGTCTGTAGTCCTATCGTTGTGGCTGAGTCTAGTTTTGGGTCCAGCAGAGCTTGCGGAGTGCCAACGAAGTTGCCATCGGGATCAGGAGTCAATCCGGTCGCGACCAGACTGTTGCCTTCATCAGAACCGACGAAGTTGTTGGTGAACGTCGCCGTGCTGGTCGATGTCTGAAGAATGTCCGGAGCGTTGTTTGTCGCTGTGTTCCCCGCCACGATACTGCTGGATAGAAAAGTGGCTGGCAGGAAGGAACGTTGGTATCCAGCGTTGAAAAAGATCCCTCCGCCGGCACCGGAGGCGGTGTTTCCTGTGATCGTTGAGTTCGCAACGTTGCCATGGTCGCCAGGGAAGAAGATCCCACCACCTCGAGTAGCGGTGTTGTCTGAAATTGTCACGTTGTGAAGTTCTACAGCCCCAGAGACTCCGCCACCATCATCGCTTGCAGTATTCCCGGTGATTGTCGTGCGTGAAACTTCCGCGTAACCATAAGCTCCCTTTGAAACTCCTCCACCTGACGAAGCTTCGTTGCCGGAGATCAAACTGTCCTGCACGATCAGGTCGCCCTTCTCAACTGAAATTCCGCCACCTGTTTCGGTTGTCGCGTTGTCGATAATGGACGAGCGTTCGATGGTCACTTCGGGACCATAACCGCTGATAGAGGGGAGCAGTATTCCACCGGAATTGTGAGAGATCACTGAACTGTTCACATCCGCGTTGACCGCACCTTCAACAAAGATCCCACGGCCTGCGTTCCCCGTGATGACGGAGTCGCGGATGCTAAGGTTCGTGTAGATGTATCCTTCCTCTGAATAGATGCTACCGGACACTCCGTGACCACCACTGCCCGTGACGATAGTGTCACTGAGGGACAGCAAGTTGTAGGCACTCGTGTTCTCGACTCCGTTCCCAGCCGAGTTGGTCAGGGTCATCGATTGCAGAGTGAGCGAACTATATGTGTACGGCGTACTGAAGATGTCGCTGTTGCCCTGGGCATCAATTGTCGTGTTACTGCGTCCGTTTCCGGTAATGCTCAGCGAGGGCATCCCGTATCGGTTGAGATTGAGTTCGCCCAATTGCAGGTTGATGGTCCCGTTCAATCCGCTCTCGAACACGATTTCGTGATGTGAGCCGCTTTCGTCTGCGTACGCAGCTTCAATCGCTTCGCGAAGCGTCAGCTCACCATCGTCCGCAACCGTATCGGCCAGCGATGTCACCGTAAAAGTCGTTAACAGCGCGCGGGACTCAAGGACCTCTGGGGTCGGCGATCCGATTCGTCGTTGTCGAGCTCTTCGGGTTCGGAACATTGGTTCTCCAACGATAGGCCAGATATGCAGTGTAATACGTATCGTATGTTCACGCAAACACTTTTGACTCGGCAAATGTGGTGAGGGCTCTCCACACTTTCTGGGATGAATCTCTTGAACGATCTGGATGGCGGTGCATCTGGCCCGCGTTTGGACTCGCTCCAGCACTGATCGTCACACGCGAATCTCGCAAAACCAGTCAAGACACAAGGGCCTGGACCTTTTATCATCCGCGGCCAATAACACACTGAGGGATCGACACATGAGACACGGATGGCTGCTTCTTCTGACCGTATTCGCCGCAACTTTGGTTGGATGCGACGGCAAGAAAAAAACTAACAGCAAAGCGGAACCGTCCGCCCCGAGTACAGGGACGTTTGAGCCCAGCCAGGTCCCTCTTAGTGCGGTTGAAGAATCTCAACTGAAGGCATTGGACCAGCCACTGGTCTTCACTCAGGCAGACGGCACAATCTGGACTGCTCCCAAAGGCACACTGACGGACGGTGCATCAATTCCTGACGCAGCACTTTCGCTGATCGGCGACCGCTTCGACCCACGCTACCTGAACGCGGCTATTGTCCATGATGCTTACAGTCAGACTGACAACGCATCCGTCACCGTTGAGCAATATCGCCGCAGAAGCTGGCAGTCCACTCACCGAATGTTCTACGAAGCATGCC
>CAZAIB010000020.1:0-68348 GCA_964485095.1 uncultured Planctomycetaceae bacterium | reverse complement strand
ACGCAGGAAGATGCCGACGCAATTCTAAAAACGGCGTGCCCCGGCCCCGGCGGCTGCGGCATCGCCGCCTCTTTCAACACCTGGGGCATCGCGCTCGAAGCCATGGGCCTGATGCTGCCGAGTAGTAGTTCCATTCCGGCTGTCGATGCCGCCAAGAAAGCCGAATGTCTGGCAGTCGGAGACGCAGTTCGGACACTACTGGAATCCGGCATCCGGCCGCGCGATGTCATCACCAAAGTTTCCATCACCAACGCAGCTACGACCATCGCAGCCATCGGCGGTTCGACCAACGGCGTGCTGCATATCCTGGCCGTCGCGCGAGAAGCGGGCGTGGACTTCACGTTGAAGGACTTGCAGGCGATCTTGCGAAAGACACCCGTCCTGTGCAGTTTCGCTCCACGCGGAACACAAACCATGGTCGATCTTCACCGCATTGGCGGGACGCCGATGTTGCTGAAACATCTCCTGGACGGTGGCCTGCTGGATGGTTCCGCAATCACCGTCACCGGCAAGACTCTGGCTGAAAACCTCGCCGACGAAAAACCGATCCCAACAGACCAGGAACTCATCGTCCCGGTTACTGAACCGTTTAAACCACACGCCGACATGCAAATCTGCTTCGGCAACCTGGCTCCGGAAGGCATTGTGTTCAAGGTTTCCAGCATGGACGAATCGTCGTTCACAGGAACCGCGATGTGCTTCGAAGATTCTCGAGCTGTGGCGATCGCCGTAGAAGAAGGTCGGGTAAAGCCTGGAACAGTCATCGTCCTGCGAGGCCTCGGCCCGGTTGCGTCCGGTATGCCCGAAGTTCTTGTCGCCACCGCTGCGTTGTCGGTTCCTGAACTCGACGGCAAGGTGGCTCTGGTGTCCGACACACGCGTTTCCGGCGTCTCACACGGAGCGATCGGCGTGCACTGTTCGCCCGAAGCGGTCGTCGGCGGTCCCATCGCATTCGTCAAAGACGGCGACGAAATTTCGTTCGACCTTCTGGCTGGCGAGATCACACTCCACGTCGCGGATGACGAAATCGAACAGCGCAAGAACGCGTGGCAGGAAACCGCAACACAACACACTCGCGGCTACCTGGCGGACTTCGCCGCAACCGTCACCCAGGCCCACGACGGATGCGTTAGCAAGTGGGTGATCCAAAAGCCTGTGAGCCGCAGGCCGTAAGGCCTCGGGTTAGATCGCGGGATACAGCACTAGACCACGAACGAAATTCATCGCCCGCAAACTGGCCGTGGCGAGTATTCTGGATCCGCACAAACCCAGACGCTCGACCCGAGGGCTTACGCCCTTCGGCTCACTTGCGTTCGCATTCAAGCATTCAAAGTCCCAGTCAGTTACCGAACCAGCTACGCCTGAGCCGCACCTTGTCCGCCTGCACCCGCTGCTTTCTTTTCCGCAGCGTCCAGGTCCGGAAGCTCACCCGCCAGTGCTTTGCCTGCGATCTGCGTGATCTCAAACTTCATCAGCACGATGCGAATGATGGCAGTCATTGGAACCGCCAGCAACATGCCAATTGGTCCCCAAAGAAGACCCCAAATGGCCAGAGCCAACAGGATCGTGATTGGGTGTAGTTGCAGGTCGTTGCCCATCAGTTTCGGTTCCAGCACATTGCCGATCAGCATTTGGATTGCTCCGGGCAGGCAGATGACCGCGGCAAGAAAAATGATCACACCGCTGTTGAGCCCCGTACCCGGATCGAAGACGTGCAGGATGGCGAAAGGCAACGGCACCAAAGTTGAAATGATCGACCCGACTGACGGTATGAAGTTGAATAAGAATGCGAGCAAACCAAATACGGCGGCCATGGGCATTTCCACAATCCACAGACTTAGCCAAACCAGCAGTCCGGTACCAATTGACAAGGCGACCTTGGTGCTAATGTAGCTGCGCACCTGAGTATCAATGTCTTTGTAGACGCCCTGACGAACAACATTTGGTTGACGTCCGGCCAGGACAAACATGACAAAGATCAGCGTCAGTGTCGCGCCCGAAAACAAGGTTGCTGTTTGACCAAGCAACCACCTGGCCATGACCGGGATCTGACCAAGAAAGTACTTCTTCATTGGCGACTTCTGATCCGGCTCGACGGAGGCGTCATTGGAATCCTCTTTGTCCTGAATGTCCCCCGCGTCCTGAGTGTCCTGACGTGAGGCACCAGCGACGAGAGCTTCCTCTGACTGAGGAACGTCGCCGGAGTCCAATTCCTCTGATTCCGACGGTTCCTGTGGCTTGTTCCCGGGCACGTTGTCTTCGGCTTCCCCGGTGAAAGCGAGAGCTTTGCTTTCAATATAGTCACTCAGTGCGCCCAACTTGTCCTCATACTCCTTTGCCCTGCCAGCGATGGTTTGGATAGAGGCAATAAGGATCAGGCCAAACAACAGCGTGGCCAACATGACAACAACCAGCGCGACTCCGACTGAGATCGAGTGTCGCCACTTCCACTTCAGTTCCATCACATCCATCAGCGGTGATACCAGCGAACCGATAAAGATCGCGATCACAAACGGAATCAAAATATCGCGCGTGAAGTACAGCGCAACGGAGATGGCGAGGATAGCCAGTGTGCTCAGCGATGCGGTGACGACCCAGTTTTGCTGCTGCTTTAGTTGCGCGTTCATCGGAAGGTCCGGACTATCTCGGGAGGAGACCAGAGTTTAACCCGACACGCAATTCGGCTGAAAGCGGGGTTTATTCGCCGCGAACAGTCACCGTTCTGTCATCGAGCTTAAGTTCGGTTCCCGCCGCTGTGTGAGCACTTTTGATCCAGGCCAGAGCGAAGCAACGATCGTCAGATGACGGATCTTTGACAGACGACACGGTGGTTCCGGCGTCTTCTCCATCAGCCGACGATACTGAAGAACCGGCTGCTGGTGGTTCAGAACCGGATATCTCAACCGGTCGCAGGCTCTTGTTAACGTGCCCCAACGCATCAATTCGAGCGATAGGTTCCTGACCCAGATAGCAGCCTTTGCGGTACGAGATAGTCTTCTTAACTCGCCCAACTTCGGGCGCGAGATGGTCTTCGGTGACGTCGGTTCCGTAGTGAGGGAACCCGGCCTGCAACCTGAGAGCTTCGTAGGTCGCGGCATCGCCAAGGCTTGCACCGGCGTTCGCGAGTTCTTCGATTGCGGCTGCAATCGCTGTCTCGGTTCCCGCGATGAGAATTCCCGGTTGGTCCAAACAGTCAACGCGGCGAACCCAAAGGTCACCCGCCGCAACCTGGCTAAGAGGTGCTGGCGGATCTGTAACCTGAAGCGCCACGGCGACGCGTTCGACCGCCATGGGACCGGTGACCAGAATCTGCTGTAGTTCGTCGCGCCGAGTGATCTCGACATCATCTGTGATGAGGTATTTGTCGAGATGCTTCAGCAGATCGTCCAGGCCATCACCAACTGTTTCCAGCCAGTGCGACGATTCTCCAGCAAACACAAACCCGTGCCCCAAAGCGCGTGCTTTGATGTTAGTGAAGATGGCTTCGCAGCCCGTGTTCACCGCCAGGTTGTTGATATCGTTGGTGCAGAAGTTATGCAGGAACCGTTGTCGGTCGGCGCCGGTGAATTCGACCAGAACCCGGCCGGGCATCTTGAAGACAACGGCCGTCTGCTTTGCTTCATTAAACTGTGCTGCAACACTCACTTGCCGGCTCCAACAGCTTCTTCTTCGCGCTTCTTCGCCTGTTCGGCTTTACGGTTTTCGATGACCCGAAGTTTAGCGGTGACATCGGCCAGTTGAGCTCGCAGTTCCAATTCTTCGGACAGTTGTGGGTTGGGTGCTGACTTGCCATCAATCTGACCGGTCACCCACTTGGCTCCATGTTCGATGGATTTGAGGAACCTCTTGTCGGTCCAGGTTCCTTTGTTGTGTCCAAGGTTGTTCACGTAAACGCGACCCTGGCCCCACGATTTGACCCATGCAACCGGAACCATGTACGGCTTCTTAACCTTGCACTTCTCCATGTTGAGGCTCATGAGGACGCGAACTTTTTTCGGCTGCCAGTTTTTGTACTGGTAAATTTCGTCTTTGATTTGGAACTCACGACCAAACGGCTTCATGGTTGGATGGTCTGGTTCATGAACACTGATGGTGACCATGTTCCCGGCCGTCCAGGGGTGTCCGGCGAAGGTTCCGCCAACCATGTCCCAGTACGGTTCGTAGTCGCCGTAGGTATCGGTCGCTGAATGGAACCCCATGAAGCCGTGGCCTTTTTCCTTGAGCCACTCGTTCAGGAAGTAGTTCAAATCCTGTTCTTTGATGGGCAGCTTGCCGGTCGTGTAAAAGACGACGATGTCGTAGTTCTTCAGGTTCTCTTTGGTGAAGTCAGCGGCACAATCCTGGGAAAGCGTGGCTTCGAAGAGCCCCGTTTGCTGGCCAAGTTGTTTCAGCGCAACTTCGCAGGAAGACAATTCGCCGGCTTTCGGTCGTTTGACCGAACCGTGCATGAAGCCCTTGCTTTGCGTGATGACAAGCATCTTTTTCGGTTCGGCCGCGTCGGCTGAGAACAGCCCGGCGGCAAGTGTTAGCGAAAGTAGCAGGCGGAAGGTCTTCATGGTGAGCCTCGTTGTTGGGTCTCTGATGCCGATCCATGATAGCCAGTATCGAATCGGGAAACATCCAGGCGTGTGGTTGCTGATGGAGGTTTGGTCTATTCTTTCGGTTTAGTCTGCAGCCGCAAGACCCCGGTGTGTCGCGGGCGATGTTATTCCTTTTGCCTGCGAGCGGCCGCGTGTTCCCTCTTGTCTTTCCGCTGTTCTCAAGTTTTGCCTTTGTCTTTGGCATTACGCTTGCCAAGCAGGCGATCAGCAAAGGAGCCAGCCCCTGGACGGCCGTCTTCCTAGGTAACGTTTGGTTGTTCCTGCTGTGCAGCGCGAGTGCGATTGTGCGAGGGCAGATTGTTCCTCCGGCAGCATGGGGTCAGGCAACGATAGTGGGCGGCTTGTTTGTCGTGGGGCAGGTCTTCACATACCTGGCGTTTCAACGCGGCGACGTATCGATTGCCACACCGGTGCTGGGACTCAAGGTTCTGGTTGTCGCGCTGCTAACCAGCATGATTGCCGGCGAAGCCGTACCGAACCAAATCTGGGTGGCAGCGGCGCTTGCGTCGCTTGGTATTGGGCTGGTTCAAGCCAGCGGCGGGAACACCGAGGCACGCAACCGCTGGCTGACTATCGGACTGGCATCGTTGGCAGCTGTCACACTTTCTCTGTTCGATGTGCGATTGGGCATGATCCGGAACACATGGGAATCGACAAAGTTCCTGCCCGTCGCATTTCTGGCCGCGCTGATTTTGTCACTCGGATTGTTGCCGTGGGTCGATCGACCAAAACGCCTGAGAGAACTCGGCGCGATGCGTTGGATGTTGGCGGGCACGTTTCTGATGGGACTGCAGTCACTAAGCATCAGCTACGGCCTGGCAACCTACGGCGACGCCGCTCGCATGAACATCGTTTACGCTCTGCGAGGACTTTGGGGCGTTGTGCTGGCGTGGTTGTTAGCCGGCTGGTTGAAAACCAACGAGGGTTCGTTGCCGACGAAGGTGATGGTGATTCGCCTGGTGGGAGCAATAGTGCTGGTATCGGCGGTGGTCGTTGCTTTGGTTTAAAGTTGGAATCCGTCGCTAAGGTGGATCGCACACCGAATCGCCCGGCAAACCAGAAGACAAAATCTGCGAGAATCTGCGCAAATCTGCGGATCAGATTTACAAAGACAAGTAGCGCCAATAGATCGCAGCACGAAACGGTCCGGAAACGTTTGCAGGTCGCTGGTCACACGATATTCATCCGCAGATTCGCACAGATTCCCGCAGATTATTGGGCCACTGGGCTCGGTGCCTCAGACGTCACTTGATTGATCGCGCGGAGTTCGCCGGATGACTGAGTTCGCGTAGGCTTCGCGTTCGAACATGTTGTCCCGGTACGCGTCGCGGCCTTTGATCTGCTGGGCAATGGAACTGATCAGGTAGGCTGGCAAAAAGAACGGTCCCCAACGTCCGTATTGAGCAACGTGGATCATTTCGTGATCGCGAGCATCGTCCAGGGCGATGCGGTCTTTCCCGAGGATTGTGTAGCCCAGAGTCATCGCCAGAATGCCGCTCTTGGTGACGTTCTTCAGGAACCATGTCGCGAAGCCGTCATGGAATTCAAACACCGCGCCGGTTCTTATCGCAGAACCGCCGGTCAACAAACTGAGTACTCCGATCACCATGCCGATGATGGTGTTGGGCAGCGCCCAGAGGTACTTGAGTATTCCAAGGATGAATTGCATGTTGTCGGCTCCTGCCTGTCGCTCGGACTGTTGCGGACGCCCTCTCCCGCGGCTGAGACCGCGACCTCTCCCGCAAGCGGGCGAGGTGACATTTTCGTTTCGTGATCCGGAAGCTTGTGCAAGAACCGCCCACGCGGCGAGCGGTTCCCAAACAACACCCTCCCAACGCCGCTGCCGCACACCGATGCAACTGGAAGTTGCCTAGCCGATGGCGTCGAAGGCGTGGCGGTAATGTTTGACTTCCGGGTTCTTTGAACCGTCCGGCCAGATGATGCCCACGATATCAAACCGTGTCGAACGCTCCATCAGCTTGTGCTTCTTCAAGTAACTGAGTGCGACCTGTGTGATTTTCTTTTGCTTGGCGTAACCGACGGCTTCGACCGGTTCGCCGAACCTGTTGGATTTACGGGTCTTCACTTCAACGAAAACGACCTGATCGCCATCGAGGGCAATCAGGTCGATTTCACCAATATGGTTTTTGAAATTCCGCGCGATGATGCGAAGACCCTGCTGACGGAGGAACCGAGCGGCAAGCCGTTCGCCTTTGTCACCGAGGAGTCTGGTTAGCAGAGTTCGCATTGCGGAACCCCGAGCCTACTCATCTTTTTTCTCGCGGCGTTCGGCCAGGCGCGTTGCCTTACCGGTGCGATCGCGAAGGTAATACAGTTTCGCTCGGCGAACGCGTCCGTGACGGACAACTTCCAGCTTCGCGATTTTTGGTGTGTGCACAGGGAACACACGTTCGACACCTTCACCCGCGACGATTCGCCGAACGGTGAAAGTCTCGCTGACTCCGCGGCCACGTCGTCCGATGACAACGCCGGTGAATACCTGGATGCGTTCTTTGCTGCCTTCCAAAATTCGGGTGTGAACATTGACGGTATCGCCAACTTCAAACTCGATCGCGTCTTCTCGTAGGCTGGATTGTTCAGCCAGTTTGAGTAGTTCGTGCATTGTTTTTCTCCTCAGTTATGCGATCCGGCTGTGAGCCGAATCAGTTGTCTTCGTTGTCTGTATCAGCGAGCAGGTCGCCGCGGCGTTCTTTGGTTCGCTGCAAACTTTGCTCGTCTCTCCAACGTGCGATCTCTTCGTGGTTTCCGCTAAGCAAAACATCCGGAACCGTCATGCCGCGGTATTCGCGCGGCCTGGTGTACTGCGGGTGTTCCAAAAGTTTGCGTTCAGAAAATGAGTCGTATCGTGCGCTGGTTTCGTCTCCCAGAACTCCGGGAATCATTCGTATTACAGTGTCGATGAGCAGCATGGCAGGAACCTCGCCGCCGTTGCAAATGAAATCTCCGGCAGAGATTTCCAGGGGCTTGAGTCCTGTTCTGATGCGATCATCGAATCCTTCGTATCTGCCACACAGCAGAAGTAATCGTTTGTTGTTATCGGCGAGTTCGCTGACCAGATCCTGATTCAGCTTGCTGCCTTGCGGCGAGAGCATGATCAGTTGCCCGGGGTCCTCTGTGTCGGCCTGAACGGCTTCCACACAATCAAACACGGGCTGACACATGATCAACATCCCAGGTCCGCCGCCGAAAGGTTTGTCGTCAACCTTTCGATGCTTGCCGGGTGCCCAATCGCGGATATCCCAGGTCTTCAAATCAACAAGACCGTTTTGGATTGCCAGATTGAGCAGACTCTGCTGCCGGTATCCTTCAAAAATGTTTGGGAAGAGAGTGAGTACATCAAACCGCATGGTTGCATCTTCTTGTTGCGGCCTGGGTTACTCGCGATGACGGCGCCTGCCGCCATCTGTTTACTCTTCGGTCTTCGCTTCTTCTGCCGGTGCAGCTTCTTCGGCTGGTGCCGCGTCGTCTGCCGGAGCTTCAGCTGCTTCTTCTGTCTTTTCTGGTTCCGGTGGCGCTTCCGGCTCCGGCTGTTTTGGAGCAGCCATTGGAGGTGGAGCAGCGGCGGTACCAAACTTGTTGGTTTTGATTTTCTTGATCAGCGTGGCGACCTTGTCACTGGGAGTGGCTCCCACTGACAACCAGTAGTCGACGCGTTCCATGTTCATTTCGCATCGAGCTGACTTGTCATGAACCATTGGGTCGTAGTGCCCAACTTCTTCGATGGCTTTGCCGTCGCGTGGCTTGCGGCTGTCCATCACGCAGATGCGGAAAAACGGTCGGTGCTTACGCCCCATTCGCTTCATTCGAATACGTACTGCCAAAACTCTCTCCTCGTATGGTGAGCACCGCTCACCGCCTGTTCGAAAATTCGTTATGAACCAATAAGCGGGAGTACCCGCTGTTACTTACTACTTGCGCTTCCGGTTTCGCTTTTTGGCTTTTGCTGCCGCCTTGCGATCCTTCTTGCGTTTTTCCTTCGCCTTGTTGCTGTCCAGCGGACCGCGTTTGCTTCGGAACTTCTTATCTTTGATTTCTGCACCAGGATCCAGCATGCCGCTGTTGCCCATTTGCTGCATGGCCCGCATGCGATCACGCATACCCATGCCGGCCATTTCCTGCATCATCTTCCGCATGCTGCCGAAATCTTTTAACAGCTTGTTCACATCAGCCGGGTCAACTCCGCTACCCATCGCGATGCGGTTGCGGCGACTTCGATCGATTTTGTCAGGATTGGTGCGTTCGTCTTTTGTCATGGAATCGATGATGCCACCGATTCGCTGCATTTCCTGGTCGGGATTGGCATCGCCCAGGTTGTCGGCCAGCTTGCCCATGCCGGGGATCATTTTCATGATCTCGCCCATTGTGCCAATCTTCTTGATTTGAGCCATCTGCTTGCGGAAGTCGTCGAGAGTGAACTGGCCCTTCTGCATCTTCTCCTGCTGCTTGGCCATCTCCGCGTCATCGAACTCTTCCTGAGCTCGATTGACCAGGCCGACAATGTCGCCCATGCCAAGAATACGGCCAGCCATGCGTTCCGGGTCGAACTCATCAAGTCGATCCAGTTGTTCGCCGATACCGACAAACTTAATCGGAACGCCAGTCACAGCCTTCACGCTAAGAGCAGCACCGCCGCGTGTGTCACCGTCCAGCTTAGTTAGGATGACGCCGTCCAGTTCCAACGCTTCGTTAAACGCCTTGGCACTGTTGACCGCGTCCTGCCCGGTCATCGCATCGCAAACAAGCAGTGCCTGGTCGGGAGCACACTTGTTGTCGATTTGCTGCAGTTCGCCCATCAGGTCGTCATCGACGTGCAGACGTCCGGCGGTGTCCAGAATGACAACTTTGATGTTGCCCTTCTTCGCTTCCTTCACGCCGTTCTGGCAAACCTTGACCGGATTACTGTTGGCCGGGTCTTCGCTGTAAACGCGAACGCCAATCTGTTCGCCGATTACTTTCAGCTGTTCGATAGCCGCTGGTCGTTGCAGGTCGGCCGCGACCAGCATCGGTTCGAACCCACTCGACTTCAGCCTGCGAGCCAACTTGCCGCAGGTCGTTGTCTTACCACTACCCTGCAGACCGCACATCATCAGGACGGTGACGCCGTCACGTTTCAGATGCAGCGATGAATCCGCATCGCCACCCATCAGATTGATGAGTTCCCGGTGGACGATCCCTACGATCTGTTCGCTGGGACGAAGGGACTTAAGCACCTTCTCGCCGACTGCCTGCTGAGTGACCGTCTTGACGAAGTCATTGGCGATGTCGAACGCGACATCAGCCTCAAGCAAAGCCTGGCGGATCTCCTTCATGGCGTCACGGATATTCTTTTCCGTGATCGAACCCGACCGTCCAAGGGACGATAGAGCGTTGCCGAGACCTTCTGTGATACCTTCAAACATGGGCGAGAACCATTTACTCGTGTGAGCAGAGGGTAGCTGGAACAAAAACCAGCCTCACAAGGCTTCGCAACGGCCAAGTGATTACCAAACGAATCGGCGATGTTACGGCAGGAAGTCCACTAGAGCAACTGGAACACGCCGTTTCCTGAAAAGTCACCGAACAAAGTGTCGCGCCGGCGCACTTTGTACTCTGACCCGACTCGGAGAGTCCGGCGACTTTTCCTATACAGATCGGAAGATCGCGGCCGCACTTTGACCCATTGCGGTTCGATTGACCGTAATTGCCGTGCGATTCTCCAAACGCTGTGGACCTTCGTGAACCACATTCAGGCGGCAGCGAGGGTCGGGGCGTTCGTAATTCAGTGTCGCTGGCACTTCGCCGTGTTCCAAAGCCAGCAGGCTGCCGACCATTTCAACAGCACCTGAACCAGCGTCAAAGTGGCCGAAGTAGCTCTTCAAAGCAGTCACGGGAATCCGTTCGGCCAGAGGACCAAACGCCTTGTGGTACGCTCGGGCTTCGACGAGGTCGTCACGCTGAGTGCTCTTGCCGTGAGCGTTAATGTGGCCGATTTCGCGAGGTTTCAGGCCGCCTCGGTTCATGGCATTGTTAATCGCATGAACCAGACCACGTCCGCCGGCTCCGTTCCAATAACCGGTTCCGTCACAGCCGGCTCCGATACCAACGACTTCGGCGTAGATTTTCGCTCCACGAGCGACCGCGTGTTCGTAGCGTTCAATCACGAACGAACCGGCTCCTTCGCCGAGGATTGTGCCGTCGCGGTTGAAGTCGAACGGCTTCACAGCGCGTTCTGGATCGATGGATCGGCGAGTCAGCCCTTCAAACAGGTTCAGCTTGGCCAGGTCGACAGGCTGTAGGTTCGAACTGCAGGCTCCCACGATCATGCAGTCGGCAGAACCGCGTTCGATGACGCGAGTCGCTTCGGCCAAGGCCAGCAAAGCTGACGAATCGCGACAGGTAATTGTATTGTTGGGACCACGAGCGTTGTGATCGATGGAAACATGAGCGGCGGGCATGTTGGGCATGCGGCGCAAAAGCCACAGCGGTGTCACGCGACCAATGCTGTCTTCGCCCCAGCGGGTGTAGCTTTCAGCAGGGTCGACTTCTTCCTGAATGGCACCGGAAACTTCGCTGGGAGTGGTCGAAATACGGCCGGCACCAAAACTGACGCCAAGTCGGTTCGGATCGACATCTCCGTCTTTAATGGCCGCATCGCGCATCGCGAGCGAGGCCGACGACACGCCAAGTTGCATGCCTCGAGACATTACTTTTAGAAACTTCAGATCGCGCAGGTGTTCGCGCGGATCGAAGTCCTTAATCTCCGCCGCGTACGGCGATGGAAGACTGTCCGCGAGGGACTGTAAATAGTCCACGCCCGAACGGCCTTCGCGGAGACTTCGCCAAAACGCATCTTTTCCGATGCCAATCGGCGAGACGACTCCGACACCGGTGATGACCACCCGTATCGACTGAGACCCAGCCATGTTAAATACCCACGATACTCTGCCGCAGTCATTGCACACAGAACATCAGACCCAACTTGTGGTCCCCTGATGACGCCCACGCCACCTGGTTTCCTTCCCGCGCGATTGAGGTTGGGGTTCCCCTCCCTTCCTCACCGCACACATGGAACTGCTCACTTATCGGCGCTTCATGTTGCCAAAAGTGAGACTTCCGTTCCTGACGGAATCATCAAATTACACCCGCACCTTTGCCGAATGTCAACTGCGCTCACGCAAATATATGTCCATTAGAACACCATAGATGCCAAGCCGGGGTGTTTTCCTTACCTATCTATCCGAAGCTCACGCGACGGTCCGACAGGAGAAATAGAAAGCCCCCGATTGGGTGCTATAGGAGAGACGGTCTGGTATTGTCCAAACCTACGCAAGAACCGGCGATTTTGACCTTTTGAGAGCATCCCTGTGGCTGAATTCCTTGATGACTTCCGTTTGGAATGGCACGGAAACACCGTTCTGATCCGACCGGCGACCAATATCGAAGATATGCAGTGGGACCTTATTGAACAGGCCGCTGACATTGTGATGGAACCGCTTAAGGACCAGGAAGTCCCGATGGTGGTGGTCGATCTGTCAGACGTTTCCTACTTCGGCTCGGTGTTCCTGGCCCTGCTGCTGCGGTGCCACAAGTTCGTTCGGAAAGCGGGTGGCGAGATGGTCTTGTGTGGAGCCAGCCCCACTGCGGCCGAACTTCTGCGCATCACCGCTCTTGATACAATCTGGGCCATCTACGACACCCGGGAAGAAGCCCTCGACGCCGTCATGTCCTAAGGCAACGTTCCGTTGCATCGGTACCCGGTTGGTGTGGTAACTGAAGTTGTTAATTGCACACCCGGTTGGGTGGAGCTGTGGCCTGGGGCGGAACGCGGCCTGGTTTCTGTGGATTCATTGGTTGAAGGAAGAAGAACGTATGTCGTCTCGTAAGCGTTTTCGAAAAGCAGATCCGAAGCTGTCCGAACTGGAGGTTCTGGACCACAGTGAGCAAGAACTGTACCCGCACTCGGAATTGATCGATGAGATCAAGGACACGGCCGACAAGTTGGCCGCCGACGGTGCAACCCGTGGTGACCTGAAGATCCTGGCGCGAACGCTGAAGGAACTTCGGTACGCGTTTAAGATTTTCACACCGTTCCGCAAACAGCGCAAGGTCACCGTGTTTGGTTCGGCCAGAACCAAGCCGGAAGAAGGCACCTACAAGAAAGCTGTCGAGTTCGGAAAGCGGATGGCGGAAGAAGACTGGATGGTCGTCACCGGCGCGGGTGGCGGCATCATGGAAGCCGGACATGTTGGAGCCGGACGCGAGATGTCGATGGGCCTGAACATCATGTTGCCCTTCGAACAGGAATCCAACTACATCATCGAAGGTGACCCCAAGCTGGTGAACCTCAAGTACTTCTTCACACGCAAGCTCATGTTTGTGAAAGAAGTGCACTCGATTGTCGTTTGCCCGGGCGGTTTCGGAACACAAGACGAGGCGTTCGAAGTTCTCACGCTGGTCCAGACCGGCAAACGCGACCTGATGCCCATCGTCCTGCTGGACGAAGACGGCGGAACCTATTGGTCACGCTGGTTGGATTACATTAAGGAAGAACTGCTGGAAGGCGGAATGATTTCGCCCGCTGACTTGTCGCTGTTCTATGTGACCACCGACGTCGAAGAAGCCGTCAACGAAGTCCTGAACTTCTACTCGGTCTACAACAGTATGCGGTTCGTCAAAGACCAGTTGGTGATTCGTTTGCACGAGGAACCATCAGACGCACTTGTCGAACGCCTCAACGCAGACTTTGCCGACATCCTTAGCAGTGGCAAAATCGAAAAGGCAACCATGCACAAGCTGGAAGCCGACGACGAACACCTCAAGGACCTGCCACGCCTGTCGATGCACTTCAACCGCCGCAGCATTGGTCGGCTGCGAGAACTCATCGATGTTCTCAACGACGAACTTGGCCCGGATGAGTAGGCGCGTTGTGACGACCGGGGAATCACTGCAACTCCAGATGATCCCCGGACTAGCACGCAGCTACCCTGTTCTATCGAGACTGCAGCGACGACTTCCTGGAAGCAGGGTTGTCGAATTCATCGAACCGCTGGTGGGCGAATCACTCAACGAGTACGCGAAGAGGTTCTCAAAGAAATTCGATCCAAACTGTTTCATCGTTGGCGTTTCGTTTGGCGGAATTGTCGCAGCCGAGATTTCGCGGCTCATCAAACCGAAGGGCTGCATTCTGATCTCAACGGTTCGGAACGCCGGTCAACTGCCACGAAAATGGTCCGTTGCCCGACTCGCGGGTGGGGGTATGAGTTCGCGTAGCCTTGTTGTGATCGGACGGGGCATGTCGCTGCTGCCCCGGCCCCTCCAATCGAAAACCACTCGGCGCCTCTCGCAATTGGCGGGTGCCGAGAAGCTGTGGTACCAGTGGGCCATCTCTGCTGTTGTTGACTGGCGGACCGAAGGCGATGCGGATGCCGTCCCAACATGTCATATCCACGGCGAGAATGACGAAGTCTTCCCGATCCGTCGCACCGAACCCAACGTGGTTGTCAGGGGTGGAGGACATTCGATTGCGGTAACGCACACTGACGATGTTGCCGTGGCGATCCTGAATTTCCTCAAGCACCAGACCTGAACGACTGCTTGTAGCTACTCAGGTCCAATCTGGTTCGCCTTCCAATACGCCCGAACCTCCTGAACCACGCGCAGGAACTCGTCCATGTCCACAGGTTTGGTCAGGTAACTCTGCACGCCAAGTTCTTCGACCTGGCGGTGATCTTCGGGTTCGTCAGAAGCGCTGAGTATCACCACAGCGGTTTGCTTCAGGCGATCATCGCCGCGGATATCGCGCAGAACCTCATGGCCGTCGCGGCCGGGCAGGTTCAAATCCAACAACACAAGATCCGGTTGTGGAGCCTTCAGGTACTTGCCCGCGCGGGTCAGAAATTCGACCCCCTCGGCTCCATCCTGCAGCCAGGTCATGCGGTGTTCGACTTCGCTCTTCTTCAGAGCACCCATCGTGAGCCGCGCCGATGACAGTGAGTCCTCAATCATGAGGATCTCCATCGGCCGACCAATTGTGTCTTCGCGCATCCTGCTTCTCGTTGCGGCGCCGTTGTGTGTTTGAAACGAACGTACCGCGATAGTAGTCGGCAACATGCAAAGCCACCAGTTGAACGCCAGAAGCCCACCACATTAATGACGGGTTCGCTGTGTTTCCCTAACGCCAGCGGTACACTGTCGAGTTCGAGTTGGCAGCACATTTAGCGAGGCGTCACACCATGAGCGTGTTTCTGGGAATCGACATTGGGACCAGCGGAACCAAAACACTGGCGATGCGCAAGGACGGCAAGATCCTCGCGTCAGCAACGGAAGAATACCCGCTCTCAAGTCCCAGGCCGGGTTGGTCAGAACAAGAACCGGCTCACTGGTGGAAAGCGACCGTCAAAAGCGTTCGACGAGTCCTGAAAGGCGGGAAGATCAAAGCCGCGTCGGTGAGCGGTATTGGCCTTAGCGGCCAGATGCACGGGAGCGTGTTTCTGGACAAGAACAACAAAGTCATTCGTCCCGCGCTATTATGGAACGATCAGCGAACGGCAGCGGAATGTGACGAGATTGAAAAGAAGGCCGGTGGTCGAGCCAAACTCATCAAGATGGTCGCCAACCCCGCGCTGACCGGGTTCACGGCTCCAAAAATTCTGTGGCTACGGAACAACGAACCTCGCAACTACGCGAAAACAAAACAGGTCCTGCTGCCCAAGGACTACGTCCGGTTTCTGCTAAGCGGTGAGTTTGCGACAGAAGTCAGCGATGCATCCGGAACGCTGCTGCTGGATGTGAAGAAACGCAAGTGGTGCAAACCGCTGCTATCGAAACTTGAAATCGACAAAAGTCTGCTGCCACCGGTCTATGAGTCCGAAGACGTGAGCTCAACGCTAAACGCGGCCGCCGCCAAAGAACTCGGCTTGAACGTCGGCGTTCCCATCGTCGGCGGTGGTGGAGACCAGGCTGCGGGAGCAATCGGTAACGGAATCGTGAAGCGCGGAAGTATCTCAGCCACCATGGGAACCAGCGGTGTCGTCTTCGCGCACAGCGACGAGGTTCAAATCGATCCGGGCGGACGCGTGCATACGTTCTGTCATGCCGTTCGAGACAAATGGCACGTGATGGGCGTGGTACTGTCGGCGGGCGGGTCGTTGCAGTGGTATCGGAACCAACTTTGTCAGCAGGAGATCGCGGAAGCGAAGAAGAAAAAGATCGACCCGTACGAACTCATCACAAAGCAAGCCGCCAGCGCTCCGGCAGGTTGCGAAGGTCTGTATTTCCTTCCATACCTCACCGGCGAACGGACGCCTCACGCCGATCCGTACGCCAGAGCCGCCTGGGTTGGACTAAGCCTGCGTCACGGTCGATCACACATGGCTCGCGCGGTTATGGAAGGCGCGACGTTTGCGATGAAGGATTGCCTGGAGATTATCGAAGGTATGCAGATTCCGGTGCGCGAGGTTCGCTGTTCGGGCGGGGGTGCTCGCAGCAAATTCTGGCGACAGATGCAGGCCGATGTTTACGGCAAGAAAGTGGTGACCATCAACGCAGAAGAAGGGCCTGCTTACGGAGTGGCTTTGCTGGCCGCTGCCGGAACCGGCGCCTACAAGAATGTCGTGGAAGCGTGTTCGGCCACGATCCGTGTCGTTACGACAACCAAAGCTGACGCCAAAACTAAGAAGGCATACGCGAAGGCTTACCCGGAATACGGCCCGCTTTACGAATCTCTGAAGGGCAACTTCGAATCCATCGCGGGAGTTATTGGGGGCTAATCCATCGAAGGATTCGGCAGCCCGCCGGCTACCGCCTGTCATCCAGGGTTTCGCGATCAGTGCAAAAAAGAAAAGGCTGCTCGGTTTCCCGAACAGCCTTGCTGGTTCTAACCCGGATCGAAGCCTACTTCTGCTTCTTGAACATCTTGCCGTCGCGGAATCGAATCATGCTGGCGTCAATCTTTTTGCCATCGACGGCGATAATCGTTGCCTTCTGAAGATAGTCAACGTTTGGAAGTTCTTCCTTCAGGTAAGCGTTACCCTTCTCCTTCAAACGGAACTGCGCATCACGTGGCGGTTCGCCATACTCCTGGTTGATCTTGTCCACAACCTCCATGCCGTTGCCCTTGATCTGACCAAATGGAGCGAAGCCCTGGCGATCGAGAAAGGTGTTGTCTTTGAAGTTGATGAACAACTGCGTAGACCGTGAGTTCGGTGCGCCTGTCTTGGCATAAGTAATGAAGCCACGCTTGTTGGACTGCACAACAGGATCATCTTTGATGTTTTCTTCACCCAGTTTCTTTTGCATCTCAGGATCGCCACTAATGCCAAACTGCACCATGAAGTTTGGCACGGCTCTGAAGAAACCAACGTTGTCGTAGAAGTTCTGCGTCACAAGATCAATGAAATGGTCAGCACCTATCGGCGACCACTCACGATGGACTTCGACAACGAAATTGCCCTTCGTTGTCTTGAACTCGACGTCGATCACTTTGAACTCTTTAGCTGAAACAGCCTCTCCGACTGCGTCGCCTGCTGCCATGGCCATGTCTGCTTTAGCAAGTTCTGTTGAAGTCTTAAGCGGACGGATCCAGATGTTGCGGAACCGAACCGGGTTGCCGTGGTCCTGCAGTTGTAGTGGTAGCTTCGCCGCGTGAGGGTTGTTCTTTGGAGCAAACTTGTGCGAGACCTGCCCAAGGCTTTCTCTGTGATGATGAACCAAAACACCGTTGTGCAGCACCGTTAGGTACCCCGGCTTCGTGCACTTGCCGTCAGCGTATTCCGGCGCGTCGAAGATGATGTCGTATGTTTGCCATTCACCCGGACCGCGCGAGGCGTTGACCATGGGTGCGTACTGCCCATAAATCGCCGATGCCTGGCCGTCTGAGTATGTCCGGTTGTTAAACGAATCCAGAACCTGAATCTCGTACTTGCCCATTAACATCACGCCGCTGTTGCCGCGACCCTGGCTTTTGTTCTTCGGTTCAGCCGGTGAAGCCCATTCGACGTGCAACTGGCAACTACCAAACGATTCGGCCGTTTTGATGGTTCCGGTTCCGTTAACTTCCATGTAACCGTCTTCGACCTTCCACTTGGCGTCTTCGCCGTTGCCGGATCGCCAGTGCTTCAGATCGGTTCCGTCAAACAACACGACCGCATCTGATGGAGCCTTACCCGGAGTATCCGCGGTGCTGGCGGTTCCCGGTGTAATGATGCCAGGTTCCGGGCGATCTTTGTCATGAACATTCCAGCGTTGACCAGGTATCGGATCGGTTTCTGAATGGTCATAACCTTCGGGGGGCAGCCCGCTTTTCTTCGGCTCTTCCTGAGCCTGAGCGAACGACGCAATCGCGAGCGGCATTAGCAGCGCGAAACAAAGACGTGTGAACTTCATGGATTGAGTTCCTGCAAGGTGGGAGGTGAGCTTCGTAAATCGCAACGGGTGCGGAGGGAACCGCAACGCCTTTCGCGAGCACCCTAGAATAGCGACTCAACCGTTCATCCACACGCATGCGCGGTTGGATCTTGTTCACACGCTTGAACTGTCGCCCGCAGCGGCGCCGTTCGAGTACACCGTCAGCCCATCGATATTCTTCGTCTGTCCGAACGGCAGACTTGCGGCGTACCCAACTACGAAGCAGGTTCCAATACCAGCGGCGGTGTAAAGATACCCGTTGATCTTCGTGAACTTCCACAGGCAGAACATCGTGCCGGCTCCAACAATCGCGCCCACCAACGCGCCGGGCCCGTTGGCTCGCCTGGTCATCGCTCCCAGGACAAACAGGCCGCCCAGCACTCCCATGAACAGGCCAATGACTTTGATGAACTGGTCGAACAGAGATTTGATTTCCGGGTTCACAAACATGAGCCCCAACAGGGTCCCCAGCGTGCCGATGGCAAACGTGAAGAACCGCGCGGCGATTAGGTAACTGGATTCGGTTTCGAACACGCCGAAGGGGCGCAGAAAGTCAGTGACGATGGTTGTGGCTGTGGAGTTCATACTGGTCGAAACCGTCGATTGCGCGGCCGCGAAGACTCCGGCGACCATCAACCCGGCCAGACCAATCGGCATTTCTCTGGCGATGAACAGCGGGAACACCTGGTCCGTCGTCATGCGAGGATCCAGCTTCTCCGGGTGCGACTGATAGAACGCGAACAGCGCGGTTCCGATTCCGAAGAACAGCAGCGTGGCCGGAATCGCCAGTAGCGCGTTGGTCCAAATCGATCGCGCGGCCAGCTTTTGATCTGACGTGGTCATGTAGCGTTGAACCACAGCCTGATCGGCGGTGTACGACGAAATATTCTGCGCGATGCCGCCGGCGATGATGACCCACAAGGCAATTTGCGTGTCGGTCGCGCTCCAGTGCAGGTTCGCGATGTTGAATTTGTTGGATTCTGAAGCTGTTGAAACGAACCCGGCAAAGCCGCCTTCAATTCCGCTCATCAACATCACGAACGCAACCAACGCACCGCCCAGCAACACCACCGTTTGAATTGTGTCCGTCCAGATGACAGCTTCAATGCCGCCCATCGTGCAGTAAATGACGCTCAGCACACCCATCAATAGCACCGATTGCGCAGGCGTGAGCGGCGTGGCGACGGCCAGAGCTAACCCTGTCAGCGACATCACAACCGCCATCCGGAAAATGTGGAACAGCGTGAAGCTGGCGCTGCCGAACAATCGCACAGAACGATTGAACCGCTTCTCAAGATATTCGTACGCACTGGTCGCATCGATCCGCCGAAAAAACGGCAGCGCGACAAAAACAGCTATGATCGCGACCACCGGAATCAACGCGTTCCCGACCGCGTAGACCCAATCCTGAGCGAACGCCTTGGACGGCACGCCGGTGTATGTCAGAGAACTCAGCATCGTTGCAAAGATGCTGCACCCGGCCGCCCACCAGGGAATTGATTTGCCACCACGGAAGAACGCATCGGTATCCGTGTTCTTCTTTGCAAAGTACAGACCCACGCCCACCATCGCGGCAAGGTACCCAAACAAAACAATGTAGTTCACCGCACCAAAGTCGCGCTTGGTCCGCACCGGCCACACGCGCCAAATTTTGGGCGAACGCACGCGCGGTCGAACTTCACCGCTGGGGATCCAGATGGTGCCGTTGTTGTTCACGGCAATCGTGGTCACGTGATTCGCAGGCGTTTCACCAGCATCAATCCACGTGTCGGTAATCGTGTGGTAGGCGTACGATCGCTTTGGGAAACCGGGATGATTGTCTTTCAGCTCATCAGCTTTACCCCACATCGAACCATCGGCGCCGCCCAATACAAAAATGTGACTTTGCCCGTAGCCGACCCCGGTTCCCGCCATCATGGAAGTTGGCATGTCTTTCCGCTGCCGCCACGAATCAGTCGCCGGCGTGTATTCCCAAACGTCTTTGAGGAATTGAACTTCTTCGCCTTCCATTCGCCGCCCGCTCATCACATACAGCGCGTCGTTGTATCCGTTGTGCTGAGCCGCAGTGATGTTGAACGCTCTAGTCGGACCGGGAATCGGTTTCACACTTTTCCATTTGCCCGTCTCACCCTGATTGAGATCGTAAGACCAAACACGATTGGTGGCGGTCTCCAACCCGGAACCAGTTTGCCCGCCGGCCAGGTAAACCGTGTTCCCCACAAGCGCCGCCGCGCCGAACGCAACCGGTTCCGGCAAAGACGGATACACCTTCATCGAACATGTCTGCGACTTATCGTTCCAGCTAAGCAGAAACACATCCGCGTACGCCGGCTGCGATTCAACGACCGTTACACCATCGGCCGCCATGACGGCTTCGTCGTTGCAACCGCCCATGCACAACACGCCATCTTTGGTCGACACTGCTGCTCCGTAAGCAAGTCGGCGCGGTAGTGGATCACAGTCGGTCCAGTACAGCGGCTGAGATGGGTTCGACCACAAAGCCTGCACCGTTGGGTGCCAAACCTTGCCGGTTTCCCACAGCGGCTTGTTCGGAAAGTTGGCTCCCCCTGCCACAATCAGCGCCCCGTTGTGATAGCCAGCAAACGGTCCGGCCACTCCAAGCTCACCCGGCAACGGAGCGCCTTTGAGTTCGCCCCACTTGAGCATCGCTGGCTCTTCCGCTGGCTTAGCTTGCGCCAGCACCGAGAGCGGAAAGCAAGTTGTGAGCAGCAGAATTGCGAGGTGTCGGATCATCTCGGGCCGTCTCGGTAGTCAAATTCAGGACCCGCCCAGCATACCGCGGAATCATAACGACCGCAGCGATGAAAGCACGGTCCGTTCGCTACCACGGTTTGTTCTTCCAGCGGTTACTTCGCATTTTGGGGCCGTAGCGCGGTGGTTTGATTCCACTTTGCATAATCATGTGCAGCACCCGAAAACGATGGCCAGCAAAAGGCGACAACAGAACTTCCATCTCAGCATCGTCACTGCGCGGTTTCTTTTCCAGGAACCATGACACGTAGTGCGGCATTCCATAGTCGCCAGTAATCAGGACGTCGGGGTCGCCCAGTACGAAGCCTCGCAGGCACGCGATACTCCACGGACCGATTCCTCGAATCTGTTCAAGGAACCGAATCAACTTCGGCGGGTCGGCGCTGAGTAGTTCGATCCGTCCGGCCTGTTTCGCCAATTGCAGAATCAATCGAGCCTGCTTCGGAATCGCGCCGCACGCGACGAGGTCGTAGTAGCCGAGTTCAATGAGGCGTTTCGGTTCTGGAGCGAAGAAGAGTTCCGACTCCGGATCCAAACTGAATTGCGCGCTATCTGCGACCGGCGTTCCGTAGGTGCGGACAATACTATTCCAGGTGGCTGCGGCGTCTTCCCAACTGACAAGCTGTTGCAGAACAATTTGAACAAGCCGATGAAACAGAACCGGACTCCGCGGCAGCCTGGTTCCAGCAAATTGCTTCGCGAGTCGTTCCACTTTTCCTGTTGGGGTGAAACCAACCACTGAATCACTCGCGCCAAAGTAGTTGGCCATTTGTGGAGCGAGGTACTCTGCCCCGTCGCCCTGCACGGTGCAATCAGCAATCCCATTCGCAACGTCCGCGGTTAGGATTACGAGGCCCTGCGGCGTCACAAACGTCTGCGTAATTTGTTCGTCCGTGACTCGACACGTCAGATCTCGCGAACCCATCGCGGCCAACCGAAACGTCGGCCGAAGTTGGAAGTCGTCACCAACTTCAATTTCAAAGCATTGCTGATTCACCACTCGATACCATTACCCACGCAGGACACTTCAGTGTAACGGCCGGGACGGTTCCTTTCCGAACCGGGTCGCTAGCCGCGTTGGGATTTCGCTCGAAAGCGGCGTGGTTGTTTGCCACGTTCGGTTTGGTTGAACTGGGCTTCGTGCTTCGTCGTGCGGCCGGCCGTTCGCTTTCGCCACATTTTGAACGAACGTGGTTTCATCTCACGGCGCATGAGCTTAATGACGTCGCCTGGCGTGAGCCCAAACTGCTGCTGGATGGCATCAAAACTGGTCCGATCTTCCCACGCCATCATGATAATCCGGCTGATATCGGCTTCAGTCAGATGGTTCGTGTTCTTCATCTTGTTTGCTTTCACCAAGTGCGGCTTTAAGCGTTCCGTGCAACAAATGGCTGGTCGTCTGTTCCGACTAATCGGACCACCATGACTTCATCTTCGGATGAACGGAGGCAATTTTGAGTCACAAAGCCGGCCGAGGTCTATAACCGTGACGGATGCGATTTCATAACGGCCCCTCAGTTGGAAACAAACATGCTCAATTGGTTCAAGAAAGATCCGGTCGCGGCTTTGGAAAAACAGTACGAGAAATTGCTGGTCGAAGCCCGTGACCTGCAACGCAACGGTGACATTATCGCCTACGCAGACAAGACTGCTGAGTCGGAGCAGGTTCTGCAGAAGATTGATGAATTACGCGCGGCTTCGTAGTCATCCAGCCGGACGCAGGCGACATTGTTTTGACACTCGAAAACATCGCGTGCACGCCTACCATCAGGGATGCCCGAACACACTCTGAACCTGTTTGATTCGTTTGAAGATTCTCTATGGCTGCGCGGTCGCACGCGTGACGTCGCGAACGCCGATCAACCGCGCGACGGTGATTTTGTTCTGTACTGGATGCACAACGCGGTACGAGCGCTTGAGAATCCGGCGCTCGACGTCGCGCTGCTGAGCGCAAAACAGTTAGGCAAACCGCTGCTGGTTTACCATGCGATTTCTGAACGCTACCCATACGCGTCGGATAGATTGCACACGTTCATGCTGGAAGGAGCTCGCGATGTGCAGCGTGAGTTTGCCACGCGCGGTGTGCCGTATGTGTTCCATCTGGAACGCGAAGAACATCGCGGCGCACACCTGAGAACGCTTGCCGATCGTGCCGCAATTGTCATTACGGAAGATGTGCCGGTAAGTCCGATTGTTGAATGGCTGGAACGCCTTGCAGAAGGAACCGCCACACCAATTCAGGCCGTAGATGCAAGCTGTGTCGTACCGATGCAGTTGGTCGGCAAAGCCCACACTCGCGCGTTCGCGTATCGTGACGCGACGAGTCAACTCTATGACGAACGGCTTGGGCTAGAACCGAAAGACGTTCCACACGACGGCGACGGGCTGGTCCCAAACGACTTGCCGTTCGAACCGCTCGACCTGCAAGCAGCTGACACTGCAAAGTTGATTGCAGACTGCAAAATCGACCATGCAGTCGGGCCGGTTCCGCATACTCGCGGCGGTTCGACTGCCGGGTACGCGCGTTGGGATCAGTTCAAAGAGAGCGGCCTGCGAGGGTACGCCAAACGTCGCAACAACGCACTGATCGATGGCGTCAGCCGTATGTCGGCGTACTTGCATTTCGGAATGGTGTCACCGTTTCGAATTGCGCGTGAGGCAATGCAGTTTGGCGGCAAGGGGGCAGAGAAGTACCTGGACGAGTTGCTAATCTGGCGCGAACTGGCGTGGGCGTTCTGTTTCTATCAGCGTGATCACGAATCGTTGTCGGCGATTCCAAACTGGGCTGTGGAAACACTGGCAGATCACGAAGGTGACGAACGCCCGGCTTTGTTCGATTGGGAAACTCTCGCACGTGGCATGACCGGCGATGCCATTTGGGATGCCGCGCAAAAGTCGTTGTTAATGCATGGCGAACTGCACAACAACGTCCGCATGACGTGGGGCAAAGCGTTCCTGAATTGGACGCCTGATGCCAAATCGACACTGGCAAGGATGATCGATCTGAACCATCGCTACGCATTGGATGGGCGTGATCCGGCGTCCTATGGCGGTCTACTTTGGTGCCTCGGGCAGTTCGACAGACCATTCAAGCCGCCAAAAGACGTGATCGGGACGGTTCGCCCACGACCGACTCGCGACCACGCCAGGCGACTCGACCCGGACGACTACCTTACTAAGACAACGCGACCACTGCTTCCATCGATGCCAACCATCGCCGTCATCGGAGCCGGAATGTCGGGGCTGGTCGCAGCTCGGATTTTGGTTGATCATGGATTCGATGTCACCGTCTTTGACAAGGGCCGCGGTGTTGGCGGTCGCATGTCGTCACGTCGAACCGATACCGGACTCCGGTTTGACCACGGAGCCCAATACTTCACAGTGAAAGACGAACGTTTCCGTCGCTACGTGGATGCGTGGCATGACTTTGGCATTGTCGAGACATGGAACGGAAAAATTGTTGAACTGGACGGCCAGACAATTACCGATCGAGTTTCGTCTAACCGCTTCGTCGGCGTTCCCGGAATGAACGCCATCTGCAAACACCTTGCCCGCGATGTGAAGGTTGTTGGTAAAACGAAGATCGACGGATTGGAACGCACTGACCGCTGGCAATTGTCGGCCGCTGGTGAATCCGCCGGTTCGTTTGATTTCGTTGTCGTCGCCATTCCACCCACGCAAGCCGCTGAATTGCTTGGTTCTTCGACGCCACTAACGCAAGAAATTACCGCCACATCCGTTGCTCCATGCTGGGCCGGGATGTTCGCATTTTCTGACCGCATCGACCTTCCCGCCGACGGCGTGTTCGTAAAGAACTCGGTGATCTCGTGGATGGCTCGCGACTCGTCCAAACCGTCGCGAGAGATGGCCGAAGACTGCTGGGTCGTTCACGCGAGTGCTGACTGGTCGGCTGAGAATATTGAACTGGAACCAGATGAAGTTCGCGACTTGCTGCTGTCCGAGTTCTACAAGGTGACCAATACGAAACACCATCAACCACTTCACGCAGTCGCTCACCGCTGGCGGTTTGCAAACCCCGTAAGCCATCTGGAGTCAGGTTTCCTGCTGGACGAATCGAATCAACTTGTCGTCTGCGGCGACTGGTGTCTGGGCAACCGTGTCGAGGCCGCTTTCCTTAGCGGCACCTCTGCCGCCGGCGCCATGCTGCGGCACGTGCTGCAGGCAGAACACACTCCGGTCGCCGGAGTTGATGGCTAGCCTTTGAACGGACCTTGCTTGCGAGCGAGTTCGATCTTCGACAGCTTCGCGTCTTCAGCACTTAGCTCAGCTTTTGCCGGAGCGGCTTCGGCGGCTGGTTCTTCCTTGGCTGGTTCTGGTTCGGCTGCTGCTGGCTTAGCCGCGGCTCCACCGCCAGCGCCTTGTGCTCGAGCGGCTTCCAGTGGAGACATTTTTTTGCCACCAGCTGGTTTTGCGGCCGGCTTGGCTGCTCCACCACCAGACCCCTGAGCTCGTGCGGCTTCAAGCGGTGACAACTTCTTCCCAGCTGGTTTGGCAGGAGCGGCATCTCCGCCTCCACCTTGTTGCCGAGCTTGTTCCAACGGCGAGAGCTTCTTGCCTGCAGCTGGCTTCGCAGCACCGCCACCACCTTGTGCTCGCGCGGCTTCCAGTGGGCTCATGCCCTTTGTTGACTTTGCCTTCGCACCGCCAGCAGCCGGAGCCGCTTTCTTGGCAGCAGGCGCGGCCTTCTTCTTCTCGCGTGGAGCGTCAACGACGGTCAGGTAAGATGGGTCGATGTCGTACCAGCTAATGTCTTCGGCACTGTCGAACTGAACCAATGCGCGGCAGTTCATGTTGACTGTTTTGACCTTACCGGTCAGTTCAGAGAACCGTCGAAGCTCGGGAATATCTGCAGACACGGTGACCCACTTATCGGTGAGTTCGTTCTTCAGTTGTTCGGCTCGTTCAATTGTCGAGATCATTTCTGGCATCTTTTCGGTCGGAACCGCGGATTTGGAGACGCATTCTGAGTCAATCTGAGACCCGATTCAACCGCAACGTCGCTGCACCAGGGCACCTTCCCGGGGCTGGCATTGAAACTGGTGATGCCCGGATCGTTGCCGGAGCCTCAGCACGGTCCTACTATTGGCCGAGTAGTCAAATACACTAAATCGCGGTTTTGGGCAGATCGCCCGATCCCGAGCGTAAATTAGTCTCGTTGGTAAGCCATGACCGATACCCACACCACAAACTTCGACGGAACCACTCCTGCTGAGATCCTGGGGGGGCACAATCCGTCGTCTACCAACGCAG
This sequence comes from uncultured Planctomycetaceae bacterium, assembly GCA_964485095.1. GTDB lineage: Bacteria > Planctomycetota > Planctomycetia > Planctomycetales > Planctomycetaceae > CAYNWT01. The sequence goes on along the minus strand of CAZAIB010000020.1, from coordinate 42,300 downwards.
GAACAACGCCCGGAAGCTTCGCGAAGACTCCAAATATCGCTGCTGGCAAAGCCGGCAGCTACACATTTGCATCGCCCGACACGCCCGGCATGCCGACCCCATCAGACAAAACTGCCTGGGACTTCATGCCCGAAGACTGGACCATGAAGGCCGGCTTCGAGAACAACTACGAGTGCGCCGAAGCCTGGGAAACGCCCGCCGATTTCCAGCCAGTCACCCAACTGGAATTCTCACGTCTGGGAACCGTCACCCCTGAGATGGAACGCGTTTCCGCTCGCGAACCACATCTCACGCCGGAACAGGTTCGAGACGAAGTCGCCGCCGGTCGCATGGTGATCCCGGCCAACAAGGTTCACCTGGGCCACAAGCTGGACCCCATGGCCATCGGTCGCGCGTCGAAGACGAAGATTAACGCGAACATGGGCGCGTCTCCGGTTTCGTCCGGAACCGATGAAGAAGTCGAAAAACTGCAGTGGGCCGAACGCTGGGGCGCAGACACGGTCATGGACCTGTCCACCGGTGGTGACCTTGATGCCTGCCGTGAAGCGATTATCCAAAACAGTACGGTCCCCATCGGCACGGTTCCGATTTACTCGATGATCATCGGCCGCCGCATCGAAGACCTCGACCGACAGATCATCCTCGACACGCTTAAGCAACAGTCAGAGCAGGGCGTCGACTACTTCACTATCCACGCGGGCGTTCTGCAGGAACACCTGAAGTACGTGAAGGATCGTTTGATTGGCATCGTCAGCCGCGGCGGTTCTCTACTGGCCAAGTGGATGATCACGCACGGCAAGCAAAACCCGATGTACACATTGTGGGAAGACATCTGCGATGTGATGCGTGAATACGACGTCACGTTTTCAATCGGCGACGGACTCCGCCCAGGCGGTTTGTCAGACGCCACCGACCAGGCTCAGTTGTCAGAACTCTCCACCATCGGCGAACTCACAGAACGCGCGTGGCGGAAGGGTGTGCAGGTCATGGTTGAAGGTCCGGGACACGTTCCGTTCGACCAAATCGAATACAACATGAAACTACAGCGAACGATGTGTCACGGCGCACCGTTTTACGTGCTTGGCCCGTTGGTCACGGACATCTTCCCTGGCTACGACCACATCACCAGTTGCATTGGCGCGACATCCGCCGGCTATCACGGAGCCAGCATGCTGTGCTACGTGACTCCGAAAGAACACCTCGGTCTCCCGAAGAAGGACGACGTTAAGCAGGGCTGCATCGCCTACAAGATCGCCGCGCACGCGGCCGACGTCGCTCTGGGAATTCCCGGTACACGCGACCGCGACGACGAACTCACCAAAGCCCGCGCCGCGTTGAACTGGGAGAAGCATTTCGAACTCAGCTTCGACCCCGACACTGCCCGCGCGTTCCACGACGAAGACCTGGACGTCGATACCGACTTCTGCGCCATGTGTGGTCACGACTGGTGCAGCGTTCGTATCTCGAAAGAGATCAACGAATTCATGTCCGGGAAAGACGACGACTACCAGTGGGACAAAGCGAAAGTCTCAGCGGCTCTTTCCGACGAACAGAAAGAGATCCTCGAAAAACGCGGTGTCCTAAGCCCGGCTGAAATCCACAAGCTGGCGTCCAAGACGAAGAACGCCGTTGCCGGCAGCGACAACAAAGCCGCCTGCCACAGCGATGAAACCGACGCAGAGAAAGCCAAACGAATTCAAGCCGAATTGCTGCCCGTCATCAACAAGTAGGCAACGTTCCGTTGCATCGGTATCCGGTGGGTGGCGTAACTGAGGTTGGTGGCCGCTGACCCGGTTGGACGGCGAGGTCGTGGTCTTCTGACGTAGTGGACGGGGCTCTATGAGCGTTCTACTTAAGTACAGCAGCTCCTGCCTTTGCGGTCGGTGACTTGGTCGTGGGCGGCGAGACCGAAAGGCCCTTCGTTCGGTCGACGCTGGCTTGCGTTCTCATCCGCGGGTACGATCGAAGTTCCAGAACCTGGCTTTCATTGGAACCGAAGAATGCAACGTTACACGCTTACTCTCGCTGCCCTGGTAGTCACCTCGTCATTGGCGTTTGGACAAACCGCGACTGAACCGAAACAGGACGCTGGTCAAAAAACTGAGAAGAAGAGCGAAGAAAAAAAGAGCGAGTGGATTCAGTTGTTCAACGGGAAGAACCTGGACGGTTGGATTCCAAAGATTCGATACCACGAGGCTGGTGAGAACTTTGCGGATACGTTTCGGGTCGAGAACGGCGTTTTGAAAGTTGCGTACGACAAGTACGACGGCCCGTTCAAAGAACGCTTTGGCCACTTGTTCTACAAGAAGAAATTTTCGAACTACATCCTGCGAGTCGAGTACCGGTTCACGGGCAAGCAGATTCAGGGTGGACCTGGTTGGGCCATCCGAAACAGCGGACTCATGCTTCACGGAGAAGACCCCCGCGGCATGGCGAAGGATCAGGACTTTCCTGCGTCGATTGAGGTCCAGTTGCTGGGCGGTTACCCGCAAAAGACAACTCGCCCGACGCTTAACCTGTGCACGCCAGGCACGAACGTCATGATGAACGGCAAGTTGCACACTCGCCATTGCCTGGATTCAAAATCGAAGACCTACAACGGAGACCAATGGGTCAAGATTGAAGTCGAAGTCCGCGGCGGTGAAGTGATTCGGCACAAAGTGGACGGTAAGGTCGTTCTGGAATACCAGGAGCCGCAACTGGACGCCCGCGGCAGGAATGTCGGCGGCGGCGCGAACCACGTTGCCGAACTCATCAAGAAAAACGGCGGTAAGAAACTGCTGACCGGAGGCACAATTTCCCTGCAGTCCGAAAGCCATCCGTGTGAGTTCAGAAAGGTTGAACTCAAAGTCCTGAAGGACAAATAGGCGTGGCCATTGTCGCTTGCGATAACTGCAACATCCGGGTGCAGTCGACGGCCGAAGGTCTTTGTCCATCGTGCCGCAAACCAATCGCGGGCGTTGCGACCACGACGCAAGCCGAGCCGCAAGTAGCAAGTGAGACCACACAGCCCGCGATTGCAGAACCTTTCACAGCCCCGAGGGTTCAAAAGGAACCCCCGTTGCCCGTGGCGGACACCGACCGTGCGGGCGTAAACCCGTACCGTCCTGTTATTGACGATGATGGGCCTGCTGCACCCGTCGTCGCCGATCCTCGTATTCGTACAATTGCAAGACGATCGTGGATCGTGCCCTTTGGACTGGTCGCTTTGAACGCGGTTATCCTGGTGAGCTTCCCCCAAGCTCATCGCCACATCGCGGCTGTTCTTTCCATGTCACTCATCGTCCTGGGAATCCTGACGGGAATCGGCATGGCTGTGTACGCGATGTTCAAAGCGAAAGGGCAAAAGGCAGTCTGGGTCCACGCAACTGCCGGTCTGGTTCTCAACGTGGGACTAGCGCTATTGATGACCGTGTCGATGCTCACAACATTGAAAATTCGTGAGCTGCGACGAGAACGAGAGGCGGCGGCCGAGATGAACGAACCGATCCGCTAACGCTGCGATCCTGAAATGTTCTACTGCTGCCCCAGGACTTCTGCGGCGATATCAAGCCACTCACCGTCGAGATCGTCAATCCCCTTGGCTGGCCGATCTGCGTTCCGGTACCAGTACCGACCGTTGCCGATGTCGCCCTCAATCACATGCAGATGCGCGTGGATCCATGAACCCATCGCGGTGTGAATGTCTTGAGCGATGTTGTGGGCGGCTTCCCAGTTGCCTGCCTTTGTGTGCCACAGGGCTTCGGCTTCAGGGCTGAGGCCGGCTGGTGGTTCGCTGTCGTTGGTCGCCGAGGCAAGGAGTTCGTCTACGGTCATCGGTTACTCCAGGATGCTCGCGATTTGGTCGGTGGGCAGGAAGTTCATGACCAGTGGCTGAGAACCATCTGGCTGGCTTTGCTGCCACGTTGCGTACATGCCCTTGTCTGTGGAAAGCACGTCAACGTAGCGACTGCAGCCGGTTCCGTGTGGGCTGACAAACATCGCTTCGTATTTGGACAGTCGCTGTGGAGCAGAGAACCCGGCGCTTGGCATCCAGGCCAGGCCGCCAAGTTCTTCACACGAATAGCCGCGAGGTCGTTTCACGGCTTCGCTGTGTTCGTCGAGGTTTCGAACGCATTCGCCACCATCGTAGAACACCAACCGCCCGCCCTGCGATGAAAACGCACCCAACCTCGGAATATCGACAATCGCTGTCGTCCGAGTCATCGCGACGTCCCACGTTGTGCCTCGCGGGAAGAAGTCGTGAACCTGTTCCGTCACGCCCCCTGGGCCCACGTGCGAATACCCGGTGTTGGAACTGGTCCAACAATATGGGTGGCTGCAAAATAACACCGTCAGGAAGTCGGCAGATTCGTAAAGAAACGGATCCTTGATGTGCAGCACTTCCGGATCGGTTGTGGCCAGGCACGGTTGAACTTCGGCGTCTTTCAAACCTTCGACCGAATCTGCTACCAGTCGGTCGATGCTCCAGACTCCGGTTCCGGGCTTAAGATAACTTTCGAACCCGGACGGATATCCGACGCCGTCCTTTTCTGTTGAGACGAAAAGCTGGACTCCATCAGACCCGATATGCAGTGCGGTTCCTTCAATCGACAGAACCGACTGCCGTCCAACGTTTAGGTCCGACTTCGCCAACGAAACGACTTTCTCGAACGACTGCCCATCGTCCGTCGATCGAAAAATCGCCAGCTCAAGACCGCGCGTTCCGGCTGATATCCCCAGCCGCGAATCACCTGCGTTTCGATAGCGACCGACAACGTACAGCCCACCGTCTGCGGCCTGCACCATGTTGCCTCCACCAAACCAAAATCCGCTGGCGGTATCGTTCGGAGCCACAATGACTCGCGCGGCGTTCTGATTGATGAGAGCCTTGCCCAGTGCAACCAGGCGTGCCGAATCGGCATCAGAAAGAGACATTCAAAACCTTACCAAGGGACGTTGCATCGGGAACAAAATTTAGCAGCTCACTTTGAGTCGCTGGGGCGGGAGCGGGAAGCGAAACCCGGGCAATTCCAGGGCGCCTTCACACAACTCCTCTGTCCGCAACCTTGTACCGATTGCCTACTTCTTGCCAGACGGAACACCGGCATCGCGTTTTGCAGGTTCGGCTTGTTCCTTCTCGTACGCGTTGTTGATGTACTCAATGTACGCATCGATTGAATGGTCTGAGAAGTGATCGATCTTAAATTTCCTGAGCCCACGGAAGAAGCCGCGGAACCGATCCTTCATCCTACCCATGCCGGTGACGTTGCGAACTTCGCCCTTGGCGTCCAGGTACATTTCTTTCCCGCTGTGTCGGAACCCCAGCCACGCTGGAGGAACGCGCGTCACGATGTCGTTGTTGTTGACCCAACGAATGTGGTTGATGTCGCAGTAATTGACGTATCGCTTATCGCCAACTCGCGGACTGCCGTAAGTAAACAATCCGGCCGGCATTGATTCGATATGCGACAGGAAACAGCGCCCCGCACAAATGGTGGCCATCGCTCCGCCCAGCGAGTGACCCGTGAACCACAGCGTGTGCTTGTTATCAATCAAAGTCGCTTCGAGTTCCGGCCACAGGTCGTCAACTTCCTGTTTGAATCCCGAGTGAACCTTGCCAACCGTTTCCGCCAACGCGGAAGTTGCGTTGGCGTCTGCGCGGATGTCGTTCCATTCGTTGGGTTCGGTTCCGCGACAGGCGACGACTGTGTCGCGTTCGCCGGCGAAGATGTAGGCCTGAGCCCCATCGCGTTCGTAGTACGTTGACGACGTGAACCCAAGCTCTTCAATGATCGGCTTCACGGTGCGTTCGTTGTAGTAGCAAATCGATGCCAGCTCGGCGAACAGCAACGACTGCTCAATGAGGCTTAAATTCTCAATCGGACCGGAGAGCTTGCTCTTCAGATCGAACTTAAACTCGGTTTCGTTATCAGTCTCAGCCATTGCCGTTTCACAGTCGAACCAGGAAGATTGGACCCACTCAAAGTTACTTCCGCCACCAGCGGCAGGCACCATTAGACGCAAAAAAACTACCGCGCCAATCAAGCCAGCGGGGAATCATGCCGGTTCCCCAGAAGAACACAGAAAGCCTGCGTACCCATGAAGCTGCTTGACGGTCGAACAGCCTTTGTGACAGGTTCCAGTCAGGGAATCGGAGCCGCCATTGCAATTGGACTCGCCCGAGCCGGAGCCAACCTGGTTCTGCACGGATTGTCAAAAGATGCCGGGTCAGCGGCGGTTATTCAGCAGTGCGAAAAGTGCGGAGTTGACGTCAAATTCGTCACAGGAGATTTGATCGGCAATCGGGACGAGGCAGTCCAGAGCGTTTTCACGGCAGCCATCGAAGCCGACAATCGTATCGATTTGCTGGTCAACAATGCGGGAACCTACATCGACACCGATTTCCTGGACATGCCGTTCGAGATCTTCGATCGCACCATGAAGCTCAACGTGTATTCGTACTTCTTCATGACCCAGCAGTTCGCGAAGCGCTGGGCAACAAATGGAACCGAAGGTCGCGTGCTGATGATCGGTTCAATTAACGGGCGATTGGCCGAACCGACTCACGCCGCGTACGACACATCCAAAGGTGCAGTTGAGATGATGGTGAAGACGTTGTGCGTCTCTTTGGCTCCACACAACATTCGAGTCAACGGGGTGGCTCCGGGTTTGTTTAGAACACCGCTGACTGCTGGCGCACTAAACGACGACAAGCTGCACGATTGGATGTCGCTGCACACTCCCAACGGAAACATTCCCGGTCCGGAAGTCTGCGCCGATGCGGCCGTCTATCTACTAAGCGACGCCGCCCGACATGTGACCGGGCAAATGCTGCTGGTTGATGGTGGCATGAGCGCCTGGCAGCAGCCGGATCCGCCAGACCACGCAAGTTGACTTCGGCCGTGTTCCAGAAAAACTCCAGATAGCCGTTGAACACTTCTTCAGCATCTCGTTTCTAGCATCGACGCGGTGAATTCCTCCAGAAGATCGGAGCTAAGAATGAAAACTGCTGCGCGCTGCAACAATGGCAATTCACATCGTGCCGGGTTCACGTTGATTGAGCTGCTTGTTGTTATCTCAATCATTGCCGTACTGATGTCGCTGATCTTGCCCGCGGTTCAACAAGCACGGGCATCCGCTCGGCGAACTCAATGTTTGAACCACCTTCGAAATCTTGGCGTTGCCGTTCACAACTACGCCAACGCGCAAAAGGGCAAAGTGCCCGGCTATGGACGGTTCGTCCAAATCATTCCACCGGGAGTCACCGACCAGCACCAAATCGAATGCGCACCGGCAAGTGGGGCGAATTGGGTTGTGACATCTTTGCCTTTCATCGACAGACGAGACATCGCCGATCGTTGGGACTGGAACAGCATCGGCTTCAACGCAACCAACGCCGAACTGGCGTACTACAATTTGTCGGTCCTGACTTGCCCTTCTGATCCCAGTGCGAACGGAGTTCCTGGTGGCCTGACTTATGTCATCAATTCGGGTTATGGAGATGCCGCCCGGACCACATTGTTTCCGCCCAGCATGACAGGAGGCTGGCCAACGGACTCAAGGATGCATGCTCCAGTCAGCCTTCCAGCGGATTGGGACAACGACGGGCTCATCCCGACGATGGCAGCCCCATGGGTCGATCATCAGGACACCACGATTACTCGTGCTACGGGGATGTCGTGGCCGCATGTGGGACAGGACAACGTCAGTCTGACCCTGGACGAAATTCATGATGGAGCGGACAACACAATCCTCCTCGGAGAGAACCTCAACGCCGGCGCTGCTGGCAACTGGGCGAACCCCGATCCATCAAACTGCGCGTTCATCTACGCCATCGACTGGCCGAACGCGCGATCGGACAACTTTGAGAATCCGCCAACCCTGCCAGACATCGACCCCATGCCAAACGCCAGAAGGCATGCGGGTGAAGCGAACCCATATCTGTCGTCCAACCACTATGGGTCGGTCAACGTTGTCATGGCCAGCGGAGCGGCCCGCACACTCAGCGATGACATCGAGCGCAGCGTCTACGTCCGGTTGATGACGCCTGCCGGATCGCGACTGCGATCGCACAAAGGGTTTATCGCTCAGAAGCCTGTTTCGGATTCAGACTTTTGATCGACAATCACCGCGACGGTTTATGATCAAAAGTTTGGAGTGCAGGCGGAGAGTTCTCAGCACGGACTCCTCCGCCTGTTTACTTTTTTGTCGGTGTCTTTGATGCTTCGACAAGCTTTTCAATCCGCTTCCGCTCCTGTGTTCCCAATTCGACAATGCGCTTGGCGTGATCGGCCGACACGATGTCTTTCAGGCGGGGTTCGGTCAGGTTGAGAAGTGGGTGGGTGACTTCGCGGAACGGAAACATGGGCCGTTGCCTGGCGAGTTCTTCCGTCAGGAGTTTTCGCAGACCTGACACTTCCATCTTCTTCAGGTGCAAAGCCGAACCGAGATCGGCTGCGATGACGGTGGCATTTGCGTTCGCATAAAACAGCGTTCGCCTTTCGTTGAACTTCTTCGACGCTGCCAACTGTTCCGGCGACAGTGTGGCCGTGATGGCTTTCGACCAGAATGGCATTTCTTCCAGCAGCGGAATGTAGGTTCCGTCTTCCACAAGTAGTTGCCGCGTCAGTCTGGGCTGCTGACTTCGGGGCTGTTTGAGAAACCGGATCGCCAAACCGATCGAGGCGACCTCCAGCCGACGACGTTGTTCGTCGCTGCACTTGAGTTCTTCGGCAACACGCGTGGCCAGCAACTTTGCAGCCGCGCGGCACTCAGTCGCGTCGATCGCTCGGCGTCGTAGTTCGCCGTTCTTGTGCCACTGATCGAAGACCGCCTGTTGCTGTGCGGTCAACAGCGGGCGCAGCCGTTCGGTTCTCAACAGCGTGCCAACTCGCTCGCCCGGTTCGTGGAATGGCTTGCGGACGTCTTCTCGTAAAACTCTCAACACGCTGTCTCGCTGCGTCTCAGTCAGGGCCAGCAGCTGATCCAGCCTGGCCAGTCGAGCCATCCGAAGACTGTCCAGATGCAACTCCTGCAGTTCAGCCGGACCTGCTCCAACGCGTAGCAAGTCCTGCGATGGCAAGGGGTTCCGCACCGATGGGACACCAACTTGTTGGCTGGCTAGTAGGAGTGTTAATACGGTTTTAGCGATCATTCTTACAAAGCTAGCAGGCAGCAGCGCTCTCATGAACACCTGAGGGTGTCATAGAGGCCAGCCCATTGCAAAAAACGCACAGATTTGGCTTTACGTTCTGTAGGAATTCGTTCAACTAGGCCCGATGAGGAGCTAAAGTTCCATGCAGGGCACGAGCGTAATTCGAGACAACAGACATGACCACTACGTCGCATGCGACAGAAGTTCTATCGGGAAAGGTGCCCGTAGCGACTGAAACGCCCGGGAACCAACAGGTTCTCGTGAGCGTGATTATTCCCATCTACAACGGTTTGGAGTACATCGCTGAGACTCTCGAATCGATCCGCGCACAAACGCATAAGAACATCGAAATCGTCGTAGTCGATGATGGCTCGACCGACGGAACTGTCGGCTTCCTGAAAGCCCAGCCAGATGTCACATTGGTCGAACAACCAAACCAGGGTCCTGGCAGCGCCAGGAACAACGGCGCTTCGGTGGCCAGCGGCGATTGGCTGGCGTTCGCAGACGGTGACGACCTGTGGGTTCCGGAAAAGCTGGAACTGCAACTTGCGGCGACTGACGAACAAGACGTCGAACTGGTTTATACCAACGTCCGCCCAATTGGCGATGTGGCAGACCTTCCTTCGCTTCAGCACAATCCGGAAGCCATGCCGACCGGTGATATCTTCGTCGAAATCCTCAACGACAACATCATGACGCTCTCCAGTGTTATGATGAAGCGAAGTGCGTTTGAAGAACTCGGTGGATTTGGTTCGTTGCCATCCATCCGCGGTTGCGAAGATTGGGACCTCTGGTTGCGATACCTCGACAGCGACCGCAAGGTTGGTGCGGTGCCTGAACCTCTTGTGCTGTACCGTTGGCGATCAGACAGCATGACTGCGAATCATGCCGCAATGCACGGTTCCCGCCAGTCCACACTCGATAGGGCTCTGAAATCAAGACGAGCTCTCGAATTGTCCGCTTCTGAACGTCGCCAAGCGCGAGCGAACCTGTTTTCGTGCTCCGCCTGGTTCGCGTCCCGCGACGGGAACGCACGAGCACTCCGGCTGTACATGCAAAGTGTTTTGGCTGGCGGCAGTGTGAAAGAAGCGATCCGAGGAGTCGCCCGAACAGTGAGAAGCCGCCTTTTCAGGCTCATCGGCCGTTCATAAGTGAGTCTGTCGGTGCTAGTACTTAGGAAAAGTGTGCGCGACAACCGCGCACCGAAGGTGCCCTCCGCCGCGCGCTAGTCCGCTGACTTGCTTGGTTCTTCCGACGAACCATCCGTGCGTAGGCAAAAACGCACGGCCGAGGTGATTCCGTCAAATCGGAACTTGGGATCGACATACTTCTCGATGACATAGAACGCGAAGTAGTACGCCCGCGAGAACGACCACGCCACCAGAGCTACCAACAGCCCCGTCTTCACCGTTGGTCGATCAAGCACGATCAGTATCGCGCTAGACGCGCCCAGGAATAAGAACAGCGCGGCCTTCAGGTACATCCACTTCGGGTTCTGAAGATCGCCCAGCATTCATAGCTCCTGACGTTCGCCTTGTTGTGCAACGTGTGACCCGCTGGACCGAATCGTTCGCGCCGCTGCACTCTCGGCCCGCAGCGCCGGGTTCGTATGGTTCAAATGAATAAACCGCACCCTGTCTCGAACGGGCTTCGGCAACTTTGCGAACCGGGCAAGGCTTTCTTCAATAAACGGATGCGGGATCAGCGACATATCGCGTCCCGGAATCTCGCCGTTCGTGAAGAACGATCCGTCCAGGTACGCCACATCAACCTTCGACAGTATCTGTTCTACAGGAGTCTTCCACTTCTCCCATTTGTCTATGTCCGGCAGGAATAAGACAGAACGCGACGGCCCCTTCACCACAAAACCAACGGTCTCACTAAACTCGTCGCGATGCGGAACCAAGAGCGGCGTCACAGACACGCGCTTGTTAAGCTGAACCGTCTTGCCTGCGCTCAATTCTTTCAGCGAGATGTTCTTCAGCGAAACCAGTTGAGACCACGGTCCGTTCTGCGTCAGAAAATCGCGCATCCGCGGCATGGCGAACACCGGGACCGCTTTCGTTCCCATGACTTCCCGTCCCAAATGCACCAGGCCTGAGTAATGCCCAATGTGCGCGTGAGTTAAAAGGATACCGTCCAGAGGTTGAGCTGCGACCGGCGGCGCAATGCTGTCAAGCAGTCGTAGCTGCTCGCGGAAGTCGGGCGTGCAATCGATCAACCAACGTTGCTTCGTATCGGGATCAACAACAGCAACCGAAGATGCAAACCGCCGCAACCCTGGATCTTTCGCCACATGCTTGCAGCAAGCTTTTTGACACCCGGCCTGCGGATACCCGGCATCCTGAGCCACACCAAGAACCACAACAAACGGCGGTTCCTCCGCCCCAGCGCAGATCGACATCGCAGGAAGAAAAAGCAACGCATAGAACAGCTTCATGAGCACACTGCCTTTGAATAGGTGAGTCGCCATACTGACGGATCTCTCACCCCAATGCCAGATCTCGACTTCCTGGGCAGAAGCAAACAGGCTGACCTGTTTGAATGTGTCGTGTTGTTGATCCACACTTCACTCGCAGCACCGAGTTCGCCTTCTGTTGTGCGACTACCTTGAGGGCCTCACATTCGATTCTCAACTCGAACACTCTTGATCGTTGCCGCGGTCGTGGCAACACTCCTCGCGTCATTTGTTGCGTTCACTCGTTGGGTTGACCCGTTTGACGATCGCCCTTTCGACCAAGATCGGTGGGCTGCGGTCTCGAACCATGACCGCGCTCCAATGGCCCGTGACGTTGCTTCTCGCGTTCGAGGCTTGAACCAACAGGAAGTACTCAACTTGCTCGGTGAACCGGGAAACAGACTCACTTCCGCGACCGACGCCGGGGGACACCGCCTTCGCGGAGCGGAAGTATTCTCGTACTACATTGGCTCCTGGAGCATGTATGGGATGGACGACGCGTTTGTTTACGTCCACTTTGATACGGATGGGGTTGCAATCTACTCTGAAATCACGGGGTATTGACGACTCACTGGTCACACAACAATTCAAGCCGCATCTTTGATATCAGAAGCGGTGTCGTAAAAACCTTCCGTTAGCCGCCGCTGACTTCTCTGATGGCATACCTTTACACACTCCTGATCGCTGTCGCGCTTACGGCAGCATTTATCGGCATAACCAATGTCATCGGTGCACTAGTAGAGCGCCGTCAGTTCACGGAGTTCGCCTGCCTTGCCTGTCCCAAATGCGACGCTCAATTCGGCCTCCCTGCCGTAATTGCGGGTACGGATACTTCGCCGTGGGAAGAACTCTGGAGCAATGGCGAGGACGACTTGATCCACTGTCATCCAACGTGTCGCTTGATTACGTGCCCAAACTGCGCAACTGATTCTGAAATTCGCTTCTCCCGCCGTGTTTGAACTTCTCGGAAAGGCTGTGAATTTTTGGTCCATCACCGTTTGGGTGGCCGGGGTTGGACTGAGCCTGCGAAGGAAACCCCGGTGCGATCAACCAGCAGGGCTCCGATTCAAGTGAAACGTTCGAATCACGTTCCGGGGTTTCACTCGTGCCTCGCTCCAACCCCGGCCACCCATTTTTTCTCAGCCTCGAAGTGCCGACCGCAGTTGGTGATCACGTTGGGTCGTACCACGCCCGCATTGCAAACTGCTCCACGCAGCCCACAATGGAACCAACGCAATTCCATTTGCATCGACTCTGCACACAAACACGCCGCGAAGCGGCTCACTTGAACTTGAGTTCTGAGGCGCTCATGGCGAAGAAGAAAGCTGCTAAGAAGAAGGCCAGTACGAAAAAGACAGCTGCCAAAAAGAAGAAAGCCCCCGTAAAGAAAAAGGCTGCCGGCAAGAAAGCGGCAGCGAAGCCACCCGCCAAGAAAAAAGTGGCATCAAAAAAGAAGGCGGCTTCGAGGAAGAAAACCAAGCGTGCGGCCAGCGCGGAATCGGCGAAGGACACCAGCGCCGCGGGTGGTGCGGCACAAGGGGTCATCGTCGAAGACGGGTTCCGCTGGCTTCCTGCTGACAAAGGCTACTGCCTGGCTTTGAAGGGCAAGAGGCTGTACGCGAGGAACGCGAAGGGGAAGAAGCTGGCTTCCGTTCCGGCGTCGCTGAAGAAAACAGAACTGGCTGAGCAACTACTTGCGCTGCGGGACTGGCTTGTCGTGCATCGGCAGGAATGTACGGATTCGGCCGAGGCCTGGATGCTGCGGTCGCTGCCGGTTCCACGCGAAGTTCTGGCATCGGTGTGGGCCGACGAGGCCTGGCGTGGTGTCCTGGAAAACGTTGTTGTCGCGCCGCTGGCGAAGTCCGATTTCGATCAGGATCGCGCGGGGTTCCTGCGTGGTGTTGATGACAAGAAAGGCATCGGTGTCGTTGACCTGGATGGCGAAACCCAGTGGCTGAAGTCGCAGACGATTGCCATCCCGCACCCCATTCTGCTGGACGAATTGTCCGACTTCCGCGAACTCGCCACAGAACTGGATCTCAAACAACAGACCGACCAGTTGTTCCGTGAGACATGGAAGTACGACGCAAAGAAATTCGAAGGAACACACAACATCCGCGACTTTGGTGGCGGTCAGTTTCAAATGCTGTCGCACGCCAACAGCGCCGCGCGGGCTCGGGGGTATCGAGTGCGCGGCGGGAGCGCGACGTGCACGGTGTTCGAAGGCGGTTCGCAGATTGAAGCTCGCTACTGGATTGGTGAAGGCGATCCGGAGTACGAAACATGGACGGGCGATTTGTCGTTTGTGAACAGCGAAGAGAAAGCTGTTGAGCTGAAAGATGTTGGCCCCGTCGCGTTCAGCGAAGGTCTGCGCATGGCGGCCGCGATCTACAGCAAGCGGTACATCGAGGAGGAGAAAAAAGAATCATGAGCGCGATCGAACAACTCCTCGAAGCCGGTGCTCTGCTGACCGCGAAGCAGAAAGTCAGTTCTAAAGAACCCGTCGACGACATCAGCGCGCGAGTGTATGCGCATCCGGGGCTGGGAACGCCGGTGGTTCGTTTGTCGGCGGACAAGCTGGCTCAGGGCGATGACCTGGAAATGGAGTTTCTGGGCTTTGGGGAACCGGAAGTCCAAGGCCCCGTCGCCAAGCGTCGTCGGCAAGCGCTTGGGTTTCCCGGCTGGGCTTTGATTAACGATCCAAAGCACGCGAAGTACGCTCTGCAGCTTGTGAAGTCGATGAAGAAGGCGGCCCGGCGAGCGAAAAGCAAACCCGGCCATGCGTACGAAGCCTTCTCTTCAACGTGCGAAAAACTGGGCCGCAGTGTGGCTCATTTTTTGCCCAGCTACTGGGAGGAAGTCGGCCGCATCTTCATGGATGTCGGCAGCCAGACCTACGCAGCGCGCGCGTTCAACAAGGCGCGAGAGGCTGAGAAGGTTCATGCGCTAAAAGTCGACGAAGAAATGCGGCGCGACGCGTTCCTGGAATTCGCGCTCGCCGGATGCCTGTCGATTAAGACGCTTAGCGAATACGGCAAGGAACTTCAGAAGACGCAGAAGCCAAAGGAGGCGTGGGAGTTTTTCCGAACGCTGTGCCTGCGGCGAACTCTGGGCGGCGTGCCACCGTACGCGTCGATGAAGAAAGATCTGGATCGGCTCATCAAGAACGCGAAACTGGACAAGGACGCCGAACACTTGTCGTTCCTGCAGGAAATCAGCGACGCCCCCGCGATGGTCCGCGCGCCGGAATCGTTTTGGGAATCCTACACCGACACGGCGCGCGAGTTGGCGAAGACGAACTCGCAGTTTGCCGGGTTCGTGCTAAACATGATTCCCGAGTGGGGCTACTGGGTGCGTTCGACGTGGAAGTGGACGGCGTTTTTGGATCAAATCGGCGTGCTGGAGAACGCATGGAAGACGGACGTTCCCGACGAAGCTAAACCGAAAGACAGTCCTGCGGCCTGGTTTCACACTCGCTTGAAACGAGGCGCACCGGTGGCCGCGTTTCGGCTAATTGATCGGATGGCCGATCGGTTGCGAGCCGACGGGATCCCGGTCGATTTGCATTCGGAAAATACGATCGACGTCGATCTGCTCGACCACGCTCTTGAATCAAACATTCTGGTTGCCGACCCGACGGACAAATCGATGTTCGACCTGTCCAGCTGGGCTCAAACGGTCGAAGAAATGCCCGAACGCCCGCGCGATCCGATGTTTGTTCATAACGACAAACGATTCGCGAAGCTGCTTTCCAAAGCCGTGCCCAGGTCAGCGGGTGAGGCGAAATTCGAACAACATGCCAGCGGCAAACAGGCACTGAAAGAAGCGCGGCGGGAATGGTTGACGGAACTGGTTAACGACATCGACAGCTACGCGATTCCGTACACCGAAGAGAAAGTCGAAGAAACCAAAACAAAGACGTTCAAGTCAACGTTCCGCGAATTTCCGGAACCGTTTGCAAAGCTCAAACAGATTCGGCTGGGCCCGGTTCTGGGCCGCAACCTGCGTGGAGGTTTGCTGGACGAATATGGCTGGCCGGTTCTTGAGCAAGCCGTTGAAAAACTGCGGCCGAAACCCGGTTCCAGCGTTCACATCGCGGGGGCGTTACCGAACGCGATTGTGTACCACGGGCAAAATGTCATCGTGGTGAACCGCGACAGCGTCGTGCTGGAATGTGAAGTTCCGTTGCCGAAAAAACATGAGATTACGGGCATCGCGTTTATTGATGGTCGACTGGCGGTTGAGTCGCGCGATGACCGCACCTACCAATCGGCCACCTTCTGGATCGATACGCCGAAGAAGCGGTTCGAAAAAGGATCGCTTCCGAGTTCAAAACACGGCGTGATGGTTCAGCTGTCCGATGGCAACTGGTTTTCCGGAGTCCGATCGTTTTCCGCCAACGATGCCGAACCGTCAGTGCATCATGGCGAGTTTTACTTCGACGGTGAACGCGTTTGGAACCAGGAATACGACTACAGCAAGAGTAAGTACGTCACGCGCGAATGGAATCCGATCGATGGATCGAAAGGTCGTGAGTCCCTGCCATCATGGTTCGAGGACTTCATTGATTCGGGCGAACAGTTGATGCTGAGTTCCTGTGAATTGCTAAAACTGGACGACTACGTCAACGAATCGCCGCTGGGTGCAAAAGACGGATACGTGGGCTGGCGCATCAAGCGGACCGCGAAAAAAACGGTTGTCGCCGAAGGCATTGACGGACGACGCTGGGAAGGTTCCGCGCACAACAGATACCTGCCAATCGGTTTGTTGGACCTGCCGGGTTCCGATGACTACCTGGTGGTAACAGGCGACTACTGGGCCGGCTGGTACCGCAGCGATTCAACAATTTGGAACAACAGTTTCAACCTGCGGCTGGATGACGGGTCCTACACTCGCCGCGGCCAATGCGATCGCATGCCGGTGCAGTGGTGGCACATGCTTCAGGTTCGCGATTTGGAAACATCGAAGCTGCTTCGCAAAGTAACAGACGAAGACGCCGAACAGTTAGTCGTCGCAGCGCAGACGGACCTGGCGCGGAAGAAAGAAAAAAACAAGCCGCGCGAGTTCGCCGACACGGAAGCAGCGATGAAGAAGCTGTTTCCAAAATTGACCGACGCCGCTTTGACGTACGGACTGGTCCATCTGACTAAGAGTGTGGCCGAACAGCAGAACATCATTGGACGGATCGTTGTGAAGAACGATCCGGACACTGTTGAGCCGAAACAGGTCACGGTCTCAGACGATATCGAAGCCCCCATCCGTGCCGGCCTGAACCAACTCGACGTCTATTTCCCGGAACGTTACGGCCGGATCGCATCACATCTCACGGCACTGGGAATGCGACTGAACGGAAAGCTGCCGGACGGTCAGATTATCCCACTGGTTTCCGCAGACTGGATGAAGCTGTTCCAAAATTTCACCAGCGGCCTGTGGCGAGCCGTACGAAAAGAACGCGAGAAGCCTGCGGCGTGGCCGGACTTTATCGAACACTGGCTGCAACAGGGCATTCAACAGCTACCTGGAAAGTTTCGCTGCATCGGCGGCAAGTTCGAGTACGAGATGGAATTGCCGGTCGACCACGGCGACCGTGACGACAACGACGAAGAAGCGGAAGCCTGGATCAAACAGTGTCCCACATGGGAAGAACACGGTAACACGTATGTGTTTTACAAATTCAGCGGGCCGTACGGTTCGCTGCTGGAATACGCACCGGAAGGAAAGTTCCATCTGCCAAAATGCTGGGACAACAAAGATAACACCGGCAGCCGGGAGTCCTACCCAATGGACTTCGCGTGGAGTACAGACGCTTTGAAATCCATCGCAGCGGCTGGACGAAAGCACCTGAACCTTCAAATCGAACGCGAACCTTTGGAACAGTTCGCCGATGCGGTCGGCATCAGTTTCGCCGAAGCGGCGTGCTTCTGGTTCGGCGGGATGTCGAAAGAAAAACGGACGTCTTTGAAACTCAAAGTCAAAGAAACAGAACGTGCTGCGAGTTCCATGGATGCGTTGCCGATCGCGTTCCGAAAGCGGTTGTACGAACACATCTTTACTGACGCCGAACGACTGTGGTCTGACACAACTACGGTGATTGCCGAAGTGGCTCAGATCTGGAAGGACAACGCCCCCAAACGTTTGGCACTTACAGCCGAAATGCGAGCCCGCGTTCCAGCCGACAATCGCACCCTTGCCGCCATGGCAGATCCGGCCAACCATCCGATGTTCTCGACCGATACGAAGTACGCAATCGAACTTGTTAGACACAGTACGTATCACAGTTCGTTGTATGTCTCCTGCATGAACGACGGCCCGGAGTTCAGGCTTTCGGACCTGTCTGCGATCGCGACAGCACTGCTGATGATTGATGCAGAACTACCCGTCGGCGATGAAGCGCGGGCTGCGATGCCAGCTGTGCGTGACGCGATACTTCGTGTGATCGACAATCCGAATTTGCTGCTGGACTGCGGTCATGCATCGACATGGGAATCGCGAGAAGACTACGTCAAGTTGGTTGAGACGGTGTTCGACAAGACGAAGAAGGACAAGGATGGTCGCCTGCAGGCTGACGATGGAGTTGTCGTTGCGACGGCGAGAACAACTCAGATCCGTCTTGGCTTTCGACCTGCCCGCGTGAAGAAACCTGCCGACATGAACGATGTCAGGAATAAAGTTCTGGCAACGAAAGCCGCATGGTTACCCACTGCCACTGCAGTGCTGTTCGCGCGATCGGCCGAATTCAAAGCGGTCTGTGATCGCATCGAGAAAACTCCGGTACCGGACGGGCAGTTCGAAGCGAACCCGTTCCACTCGGTTCCAAAGCTGGTGGAAGCAGTCGCGAAAAAGCTGAAGGTCAGCGAAGAAGCCGCCGGGTTCTATCTGCAGGTGTTGGCTCTGCCGGAACCGACGACAGCCAACATCAAAATCTGGAACGACTGGAAACCAGCCGCCATCAAGAACGTCGTGGCAGAGCTGACCAAAAAGAAACTGCTGCTGGAAGCCAAACGAGCGCGGGCGGGACGAAACTATTTCGTGCCTGGCGGTTGGGAACCACTTGATCGCCCATACCTGCCCATCGAGACGTGGAAGCTGACGATGTTTGGCATCGACCGCGGCGACGAACATCTTTCCATGCCACTACCGCGGATCGTTTGCCCCCGACCCGTGCATCAGCAATTTGAACTCGCCTGGCAGCGCGTCCTGGACGGTGACGAACCTGCGTACGAAGAAGTTTGACCCGTAGTGTTGTATGAACGGACAAATGTCAGGCATTCTTGTACTTGGGGCCTCCGAGCCCCAAGGTCTTCCGGTGTGCGTAGCTCGCAAGCGTGGATGGATAGCAAGCGTGACTCGGACGATCATTGAGATGGACGAATCGCTCGTGCTTGGGGCTTGGAAGCCCGCAAGTACGTAGTCAAAGTAGGGTGGGCATGCCCACCACACAAACGGATCTTTCACACATCGAATTGGTGGGCGATGCCCACCCTACTTGAACACGACACCATGAAACAACTTCCTCCTGCCGAAGAACGGTTCGCTGACGAACTGGCGTTCCTGATCGCGGCCGATGACCACGACAAACCCGCCGGTTGGGCGATGTCTCCGCAAAGCGTCGTGACGTTCATCTGCGGAACCGATGGCGAGAAACTCAAGCTGCCAAAAGGCGCGAAGGTTGCCAAAGGCGTTCCGAAGTCGCTTGAGATCGGCGAGAAATTTGTCGGCCCGCGTGCGCTGGTCGAACGCTGCGTGGTGACGCTCGCCGGCGAACGCGGATTGCTGATGGTGGGTGAACCGGGAACTGCCAAATCCATGCTGTCCGAACTGTTCAGCACGGCGATTAGCGGAACCAGTTCGCTGACGGTGCAGGGAACAGCTGGCACCAATGAAGATCACCTTCGCTACGGCTGGAACTACGCGATGCTGCTGGCCAAAGGTCCGATTCCTGACGCGATGGTTCCCTCGCCCATCATGCAGGGCATGCAGGATGGAAAGCTTGTTCGAGTTGAAGAAGTCACGCGCTGCCTGCCCGAAGTCCAGGACGCGTTGATTTCGATTCTGTCTGAACGTCGCGTCCGCATTCCCGAATTGGATGAAGCGAACACAGTCTTTGCCGCTCCCGGTTTCAACGTGATCGCGACCGCCAACCTGCGAGACAAAGGCGTTTCGGAAATGTCCGCCGCGCTCAAACGGCGGTTCAACTTCGAAGTGGCCGGTCCGATTTCAGAACACACTCGCGAGATGGAACTTGTCCGAACACAAGCCACTGCACGGCTGGCCGCGGCGGATCTCGAGATGAAAATCGACGACGCGATTTTGGACGTGCTGGTGACAGCATTCCGCGATCTTCGCAACGGCCGCAGCGCCGAAGGCTGGACGGTTGAGAAACCCGGAACGGTGATGAGCACCGCAGAAGCCGTCGCCGTCGCCACAGCCATTGGCCGCGCGGCGGCGTTCTTTCCATCACAAAAAGATTCGCTGAGTTTGATACCCGGCCATTTGCTGGGGGTGGTGCTAAAGGACGATCAAAAAGATCGCGGACGTTTGCTCGCCTACTGGGATAGTGTCGTCAAACGCCGAGCCGACGACGGCGCGGCGGTGTGGAAACGGATGATGGAATTGAAGTCTGAGCTGGAGGAGGAGGAGTAGTCGAACCAACGATTGTAGATGGGCACTGCCCACCACCCGCACCTGTACTTGGGGCCTCCGAGCCCCAAGGTCTTCCGGTGTAAGTAGCTCGCAAGCGTTGATCGACATTTAAACGTGAATCGGAAGATCATTGAGATGGGATAGTCGCTCGTGCTTGGGGCTCGGAGGCCCGCAAGTACGCAGTCGCCCACCCTACGAGTAACCAAACATGTCCTTTGAACATCAAGCAGAAGTTGATCAGCTTGTTGGCTGCACGCAGCCGCTGCTGATTGGTGTGCGACATCATTCTGCCGCGATGGCGCGGGTGATGGATGAATTGCTGGATGCGTTCAAGCCGACATCGGTGCTGATTGAACTGCCGTCGGAATTTGAATCGTGGATTGACTGGCTCGGAAAAGATGATCTGCAGGCACCGGTTGCTTTGGCCAGCACGACGGCGGGGCTGGCTGGGTTGAGCTTCTATCCGTTCGCAGATTTCTCTCCGGAACTTGCCGCGATTCGTTGGGCGAAAGCCAATGGTGTTTCGGTTCGGCTCATCGACTTGCCCGTCGCGCAGCGGCATGACGTTCATGCGGAGATGGACACGGCCCATGAACCGACCGGCTTGTTGCAACTGTTGTTGAAACGAATGCAGGCCAGTGACGTTGGCGAACTGTGGGAGAAACTGGTCGAAACTCCGGCGGCCGAATCCGATGCCGAAGCCATTCGTCGCGCGGGGTTGTTGTTTGGCTGGGCACTGCGGATGAACTCGCGGCAGGCTTCGTCTTTCGACCGAACGCGCGAGGCGTTTATGCGGAAGTGTATCGCCGAAACGGACGGCAAGGTCGCCGCTGTGATTGGTTCGTACCACGCGTCGGCGCTACTGCCGGAACCGCTGCTTTGGGAACCGCCGCAGACAATTACACCGGATGCTGATGAGCAGCAAGAGCCGCGCGAGATCACCACAGCGTTGATTCCTTATTCGTTTGCGCAGTTGGATGAACGGTCCGGGTACCCGGCGGGCGTGCGCGATCCGTGGTGGCATCAGCGTGTGTTTGAAGCGGAATCGACCGACGAGATGGATGCCGTTGTTGCCGACATGACGGTTGGCGTTTGTCGCGAACTCCGCGCGGACGGACACGCTGCTGGTTCGGCGGACGGCAAAGAGGTTCTGCGGATGGCTCGCGATCTGGCTCGACTACGCGGCTACGTTGTGGCTGGGCGGGGCGAGTTCATGGAAGCGTCGCAGATGTGCCTGACGCAGGGGCAATTGTTGGGGCGCGGAAAAGCCGTCGCGAACGCGATGCAGCGCGTGCTGATTGGTTCTCGCAACGGCCGGTTGCCGGACGGCGTACCGCGTTCGGGGCTGGGTCCGGATTTGGAACACACGCTGCGAACACTCAATTTGCCCGGGCCGGAATCGTTGGGGCAGGACAGCAAACGTCTGCGACTCGATCCGCTACGCTCGACACTCGACCGCGCGCGGGTGGTCGTGATGGAACGGTTAGCGGTTTGCCAAATCCCCTACAGCAAGCCCGTCGAACGGCAGGGCGGACTGCGGGAAAGTCTGACCGAAGTTCACGACGTGAAGTGGGAACACGCGACAGCAGCGATGCTGGAAATCTCAGCCGCGCGCGGCGCAACGCTGGAACAGGCGGCGTTCGGAATGCTGACGGCTCAGCGCGAATCCGATGAAGAACCGACGGCTGCGGAGGTGTTGCGGCAGGTTGACGTTGCGGCCGGTTGTGGGCTGGGTGCGTTGGTTCGGCAGGGTCTGGAACGCGTTATGGGCACGTTTTCACTGGACGCGTCACTGAAGGAACTGACTTCGGCGATGCAGTTGATCGGCCGCATTCAACGCGGGCACGTTCCCGGGTTGCCGCTGACGGATGATGACACGCGTTCGCCGTTCGTGACGAAATTTTCTGTTCCGGAATCTGTTCAAACGACTCCGTTGTTGCAAGCCGCCATCGCGCGGGTTGAAGGGTTGTTCGGCGCGGATGATGTTGGCGATGTGTATGCGTTGCTGGAATTGATGCTGTGGTTCCAGCAGCAGGATGACGTGCATGCGCTGGAGGCCGGCCGTCTGTTGTGGTTGCTAAAACGGATGGACCGCAGTGGTTCGCCGCTCATGCAGGGGGCGGCCCACTCAGCGTTGATGTTGTTGGACCAGCGATCGGTTGACGATTTTGGAATCGGGCTGGCCGGTTGGCTGGACGGGGCGGTCACGACGGATCAGCGTCGAGCGTTACAACAACGGCTGGCCGGTTCGCTGGTAATGGCGTTGCCGCGAGTGGCCGCGGACGTTTCGTATCTGGACGAGTTCGAACGCAGTGCGGCGAGGCTTGACGATCGTGGATTTCTGCGCCGCGTACCGGCTGTGCGCGGTGCGTTTGAAGCCATTGCACCGCGGGCTCGGGTCAACATGCTCAACGCGTTGCTGGACCGGTTGCCTGACGATCAGGCGGAACGAACGACGAACATTGGCGACATGGACCTGGCGACGCAGCGTTTCGATGCCGACGAAGCCGGGCGTGCGGCCTTGCTGGAATTGATGCCGAACCTGCAGCTTGCCGATAAGTTCGGTTCCGCAGCCGCGCCCGAGCAGCAGCGTTCGCTGACGATTGCCGGGCAGCAAATTTCGATGGGCGACCGCTGGCGATTGATGATCGGTGTGACCGGCGAAGAGGAAATGGACGGCATGTGTCACCGTGCGGCGCTGGCGCTGGACGAACTTTACGGGCAGTGCTGCGGACGCGGTCGTTCGCGACGGGGTGGAGGAAAAAGTGGCGGCGGTGCCGGGCGGGAGCCTGCGTTCCCCACCACGCGGGAATGGTCGCAGGAGTTGGAATCGCTGTTCGGTTCCGATGTCCGCGAAGAAGTACTCGGCAAAGCCGCGGAGAACGGTCGCGCCGGAGCCCTTGCGGCTTTGGATACAGAACAGGTCTCGCCGTCAATTGAATTGCTCGAACAAGTCTTGTCGATGCGTGGGTCGTTGCCGGAAACGCACACCGAACATCTGCGGCGGCTGGCGAAACGAATCGTGGATGAACTGGTAAAAAAACTGGCCGTGCAGCTTCGTCCGGCTCTGACAGGATTCAGCGTATCGCGCCCGACGCAGCGTCGAACTCCGCGACTGGATTTGCGTCGAACTTTGCAGGCCAACCTGCGGACCGTTCATCGCAACGATGATGGCGACTGGCAGATTGTCCCCGAGCGATTGTATTTTCGCTCAATGGCAAAACGCACGATGGACTGGCACCTGATTTTCGTCGTGGACGTGTCGGGGTCGATGGAACCGTCCGTCATTTACAGCGCGATGATGTCAGCGATTTTCAACGCGCTGCCGGCGTTGAGTGTTCGGTTCCTCGCGTTCAGTACGCAGGTTATGGACTTTTCAGAACACGTGGATGATCCGCTTTCGATGTTGCTGGAAGTACAGATTGGCGGCGGCACACACATCGCAAAGGGGCTGAACGCGGCTCGACAACAAATGCGGGTTCCGTCACGAACGATTGTCGTTTTGCTGACAGACTTCGATGAAGGTTTTCCCATCAGTCAGTTGCTGGCTGAGGTTCGTTCGTTGTCGCAAACCGGTGCCAAACTACTGGGACTGGCTGCGCTCGATGATTCCGGCGGCGCGCGCTACAACATGGGAGTTGCTCAACAGGTCGCGGCGTGCGGTATGCCGGTCGCCGCGCTCAGCCCGCAGCAACTCGCACGGTGGGTCGGGGAGCAAATGTCATGACGCGCCCCAGTGTTGCTGCCAATGTTGTCGCCGAAATTACGGAGAACGCACCCGGACGCGTGCGGCGAAAGTTGGACAAAGATCCAACCGCCGCCGACGCATGGGAATGGTCGATGGACGGAGCGGACTGCATTGTTGGCACCGGCAGTGAGACCGTGCGGTTTTGCGTTGATGAACGCGGCCAGGTAGCGCGAACCGACGATGTGGTCTGCAGTTGTTTGTTGAGCCCGCGGTGTTTTCATGTGCTGGCCTGTTTGTCAGTGATGGAAATTGGTGGCGGCGAGGAACCGGAGGCCGATGCAGCTGAGTCAGGGGAATCAGAGTCGGCGGAACGGCCGGAACCGGAAGAACCACTTGCTGCCGCTGAAACTCAGGAGACTTTCGCGTTCTCTGACGATCAACTTCGCGCGGCTGAAATGGTGTGGTCCGAGGCCGCAGACTTTCTGGCATCGGGAGCGCGATCGGCGGGAGTTTTGTTGCAGTCGCGATTGTTGCGAGCAATCCACGAATGCCGCGCCGTTGGATTGCATCGACTGGCGAACGCGGGCTTGCGCGTCACGACCAGTACTCGCCAGCTTCGAGCGGGTGATGCTGAGTTCTCACCGGATGTCCTGGCAGCCGATCTGGGCGAACTGTTGCGCGTTGCCTGGCGCGTGCAGGGGCGCGACGCGGACCCATCACCGGACGCACGGCTGGTCGGGACGGCTCGACGAAAGTACTCCGAAGTCTCGAACCTGAAGTTGCAGGGCCTCTTCTGCGAACCGATCAACTCACGCGCCGGGCATTCGGGGATTGTGACGTACGTCATTGACGTGGACGGGCGGCTGGCCAGTGTTTCCAACGTTCGTCCGGGCGAAGGCAATCGAATCAACGCGGCCTGGGAATCGCCGATCGATGTCGGCGGGCTCACACTGTCGCATCGCGAACTCAGCGAGCGGGGGCTATTGGTTCAAACCGGAACCATGTCGGCAGATCATCGACTCGGCACGGGCAAGGTCACCCGCGCGGCGGCGATGGATGGTGATGGTTGGAATGCAGACTGCGTACGCAAGCGATTCGCGGAACCTCTGCGTGATCAGGTCGAACGAACGCTATCGATTCTGGTTGAAGAGCCGCAGTTGTGGCCGGCGGGATACGACTTGTTGTTCCTCAGCGGAACCGTGATCGGTTCGGACGGCTATGCATGTTTGTTGCAGTTGGACGGCGACCAGGGAATCGTGCGGCTGGTTGCTGATGACGAAGCGGAAGGACTGCCGCACGCTGACAATCTCGAAACACTATCGCGCGGCAGTGGGATGCGGTTGGACTGCGTGGCTCGGCTGTCACTGAGCCAGCCTTCGACCGCGATCGCGTTGGCAGTGGCACCCGGAAAACCGATCGACCAGGATGACGCGACCACCGCCGACCCGATGAACGAACTGGCCGCGACTTTAGAATTGCTGGACGAATGGCCGGGACACGTGAATCTGGGATTGCACCGATTACGATCCGCCAACATTCGCGAAATCGAAACCGAACCACAGTACATTCCCGGCCTGTCCGCGCTGCCGCCGGATGGCCTGGCAATTCTGCGTTCTCGCGTTGAAGCGTTAGCCGTCGGCGGCCGACACAGCCTTCCCACCGGCCGAGTAAAAGAACTCCAGCGCGAAGCGATGGTTCTGAAAGAACAAATGCAACCAACAGCCGGCGCGTTGTTGCTATCGCTGGCGGGCACCGCGCTGGATTCGGAAACATCGTTCCACGGAGTCCGGTTCCCGGCAGACGCAGGACCATTGGCCGAACGCTGGCTGGCCTGCTGCCAGTATGAACGCATCGCCCGCCTGGCGTTCCAACGCGACTGCTGGCTTGGCCGCAGCCGCACCGGAACGCCACCAAAGCCCGGCTGAAGCTGAACCCAGTGCAGCCAGTTGGCTGACCCGGCAATGACGATGGTGGCTCCGATCGCGAATCCTGACAATTTGCAAGTTCTGACAAGATCAACACCCACCGACGGTATTGACACAAGAATGTCCGCCCGGCCTACTTGCGACAGGCGAAGCTGATTGGGTGTTAGCGTGTTAAGCGGTGTGGGACTGGTGAAGAGTGAAAGTTCGCGCCATTTGCCTTATTACACGGTTGAGCCTCGGCTTAAACGGTTCCATGCACGCCCCAATTTTTCGCCCCATTGATCTCTACCCATGCCTGGGCTACCTCGCTATATTCTTGCCTGTGCAGAAAACGATTGGCCGTTTGGTCTTCGTTTTGTCCACATGACAGGGAGATTTCCCTTTGCACCCCTAGCTCAACTGGATAGAGCACCGGTCTACGAAACCGGAGGTTTCAGGTTCGAACCCTGAGGGGTGTACTCTTACCAGCAAAGGACTTACGTCAATTTCAGGCTGACCGGAAAACGGTCGTGTCAGAGAAATTGTCAGAGAAGTCGAATCTGGTAGTCTGACAATGAGAACTGCGAACCGTCTGGGTCGCCTTCCAGCAATCTCAGCTTGGAGGGTTCGCAATGCCTCACTACCCAAAACCGTTCTTCCGCAAGAACCGCCGTCTCTGGTACGTCCAGATCGATGGCAAGCAGCAAAATCTCGGCCCTGATCGCGAAAAGGCGTTCGAGCTGTATTTTCGCCTGATGCAACTCCCAACGGAGTCACCACAGGTCGCCGGCCAGTCTGTACTGGCACTGGTAGATTCCTATTTGGATTGGTGTAAGCAGCATCGAGCCCCGGACACATTTGAGTGGTACCGCTGGCGGCTGCAGCTATTCTGTGACTCAATCCCTAAAGACCTGACTGTCGCCGAGTTGAAGCCCTACCACGTGCAACAGTGGATCGACTCGCAGGAGACCTGGGGCAGCGGCTCCAAGCGCAATGGATGCAAAGCCGTCCAACGGGCACTGCGATGGTCCGAGCAGCAGGGCTACATCGAACGCTCCCCCATCGCGCACATGCCGAAGCCAGCGATGGGCAGGCGAGAAGTCGTGATCTCTGACGCTCAATTCTTAGAGTTGCAAAGCTTGTCGCGGAATGACTCGTTCACGGATCTTCTGCGCGTTACCTGGGACACTGGCTGTCGCCCACAGGAATCGCTCCGGGTCGAGGCTCGCCATGTAGATGTGCCGGGAAGCCGCTGGGTTATCCCAGTCAGCGAAGCCAAGACCGACACAGTTCGTGTTGTCTATCTCACTGAGGCCGCCCTCGAAATCACGAGCCGTCTCATGGAAATCCATCCAGAGGGGCCTCTGTTTCGGAACAGCCAGGGTCGGGCGTGGAACAAAGATTCCGTCAATAACGCATTCCATCGGATTCAGCTTCGGATGGGCAAGCTAAAGATGGAACAACAAGGCCTTAAGCCCACTAAGGCGGAGGTCGAAGTGAAGATGAGAACATTGGCTCCCACCCTCATATACCATGGCACGGAAAGAGCAAAGACGCCCGCGGAGCTTCGTCATGAAGCGAGGAAGAAGCTCGTCAGCAAAATGGCCGGTACCCTAGCGCCGCGATTCTGTCTGTACCACATTCGACACACATGGATGAACCGACTTCTTCGCAGCGGAGTTGATGCAATGACGGTCGCAATCCTCGCTGGTCACAGCGATCCTTCGGTCTTGGCAAAGACTTATCAGCATCTCAGCCAAAGCCCGGACTACTTGCTCAAGCAAGCCCGCAGCTCGTCGATGTCAGACTAAGGACAGTCGCGAGTCCCGCACGCTTGTGCGGGACTCGGCGCTTTCGCAAACATGCTTTGCTGAGGATCCGAGGGAAGCATTGGCCAAAAGACCAATCGCAAGTACTCTGCCAGAACGAATTCGGCTACTCATCGGGCATTTGCCAATGTCTTTTTGAGAACAGCTAATTCGAGTCCCGTTTCGAGTTCAATTCTTGGATGAGTGACTTCAATTCATCAATCTGCTTTGTTTGTTCATCCAGTTGAGCTTGCTGAACCTGAATCGCTGCGATCGCATAGGCAGACAGTCGGCTGTACGCAACCGCCTTGCCGTCGGGACTCACCAACTTGGGCATGTCCTCCGCCACGAATCCAATCTGCGTACGCTGGTTCTCTGGGGCGACGGACTTCTTCAGACGATACGTGATTGGCTTCATCCGAAGCACTGCATCCATCAGGCTCACTTTTTGTTGGTCTCCCAGTTCTTTGATTTCCGCCTTCAGTTCACGGGAAGAAGACTCGTCCACACCGCTGCACTTTATCAGTCCGGCCACGTGAAGCTTGAAGCCTGCCTGCGGCTGGTTCAGGCCGATACCAACGCTCCCACCACTACTACTGTTCTTGAATACGATGGTGTTTGTCGGGGCGCCAAGCGATCTGATGTAGAGCGAGTCTCTAAGGCTTGTTGTGGGATACGCACTCCCGGCTACTCCGATGCTCCACAAATTGCTGGTGGGCCCTCTATTGATGTGATTCACACCGCTCTCCCAGAATCGGAGTTCCGTGACCCCATCGTCCTCAAGCCGGAAATCGGAATTTCCTACACGATACTCCGGCCCAAGGGCACTGCCGGCGAAGACATTGTCGGAGCGCTCCGGTGCCGTCAAGTAGTCCGTATTGACCAATTTTCCGCCACTGCCACCATTGGTCAGGACGCGCTCATCCTGCATCGTGCCGAAGAATCGATTGTTCTCAGTTTGCCGGACGAGCATGAAACCTGCGACTGATGGGTCTCGACTAATGACATCCGTCCGCTTAGCTGGAACCGAATTGTTCACGTCCAGTGTCACGCCATAATTCTCTGAATACAGATTGAACACGCAGTTTCGGACTTCGTCCAAGTACATTGTATGCGAACCGGTTTTTTCAATGGACCCACCGACCCACGAGTTGCTCTCAGCGTTTTTCATGTAGACGCCTATACCCGGGCAGAAGTGCACGTTGCAATTGCTAAAGAGATTTCCATTCACTTTACGTTCGCCACCATTGCCGGTAAGTGATTCGATTCTGAAGCCGTTCGCGTCGGCCCGGGAATGAATGTCCGCGAACCTGTTGTAGTACACTCCCTTTCCGCCCATGTCTCCTCTAATTACCACGCCGTAGCTCGTAGAGTTGCTCGTGCGAATGTTTTGGACCACCATTCGCTGAGCACCAAGAATGTGAATGGCGTAAGACGCCTTGTTGTCAGAATCCAGGTTTAGGTTTCGCAGATAGAAATTAGCGTAGGTATTCGCAGGATCGGAGTTCTGGCTCGCGTGTACCTGGACCAGTCGCAGGATTGTGACTTGGTTGGCATCCTTCGCTTTCAATGTTGCAGACCGACCATCGATGAACTTTGGACGGTTCTGCCACGAGACCTGCAATTCACCCGTCAAGTACTCGACACCAGCCTCGAAGACCAACCCTTTATTCTGACTACCCGCGAGATCAATTGCCGCTTGAATTTGGCCGGTTGAAGAGCCTGCGGCTACCACAACCACATCGTCCTGCGAGTGGGCTACGGTCGCTGACAAGACAATAATACAAGTAAACAAATAGCGTTGCAGGGCCATGGTAACTCCAGTCTGGAATGAGAACTCACACTAACCAAGTAACCAAGTCAGGCCGCGATCATCACGGATTCGAGAAATTCTTAAAAATCCACACTGGATCTGGCACAAAAAGCCAATCACGCCCGCCTGTCAGTGCATCACATTTACTCAAGAAGCCGTTGACATCGCGTCATTTCCAATTCGCCAACCGTACACTAAACTCAATGGCAACATCACAAGCGTGCGATCTTGCTTGTAGGTTCGATGACTTGTGAGACTGGGCCGTTTCAACACCGAATTCTTGTAGGCCAAACTGTCGAGCCCTCTCAGCCCGCGTTACGCAGCGAAGTCTGATCGCTCTGCAATTTGAATAACTTACGAAGCGACGTTGCAACTCAGACCAAGCTCCCGCAAGACGCCGTAGATTGTTTGCGGAACTTTCAAGTCCGACACAGTCGCGGTACTCCGCTCGACTGCGCAGCTTCCAACCGACTTGACTGAGATCAACATAGCGTAACTATTCAGCTGGTCAGAATGGCGATGTGCGATTGCCTTACTGGGCTACCGCATACGACGCGCATCGACACTCAGCAAACTTCGATATATATTGACTTTGCCTGTTGGGTATTGAGTTTCTACAAACCTGCACGCAACACCAAGTGATGATCCCCTGAGCCTATTCTGGCACGCCACTAACAAGGAGAAGATATTATGCGTCGCTTCCTTTCCCTTGCCGTACTTCTTTGCGGCTCGGTCTTTGCACAAGAACCGCTCCTCGAACCGATTCCAGAAACGGTGCCTTTAAGCGCCATTCAAACAGGCGGCGCGTCCATCGCTCCCTGTGCATGCGGGGCCACAGCCCAAACGAAGGTCTTCCCAGACGGGGAGTTCTTTACGGTGCACGTAGCGAAGGATCCAGAGTGCGTCTCGGTCGAATTCACCGTCCTGAACTTCATGGACATGAGCCAAGCATACCGAATGACGATTGGTTCTTTACCAGTCGGTGGTCTCACGATGTCCACGACGGTTATCTCTGTTGATGACCCATCGTGGTGTGACAAGGTCTGCGATATTGACTGGGAATGGCATCATGGCTTGCCGTCAAATGAAAGCACGTGCCTCAAAGAACTCATTGCAGAAATTAACGAGAAGATAAAAGAGGATAACAAGGCCACGGAGGAAGCTAATAAGGGGAAAGTCGAAGCAGAGCAAAAAGCCCTAATCGATGAGATCGAGGTCGATGACGCAAAATGGGGAACCGTTCTACCAAAAGACTGTCATCGACTTAAGAATGGTCTGCATGGACGGGGCCCGGATGGTGACTGGATCACATCGAAAGATATTTGGGAGATGTGGTGCACGAAGTGGAAAGAGGCGAATGGCGATAAGCTTCCGACTGAAGCCGATCTGAAGAAAGCACTCGATGCGATCTGGAAAGACGATCTGAAGAATACCTGCCCCTCGATTCACCCTGACGATGTTGACTATGGAAACACTTCGAAAAACAAGAAGAAAATCCCGCGGCCGGGTGGTTTCGCAGGATGCAAGGCCAAAGGCTGCGATATCGGGCTCAGCAAAGGGGAATGGGATAAGCTCGACAATAAAGCTGACGCGGTCCGAAAGAAGTGCTGTCCGGGAAAAACAGAAGCATGTAAGAAAAAGGACTGCTAGCCTTGGAGAAACCTATGTCTGTTCTACAACAACTCGAGACTCATCTAATCCCACTGGTACAGGTACAGAGCAATGGGTGCTCTATCAATGTGGTACCCGTGAACAGGTTCTCGTCACATGTGAGTGAGTTCTTCGAAAGAGAGCCAATCGTGACGCGTTGGCTGGAAAGCTGCTGTCCTGATGGTGACGGGTACCGACTTGCTACAGGTTGTGACCCCTTGAGTGCCGCGGACCTGGAGGTCGAGTACACGCAGACTGAGCAGTGTCAGGATCTGATTGATCGACGGCTGTTTGTACTCGCAGTCGATGGTAGCGGGTATGGCTATACGCTATGTCTCGAAAGCGGCAAGGTTTACCTCCTCACGGGTGCGTGGGGAGGGAACACCGACACTGCCTTTGACGAAGCTGTGATCGAAGAATGGTCCGACCTTGAGGCTTTTGTGGACGGCCTCAAGAACAAAGGCTAGCGGCACTACAGATTGAGAAACAGCGGCCCCACACAATCTTGTGTGGGGCCGGTTGTCAGGTCTTCGAGCGACGATTCCTTCTCTTCCTGATGTCGTGGACTTTGCTGGCAACAGCGAGACAGACGAACTGTGCAACTGCGGTATGCCAACGTTTGCCGATACTCTTTGCTCCAATCGTGGTCGGCGGGAAGCCGCCCTTGCCGAGCCAATCGTAGAGGGCATCAGCAAGCTCCTTGGCTGGTTCCCACTGCTTCCGTTCAAGGGCATCGAGCATGGCGGTCCATGTTTGTTGAGGATCCAATTTCAATCCTCCTCTGCCGGACCAAACTGCAACTCCACCATGAACGGGATGTAGTA
Organism: uncultured Planctomycetaceae bacterium; assembly: GCA_964485095.1. Classification (GTDB taxonomy): domain Bacteria; phylum Planctomycetota; class Planctomycetia; order Planctomycetales; family Planctomycetaceae; genus CAYNWT01. Next base: position 10,376 of record CAZAIB010000020.1, on the reverse strand, counting down.
GATGACGCATCCATCTCCGAACGCATCCGGCTCTACTGTGTAGGCTTCGTCGCATTCGGTGCATTGGACGTCCATCGTACAGTCGTCGGCATCCACGATTTCCAGCTGGCCGCCGCATTCGCGGCAGGCACCATCACTTTGGTCAACAAGCATGTTCTCCTCCTTCGATGTCAAAGACACTGACGTATGCCACTCGTGCGAAACGAGCAGCACCTCTGCCGACAGGCAAAGGCGAGGAAGGATGCCAGGCGCTTAACGAGTTGCGCAAGAACTCTGCTGAGTTTGTAACTGTGCCATCGTTTTGCTTGCCGATCAGCAAGACTTCGGGCACTCTGGTTCTGTGTCCCCTGAGTCTCACGATCGGTTGCGGGAACGTCCCTGCCCGGACAATGGCGAAAACGCTAGACCAGTGCGATTGTCCGATGTCGTCCGCATCCGCTTACGGCTTCAGGACAGCATGCTCAACGCGAAAACGCTTCGACGTGAGTACGACAACTTTGTTGATCAGAAAGAGGCCTTTATTGATGCCCTGATCGCTGACCACTCCCGCAAAGTACTGCGAGAGATTGCCGGTCGGCTCAGTGTCCCCACGGTCAACAAGAGCCACGCTGAGGTTGCTCTTCTGCTATACCGTTCATCGCTGCGGATCTTTCTGCTTGGAGCAGCCATTGACGATGATCTTGATTCCGAGGACTTCGAATCAAAGATTCAGCAGTTGGTCTCTGAACAGAGCGACGCTGACATTCGTTCTGCCCAGTCATGGCTTCAGAGCCGAGCGAGCTATCGGTGGCCTGCGAACCAACTGACCATTGAAGATGCAGGACATCTGAGAATCCTGGCCAACCGCTCGGGTAAACCAATCAACCACATCGTCCGCGAGGCAATACGGCAGTATGTAGCCGTGACCATGAAACGTTGACCAGTCCAAGCCGCCGAATCCGCCTGCGAGCCTGCGTACTTGCATTGAGCTCGACAACGCAACCGAACGCATCCAAACCGCCAAGGACATCGAGAGCATCGAACGCAAGATCCGCATCTACGCCCTGCACCAAGCCTTCGACGCGAACCGGTCGATCGTCCAGTTCGTGACCACCCGAGGCGAACGCCGTCTCACACACATCCTCGAAACCGCCCACAAAGTCGTCGGCAACCCGGAACAATCAATCGTCTACGGCACGACCACCGCCACACTCTTATCCAACGACCAACCACTCACAGACCAAGTCTTCCTCGACCACCGACTCCGCCGCCAGCCGATGATTCGACAGCCGAAATCACAGAGTCGAATCGTCTCCGAAATACTGGCTCCAAAACTACAGGCGTGTTGGCGTCGAGATTCCGTTGGCAGACTTAGCAGTCAGATGACCGGTCGTGCAAGAGCGACCACCTTGCCCCACCACAGCATCTCGAAGAGCGTGTCCTGGTTCGTGTGGTCCGAATCAGAACCGGCCGTTCTCCGCCTCGAGTCAAAACCCCTCGGACGCTGCCGGATCGAGACCACATCCCGCCAAGGTCACACGGGCACCCGCCCGTGCATCCGCGTGGGCGGGTGAAATCCAGTATCCGCGTTGAAGCTTCAGGTCAAGACCAGTGATGTTCCCTTGGTTGCTTGATCTATCACTCGCCTTCTGCGAAATACAGATATTCAGACAAAGTAAGGAGCCGTCTTGCCGATATCGTACTCTCAAATTAAGGACTTGTTGGCAAGCCAAGAAATGTTGCCCGAGCAAGTTCAGGTTGGCGGGACGAAGTTTGCTTTTGAAGGCGCGCATCCGGTCGATAGCGGCCTCTACTCGGTTGTGTGGAAGGGTAAAGACCCACATGGGAGAGACCGCGCAATCAAACTACGGCCACATCGACAAACGAATTCGTATTTCCAAGAAATACGAAAGGCGAGTGTCCTTGAAGACTCGACTTCCTTTGCGAGATTCATTGATGCTGGCCTGCTAAAGATACAACTCGGGGAGGTGGAAGCTACTGTCGAAGTCTTTGTGGAAGAGTGGGTTCAAGGTCAGACGCTGAGTAGCTTCGTCACATCGAGTCCCCATTTGATGACGCCTTCGTTCGTCCTGGCGTACGTGCACGGCATGTGTACGGGGTTGGGGGCGCTGCGGCATCATGGAGTATTTCACGGTGACCTACACGATCGAAATGTGATGATCGCTGACCCGCCGCCTGGTGATTTGAATAGCGATTACCGGATTCGGATTGTTGACACCGGACGCATGGCTGAGGCAACAGAAACAGATCACCTGAGAGATCACGAGAGTTTTATCAGACATTTGATAAAACTCTGGAATACGAGTTTTGGTAGAGGCGCGCTGTCTCGACGCGATCGGAGGTTTCTTACGCACGCCAAGACCGTGATCGAGAGAATGACGGAAGAAGACTCTGCCATCGCACTACGGGAGCCCGCGCTAGTGTACTCAGCCTTTCGCGACGCCTACACAAGAGCCGAACGCCCGCCGTCGGTTGCAGCGTCCGAGCTAAGTTCGCCCTTCGAATTTATCTCCGCAGATCAGATCTCAAATGCAAAGCTCTTAGTTGATCTTTTCGCGAAGAGCCCTTGGTTTGACCAAGTAGCAGGTCCTGACCCATGTCTACTTACCGGGCCGAGAGGCTGCGGAAAATCCACTATTTTGCGATGGCTCAGTCTGCGGACTCATCTTGAGGCACATCCCGAACGAGCTTCGAGCGAGATTGATGAACTACCTCTAATCGGGTTCTATATCTCCTGTAGCGCGGATTTACAGAATCGCTTGAGCTGGGTGGATAGTGACGAAATCGCTGCCCGCAGTCGTTCTTACATCTTACATTACTTCAACATGCTCGCGCTCCGAGAGGTGCTCCGTACGCTTGTCCATATCGGACGTCGCGAGGATCGTGAGGCATTTTGGGGTTTTGGTGCAAATTCTGAGACAGTCGTGTTTGAGTTCGTCAATCGGACTCTCGACATCGGCGAAAGAACCCACAGGTTGTCAGGTATACAACGAATCGACCAAGCGTTGGAGATCGTTGAAAGCGAGATCTTTGGACTTCACAGACCACACCCAGAACTGCTCGATCAGGAGTACCAAACAGGCGCTCCTTTCTTGGGCGACCTCACTGGTCTTTTGACGAGTTCCGTCTCAAGATTTGGCCAGATCCCGTTAGCCTTCTTGGTCGACGACTTTTCGGTCCATCGAATCAAGGCTCCTGTTCAAGTTATTCTCAACCAAGTGATTTGGGAACGCCGTGAATCCCATGTCTTCAAGTTGTCTTCAGAGAAGCATGGGGCCGTTCTCACGGACGATTTCTTGGCGTCAGCCGAACTCACACGTGAAAGGCTCGAAATTGACTGCGGCCAACAGTTTCTGTCACTTGACGACAACAAACAGCAAAAGCAGGCGCTGCAGTTTGCCACGGCTCTTCTGGACAATCGGCTTCAAGCCGCGGGTTTCGAAGGACGTGCAGGCAACCTGATCGGTCAATCAAAGTGGTCTGGCTCACTGGCAAAGGCTCTTTTGGAGAAGAAAGGAAAGCACGAGGGACAATACCATGGGATGAAGTGCATTTCCCAGCTCTGCTCAGGCGATGTCTCGAGTCTGCTACTCATCTACAACACAATCTTTCGCGAGGGCAACGTAACACGATCCACGGTGGACCAAGTGCCTTCTCACACCCAGCACCGAGCTATTGTAAAGGTGTCTCGTCAGCTCTTGGAAGTTGTAAGAACTTACTATCCGTTTGGGCCGCAGATGTACGACGTAGTTAGTTCGTTCGGTCAGCTATCGAGAAACATCCTGCAGCACGGTCGTCGGCAGAAGAATGGAGCCCCAACTCAAGTCCCGCGGATAGAGATCGATCAGCAAGGGATGTTTGTTATCGACGAGCTTGAGGCAGCTGCGGCAGAAATCGCGTGGGAGTTGGTACGACGGACCTTGTTCATTGAAATGGAGCCCGGATTGTCGCGGCATGGGAACGTCACGACGCTGCGGTGGCAACTTCGCCGTGTCTTTCTGCCAGCGTTTCAGGCCGCGTTGGCAAAGAACGACGCGGTGAAGAAAGACCCGTTGTGGTTTCAGTGGTTTGTCACAAGTCCAGCCGAAGCTACTGAAAGCGTTTGGAAATCATGGCCGCGACAAGAACCGAAGCAAGCGCGTGGCGAACACCAGCCTGACCTACTCTGATCAATACTATGAGCCGACTCTCTCAAGTAACACTCGAAGAGACCCTGCACTCCCTTCCGGACGTTTCCTCGCTGGACCTGCAGACGCTTCCGACGCAGATTGACCGCTTTGTTTGCGCAGCTGGGTTCGAGAGTAGAGCGTGTTCTATCGCGCGAGGTCTTGCGGAACAGCGAACAACAATCGAGCAGGCGATAATCGTTGAGCTCGACTCGAACGCAGATGCCGACAAGAAAAACCGAGATGAGTTGCATCGACTACTGACCGGTGTGTCGGATTCTGTACGGGTAGTGAATGGTGATTCGCCCAGCTATGTCGGGGACCTTCAAGAGTGCCTCGGAGGCGAAAATTTATTGGTGGCTTTCGATATCAGTGTAGCCGCTACGCGGTTGATCCTGAGGACACTTCGAGCGATCTTCACCCTAGATGTGAATCTAATGACGCTGTACTCAGAAGCTGAAGTTTACCACCCCACGCTGACTGAGTTTGAAGCCAAGCGCGAGGATTGGGTTAACGAAGAAGTCATGGGAACGGAGATCGGTGTCCAAGATGTTGCTCCATCATCAGTGTTCCCCGGGGAACACTTAGAGGCACTGCCCGATACCGTCATCGTGTTTCCAAACTTTCGAAAGGAACGCAGTGCGGCCGCAATCACGCACGTCGATGGCTCGCTGCTAATGAGCGCCGGGAACAACATCGCATGGGTACTAGGTCGCCCGCATCTGCCTACAGACCAGTGGCGCCGCGAAACAATGTGTGAGATCAACGACATCGCGGCCGACGCATTCACACTTGAGGCCAGTACTTTCGATTACAAGGATGCCTTTCGTGTACTCGATGGTATCTACGCCGCACGATGGGAGACTTCGAACCTAACGCTCTGCCCATTCGGCTCGAAACTTCAGGCTGTGGCGATTTCGCTGTTCTGCACGCAACACTCGGATGTACGAGTCCTCTTTGCCACTCCGAGGCAGTACAACACAAACCTCTGGTCCGACGGCTGCCGGAACCTGTGGAAGATCGACTTCGGATCGTCGCAGGAATTGGTGGCAAAACTTCGAGCTGTCGGCACTATCAGGGTGGAAGACCTGAATCCCTAGTGCAACTAAGCTAGTCCCATAGAACATACTCGTTCCGCAAGAACGCCCTGTATCGCGGGTCTCGAGCAGCACGCGGCAGAAGCCACCTCTCTCTAAAGTATGAGAACAGGTCGGCCAGGCTACGGTTATGCCAGAGCAATTTTTTGTGCTCGCCACAAAGGTACTGTCGCGTGTTTCGAGCCAATGGTGCAACAAAGATCTCGCGGCGAATGCCGTGGTAGAGCCAATCGCCATTTAGCCCGAGATCCGCCAAGCACTTCTTCACCACTTCCCGTCGGTTGCGAAAGCCCGTCCCCCAATCATTGTGTTTGGCTGTGGCTACTAGGCAGTCTCCTGCGTACTCGACCATTGAGTCGTACACGCCGTTCAGGAATTGGAATTCACCGGAGCCTTGGGTAAAGCCCACACTCTTAAACGCCTGACGCTCGCCATCCTTCAGCCGGTTATACACTGAGGAGCGTCCCAGCGCAGAGGTTGTGGTGACCAGTGCCAACTTTGCACTCAAGCTCTCGCCTCTGATAATCGACACCCTTCGATCGTACTTCCTCCTGAACGCGTCTCGGACTTCAGAACTCGTCGCGAGCAGGGCGATTAGCTTCCCGCACAGTAACCTTGAATAAGGTGGGACTGCGCCAAGGACGAAAGCGTCCATAACGTTCCTCAAGCGTTCCCGACGGTCGCTTACATTCCAGCCAATCCAATTATCGCGGGGACCGATTCCAAAAACAGGGTCACCGAGGCCAATGACGCCAATGAGTTTCCCATTTGACTCATCTTCGACAAGGAACCGAAGCCTTCGGCCGTAGCCAGACGACACCGGGATACTCCAATGCAACCCGACGTACCGAAAAAGGAGTTCGTCTTCGGTGCCACTCTTTACTTCAATCAGTCGTGGGCAGATCTTCTCCGGTGCGACATCAGCGCCGTTTGCGATTCGTTTCAGCAGGATGTTCTCCTTTCGAAACAGACCGTCTTTAGATCGCTTCCTACGATGCTGAACAGCAAGTTTGTGAATTTCACGCAGGCGTTCTTTTGAAACCTCCTTGGGCAAGCTGATTTCGTCGCGTGTCACACGGAAACCCTGGCTACGTAGAGTGGTCCGGATTTCTCGCCGTAATTTTGGTGCCGAGGAGTATCGAAGAATACGCACACGAAGTACGTCTTTCTTCTGGCCAATGTCGCTCAAACCCAACTTGCGACAGAGTCCCTTTAGCTCATCACGGGAAAGATGGGCTAGCAGGTCACGGTCTGCGATTCCTCCGCGCTTTAGGGCCGAAGCTAACTCAGACCTTTTCTTACCAGCCAAAACTGCTGAGAGGTGCACACGAGCGACAGTCTGGAGCTGTTCACGAGTCAAACAGTGGAGTATGGATACTTCTCGGGGCATGGGGGGAACCGCAACGCGACATTGAATCAGTTCCATGACGTACCGGATTTTCGAGCCATCCGCCAGTCAGATGGCTGCTTCAGGTTGACTAAAGTGGAGATGTTGCTGTAGCCGCGACAATGTCCGGTAGGCTTCAACCGTGCTCATTGCGATTTCCCACGCGCCAGACAGCAACGCAAGCTGATGGAAGAGGTTAACGCCGGCGTCGCCGCGTTGGACGAAGGTGAGTACGCGACCTACGCAAGCGCAGATCGAGACAAGTTCAAAGCCGACATCGCCGCCACGGCCGAAGCCCGCCGCAATCCAGGACACTCATGAACGAGTACCGAGTCGGTCGGCTGGCAGAAGACGATATCGCGGACATCTGGAACTACATCGCCGACGACAACCCGGACGCCGCCAAACGGATGATCGATCTGTTCTTCACAAAGTTCGAGAGCCCCGGCGCCCGGAATTCGCTGGCGGAGACCTGCGTATCTTCCCGGTTAAGAACTACGCGATCTTCTATCGCCCAGCAGAAGGCGGCATCGAAATCGCCAGAGTCGTCCACGCTGCCCGTGACCACTCGTTGCTCGGTTTTGGCTAACTAGATCTGTTGACAGATGTTTCTCATTACATAAACTGCATCACATGTCGCACCTGTATTACATGTGATGCAATGGGAAGAAAAAAATCAGCAAGAGACGCTGAGTCACGGCGAAAGCAACGCAAAGCGTACCATGAGCTCCGGAACCTGATCCTGTCGAACGAGTCACTCGGAGACGCGGAACTGGACGGGGGCCGCGATCTTTACGAAGCCGACATTAGAGGACATTTCGGCCTGTCGCGGGGTGAATCTCGGAACGTCGTGGAGTGGCTCGGGGCGGACGGGATTTGGGAGCATTCGGGTGAGTTCACTGGGATCCCCCGGATCACTCGAGCGGAGGCCCAAGCGATACTTGAGATTCGCTTACACAATGAGTTTGCCGCGGCCGCCAGAGTCATTGATCGCGGCGATCCGGAAGCCGTCCTGCAACTGAGAGCTGCCCACAGTCAGCTCGTGAACTGCCTTAAATCGGAAGGGAAGCCAACGGTAGCAATGGTTGCTGACGCCGACATGGCGTTTCATGCCTGCGTGCTTCGTGTTGGTGGGTACGGCCAGTTAAGTGGCATTCTGCGACGACTGCATCACCGATACATGTTGTTCTACCCAACAATCCGCACGCCTGATCGGCACATGTCGATCAAGGCAGAACACCAGGAGATCATTACCGCTATCGAATCGAAAGACCTCAGTAGGGTCTATCGAGCCTATCGACGCCATGTTTCCAAGCCATGGCCGGATGACAGTGCGGGTGAGTCTGAGTTGTTCAAGAGGGCAACCGAGTTCTTGCAGTCGCTTTACCAAACTCTGATGAAGTCGGAGGAAACCAATGCCGTTGTTAACAAGGCCGCGAGTACTAACCGGCGCTGAGGTCGGTATGAAGAAGAAACTTGTAGGTAACAACTTTGACGGGCAGGACCTGAGCGACACCGATGCCTCAGGGCAAAACTTGAGTTGTCGTTCCTTCCAGAAAACGGATTTGCAACGGGTCGTCTTTTCCGGCTGCAATCTCAGCCATTGCAACTTCAAGGGAGCCGACCTGAGGTTCGGTGACCTTCGTTCGGCGTCTCTTGCCGCAGGAACGCTAACTAATGCGTACTGTGACAACGTCGACCTCACTGACGCGAACCTCCAAAAGATCCAAGCTGAGAAGACGCGGTTCAGATTCACAGACCTCAGGCGAAGCAATCTCGCAGACGCCAACTTGCGAGGGGCTCGGTTCGTCGGAGTCGACTTCTCGGGTTGCAATCTTTCACGGGCCAATTTGGCTTGCGCAGTTTTCGAGCAGTGTCGTTTTTCAGGAGCAGATCTTACAGACGCCGTGTTCGCGTATGGATCATTGTGCTCTTGTACTTTGACCGGGGCATCCGGACTGGAGTCATGTCGCCATTTCGGCCCGACTGAAATTGGGTTGACAACACTGAAGAAATCTGGCGAGATTCTTAGCGAAGAGCTGCTGATTAGCTTCGGCGTTTCCAGTGATGTGTCCAACCCAGTCGATTGTCGACCCGTACGAGTACTCTACTCCAATGACGCCGCAACCCATGCGGTATCGTTACAGCATAGCCTCCGGGACCACGGGCTACCCGCTTGGGCGTTCTGCATGGATCACGGCCCTATGCCACTTAAGACAGGTCCTAACGCGAGCCACGTCGTCGTCCTTTCAAAGAAGAGCCTACAGTCGCAATGGCTGCCAAGGTTCCTTCTGCAGAACTGGAGCTATGAGAAGGGCAGATTCAACAAGCGGATGGTTCCGACAGCTGTCATAGCACCTAGTCAACTTCAAGCATGGTCATACGTTGAAGTTGAGCGAGGATTGAATCTTGCGCAACGAGTTAGAGCCATGCTGCTCGACCTGTACGGGTCACCTGAGCCGAAGCCTAGGGAAGTAGTAAAGACCGTCATGGGTGTTATTAGCAAGAGTTAGCGGAGTGAGGCTGAGGACCAGGTTCATAACGGCGAATCGGCCGTATCGATGGCGACGTTTCGAGGATCTTGCTTGTGCCCGCCCACGTGATCCGGCAAGCTGCTTCGGTGCATCAGCCAGACTATCAGCATCGGCGAACCACGGAATCCGTCAGGGAAACGGCTGAAGGCCCCGCCAACTACACACTCGGTCGCGTCTCCGAAATTCGGTCTGAGCTGTAACGCTGTGTCTCGACCTGGCAAGCTGCTCTACCAATCATCGCTACGCATATTCCTGATCGGCGATCCCGTCGGTTCTGGCTTGGCCAACCAACTGAATCGCCCGGTCAACCAACTCATCCGCGAGACCGTCCAACAATACACCGCAACTATGAAAGACCAGCGGAGTAGCCGCAAAACCGCCACCAAACTTCTTGCGCGTCGTGTCGGCCGTCCGGTAGTCTGCCTTCGCGCAATGGCAACGAAGAAGAAACAGAAACGGCCAAATTCAGAACCAACACTGTCTGGCACCGTTCAGGAACTCACCGAACAAGTTCTGGTCCTCCGAAACGCCATCGACGACTTACGCGAAGAACTCGCCTGGGGTTTTCGCAACACTCAATTCTCTGGCGTCAGTCCTCCAGTACTCAAGAGGATGGCCCCCAATCCCACTGCGTCAGACTGGTCCGACCACCTCCACTTTGAGCGTGGAACGCCGGCAATCATCGAGCAACGTGCGGCCATCGCCGAAAACGCACTCACACATCAACTCCGTGGCTTACTGGCCGGGCTCTGTCAAACCCCTGAGTTGACTGCGACTAGTCTCGATGAATGCACGTCGGAACTGCTGGCTCGGGTCGGGCATGTTCTTGAGATGACCGAAGACGCCGACGCTGAAGACGAAGAAGCGGCACGTTCTGAGCCAACCGCCGCCGACACTCCAAACGAACCAGTACCCGCCAAACCAACCAAGGGAGACACGCTCTTCTAATACATGGCCAAAGAAAGCTTCGCCTACCGGGACACTCAATCGCTCTTCAAACAACTTGAAGAGGTCTCTCAGCGTTCCGGTATCAGCCGTGGTCAGAGCTTTGACGACTTTCTCCACGTATCGGTCTGTGCGTTGGGCCACCCGTTGATGGAAGACGAATACCTTGAGACCATCGAGCGACACAAAGAAGGCGTCAAAGGGAAGCGAGGAGCAGACGTACTGGCTCGCATGTTTGGCAACCTTG
>CAZAIB010000019.1:0-69911 GCA_964485095.1 uncultured Planctomycetaceae bacterium | reverse complement strand
CTTCAGGACCGCAGTGTGCTGCTGCGTCTGGGGATAGCTTTTCTTGGGATCGTTGGATTCCTGTTTGCCGTGCAGGCCTGGAAGCCGGTTTTCCCATACCGCGAAGGCGATCGTCTGGAACGCGGCGCCGTGGTTCGCGTGGATTTCAAGAAGGTCAACCGAGCTGAAACCGATCGGGTTCGGCGCGAAAGCGAAGCCCTGGCACCGTACGTTTTCCGTTTGGATCCGGAACCGCTGAAGTCAATTCCCGCTCGCCTGAGAAACCATCTGGCGGCGGTCGCCGAAGCTAAGAGCGTGGCTGATCTTGCTCCTGAAGTGCGCCTCGCTTTCGGGCTTGATGCGGAATCGGTTGGGCCAGAACCGACGCCAGTCGCGGCGCCGGAAGAAGAACCAGAACAGCAGGAAGAAGCGACGGGTGAATCGGATACGACGGGCGAACCAGACACCACGGACGAGCCGGACACGACTGGCGAGTCGGAAACAGTCGTAGACTCTGAACCAACTGGTGACACTGGTGAGGACAGAGCAGAAAGTTCAACGGGAGACGCCGCGGACGTAGCGGCATCCGAAGAAGACACTGATAGCGCGGCGGAGGAAGCAGCCGCTGCCGAGGCGGCAGAGCGTTCGCCCGAGAACCGGTTCGACACGCTTCGAGCGACAATCGCAGCTGAGTCGATGGTGGGCGAGCAACTGGACCAGATTCAAAACGACTTCGATTCGTTTCTGGAACCCTTGCGCACGTATGGCATTCTGGACCTGGACAGCCTCGACCGGGACGAGTTGTTCGGCAACCCCGGTGCAGGCATCTCGCTGGACCAGGCGATTGAGATCGTCTCAGAAGGAACCGCCAGTGGCGAAGATGCCGAGCCGCTAACGGCTATCATCGCTGATGTGGTTCTGGCGGAAACCATGAAGACTTCCGGTAAGCTGCGGAACGACTTGCTGACGTTTCCCCGGCTGTCGGCGATGAGCACGGTTCTTGAAGACTGGATGGAATCGCAGTTGCCACAGACTCTTCGATACTCATCCGAAGAGACTCAGGACAAGCGTCGCATCGCCAGAGAAAACGCTGGGGAACAGTTTGATCCTTACAGTGCCGGCCAGGTTCTTGTCGAACCGGGAACCGTTCTGGATGCGGAAATGCTGACACTGCTGCGACTCGAACACGAAGCGGTTGGTGTAGCCAGTCCCATGGGGAATCGCGTTGTACGCGGGATCACTGCGTTCCTGATGTTCCTGGTTCTGGCCGTCTTGTTTGGTGCGTACCTGTTTGGCAGTGAACCGCAAATCGTGGAAAACCCAACTCAACTGGCGGTTTTCCTGACCCTCTGCGTTTCCACGGTCTGGCTGGCTCGGCTGGTTTCGATTGACCCATGGCGAGCGGAAATTATCCCCTTGCTGGCCGCGGTCATGATTCTGGCGATCGCGTACGATCAGGTTCTGGCCACACTTTGCGCGTTTGTGCTGTCGGTCGTTATCAGCCTGGCAACGGTTGCCACGCTTGAGCACTTCGTGGTGCTGATGGTTGTCAGCGTGGTTGCGATCGTACCACTTAGCGGCGTTTCGTCTCGATCTTCACTGATCAAGACCGGCTTCCTGGTCGCCTTCGTTTACTTTGCAGTTTCGTGGGCCGCAGGCGTGCTGGGCCAGCGAGAAGACGTGCACTGGGCCGAATGGGGCCTCGTCATGAACGCCCTGCGCGGCGCTGGCTGGTGCCTTGTCTGCTGTTACCTGGTTTCCGGAACGCTGCCGTTCATCGAATCTCGCTTCGGCATTGTCACAGATATTAGCCTGCTGGAACTCAGCGACATCTCCCACCCACTGCTGCAGGAATTGGTTCGCCGGGCTCCCGGAACCTACAACCACTCCATCGCTGTCGCGACCATCGGTGAGGCAGCTGCTGAGGCGATTGGTGCGAACGGATTGTTGCTTCGCGTCGGCGCGTACTTCCACGACATCGGGAAGATGATGAAGCCGGAATACTTCATCGAAAATAAAGCGGCCGGCGACGGGAACCGCCACGACTCGTTGGCTCCTGCGATGAGCACGCTCATCATCATCGGCCACGTCAAAGATGGAATCGAACTCGCGGAAGAGCACAATCTGCCGCGGCCGATTATCGACTTCATCGAACAGCATCACGGAACGACTCTGGTCGAATACTTCTTCCACGAAGCGACTCGGCAGGCGGACGAAGATCACAAGTCTGAAGCGGAAGAAGCCAGCTTCCGCTACCCGGGGCCGAAGCCTCAAACCAAAGAGGCTGGCATCATGATGCTGACCGACGCAGTCGAAAGCGCTAGCCGCACGCTAAGCGAACCGACTCCAAAACGAATCGAGAACCTGGTCCACGAAATCACAATGAAGCGCCTGCACGACGGGCAGTTCGACGAGTGCAACCTGACGCTCGCCGAGATCCGCACAATCGAGGACGCGCTGACCAAATCACTAATCGCGATCTACCATGGTCGCGTCAAGTATCCCGAACAGCGCCGCGACACCGCGTAGCCGACCGACGGAACGATGGACTACCACATAGAGACCAGCAATCAGCAGGCAGTGGTGCCCATTGACGAGGCATCTCTCGAAAAAGCCGCGGCAGCAACTCTGCAGGCTGAAGGAATCTCAACCGCGCAGATTAGCCTGGCCGTTGTTGATTCGGCTACGATGCGTTCACTAAACAAGCAGCATCTGCAGCACGACTACGATACGGATGTCCTAAGCTTCTTGCTGGAGGAAGCCACCCAGCCAAGTGGTCGTTCAATTGATGGTGAAGTGATTGTCTCGCCGACCATCGCTTTGAAGCAGGCATCGCGGTTCGACTGGAGCGTCGCCGACGAACTGTGCCTCTATGTGGTTCATGGAACCCTCCATCTCTGTGGCTACGATGATGCCACCGACCAGCTAAGGGCCACCATGCGCGATCGAGAAATTGCGATCCTGGGTAGTTTGGGTCTGGTTCCTCGATACTCCAGAGATGCATGAAATGGCGTAGACATGCGTTCGTTGCTGTCAAAGTCTCCCAGACCGTATTTGACAGCGTATTTTTCGCATACTGCCCATTTCGCCTGCGTTTCTTAATGCAACTGTCACGCGAATTCGTTGCAATGATCTCGAGAGCAGTGAGGAAATCCCCAACGGGCTTTGGAGTGTCAAAGCGAGCAACCGATACGACCGTTAGGAGCCCACTGGTAGGAGTCTCACTCGGCTGGAGGGCTAGGTTTGCGGGCCATTGACCCGCAGACTCAGTGCGCACTAACTTTATTTCGCATGTTTCGCAGTCTAACATCCGCTCTAGGGTCAACTTTGCCCAAGATCGGGAAAAGCGGGACTGGCTGCCACTATCGATAGACCATGACCCCTCCAAGAACCCAAAAGCTGAGCGGGCCACGCTCGCGCTCAGGTGCTTTCGACATCGAAAGTGCTCCGGCGCCCCTGATGCTAGTCGGTCGAGCGATCACGCTTGTCGCGATCACTGCTGCGCCGTGGGCATTCGGGTGCTATCGCTTCCAGGAACAGGTCTGGCTGTATTCTGCCTTGCTGGTCGCGGCCGTGGTTGCTGCGTTGGTGGTTCTCATCAGAGTCGTCCGCACGCCCGATTCCAGCAGTCTGCGGGTTCCACTGCTTGCCATCCCCATGTTCGCCGTGATTGGCATCGGAGCGGTCCAACTGCTGCCGATCCCCCAACAACTCACCGGCGACCGCGTGCTGCAGTCTGAGGAACTCGCCCAGTGGGACCTCGGTGAACCGATCACATCGACGCACCTGTCTTTCTATCCGCACTTCACCACACTTGAGGTTGCACGCTATACGTTTGGAACCGTGGCATTCTTCCTCGGGTACACGCTCTTTCGAACACCGTCTTCACAGCGATTGCTGTGGACATTCCTGATGGCCAACGGCTTGGCGTTGGTGGTGTTTGGGTTGATTCAGAGGTTCACATGGAACAAGAAGTTGTTCTGGACGATTGATCTGACAAATGGGGGCGATCCGTTTGCTTCGTTCGTGAACCGCAACAATGCGATCGCTTTCCTGTACATCGGCGGGGCCGCCACAATCGGGCTTTTGGTTTGGGCCTTCGACAGAAAGCCGGTTCGGGCCACTGAGAATGTGTTAGAAGGTTTGTTGGCCCGAGTAGCTGCGATCGATGCGATGCAAGTTGGGTTGCTGGCCGGGATAGGACTACTTGTGGGCGGGGTGGTTGCTTCCACTTCTCGTGGCGGTGCTCTTTCTTTTGCTGCGGCGTCCTTACTGACGCTATTGTTCCTCGCGTTTAGGAGACGGTCAGCCTGGCCCGTTTTGCTGGCCGGACTTGCCGTGGCGACGACGGTTGGTGTGGTCTTCACGCTGGAAGCAGACAAAGAACTCAGGCAACGAATTGCCAAAGTTGATACCGAGAACCTGGGTGACCGGTCTCGGATTCGGCACGCGAAAGACGCTCTGCAGGTGACTCAGGCATTGCCCGTCCTCGGGGCTGGGCTGGGTACTCACCGGTACGCGTACTTGCCGTTTGTTTCTGAGTTTGGACGCCTATGGGCGGTCAATGCCGACAACCAGTATGTTGAGATCGCTGTTGAGGCAGGCTTAGTCGGGTTGGGTGTTGTGTTTGTCTTCCTCCTGTTGGGAAGTTGGCTGATTTGGGTTGGTCGAATGAGCAACATCGAATCGGCTGGAACAGCTGTCGCGCTGTTGTTCCTGTTGTCCAGTCAGTCAATCCATGCTTTGTTTGACTTCGGAATCATCATGCCCGCGACCCTCACCGCCGCTGGTCTGCTTGTTGGCAGCGCTGTGGCTTCCATTGCGGCTCGAACAGGTGGCCGAGGTTCTTCCGTATGGGCCGGGCGCTTGGCGTTGCCGTCCATGATGATTGCTCTTTGTGTGATATCTGTCGTTGGTGTCACCAGGTGTAGAGCCGCGGCGGACGTGGATATCGCCCTGGGACGAACATCCTCAGCGTCTGATTTGTCGGATCCCGCGTTGGATGCCGCAATTAACGATCTGGCAAAGCTGCCTGGGGCAGAAGCGGCACGACGGCATGCTCGTCTACTGGTGCATCGATATGAACGGCAAGCTCGGGAGAAACTGAAACGCATCTCGCCTGACTACACCGATCAGCAATTGGATACAGGTGCATCGCTGGAAGGGCTCTATGTGACAGTGTTGCGGTTCCGCCGCAGCGGCCAATCACAGGATGTTGTTGAAACTCTGCAGTCATCGGAGGTGCAGGAGAATCTTGTTCCTGCCCTGCACAGCCTGCGGCGTAGCTTCAATCAGTGTCCGATTATTCCAAGGGTCTTTGCCAATGCCGGACGGCTGGCCTCGGTGCTTGAGCCGGATGGTCATCAGGGGCTGTACCACCGAGCCGTACTCCTGCAGCCTCATGATGACAAAGTCGTCGGCAAAGCTGGGTCAGACTTGTTGGAGGTTCCCGGTGATCGACCCATTGGGAAGTCTTTCCTTCGACAAGGGTTGTCGACAACTCGCTGGCGAATTAGCCGGGATGTTCTGTCGGGGCTTGAAAGTCGCTACGGTTTGGATGGGTTGGTTGAAGACATTTGTCCTCGCAGTGGCACTGGCGCTATTCGGCTCGCCCAATCGCTCCAGCGGGTCAAGACATCACCCACGTACCGCGATCGAGTTCTTGCTGAGGGCCTTAAGGCGGAGGCTGGTGAAACCGGCCTGGAATCAATGTTGTCACGCGGTGAGATTCAGAAGCTGTTGCGCCAACCTGAAGAGAGCCTGAAGACGTTTACTGAAGCGGTTTCAGAACACCCTGGTTCGGCTGAAGCTCATTTCCAACTGGCACAGGCTTTGCTTCAAGCAGGTCAACTGGACGCTGCACTATTTGAGGCCAGGGTGGCCACCGGTCTTGATCCCGACGAACCTGGCTACTTACGCCTTTTGAACGATCTAACCTCACAGGCCCGTGGTGGTGATTTCGAAACGTCACCCATTGCCGAAACGCTACCAAATCGGACCTAACTGGAACTGATTGATCTATGCGAGCAGTATTTGGAACATTCGCGATAACGGCTGTCCTGAGCCTGATTGCAACACCCGTTTTTCGGATGTTGGCTCTCAGATGGGGGTTAGTCGATAACCCGGATGGTCATCGCAAGCTTCATGAGAACCGAACCGCTGTCAGCGGTGGCGTCCCGGTGTTCCTCACGGCGATCATTGGTGTAGTCATTGCGCTGCTTGTTCCCAACCGATGGCAACCCATACTTCTGGCGGACACAGGTTTCCTGTGGGGGATCCTGCTGGCATCGTCACTGATCGTGTTGATTGGGGTTCTCGACGACGCTCGAGGAATGAGAGGGCGTCAAAAGCTCCTCGGGCAAATCATCGTGGCTGGCATCATGGTTGGCTTTGGCCTACAGATCGAGAAACTCTCTCTGCTTGGCAACGTGATTCCCCTCGGAGTGGCTTCGATTCCATTCACGATGTTTTGGCTGCTGGGGGCCATCAATGCGTTTAATCTAATTGATGGCGTTGATGGGTTGGCAAGTAGCCTGGGCTTGATCATCAGCCTCGGTCTCGCAGGCATGGCGGCAATGTACGGCCACGGAGCTTACGCGCTGTTTGCGGTGGCACTGGCCGGTTCACTTGCCGGCTTCCTGGTCTATAACTTTCCGCCTGCCAGGATCTTCCTTGGAGATTCAGGGAGCATGCTCATCGGTCTCCTGCTGGGAGTCCTCGCGATCAAGTGTTCGCTCAAAGGGCCAGCAACCGCTGCCCTTGTGGTTCCGACAGCGATCTGGACGATCCCCATCTTTGACGTGGCCATGGCAATTCTTCGCCGCAAGATGACAGGCAAGAGTCTGTACGAAACCGACCGCGGTCACCTCCACCACAGGCTGATCGCTCGAGGTGTTGAAGGTCCAAAGCTATTGCTTGGCGTCGGTCTCCTGTGCGCGGTCGCCGGTCTTGGAGCGCTCGGCAGCATGGCCCTGAACAACGAATACCTGGCCCTTGGCTCGGCGACCCTGGTCATCCTTATTCTTGTCGTGACGCGCTCGTTCGGGCACACAGAATTGGGCATGTTGGCTCGACGAGTGAAACACCTGGCGGCCTCCTTTGCGCCACACCGTCGTCTTCGCGACAGCGGCGCCCAGCCGCTTCAGGCTCACCTCCAGGGGCACCGCGAGTGGGATCAACTCTGGGAGCTGCTCATTGACTTCGCAGAACGCTTTAACATCGACTCAATCGAACTGAATGTCAGCATGCCCGCGATCGGCGAAGAGTATCACGCGAAGTGGTCTCTACGTGCTAATGACAACGCGGAACAACCAGTCTTTCGAACGGACATCCCTTTGGTCTTCGAGAATTCCCTCGCCGGTCGGCTCAGAGTGTCCGGCTTTCCTGGGGAGACACACTCAGTCTGTGCATGGGGTCAGGAGCTCATGGTCGGGCTGAAGCCGTTTGAAGCTCAAATGCTGCAACTCATCCGCTCAAGCGAAGTCACGCCGGATGATAGCTCTCGACAGCGGCTCAAAGTCGGCTAAGTTTCGGAGTTCGGATTGAATCGAATCTTCCAGTTTGAGTGTTCGCACCGATTCTCAGGTGACGACATTCTAGGCATGGGCGGAGCACCCCAAAAGGGTGTTATCCGACCTAAGTTGCTACAAATAAACAGCTTACAGCTTGTGGGTATGTGTCACCCAGAAGCACGGAGTGCGCGCTGACGTGCCTATTCTTGAAAAACAGATCGATCGGTTTCCTGAGAACCTGTTCGAACTTGCCGATTCAGACGAATCGTCCGAGTGGCACTTGCTGTACACACGATCGCGTCGGGAGAAGGATTTGATGCGGCGATTGGCGGCGATGCAAATCCCGTTTTATGGTCCTTGTGCGATGAAGAAATCGCGGTCACCCGCGGGGCGGGTTCGGACCAGTTGGATGCCGTTATTCTCTAACTATGTCTTTCTGCTTGGTGGTCATGAAGAAATTCTGACCGCGAAGAAAACGAACTGCGTAAGTCAGTCGACCACCGTTGAGGAGAAGGCACTCCTGACGGGAGATTTGCAACGCCTGTCACAACTTATTGGCACAAACGCCCCTGTGCAGGTTGAAGAAAAACTAGAAGCCGGCGCCATGGTTCGGATTCGCAGTGGTCCGTTCAAAGGCTGTGAAGGTGTCGTGTGTGAGCGACGTGGTCGCAGCAGTCTGGTAGTGAATGTGGAATTCGTGCAACGATCTGTTCTTGTTGAATTGGATGACTTCAGTGTTGAGTCCGCACGCTAGCTTGTTCTTGTGGCTTTGAGCGAAAACGCATTTCTGGCTCGCGTGGCTGGGGCAATCGCAAGGCGGTGGAGGCGATTCTACCAATTCGTGGACCCGCGGCTGGTGCGATTGTGTTCTCGATCCCGGATGTTGAGTTCTGCCTACTACTTTGTGTGGTGTGGCAAGTTCAGACGGGAGCAGCAAGCGGCGCTGCTGGGACGCGTCCGGTTTGAAATCGATCAACGTGCTCCGTCCGGCTCGTCAGCAATTCTTAGGCGAAACGTACATCGAATCGAGAAGGGGCTGATCATGCGGCCCCGACGTGATGTCTTTGCCGTTGACTATGTCCGCGAGACCATGGACTGCTTTGTGAAAGCTGTTCAGAAAGATTGCGGCTGCGAACTGAGTGACCAGGAATACCTGTGGGCTCGTGATGTTCTTGGTGAATACTTCTCTGTCACAGGCTCTCATGCAGTGATCGATGAACAGAGGAAACGCTACGAGTCACTGCCGATGGCGCGATCGTCTGATCACGCTCCTGATCGTAGTCAGCATTTCAAACCATACGTTCGCGCTCCACACTTTGATGCCGTGGGCTACGAAGATTTTCTTAGTCTCGCCAAGCGCCGGAGGTCGGTTCGGTGGTTTTCTGAAGAGCCCGTTCCGAGGGAGTTGATACGCAAAGCCGTTGCCGTGGCCGCACAGTCTCCAAGCGCATGCAACCGACAGCCATTTGAGTTCCGGGTTTTTGATTCGCCGGAGCTCATTAGACAAGTCGCTCCATTACCAGCGGGAACGCTGGGGTTTGATCACAATTTTCCAGTCGTGATCGTGATTACCGGACTCATGTCCAATTACTACGACGAACGTGACCGGCACCTCATTTACATCGATGGTGGGCTTGCAGCCATGGGATTGGTGTACGCTCTTGAAACACTGGGGCTGAGTAGTTGCTGTATCAACTGGCCGGACATTGAAGAGCGCGAATTGCTGGCAGCGAATGTCCTGGGACTAGCAGTTGACGAACGTCCGGTGATGTTCATGGCTGTCGGCTACCCTGATGAAACAGCCATGGTCCCGTACTCAGAGAAGAAGCCTCTCGACCAGTTGTGTCGATTCAATTTCCGAGGCAACGAGTCGTGACCGTTGAGAAAAAGAAAACCGGAATCAAAAACGCCCTTGCGTGGAGCTTCCTGCAACGATGCTCACAACAGGGGCTACGATTCTTTCTGACGTTGATCATGGTTCGGCTGTTGACACCGGACGACTATGGTTTGTTGGGGATGGTGATCATCTTTGGAGCATTGTCGAAGAAGTTGGTCGACGCGGGCTTCAGTTCTGCGTTGGTGCAGAAAAAGGACATTACAGACGCCGACTGCCAAACTGCGTTCTATACCAACCTTGCTTTCAGTCTGGTCATTTACGTCGCTTTGTTTTGCGGAGCACCCTATATCGCTGAGTTTTACTCGCAGCCGATCCTGACCTCACTGGTTCGTTTTACTGGGTTGGGTGTCATTACAGGTGCCCTGTCTGCGATTCAAGCGGTTCTGTACACGCGCAATTTGGATTTTAAGACACCGACCCGACTATCGGTGATCTCGATGGTTGTTGGTGGAGTTACCGGAATCACTTGTGCCTGGTATGGGCTGGGCGTTTGGAGTCTGGCGATCCAGGCGTTTGTCACTGGCACGTTAAAGTGCGCGATGTTTTGGGCGCTTGGAAACTTCAGGCCGAGGCTTGTCTACAGCATGGACAGTCTGTCGAAGCTGTTCTCGTTCGGAAGTCGTGTTTCATTTCTCAGCATTGTCGAAACGAGTTTTCAGCATTTGCACGAGGTGGTCATCGGTCGGATGTTTGCTCCGGCAGTCCTTGGTCTGTACGGGCGAGGCAAGTCGTTGATGGACTTTGGGATGATGAACGTGGTTCAGCCATTGAACCTGGTAATTTACCCCGCGATGTCGCGTGTTCAGGAATCGGCACGAGATCTGACCAACCTACATCTAAGAGCTCTCAGACTGCTCGGGTTCCTGATTACGCCTACGATGGTATTTCTGGCGTGTGCAGCGCCGTCGTTGGTGGAAGCACTGTTGACTGCAAAGTGGCTTGGCTGCGTGCCCTACCTCCGCATGATGTGCATGATAGGGGCACTTGTGCCACTGCGGAAAGCGTGCACAACTGCGTTGAAAGCTACGAACAATTTAAACGACGCCATCCGGCTGCAACTGATGAGCCGAGCTACCTCACTGGCCGTGCTCGCCGTAAGTCATCGGTTTGGTATTCTCGCAATGATCTTCGGCGAGGCGATGACTTTGGCTGTGTTCTCTTTGGTCTACTTCCGCAAAGTTGCAGCCCGAACAGAAACCACAGTCCGTGAGCAAGTGACCGCGATTTGCTCCTGCGTCATCCCCGCAGCCCTGGCCGCTTTGGTTGTCCTGGGGGTTCAGTCATACGTCAACACGAACCCGTACGTTGAACTAGTCACGTATTTCGCCGTTGGGGCGACCGTGTATCTTGGTGTCTGTCACTGGATGGGTAACGAATCGCTGGCTCAGGGTGTTTCGTTCGCGCGTGAGCTTCGAGCAAACAGGCTCCGCCGTCTGGAAAATCAGGTCGTCTGACCGTCCAGTCCTGATGGCAAACATTACTCACAATGGTAGGAAGCACCGCGTTCCGGACTTCATTATTGGGGGTGGGATGAAGTGTGCGACGACTTCGCTGCATCACATGCTTGGTCGCCATCCGGACGTGTTTATCCCAGACTACGAGCTGAAGTTCTTTTCGGTCGATGACTTCGTTCAGCAGCCTGAATTCGTCTACCCTCGTGGAAACGGCGAGTGGATCTCGTACGACTACGAACGCTTTTTTGACGAATACCTGGACTGGTACTCAGCATTTTTCGAACCTGCTGAGACCAATCATTTGATTGGCGAAGATACTCCCACATACCTTGCAGCAGAGCACGCGCCGCAGCGGATCGCCAACTTATTGCCGGGTGTCAAACTTATCTTCCTTCTTCGCAATCCTGTTGAGAGAACCTATTCGCACTACTGGCACTGGGTGCGATCTGGCAGGGCGTTCTATTCATTCGAAGATTGCTTGCGATTCCAGACGGTTCCATTGCTGCAGCGGAGTTTCTATCGAGAACAGTTGCAGGCCTACTTTGACCGCTTTGATGCGTCGCAGATCAAGGTCGTGTTGTTTGAGCAGCTTGTGAAAGAGCCAGAGATCGTATTCCATGAAGTCCTGGGGTTTCTCGGTCTGAGTGAAACGCCGCTGGTACCGGAAAGCAGCGCGAAGAACCTGGGCAGCACGCCTCGGTTCAAGAAGCTGAAGTTGCTGCACAACCGTTTGATGCGAACATTTATCGGCTACAAGCACACGAACTTCTTGCCTGGCAATGTGAAAGATGTAATCCCGCGACGGTGGGGTTACATCGACAAGATCCTGCGGACCGTTAATCCGATGCGCCCAGTGAAACCAAAACCGATGGGCGACGAGAGCCGTAAGTTTCTTACGGACTACTTTGTAAAGCGAAACGCGGGATTGTCCGAGTTACTTGGCTATTCGCTCACGCCGTATTGGGGCAAAGAGTTCGAGAACATCTGATGGTTCTCCTGGTTGCGCTCAGCCAGACTGTCCCGCTTCGCCTCCATGTTCATTTTTGAAGCCTATCAGCATGTCATTGTTAAATCTGATTCGTAAGCCGCTCCGGCGCGTTCGCCGTAATTTCGCTCAGAAGAAGAGAGCGAACGAAGGCCTGGCCGTGCTGGATCGCTTCGTTCGTGAAGGGATGCCAGCCGAATTGAAGCCAGGGCTTGAAGCTGCAATCTCGCGCCGCATTCCACCAACATCTGCGGAAGTGTTTCGAACCGTTGAAGGGGTTCGCCAGAAAATTGCGGATCGCGGCGACGAGCAGGTGCCAGTGTACTACTCACCCAAACCGGCAGCAGAAGGCGAAACTCTCACCGCGCCCGGCGAACGTAAATCGTTCACGGCTCGTCATCTTGCAATGGGGACCAGTGTTCCCGCCGACGTTGGCCAGATGATCCATCTGGTTGCAAAAGAAACAGGGGCGAAGACCCTGATGGAGTTTGGGTCGTGCGTTGGGATTGGTGCCAGCTACCTGGCGTCTGTGCCGGGCTGCAAACGCTTTATCACGATGGAGGCTTCCAAAGAGCTGTCGGAAATCGCCAGAGCTTCCGTGCATACCGTGAACCCTGACGGCGAGATCTATAACGAGTTCTTCAATGATGCTCTGGATCACCTGTTACCAACGCTGACTGATGGAATCGACTTCGCATGGATTGATGGGCACCATGAGAAGACCGCAACGATTCACTATTACGAACGAATTAAACCGCATCTGAACGAAAACGCGATCGTTGCGTTCGACGACATCTACTGGTCGCAGGACATGCTGGACGGTTGGAATCATCTCAGGCGTCTGCCGGATTTTTCGCACTCGGTCGATGTGGGTGTGTGTGGTTTGTGTGTTTGGACGGGCGGAGACACAGAGCCGAAGCAGTGGTCTTTGAAAGAATACACGCGGTCTGGTGTTTGGAAACCACTGAAGCCTGCCGGCTGGACTGGCGACGACGAATGATCATTGAGGTCACAGGCGCGAGTACCCGGAACAAGGGTGCCGAACTGATGCTGGCGACTGTTCGCGATCACTACGGTGTTCCCGACTCGGATGTCACGCTGGCGGTGACGCCGTGGTTTGGTAGTGTCGCCGATCGACTGCGATACAATCTGGCCACAAAGCTGGATTGGAAACGCTGGGGACGAACTCGACTTGCCATGTCGTTGACTCCGGCGTCTTTCCGAAAGTCGTTAGGTGTCTACGAAGATGCCGACCTGGATGCGGTGTTGGATATTTCAGGGTTCGCTTTTGGAGACCAGCATCCGGCGAAGAGGACGATTGACTTTGCTGATCAGGTAGAAACCTGGAAGAGCCTCGGCAAGAAAGTTGTGCTACTGCCGCAGGCATTCGGTCCATTTGAAAACGCCGAGCTTCGGGCCGCGTTCGGTCGTATCGTTGATCGCAGCGATTTGATTTGTCCGCGAGACCAGGCGTCGCTCGATCACATTGTGAAACACTTTGGGCAGCGAGAAAATGTCTTGCTGTGCCCGGATATCACGATCGGTATTTCCAGCAACGATACGACGCAGTCAAAGTCTGAAAACGTCTTGTTTGTGCCGAATACACGAATGTTGGACAAATCGGATTCTGCACAGGCGGGGCAATACATCCCCTTACTTCAAACGTGCATTCGGGCTGTGCAGGAGTCACAGCACACGGCAAAAATTCTCTTGCACGACGCTGCCGAAGATCGAAATCTTGTGCCGCAAATTCAAGAAGGCCTGCAACAGCCGATTGAAGTCGTTCAGGATCCAAACCCCCTATCGCTGAAGCATACGATCTCAGAAGCGGCACTGGTCGTTGGCTCACGTTTTCATTCGCTGGTGAGTGCTTTGTCTTCCGGTGTCCCGGTTCTTGCGACCGGTTGGAGCCATAAGTACGAGATGCTGTTGAATGACTTCGGGTGCCCTGAATCGGTTCTGAATCTCGACGCATCCGACAATGTTCTACGCCAGAAAGTCGAGTCGCATTTGGATTCCACTTTTCAGACTCAGACACGTGAAAGTCTGGCAACAACGCGCAAATCGCTGAAGGCTCAGTTGGAAACGATGTGGCAACGTGTTGATTCGGCGATCGGTTGGGAGGCAACGTGCGGCTAGCGTTGGTCCAATACAGTTCGAACTTTGGTGGCTCGACGATCAGCGGTCAGATGATTTCCGACGGCATGATCGAACGTGGTTGGGATGTCGACGTCTTCTTTGGATTCGACGGACCGTTCGTTGAGAGTCAGCGCAGTGACGCTTGCACCACGCATGTTGTCGAACACCGCAACTGGCTTCGCGCTCCAGGCTTACTTCGATTCGTGAAAAACATGCGAGCCGAACAACTCGCGTCTGCAGCTTTCGAGGAAGCCTTTAAACGCACAAAACCAGACCTGGTCTACATCAACACACTGGTGAGCTACGCGGCTGCACGAGCGGCAAGTCGACTGGGTATCCCGGTCGTGTGGCACGTCCGTGAGTTGTTCGCTGACGATCATGGCGAACTGTCCTGGCCTGCAGGTTTCGCAAAGTCATACGTGCGCGGACGGATTATCGAGTTCTCGACCAGGCTTGTCGTCAATTCATCGGCGGTGGCCGCCAATGTCTTCGGAGCCGGCAATACAGCGGTCGCGGAGAATGTCCCAAACGCTGTCGATCCAAAGTTCTTTGCTCCACGTGGCGAGCAGGCGCAGAGTCGAGCGAACCTTGGTTTGCCGACAGACGTGCCGCTGATTGGACTCCCGGGAACTTTGCGTTTGGTGAAGGGACATGAGTTTCTGTTCCGGGCGATACCGAGAATTCTTGAACAGCTGCCAACCTGCCAGTTTGTAATCACCGGGGCCATTGATTCCGGGTTCGCCAACTCGATGGTTGAGATGACGACGAAGGGTCCGTTGGACGGTCACGTCATCTTCACCGGCGCGATTAGTGACATGTTGAGTTTCTACCATGGTTGCGACGCCTGTTGTGTACCGTCGCTTTCTGAACCCTTTGGTCGAACCGCAATCGAGTGCTTCGCCACGCGAACTCCACTGGTGGCTTCTGCTGTCGGAGGTCTGAGGGAAATTGTTCGACACGATGAGAACGCGTTGCTTGTTCCTTACGACGATACCGCTGCGCTTGCGGATTCATTGTTGTCGCTGATGACTGACGCCGCCCGTCGTGACCGGCTTGTCGAACGTGCCGTTATTGATGCCAACGAACGATACACCGAAGCCGCGTATTCTCAGCGAATCGCGGACATCATCGATGAGACGCTCTCGATGGCAAACAAACCACAGCTTCAGATTCCTGCTGTGTCGGGAACCTGAAGTGATAGTTGACTCAATTCGAAAGAAATTCCGGCCGTGACCGAAACGATGGAAAACAATGTAAGCATCGTCTGTCCGAATTGCCTGGGGGTTCCCAGCGTGACTGAGCAGAAGGTTGCCTGTCCGAAATGCAACGCGGAATTCGGCGTCAAAGACGGTATCCCCGTCCTTCGTCAGAACAACGATACGTATTACGGTGAGTTTCCTCAGGACGAGATGCATCAGCTGCTTGAAGCATCACGTACGGACCTTGAGGGGTCGATTCGCGACTACTTGCGGAAACGAGACGCCCCGCCGCGATTGGGTGAGTACATTCTTGGCCGCGGTCGAGCCGGATGGCAGTATCTGTTGCCCGTCGATCGTGACTCGAAAGTGCTGGACCTGGGCTGCGGCTGGGGCACACTCGCCTGGAGTCTGGCTCAGTTTTGCGGGCATGTGGTGGCCTGTGACAGCACGTTGGAACGAATGCAGTTGCTGGGGCTTCGCCGGCAAGCGGATGAACTGGACAACCTGCAGTTGGTGTGTGCCGGCGACAGCAAGCACCTGCCGTTTCCAGACGATTCATTCAACGCTGTGGTCGTGAACGGTGTGCTGGAATGGGTTCCCAGCGGACTGCCGGGTAACCCACGCGAAGTTCAAATGGAGTTTCTCCGCGAGATTCGCCGCGTGCTGAAACCCGATGGTTGTTTGTTCCTGGGAATTGAGAACCGCTACGCCTGGAAGACCTGGGCGATGAACGCTGACGGTCACACCGACCTGCGGTTCGTTCCGTGGCTGCCGCGCACGCTGGCTCATCTGTATTCGAAGATGAAGGGCAAGGGGTCGTATCGAAACTATCTCTACGGTCCTGGGCAGTATCGCAAACTGTTGTCCGATTGTGGTTTTGCGGACACGCAGTTCTACGTCCCGTGTCCCGGCTATCACCATCCGTTGCGGATGATTGACTTCGACGACAAGCCACAGTTGGAAGACGCTTTCGCTCGTCCGGAAAAGACAGCGTTCCGTCGTTTCCGCCAGACGGTCAAAGGATACTTGTCGGCCAGGTTCCCTGATGCATTTGGCATGATCACCAGCGATCAGAAACGCGATTCCTACTTGAAGAATCTGCTGACTCACGTCCGCACGCAAACCGGAGACAACGGTTCGGGCACGAATCGGTTTACCTATCGCATGAATGGCGAAATGGGAATCGTCACCGTTATTGCTCGATCGCCTGGCGAGCCGTTTATTCTCAAGCTGCCGATTCACAAACGAGGTCTGGAAGAACTGCAGGCTGAGACTGCGATTCTGAAGCAGGTTGCTGAGCCAGAGCATCCGTTGCACAGTCAGTCAAAACTGTTTGCGAAGGTCCGAGCCGACGGGGAGTTTGGACGGCAGAATTACTTCGCCTATTCGATGCTTCCCGGTGTGAGTGGCGATAAGATTTCCGCGACTTCAGATTTGTTCGGCACCAGTGTGAAGAACGTGGCCGGTTTCCTGGCCAAGCTGCACACGGGCTCGCCTGATCAACAAACGTCGCTGGAACAGCTAGTCGAACCCACTCGTCAAGCGATCCTGTCACTGGCTTCCAATCCGCAACAGACCGATACCGCCAACCGTGTTGCCGACAAGGTGTTGAAAGATCTCAGCGACAGTTACCAGGGAGCCGTTTGGTCGCACGGAGATTCAAAAGTCGCCAACTTCATGTTCGACGAAAAATCAGCGGACCTCACGGGAGCCATCGACTGGGGGACTGGATTCCAACCAGAACTGGCTGGATATGACCTGTCGTTTTTGTTCGTCAGCAGCGAAGCCACCCGCACTCGCACATCACTGCCCGATCAGCTTCGGAAGCAGTACACAAGCGGCCTTCCCCAGCATCTTCGCGATTCTTTCCAGGAGTTCGTGACGGCCACCGGCCTGAGTTTGTCTGATGCACAGTATCAGACAGTGGTTGCCTATCAGTGGATGAAGCGACTCGCCCCGCTGGCAGATGAGTACGAGACAATGCGATTCAACCATCGCTATCTCGACACAATGTTCGACACTATGAAGTAAGAAGGATGGCTGTCACTTTGTGATGGCACCGCAATGGTATTCGCTGCACCCGTATTCTTATTCTTTTATCTGCCAATCTGCCTGTTGGTCTACCTGGCCATCTATGCAATCGGCAGGAAAACGGATTGGCGTCCCAGGGCGAACCTGTTTTTGTTTTTGGCCAGCCTGTTCTTCTACACGTGGGGAGAACAAACACTGGTGTGCGTGTTGTTGTTCTCGACGTTCGTCGACTATTTCTGCGCACAAGTCATCAGCCGCAAACGAGAACAAGGTTTAAACTCACGACTGGCCCTCACCGCGTCCATCGCGACGAACCTGACTACGCTGGTAATTTTCAAGTATTTCAACTTCGCGGCAGACAACGTGCAGGCAGTCCTGTCATCTCTGGGAATTCAAAACTCGATTGCGGCATCAGTACCACAAATCGCATTACCGTTGGGAATCAGCTTCTATACGTTTCAGTCCATGAGTTATTCGATCGACGTGTACCGTGGCGACGTGAAAGCGACCGATCGGTTTATCGACTTCGCATGTTATGTTTCCCTGTTTCCGCAGCTGGTTGCGGGCCCCATTGTGCGGTATCGAGACGTTGCCGAAGACCTTGTCGAACGCAATCTGTCATGGGATTCGTTTCGATCGGGTGTTGAACGATTCATTATCGGCTTGTCAAAAAAAATGCTGCTTGCGAACACCGTCGCCACACCTGTGGATACGATTTTCGCTCAGCAGCCAGGCAATATTTCCATGCTGCTGGCGTGGGTAGGCATCGTGTTGTACGCACTGCAAATCTATTTTGACTTCTCGGGCTACTCAGACATGGCGATCGGTCTTGGTCGCATGTTTGGATTCCGCTTTCCCGAAAATTTCGCACATCCTTATTCGGCTCGTTCGTTCCAGGACTTCTGGAGGCGATGGCATATTTCGCTATCGACCTGGTTTCGCGACTACGTCTACATCCCGCTGGGGGGAAATCGCGGATCAGGATTTCGAACTTCGTTCAACCTGTGGATGGTCTTTTTACTTTGCGGATTGTGGCACGGTGCCAGTTGGAATTTCGTTGCGTGGGGAGCCATGCACGGTGCGTTGTTGACTTTGGAACGCAGTCGATTTGGTAAACTGATTCAGTCGCTGCCAATAGTTTTCCAGCATGCTTATGTCGTACTATTCCTCGGAATTACATGGGCATGTTCCGTGCACCCGATTGGGCCTATGCAATGGACTACCTTGCTGCCATGGCGGGGCTCACCAACCCATCCGGCATTGGACTGAAACTTGCCGCTGTTCTTCGGCCAGATGTTGTTGCCGGATTGATTTTTGGAATTGTCGCCGCGTTGCCGGCTGTGAAATTCTGCCGTCAGAAAGTGCCCTTTCAAGCGGCCGTTCAATGGCTACCGCGTACTGCCATACCGATTCTGCTCATGATGTGCCTCGTGCGGCTTGCCGCTGGTACCTACAACCCTTTCATCTACTTTCGGTTCTAGCTCCGCATGCCCGGTTGGTACAACGTCGTTGTTTCTGTGTCGTTCGTCGCGATCCTTATCGTATTTGGCGTCGGGACATTCTGTGATCTTGAGGGCTCAGCCCTGGCTGCGATCGGTGTTGTCAGAGAAGATGGATGGGATCAGCGAGCGAAAGTCGATGCTGTTTCGATTCCCAATTCCTACGCGGGCCTGGTCGAATTGCCCGACAAGTGCTCCAGTTATATCGATGACCATTTTGGGTTCCGATATTCACTGGTGCGATGCAACAAGAAGATCTACCGAGATCTCTTCGCCGACTCCGATGCTCAGAACATGTTGCTCGGCAAAGACGGCTGGAGATTCCTCAAGTCGACGAACTCTGTCGTTGAGTACGCCGAACATCGCTACCCTCTGACAGATGACGAGCTGAATCAGCTGGTTGGTGACTTTGGGGCCATCAACGATTCGCTTCAGGAACACGGTATCCCATTCTTTGTGGTCGTGGCCCCAAATAAGCATTCGATCTATCCGGAGATGCTTCCCGATTTCGTCAACAGCGCTCAGTTCACGCGGTTTGATCAAATCAAGAACGCATCTGCTCAAGGTTTGTTTCCGTTCGATCTCCGGCAGGAACTTCGCAGTCAGAAATCGACGGGAAGACTTTACGAGCGTCAGGGGACACACTGGACTGACCGGGGCATGTGGCTTGGGTTCGTCAAGATGATGGAGGCGGTCAAACGACACCTGCCGGATCGTGGTACGTCGATGCCGAATGTTCATTTTGCCGATTTGGAAGAAGGTCCCTTCGAATTTGGTGATGCAACAGAACTTGTTCCCGTAGCACAGTACGATCAGAAATTCGCTGCGGTAAAGGCTGCTGAGCCGGGCGAGACAGAGTCACTTGGAGTGGCCACAGACGGCATGACGGACTTTCAAAAGCGGCACTTGCCATTTCGGATACATGGGCTGGGCCAGGGCCGCGTTGTCATTTTCCGTGATTCGTTTTTGACACGCATGGTGCCGCTGCTGGCAACTCAATTTGAAACCATTGACTTGTATTGGCAAACCCACGTCGATTTGGAAATTGTCCGCGAGGCCAAACCCGATCTTGTGATTCTTGAGTTTGCTGAACGGCATTTGATGCACCCGGATCGGTTTACTACAGAAAACTAATGGGGCACCGAACAACAATTCTTCTGGTGGGTTATGACAGCGAGAAATGGCTCGACAAGTGTCTTTCTTCGCTGGCGTCGGCGAGTCATCAAAAGCTGCAGTTGTGCTTCGTGGACAACAAGAACAACCCAACGTTAAAGACGCTCGACCTTTCTCCGTTTTCTCTTGAGATCCTGAAGACACCCAAGCCACTGGGATTTGCTGATGCCAACAACTTTGGCATTCAGCAGACTCGTTTCAAATCCGACTACACCGTGTTTTTGAATCAAGACACGGTCAGTACGGATGGCTGGATCGATCGCTGTGTGAAGTGCTTCGAAGATGATTCACAATTGGGAATTCTTTCACCCGGCCTACGAACCTACGACCTCAGTGAATGGGAACCAAACCTGGCGGCCTGCGTAAAAGAGAGTGGCACGTCGATCGAACTGCAGGACGAGTCGGCCATCGAACTTCACAATGTGACTGCTGCGGCGATGATGATTCGGACTGATATTCTTCATGCAGTGGGTCCGTTCGATCCAATCTTTGGCAGCTACTACGAAGACTACGACCTGTGTCGCCGTGTGCGAAACGCAGGCTGCAAAGTGGCCGTGTGCCCGGCTGCTCAGGTGGGGCACTTCAGTGGCTCTGTCACTTCGACACCGGCCGCTGAAAAACGACGCACGCGGGCCATTGTCCGCAATCGACTGATTCATCACGTGCGAGAGCACTCGGGTGACAGACTAAGCGTCCTGGCAAAGCATCTCTTCTACGCATTGCCATTAAACCTGATTCGCGGGTTACTTCGAACCAGTTCGTCTCAGCCCATTTCTGCCACCCTGGGAGCCCAGTGGGACCTTGTCAAAATCGCTGGCCGTTTAGTTTCTGAACGACGTGATCACGAGCAGTGGAAACATTTTCTCAGTGAATTTCGTGCACACACCGGATCTTTGGCTGGGGTACCGGGCAAGTGACCGAGACCGCGCCCCTGAAAACTCCCGCCGCTCTGCCCCGCATGGCTTATCGGGCTGATGTGGACGGCATGCGCGCTGTTGCCGTAATGGCGGTGTTGCTTTTTCATGCCGGGCTTGGTTTGCCAGGCGGCTTTGTTGGCGTCGATGTCTTCTTTGTGATTTCAGGGTTCTTGATCACTTCAATTGTGACGCGTGAAGTTCAGGCAGGTGAGTTCTCGTACCTGGGCTTTTGGGAACGGCGAGCGAGACGGCTTGTACCCGCCATGGCTGTTGTTGCTATGGCGACGGTCGCGATGGCGTATTTCCTGCTATTACCGCATGACTACAAAGAGCTTGGTCAGTCGGTGGTATCGCAGACGTTTGCCTGTGCGAATTTTTACTTCTGGCGTGAAGCGGGTTATTTCGCAGGTCCGTCGGAGATCAAGCCTCTGTTGCATACATGGTCGCTTGCTGTCGAAGAACAGTTCTACTTTGTGATGCCCGGTCTATTGATGCTGGCACATCGATTGTGGCCGACGCGGATACGGGCTGTCCTGATCACAACTTTGCTGGCGTCGTTGGGGTGGTGTGTTTATTCAACCACGCTCTACCCGGATGCCGCGTTTTATCTGTTGCCCGCACGCGCATGGGAAATGTTGTTGGGTGGCGTTGTGGCTTTGTCCGGCGATTTTAGTTGGTTGAAACGCGGTCCGGCGGAGATGTTGAGTTTCGCCGGGCTGGCGACTGTTGTTGGTTCGGTTCTTTTCTATCCAGCCGGAACTCCGTTTCCGGGCAGCTACGCGATTCTTCCTTGTGTCGGTACCGCGGCCATGATCGCCGGGAATTCGGTGCATCAGACGGTGACGTCCCGATTGTTGGGGTGGAAGCCGGTGGTCTTTATTGGATTGATTTCGTATTCGCTTTATCTGTGGCATTGGCCTTTGTTTGCGTTTGCCAACTACATGACGCCTGGCGAATTGCCACAATGGCTGGCGATCAGCCTGCTTGTCATCAGCGTTGTGATGGGTGTGTTGTCATGGAAGTTTGTCGAGACACCATTTCGTAATAGAGCATTACTGCCGTCACGCGGTCGCGTTCTGGGAGTCGCATCAATCGCCCTATTGACACTTGGTGGCGTGGGCGTTGGTTTGCATATGTTGAACGGTGTTCGTTCCCGATTTGGTGAGGATATTCTGCGTTTGGCAGACGCACGGACGGATCGCAATCCGCTGCGAAAACTACATCACGACCTTACGGGATCTGCATTGGCGAAAGGGCCAAAGTTGTTGGTGGGGTCAGCTGATGATGAACCGCAACTCATCATTGTGGGTGATAGTCACGGCGACGCGATTGTCCCCGGAATCGTCGGCTTGTGTAAGCAGCAGGACGTGCCGATGGTCGCATTCACAAGGTCAGATACTCTGCCACTGTGCTTTACTGGTCAGCCACGTGATAACAGCGAACGGAATTTCTACAAAACTGCCGTGGCGTATATCAAACAATCATCCGCGCAACACGTCATGCTGATTGCCCGCTGGAGTGAGTACGAGGAACGACTGAACGAGAAGGACCTTACGGCAACGATAAAAGGGCTGGTTGAACTCGGAAAGCACGTCTGGTTGATTCGTCAGGTTCCTGAACCCGCCGGCGACGTACCTCGTTTTCTGGCATTGAGTGCCTGGTGGGGCATGGACGACACGCAGATTCGCCGTTCGAAGCGTGATTATCAATCGCAGCAAACGAGTGTCGATCAGTTCCTTGCTGCGGTCGACGATGATCGTGTTCGGGTTGTTGATATCAGTGCCAGGTTCTTTGAATCGTCTGAATTCGCTGTAGCAGAATTGAATGGCGATCCGTTGTACTTCGACACCAATCATCTTTCGACAAAGGGTGCCGCGTTTGCGGCATCCGGTCTTGAGTCGGTCTTCGAGTCGATTGCAGGTGGCACACGGTGAAAATCCTGCACGTCAACGATCACCTGGCGCCCAAGGGGGGCGTTGAAACCTACCTGCTGTCTGCGATTCCGCGGCTGGAAGCAGATGGATTTGAACAGGCTGTCGTTTACGGGGCGGGACAACCGGAACTCGTCAAGCATGCCTTTGAGGTGCCGGAGATTTCGACGCCGGGATGGGGCAATCGTGAATCAACACTGCGAAAGTTGTCGGCGGCGATCGACGAATTTCAACCGGATGTTGTTCATCTTCATAATATTCACAATGCCGACGCAATCGAATACTTGCTGGACAATAAGCCGGTCGTGATGACGTCCCACGACTTCCGATATCTGTGCCCGGCATCCAACTTCTACTACCGCAAGACCGAGGCTGTCTGTGAACGCAGTTGTGGCCCCGCCTGCTTTGGGGTCACGCTTTCAAAGAAGTGCATGACACCTCGCCCAAAGTTTGCCTGGAAGTACTACCAACGCGTGATGCGGACAAAGAAACGATTTGCGGACTTCAAACACTTGATCGCCCCGGGCCAGGACTCGGCCGATCGATTTATTCGTGATGGGTTCCCGGCGGACAACATTACGATTTTGCCGTATTTTTGTCGGATCCAGCCATTACCCGAACCGCGCCCCATCCCTGACAAACACTTGATGCTGTATCTGGGGCGGCTGGGTGGAAACAAGGGCGGTCAGTATTTCATCGAAGCGTTAGGCCGACTGCCGGACAATGTCCATGGGATGTTTATTGGCAATGTCGACGCAACCACGGAAGGCGTGCTGGCGAGACTGGCGAAGCAATACAATTGTGAAGGGCGTTTGTCCTGGCGTCACTGGGCGACGCAGGAAGAAATATCGCAGCAACTGATGCAGACATCAGTGCTGGTTTTCCCATCGCTGTGGCCGGAGACGTTAGGCATCGTCGGCCTTGAAGCAATGGCTCATGGTGTTCCCGTTGTTGCATCAGATATTGGCGGCGTTCCGGAATGGTTACGAGAAGGGAGGAACGGTTTCCGTGTTCCGCCCAAAGATGCGAGCGTACTGGCAGACCGGATCCAAAAAATTGTCGGCAACCGCGACACCGCAACGGCAATGGGGGATGAAGCACTGGCCTATCTTCGCGAACGCTTCCTTCCACAGAGTCATCTGAGTGTGCTCAAGAGCATTTACGAGGCGGCTGCGTGACCGCTGTCGAACCGAGTTCTGTGCGAGCGTTGATGTACATGTTCTTTCCGGGCGGCGGAATCGGACGTTATACGCACGAACTGGCGGAAGCGTTGCACGAGTTGCCGGATGTGGAAGTTGAACTGGCGTGTCTTCGGGAGTTCCAGTTCCTGGGTGAGGCGACATACCCCACGTGGCCTCAACTGTTACGGATTCACAGCGACAAGCCCTTGTATCGGCGGATGCGTTTTCTAACCGGGCAGTTCGTTTCACCGCGACGCGCGATTCAGCGTGCGGTAGAAGGAAAAGTTGACGTCCTGCACCTTTCCAACATTAATCACCTGACCTTTCCGCTCTGGCGGCGATGGTTGAAGAACGCAAGGCCGTTGAAGATTGCGGCCACGGCTCACGACGTGCGTCGCAGCAAGAGCATGCTGAACAAGAGATGGGAAACAAATGCTCTGCGGCAGTTCTACGAGAATGCGGACGCTTTGTTCATTCACAGTTCGCAACAAAAAGATGACCTTCTGGACTTTGCCAATGTTGCCGAGGACGTGATCCATCAGGTTCCAATGGGAACAATGCCTTACGCAGCCCCAACTGCAGACAAAGCGGCTCTTCGTAAGCGGTTCGGAATCGGTGATTCACGCATGGTCGGATTGTTCTTTGGAAACATCCGCGACGACAAGAACCTTGACGGCTTGCTAACCGCGATGAGTCTTCAGTCTGAGCCGCTGTTCTTAATCATCGCCGGTCGGGCTGGTGGTGCTGGCAACAAGACGGACGAACACTACCGAACGCGTATCAATGAGCTGAGGTTGCAAGAACATGTGTTGTTTCTTGATCGATTCATAGAGAACGAAGAGGTCGGTGATCTGTTTGCTGTCGCAGATTTTGTGCCATTGTGCTATCTCACGACCTTCACCTCGCAAAGTGCCGTACTCAATGTTGCGATGCACTACGACAGGCCAATTCTGGTCACGCCAGCCCCTACGCTGGCAGAAACAGTCCGCGAGTTGAATGTTGGAGTTGCGACGGAATCGGATACGCCAGAATCATTATTGGCGGGTGTTGAATCTCTGATCGCTAAGATCGAGTCCGGGGCTAGCTTCGAGTTCGAAGAGTACCGGCGCAGGAACAGTTGGCAGGAGAACGCGCGGATCACGCGCAACGTGTATCAAGACCTGGCGAGTCGCAGAAGCTGATCGCCGATCGATAAAGATAGTAGCTCAAGGAAACTGAGAAAGAGGATTTGAAAGTGGCAGCTAAGAAAGCATTGATTACCGGAATCACCGGACAAGACGGAAGTTACCTCGCTGAGCACTTGTTGGAACTTGGCTACGAGGTCCATGGCTTGGTTCGACGCGTTGCCTTCGAGGACCCGGTTCGTCGGCTTGCGAGAATCAGCGGTATCGTTGACGATCTGGAACTCCACAGCGCGAGCCTGGAAAGCTACGCGAGTGTCTTTAGTGTTCTGGTTGCCAACAAGTTTGATGAAGTCTATCACCTGGCTGCGCAGAGTTTCGTGGCTGAGAGCTTCATGGACGGCTTCTCGACCATGAATACGAATATCAATGGAACGCACTTTGTCCTGGAAGGGATCCGCCAGAGCAGCCCGGATTGTCGCTTCTACTTTGCCGGCAGTAGTGAGATGTTTGGCAAGGTTGCCGAAGTGCCGCAGGTAGAAACCACAAGGTTCCACCCGCGGAGTCCGTACGGCATCAGCAAGTGTGCTGGTTTCGAACTCACGCGGAACTACCGTGAGGCATACGACATGTACTGCTGCAACGGAATCTTGTTCAACCATGAAAGTCCGCGTCGTGGGTTCGAGTTTGTAACTCGCAAGATTTCCAACGGGGTGGCAATGATCAAGAATGGCATGGCCGATTCGATCTCTCTGGGCAACCTGGACGCACGTCGCGACTGGGGGCACGCGAAGGATTACATCAAGGCGATGCACCTGATGCTGCAACAGGACGCACCGGACGACTTCGTTGTTGCCACGGGCGAAACCTATTCAGTACGTCAGTTCTGCGAGCATGCGTTTGGTCGAGTTGGCCTGGACTATCAGGAGTACGTCAAGATCGACGAACGATTCTTCCGTCCGGCAGAAGTAGAGCTACTGGTCGGCGACGCTTCAAAGGCAAAAGAAAAACTGGGATGGGTTCCTGAGTACGACCTCAAGGCGCTTGTGGAAGAAATGGTCGATGGTGACATGGAGCGTCTTTCCAAGTGAACGGGCTCCATTGGGTTTAACCAGCTATGCCGAGCCCCGGCAAACCGCGATCCCTCCGCGCCAAGCACTCATGAAACTTGCTGTCGTAACATCTATCCCTACTCCTTATCGCGATCCGTTCTGGAACGAGGTTGCTGCTCATTCCGAGGTTGAGAGTCTGGATGTCTATTACTGCGCCGCGGGCAAGCCGGACCGACCGTGGGAAGTCAACTGGGAACGCACGTTTAACGCCCACACGCTGCCGTCATACAACCTGATTAAGTGGGCCGGTGCGGATGCGTCTGCTTATTGGGTGCGAGGTCTCCAAAGAGAGCTCAAACGCGGTAGCCATGATGCGGTCATTATTGGAGGCTACAATCATCCGAGTATGCTGCAGACGATTCGCGGGTGTGTGAAACGGCGGCAACCGTTTTACATGATGTGTGAGACATACAGGCGTCAGAAGACCTGGAAGTCGTTCGCCAAAGATCGGTTGATGGCTTACATCTGTAAACACGCAATGGGCGGTATGCCCACTGGTCAACTGGCGACTGCGTACCTGAAGTCGTACGGAATGTCCGAGGATCAAATGATTCTTGTACCCAACGTTCCTGATGTCCGCCAGCTTTGGCGATTGTCTGAGGAATTGGGTGACCAGAGTGCTGCGATCCGCGGAGAACACAAGCTCACTGTTGAGGGCAGTATTCTGACATTCATCGGCAGGCTAATTCCAAAGAAGCGACCCGAACTTGTGATTCGGGCGTTCGCTCGGTTTGCACCTGCTGACGCCGGAATGATTTTGGTGGGCGACGGTCCCCTAATGGAGAATTGTCGTAGCCTGGTAAACGAACTTGGGCTTTCCAATCGGGTTGTGATGCCGGGATTCTGCCAACCAGAAGAAGTGCCTCGCTACCTGGCGGCGTCGAGGGCTTTTGTCCTGCCATCGTCCGAAACATGGGGAGTCGCCGCTCTTGAAGCAGTCGCGATGGGTGTGCCCGCGATCATCTCTGATGAAGTAGGCTGTCATCCGGACGTAGTTTCGAGCGGCGAATGTGGCACGGTTGTCAAAGCTCGCGATTTGGAAAGCCTTGGACAAGCGATGGGTCTGTGGTTGTCGGGCAGGCCTGCTGATTCCTCAGTAGTGGCTGCGACAACGGAAAAGTTTACTTACGATAGCGTAGCACGACGACTAGTGCAGGGCGTTGGAGCTGCACTATGAGCATAGATACACAGACTGAGGCCGTATTGATTGGTGGCAGTCAGCAGTACGACCGGGAGGATGTTTCATGAGCACGGCAATACCCCAGGGAGGCCAGTTTACCCCGGCACCTCGGCTGCAGCCCAAACCGTCTTCTCGTGCACAATTTGTGCTTGCAGGACTCCTGCTGCTTGTGGCCCCTTTGTCAGGCAGTGGGGACTCAACAACCACGATCAAGTTGGTACGTATTGCCCTGTCTGTGGCGATGGTTGTTGGGTGCTTCGCGCACTTCAACAGAGCTCGTGTGGGTAAATTGTCTCGGGGCCTTCTGGGGGTCGCTTTGCTCTACACACTAGCTGCCGTGTGGAGCAAAGATCCCGTTTATGGTCTTTTGCACAAAGGAATGTTTTTGGCTTCGGTGATTGCAGGTATCGTACTTGCCGCGTCTCTGAACAGCATTTCTGACCTGCGGGTGGGGCTCCGCACGATCGCACCATTCATATGTTTCGGTATCGGGGCAGTTGTATTCGCTGCGGTGGCAGATCCAAATTCGCACTACGTATTCGGTCGGTTGGCGGTGTTTGGGATCAACGCGAACGCTATTGGGCAATCTGCGGCTGCGATGTTGATCTTGTCGGTATCCCACATCGTCCTGGATAGATCCAAGTGGCGGTATCTGTCTGGCCTGAATCTCGTTGCTCTAGGCTGGATCGTGATTGCAACCGGAAGTCGCGGGTCTGTGCTGATGGCGGCCGCTGGTTGTGCGCTTGTTTGTGTCGGTGCGTTTCGTGGAGTTGCAAGAAATATCGGCGGGGTCCTGGTCTTCCTGGCCATGACTTCGCCTGCGTTGGTTCTGGTCGGAGCCGAGCTGACCTCAGACTATGGGGCTGAGGGGACTATTGGGGACCGGAACTGGACGACTGGTGGCGGTCGTATCCAACGCGAGTTGTTAAAGGATACACGGTCTGAGATGTGGGCTGTCTGTCTCAAGCAGTGGAAAGCAAGTCCGGTAGTCGGCGTGGGTTGGTTCGCGGCTAACCACCGTTCTCGATCAACCATGAACATGTACTTGCAGGTACTGGTTGAGTGCGGCATTGTTGGCGTCTTGTTCCTGGCAATCTGGTTAATCTCGCTATTAAGCTGGTGTGCCCGACTGGCGAAGGTGGTGGGCGGTTGGCCCGCGGAGTACCGAGTCTGTGCGTGGCTATCCCTGGGCTGCGTGTTTGGACTACTTA
Source organism: uncultured Planctomycetaceae bacterium (assembly GCA_964485095.1). Classification (GTDB taxonomy): domain Bacteria; phylum Planctomycetota; class Planctomycetia; order Planctomycetales; family Planctomycetaceae; genus CAYNWT01. Next base: position 41,391 of record CAZAIB010000019.1, on the reverse strand, counting down.
TCCATGGAATTGCAGAATCCAGCATCTTACTCGGGACTACGGTCAATCCGTTGTTGCTTGGGTTCTCTGTAGTCATGGTTGAGCGAATGCCAGTGATGTTCAACATTGCCGCACGTCCGCGAAAGCCCGGTACGGTTCCAAAATCGAGGCCAGCTCGTCCGATGATGCGACCTTCCAACGTTAGGCCAGTACGCTGATCCAATCCCTTGCCTTCATGATGGAGCGGATTCCCCGTTGAGAATTCTGCACGTCATCCACAGCATGGACCCCCGTTCGGGTGGCCCCAGTCACGCGATTCGTGAAATGGTAGTGGCGCAATTGGAAGCCGGACTCTCGCCGTCTGTCATTGCCACCAATGCACAGGCTACGGCCGAATGGGACGATGACGAAGTCTTCTGTGATTCGATTACGTCGGAGTCGATTTTCAAGCAGATTCCACTGAATCTCGCCGCGTCGTATGGGAAGACACGGCCCTGGTCCCGTTACTCTTGGTCGCCGCAGGCTGCCCGGTTGCTGCGAAACCGGCTCCAGGGTCCGGACCGTCCGGATGTTGTTCACATTCACGGAGTGTTCTCGCACATCACACAGAAGGCGGCCCAGTCGGCTGGCAAGGCAGGAGTCCCATACATCATCCGGCCAGCCGGAGCTCTTGATCTCGGTTGTCTGCAGCGAGGCAGCGCAAAATTAAAGCAATTGTTTATCGGCACACTGCTGCGGAAGGCGATTCAACGAGCTGCGTTCGTACATGTAACGTCCGAAAAGGAAGTGGAGTCGATTCACACTCAGTTTCCGGGTGCGAAGACAGAAGTGATGCCACACGGGACGCGCCTTGATGACCCAACCGCGGGGCAATTTCGCGAGAAGTTTCCTGAGCTGGCTGACTGTGACTACGTCCTGTGTCTTTCACGGATTCACCCTATCAAGCGGCTCGATTTGGCAATTAGGGCATTCAACTCGCTGTCGAAAGACTTCCCACGCACTCGGATGGTGATCGCAGGTAACGACGCGGGCGCATTGGATGGGCTAAAAATACTGGTCAATGAACTCGCACTTCAGGACCGATGCGTTTTCACAGGCTTCGTCGCAGGGGCCGACAAGGCTCGGGCCTACGCGGATGCTCGAGTTTTACTGCACACTTCGGACCACGAGAACTTTGGTTTGTCTGTCGTGGAAGCGATGGCATACGGTTGCCCGGTTGTCACAACGGTCGGAGTTGCTTCAGGTGTCTACGTTGGCGAAGCATCTGCGGGTGCCGTTGTTTCTTCCGAAGTCGCCAAAATCGCAGACGCACTTCGAACAGTGCTCGACACATCACGTGAAGAACTCGGGCAACGCGGCGCGAATTTTGTGCAGCAGAATCTAACCTGGCCGCGTATCACTGACCGATTAGTTCGTCTCTATAAGAATGCGATTGCCGACCGAAGTCGGTAGTTCGGAGCCCGGAATAAGCCAATGCTAAAGCAAAGTATCAAAGACGTTTACTTCTGGGCGAATCAGTGGCTGGTACTGCCGAACACGATGCTGGGGAGGATGAAGAATGGTCGCAAGACTGGTCTCTACCTGCACCTTGGTTGTGGCGATGATTACCGCGACGGCATGATTAACGTTGATGGTAACATTGCTCGCAAGAAAGACATGTGGCTGGACCTGCGAAACCGCCTGCCTTTTTCAGACAAAAGCGCGAAGCTGATATACTGTTGCCATACGCTTGAGCATCTGTTCCCCGAAGATGCGATTAAGGTTCTCAAAGAACTTTGCCGTGTTGTCGCTGATGATGGTGTCGTTCGACTGGCCGTACCTTCTTTCGAACGTTGTCTCGAAATCGCCGCAGGTCGCGATGAATCACACTGGCCAAGAGATTTTGAAAACTCGATGAGCCAGGCGATCAACTATTTGTATTGCGATGGACAACACAAGTACGCGTACTGCTTCGACAACATGCGGGTGTTCGCCGAACAGGCGGGCTTTAAGAGTGTTTACAACTACTCCGCCGAACATGGCGTCGCGCCGCGGGACTACGACCATCTCACCATCGGAGATGAACCGCCAGGTTCACTCATTGTCGAGCTCCGCAGAAACGAACAGTGAAAGACTCAAGCAAGGTGAAGGCCCGATTGGTCGAGGTGATGGAACTCCGCGACCGAGGCGAGCAAGACGACAAGCTGATCGCAGTCGCTCTTGGATCTTCGAAGGGCTGGGGCACTGAAGAGGAAGCTCGTTGGATTCTTACCGATGCGATTCAGGTCTATGCCAAGTAATTCACCTGGGTTCGCGTTGCAAAGTCGGTGGCCCGTCTCTCGTCTGGAAGAATAGCTCATAGTGTCGATGGTATCAGCAGAATCAGCCGGGCAAACCACAGCCGAGAAATGCCCCATCGCAATTCTCATCGCTGTCCGCAATGAAGAGAAGAATATTGCCGAAGCGATTGAGAGTGTCCGATTCGCGAAGGAAGTCTTCGTTGTCGACTCACACAGTCAGGATAAGACGTGTGAGCTAGCCGAAGCGCTGGGCGCGCAGGTTTTCCAATTCGACTACGACGGCAAGTGGCCGAAGAAGCGAAACTGGGGACTCCAGAACCTTCCCATCACCTGCGAGTGGGTCTTGATTCTGGACGCGGACGAACGTGTGACACCCGAACTTCAGGCGTCTATCGAAGCCGCCGTCAAACGTGATGACATCAATGGGTTCTACACGCGTTGGAAATTCATGTTTCTGGGCCGATGGATGAAGCACTCGTGGAGCCACGGCTGGATGCTTCGAATGGTGCGGCACGGAAAGGGTGAATACGAAGACCTGGGCATGACCGGCCAGGGCGGTTGGGATAATGAGGTTCATGAGAACGTCGTTGTTGAAGGCAAGTGCGAGCAGTTGGATGGTTATTTGCTGCACGAATCGAACGAGGATCTGGAGTTCTGGATTCGGAAGCAGAACGAGTTTTCGACCTGGAACGCTGTTCGCCGCGGGCGCCAGGTAGCTGAAGGGTTCCCCCCGATCTCAAGTCTGTTTTCAGGTGATCCAGTTAAGAAACGCAAGTGGCTTAAGGCTCTGTTTCTCAGATTGCCTTGCAAGCCGACAATAATTTTTCTGTGGCTGTACTTCGTTAAGTTTGGCTTTCTGGACGGTAAAGCGGGGTTCTATTTTTGCCGCCTTCGAGCAATGCATGAACTGAATGTGCAAGCGAAGGTGTTTGAGCTCAAGGCAACCGAAAGGGCAGGTGGTAGTCATGGGGCGACTTAAGAGTCTTCTTTGGCCCTTGAGCCACCCGTTGCAGGCTACACGGACTGCGGCTCGTTGGACGGGGAACCCTGTTTCTGAGCGGGATTGGATTTTTATCGTCGGCGCGCCGCGGAGCGGGACGACGCTCATGAAGACGCTCATGGTTGCGCATTCTCAACTCGGCGGAACCGACTATGAGTCCACGGGGATCTTCCGGATTAGGAATCTGGAGACGTATTGCCCCAGCGAGCTTGGGAAAGAACAAGTGCAGCAGATGCGTGCTCAGAGCCCGAAGATCGTTCAGTTCTACGACTCGGTCGCTCAGGCAGTAATGGCCAAGCGGGGCGCGGCGAACTTTGTTGACAAGTTGACGATTCGATCATGGCGGCTGCGGTTCGTCACGAAACACTACCCAAAGGCTCGGTTCGTGAACATCGTGCGCGATGGTCGCGATTGTCTCTGCTCAGCGCGGCGACACCCAAATGTGCTGCAGTCTGAGTCGGTTCGTGGCTTTGCCGAATACTGGCGGTACTGTGTGGAGACTCCGCAGGAGTTCATCAATCCTGAGCAGATGACGACGGTGCGGTACGAAGATCTGACGGCAGAGCCCGCTGAGACGCTCTCGCAGCTAATGGAGTTCGTGAACCTTCCGTTCGAAGACGCTCAGATCGATCCGAGCGTCTACTCGACAACATCAACGATGAAGAAACGCGAAGTACACAAGAACCTGTCGAAGAGCATCAACACCAAGAGTCAGCAGCGGTGGAGATCTGATCTCTCTAAAGTCGATCAACGCACCTTTATTCGCATTGCCGGTGGGACGCTTGAGAGCCATGACTACTCAACTTCGGGTAGTGAACCATGACTGGTTCCGGGCGATCCTCCGGCCAGATGTACCGGCCGCGATTCGAGCTGCTGGATCACGGTCGCGGCATCGCAGCGCTCATGGTTGTGGTGTACCACGCGACTGCACAATACCGAGTGGTTACTAAAGATCCGGGGGCATCTGCCGCGTTTGCCGGGATCATGTGGTTGGGCGTGCAGCTGTTCTTTGTCATTAGCGGCTATTGCATTGCGGCTGCTGTAGAAGGCTCATTCAAACGCGCCGACCATCCTGTTTCAGGGTATCTGGTTCGTCGGGTACGCAGAATCTTTCCACCGTACCTTATTTGGCTGGTTGCGATCTGTATTGTCATCGGCATAGCGCAGTCGTTGGCTCCCCAGGTGCTCGGGCGGGACTCGTACCGGCTATCTTCCCTATCGGCAGCGAATTGGTTTGGCAACTTCACGCTGACGGAAACGTGGTGGCCGTACTTGTTTGGTCAGGACCATCGGGTGATTACGCGCGTAGGTTGGACGCTGTGCTATGAGATGCAGTTCTATGTTGTCTGCATGCTTCTGATGTTCCTGCCTCGGAAATGGTTCTACCATGGCGTCGTGACTGTCAGTGTTGTCCTACTGCTTGTTTTTCTTTTTGAGCGTCCGCTGGGGGTGCAATGGAGATTTCAGGGCACGTTTTTGGATGGCCGTTGGTTGCAGTTTGCAATGGGTATCTGGGTGTTCCACGCGATGACTCAAGGCAAGCGTCGGGACCGTATTGTCGCCGGACTTTGTCTGGCCTTTGTGTGCGCAATCTCGCTGGCAAACCTGAGTGACTACAGCTTCGGCGACGCCATCGACTACCGCACGAAACGGATTCTTGAGCTTGGTGTGTGCAGTGCGTTCTCTGTGCTGTTGTTGTTGCTTCGAGCGTTGGACGGTCCAGTTGGGGGTGCTCGCTTCCTGAAACCAGTCAAAGATGTCGGGATTTCCTCGTATAGCCTCTATCTGGTGCACTGGCCGATTTGCAAAGTCATTGCCATGGTTGCGTGGAAACTTGGTCTGCGGTCGTTTGGCGCCACCTTCTTTGTGACGACGCCAGTCTGCCTGGTCACTTCGGTGCTGGCTGGGTTTGTGTTCTTTAAATTCTGTGAAAGGCCCTTCATTGCAGCACCGTCAACGCCGGTACCTAACTCCACGGTCAAAGTTAGTCCTGACGCGTAGCCGGATCTGTGCCAGTGTGGAGGCAGGTAATCGCAATAGAAAGACTACTCAAGCTGGTGAAGGCTAGTGCCCTGTTGGGCCTGAAGTTCGCGGGCACCTGAGCGATTGCCCGCTTCTTTATCGCTAACAGATAGTGGTTCGAACCCAGCTTCTGAATGTTGACGCACCACTGATTGCAGCAAGATCGATGAAACAGACTGTCCAGAACATCACAGCCGGTAAATTGTCAGTTGCGGGGTGCCCAGTATCTGCTGCTCGGGTGACGCCTACTGCGAGTCCGAACGCGCTAGTGTCAGATGGGCGTGTGAAGGGCTATTCCGTGAGTCACGGTTCCAGCGAACGGAAAACGTGTCGGCATGGTGTGCCGCTCCAATGAATACTGCTGCGTCAGCTCAAGCTTCTGTAGGTGCGAAAAAATCACAAGGAAAGTTCGCATACAGGCCAGGCATTGATGGCTTGCGAGCGGTTTGTGTGTTGGGGGTGTTTGTCTATCACCTAAGCCCCGGGTTGCTTCCGGGGGGCTTTGTTGGTGTCGACGTGTTCTTCGTCATCTCTGGGTTCCTCATCACCTCCATTGTTGTCCAGCAGCTTGCCGACAATACATTCAGCCTGGGCACATTCTTCCGACGCCGAATCTCCAGGATTGCGCCGCAGGCGTTCCTCGTATCGGCGGTTGTATTGCTCATAGCGCCGCTCGTCTACGATCCGGAAGACGCCGGAGCCATCGCGACCGCCGCCGCCGCCGCTGCGGTTTCGTTGGTCAATGTGAAGTTTGCTCTGACTGGCAGCTATTTTGAGTTTCAACCAGACACACAACCAGTTCTGCATTACTGGTCACTGAGCGTTGAAGAACAGTTCTACCTGCTGTATCCAATCTTCCTGATGCTGGTGTGGCGAGGTCAGAACGGCCGGAAACGTGCGCTACTAGCCTGCGGAGTCTGTGCCGCGGTAAGCCTTGCACTGTGCGTTGCGGTGACGTCGATCCGGCCACCGTTCGCGTTCTATCTGTTGCCGATGCGGGCCTGGGAGATGCTATCCGGGTGTATGTTTGCCCTATTGATGAGGGGTCAGCCTGCTGAAGAAACTTCAGGGGTCGGGTGGGCGCAGTTGCTGGGTCTTGTTGCGATTCTTGCGAGTTTCTTCCTCGTTCCGCACGGCGATTCGTTTCCCGGGTTTTATGCCGTTCTGCCAGTAGTGGGGGCGGTAATGCTTCTACGAGGTCGACCGGGTCAAACGGAATCATTGTTGGCTCACCCCTGGATGGTGTACATCGGCAAGCGTTCGTATGCTTTGTATCTCTGGCATTGGCCGGTGTTTTGCCTGGTCGATTATCGTTTGTTTATGGAGTCTGAGTTCCTGCGAGTTGGCCTGAAGGTCGTGATTTCATGTGGATTGGCCGGGCTCACCTATCGCTTCTTCGAGGAGCCGGTCCGACGGCGGCTAAACAGGACTGATGGGAACCGCGTGATCTTTGGTGGGTTCGCCGTAGTCGTGGCCATCACGTGCGTCGCGGCGTTTCTGGTGCGGCGCGATCACTTCAATAACGTGAATACGAAATTGCCGTTGGCCGCGTCAGGAGGCGAAGAATACCTGTTCTCCACTGATGGTCCGCGAGTTGTGCTGGCTGGAGACAGCAACGCAGGAATGTATGGTAAGGCGATGATAGAACTAGCCGAAGAGTTCGGTTGGCGTCTGAACATTCTGGCTGTCCACAGTACTGACCCGCTACCCGGGAATACCCTGTGGGAAAACACTGATACCTTCCTGCGGCAGTCCAAGCCTGACGTCGTCGTGTTTGTTGCCTCATGGGGGCCGAAACGCGAACGCGTGACAGAGACCCTTGCGGACTTGGAGCGCGGGCTAAAGCAGAGTGCCGGACAGGTGGTCCTGATTAAGCAGCAGCCCATTCTACCGGGTGGTTTCAATCGCGACGTGATCAGAAGTGAAGGCTACAGCGAGGTTCGTGAAGATGACAAAGTTCGCCTAGATCGTGAGTTCGCCAATACGAGTTTAGACAAGCTTCGCGGCGATCGGTTGTCGGTTGTCAGTACAGAGGACCTCTTTCTGGACGCGAGCGGGGCGATCCGGTTTGTTGGGTCAGACGGTAAGCAACTTTTCCGTGATCGCACCCATGTCTCTTATTTCGGAGCCCAACTGGTGAAGACCAGGTTGCGAACGTTGTTGCAGAAGTTGTTGGCGCAATAAAAAGCACGCTGCTTGAAGTGTGTTGAAAATAGCACGGGGCCATCTTTTCTCTTATGAAGATTCTTTTCTTTACGCACTACTTCCCGCCTGAAGGGAATGCTCCAGCAAGTCGCACGTATGAGCACTGTGTGCGGTGGGTGCGCGAGGGGCATGACGTAACCGTGATTACGTGTGTTCCCAATGTACCCAATGGCGTTCCGTATGAGGGCTACAAGAACCGGTTCCGGGCGCAGAAGGAAGTCGTTGACGGCATCAATGTGGTGCGAGTTTGGACGTTGCTGGCGGCGAACTCGGGATTCACTAAGCGAATTCTGAACTACCTGACCTACATGATTTCCGCGACGTGGGCGGGGATGTGGGTGAAGAAGCCGGACGTCATCATTGCGACAAGTCCGCAGTTCTTCTGCGGCTGGGCGGGTGTGCTGGTTCAGTTTTTCAGGCGGCGCCCGTTCGTGCTTGAGATTCGCGACATCTGGCCAGAGTCAATCACCGCCGTCGGCGCGATGAAACGTGGATTTGCTGTTCGCGTTCTTGAATGGCTTGAAAAGAAAATGTACCGCAGCGCCGATCACATTGTCACAGTTGGAAAAGGCTATCGCGATAACGTCTCGGCCAAGGCACCAGTCGGCGATCGAACCTCGGTGATCTACAACGGCGTCGATGGCAATCAGTTTACTCCTGTTCCCGCTGACGCCGACTTCCGCGCGCGGTACGGCATGGCAGACCGGTTTCTGGTTTCGTACGTGGGAACCATTGGCATGGCGCACGGCCTGGAAACCGTGTTGGATGCGGCGGAAAAACTGAAGGCTGCGGGACGCAATGATGTCGGGTTCCTCCTGGTTGGCGACGGGGCACGCAGGGAATCTCTGGAGGGCGAAGCTGCAGAACGTGGACTGACTGACATGGTTAAGTTTACGGGCCGGCTTCCGAAAACTGAGATGCCACGTGTCCTGGCGAGTTCTGAAACGTTGCTGGTGCATCTTCGTGCGTGTGATTTATTTACAACGGTCATCCCATCGAAAATCTTTGAGGCCATGGCGATGGAGCGTCCAATCATTATGGGCGTCCAGGGTGAGTCAGCCGATATCGTGCGTGAGGCGGAGGCCGGGCTCGACATGGAACCGGGTAACGCTGACTCGCTGATTGAATGCGTAGACCGGCTGGCTAAAGATGATGGCCTTTATTCTTCGCTGAGCTCGAGTGCTCGGCGATTTGTGCTCGACGAGTTCAGCCGCGATGCGTTCGCTGCGACTTATCTGGAGCTCCTGGCGAGTTTGGTCCCCGGAGTAGATTCTGCTCCGCAGGAAGACCTCACGGCGCCACCTGCTGCTAACTGAGTCTTGGCAATTTCGCGAAGCCGCTTGTAGGATTCGCCGCAGATGTCCCTTTCTCAGTTCTACAGGTCGATCCGTCACATCCCCCCTCGGCAGTTGTGGCTGCGCCTGTGGTTGACTGCTCGGCGCAAAGTGACAATGTCCCGGCTGGGAAAGTCGATTCGTGTACGGCGTGCGGAAGTGTTGCCCGTTGTGGATGTGCTACCGCCACCCGTGTTCCCGCCGCGTTCTCATCTTGTAATTGAACGTGACGGTGGTGTGTTCCTGCATCAGCTGAACCAGACCTACCCGCTTAGTGGTTCAATTGACTGGGATCTCGTCAATGAGCCGGACTCAACGCATCTGGAACGTCTGGCGTTTCACTATCTTGAGTTTCTGGAAGCGATTGATGTCGAGCTGGCAGAGTCGATTGTTCTGGACTGGATAGAACGCACGCCCCCCTGGCAGCCAGGCTACTGGCTTGATACGTGGAACAGCTACGCTGTCTCCATCCGCGCGGTTTGTATGATGCAGTGGTTGGCGGTGAATCGCTCAGCGGTCAGCGAGTCGACGTTTGCAGCTGTCAGCGCTTCGGTGGTTGAGCAGGTTCGGTTCCTGTCGCGGAACCTCGAACTGGACATCCGGGGCAACCACTTGATGAAGAACATCAAGTGTCTGCTGTGGGCGGGGCGGTTCTTTGAGGGCAATGAGGCTGACGCATGGTACAGGCGCGGCCGTAAGTTGCTTGAGGAAGAGCTTCAGTCGCAGTTCCTTCCTGATGGTATGCACTTCGAGCTTTCTCCTGCCTACCACTGCCAGGTGTTCGCGGATGTGCTGGATTGCATTTCCGTTCTTTGCGAAGAAGAGGCGAAGGCGGTGGTGACTCAGTTGGAAGTCCCCGCTCAGGTCATTGCAGATTTAGTTCATCCCGACGGCCGCATCAGTTTGTTTAACGATGCGGGGCTGAACATGGCATATGTTCCGGACGTCTGCTTGTCGGTGTTCGAGCAGCTTGGCGGCCAACGGCCGGAACCTCGCGATCGGTTTGCGTTCGAGTCATCAGGCTACTACGGCGGCCGTTTTGATAGGAGCTATGTGGTGTTCGACTGTGGTCCGTCGTGCGCAGATCGGTTGCCGGCGCACGGGCATGGGGACATCCTGGCGTTCGAATGGGATGTAGATGGCCGCCGGGTTGTCGTGGATGCGGGGGTCAAGGAGTACGAAACGGGGGCATCACGAGACTGGAACCGGTCGACCCGAGCGCACAACACGGTGACTGTGGGCGGGCGCGATCAGTGTGAGTTCCTGAAGTCGTTTCGTGTGGGCCTGCGAGCTCACGGGAGCTGCGAAGGCGCCGAATTGACTGCAGGGGTATCTGTTACCGGCTCTTATAGTTCGAGGCATACCGATGGACAGGTAGTGACTCACGTAAGGAAGCTGGTGGCGACCGGGATGTCCGTAGTGGTCGAAGATGAAGTCAGCGGTCTGCGGTCCGAAGTGGCGGTGGCGCGGTTGCTGTTGCATCACCAATGCGAAGTGCTGGTTCTTAGCGAGAACTCTGTGCGACTTCGGTCAGATAGTACGCGTATTCGGGTCGATTCTGGTTCACCCATCGTTGTATGCTCTGCTCAGTGGTCACCCGATTTCGGAGTCGAGTGCGGTACTCGTCAGCTGGAGATCACCTATGGGGCCACTCCGTGTACCGGTGGGTTTACGCTCACCATAGAAGACTGAGATGTTGATGAAACGCTTTGCGTGTATTGTTGGCGCCCGTCCAAACTTCATGAAAATGGCGCCGATTCTAAGAGCCTTCGAAGCCCATGAAGATGCTGAAACGGTTCTCATTCACACTGGTCAGCATTACGACAAGAATCTGTCAGACGTGTTCTTCGAGGAGTTGGGAATGCGCAAGCCGGACCTCTCTTTGGGAGTGGGTTCCGGGTCGCATGCTCAGCAGACGGCGAAGCTGTTGGTTGCGCTCGAAGAGGTGTTCGTTGGTGCGAGTGATGAAGGGAAGCCGTTTTCTCGCGTCGTAGTCGTTGGGGATGTTAACTCAACGATGGCGGCTACTTTGGCCGCCACCAAATTGCACATTCCGGTCGCACATGTCGAAGCTGGATTGCGGAGCTTTGATCGTCGCATGCCTGAAGAGGCGAACCGGATCGTGACCGATGCCTTGTCTGACTTACTGTTGGTGTCCGAACCTTCAGGGGTGAAGCATCTGACGAAGGAGGGGCATCCCGAGGAGAATATCAAGATTGTGGGGAACGTCATGATCGACACTCTCCTGCGTCAGGTTGAGATGGCTCGCAAGCAAAATGTGTTGCAGGAACTTGATCTGTCGCCGTCCGAATACTGTGTCGTCACGCTTCATCGGCCGTCAAATGTGGATTCTCCTGAGTCGCTGGGGGCTTTGGTGGATGTTCTGGTCGATGTCAGCGGTCAGTTGCCGATAGTGTTCCCGGTTCATCCTCGGACCCGCGCGCGGTTGGAGGAATTTGATTTGCTTGGTCGGCTTGAGAGTGCGTCTGGTGTCAGGGTGCTAGGGCCCCTCGGGTACAACGATTTCCTGTGCCTGACATCACAGGCGAAAGTGATTGTGACTGATTCGGGCGGACTGCAGGAGGAGTCAACGGCTCTGGAGATTCCTTGCTTGACGATGCGTGAGAACACTGAACGGCCGGTAACGGTTACTGAAGGAACCAGCACGCTTTGCGGGGCAGACGCGGCCGTACTTAATTCGCACCTCGCCGCAGTCATGGCTGGCGAATACAAGGTTGGTAAGTGCCCTGAGTTGTGGGATGGAAACGCGGCGGTTCGCATCGCTGAGCAACTGATGTTGCGTTAGTTGTCGGGGGCTGCATAATCCGTGATTGTCAAGCTGGGCCGTCTTTTTAGGTATCTGAGTCTTTACCTTAGTCCGTAAACTGGGCTAGAAAGTGCGATCAGGTTCCTACTCAGTTTGGTGTTTTCGATGGCAACGAGTCGCGTTCGGGAAGTGGATCGCAAGCCGCTCTTCATAGTGGCGCTAGCGGCCTTGCTTGCTTTTGGTCCGTACTTGCTTGGGTTCGCTCGTCGGCTGTGGATGGCCGATCACTACTCGTTCTTTCCGCTGTTCCTGGGTGTGCTTGCCTACCTTGGGTATTCGCGTTGGCAGGAAGATGGCCCGTTTCGTGCCAATTTTTCCACGACCAATTGCCTGAAGTGGGTGCTGCCGGCTCTTCTTCTAGCTGTTGCCATTTGGCTTAGAAGGCCATGGCTGGCTGCTGTCGGATCTGTGTTTGCTCTCCGCGCGTTTGCCTACCAGTTTGGGGGGCGTGAGTACTTTCAGTCTGTTCGGCTGATCTGGTTTGCGATCTGGTTGTGCATTCCGCTGCCATTCAATCTGGATCGCGGGCTGATTCAGGAAATGCAGCACTTCGCAAGTCGATCAGCCAGTTGGATTCTTGACTTCCTTGGCTACCGGCACCTGCTGACCGGTGTGCTCTTGAATTTTCCCGGCCGCGCTTTCGAAGTCGAGGAGGCCTGCAGTGGTGTCCATTCTCTGTTTGCGTCTTTGGCCGGTGTTGCTGTCTACGGTGTTGTTCGTCGTCGGGGTTTTCTGAGAACGTTCGGTCTCTTGATTGCGGCCGTGTTCTGGGTGTTGGCTATGAATGTTGCTCGCATCTTGCTGGTGGTCATCGCTGAAGTTGATTTTGGGATTCCGTTGGCTGCAGGTCTCCCGCATGAGTTGGCTGGCTACGTGATTTTCGCGTTGGTTGTGCTGCTTGTTATTAGTACTGATCGCTTCCTGATGTTCGTGCTTCCAGAACGAAGTGAGTTTAGTAAGGGTGGCTCGACGAAGTCTGATCTGCTGGCTCGCTTCGATGCGATTCGCATTCCTTCAGGGGCATTTCTTGCCAGTGGTGTTTCCGTGTTCTTGCTTTTGTTTGGGGTGTGGCTGGTCCGGCCCGCTGCAGCTTCTGTTCCACTACGTGTAAGTGGGACGCGTTTGACGTTGGAGCGGTCGGCGCTGCTTGATGAGATTCAAGGTTGGAAGCTGAAGTCGTTTGATGTTGTTGAGCGTGACGTCGGCGATATCAATGGCGAGGTCTCATATTTGTGGGTATTCGAAAAGGGTGGTCTCACATCGACTATTGCTGTCGATGGGCCTTTCGGAGCCTGGCATGACCTTGGCAGTTGTTACACCGGAGGTGGCTGGGTGCTATCGAAGGCCAGAGATGTTCGCCTGGACTTTCCCGGCGAGAAGGTGATTGGGTCTGAGTTGGAGATGGAGGACTCGGCAGGTCAGTACGGGCACGTAGTGTTTACGGTTGTTGAGCAGGATGGCGCGGCGGTTTCACCTCCTGCGGTTCGGATCGGCGGGACCGGCGGCCCACGTTTGCAGGGTGGGTTGACGTCCCTGTTGACTCCTCGCAATGAGAGGGAGAGTGGCGCCGTGTTCTGTATTCAGGCCTTCAGTACGGTTTCGCTTGGGTTTTCACCGCGGGAACGAGAGCAACATCGTGATTTGTTGACCGCCGTTGTTGCGATGCTTAGAGGTAGGCTTGCGACTGTTCGTGGTTCTGAGGGTGAGGTGGTGCAATGAAAATGCCAAGGTTTCTCCGGCGTTGGCGTCATCAGCGCGACAAGATGCGGAAGTCGTCTCTTCCGGGTTTCTGGAAAAGTCTCGTCTTTCCGTTTCGGCGCGGTTGGAAATGGCTTAGTGAAGCTCGGACCAAGAGGTCGTACCAAAACCTTTGGTGGGGCTTGCCTGCTGTTCTTCTGGCGGTCATTGCGGTGACTTTAGGTGTGGTTGCCAGTGTTAAGGCTTCGGGTAACTCGGCTGAGTATCGTCGGCTTGCGATGAAGAGTTATCGCGAAGGTGATTTTGAGAGCGCTCGGGTGTATCTGGAGCGTGTCTATCGTGATGGCGACACAGGTAACGATGTCACATTCTTTTTGGCCAGTACATTGGATGGTCAAGGGGAAACTCAGCGGGCGAACGCGATGATTGAATCGCTTTCGCCGGAAGATTCTGTCGGTTATCCAGAGGCTCATTTGCTTAAGGCTAAGGTGCTGCTTGCTCCCGAGGTTTTTCAAACGAAGCCGCAGGCGCTTCGCGCGTTTCATCATCTTGATGCTGCAAAGTCAAAGTTTCAGAATGATGCAGAATGGCTCTCGATGAGCGGCAAGTTTCACCTGATGATTGGTGAGCCGGAAGAGGCTGTGCGATACCTTCGGGAGGCGGCACGCTTGGATCCCAATCTGCTGTTTCAGGTCGGGATGGTGTACCAGAAGCTTGGTCGCAAGGAGGATGCTCGCGAGCAGTTGGAATTGGCTCGCAAGCACTACGCTTCAGTGTTGTCTTCAGACTCCAGGAATCACGCTGTCCGGTTGAATCTGGGTTCAATTCTTGCTGAGCAGGGGAATTTTGGAGCCGCTTCCACGATTCTTACCGAGGGGCTTTCTTTGGATAAGGAGGCCGGCTTTGACAAGGCCCTGGCTCGGGTGTGCATGGCTCAATATCGGTTGTTGTTAAGTTCTCCTGATACCCAGCCGGGGTTGCGCTTGAAGTTGCTTCGAACTGCTATTCGGTACGATCGCGAAAATAGTGAAGCGGTCAGGCTGCTGGCCTTCTTTGGTGAAGAGGCTGAGTCTACTCCAGAGACTCGGCAGAAGGCATCAGAGTACTTAGAGGCTCTCGTTTCGACCGGCCAGGAGAGTCCAATCGCTCACTTGGCCTTGGGGTCGAAGGCTTGGCAGGCAGGGGACAAGCAGCAGGCTGCATTTCATCTTCAGCGAGCCTATAAGGTTGACCCAAGTATGGCTGTGCTGGCTAACAATCTGGCTTGGGTGCTGGCGCATCAGGACCAGCCAGATTTGGATCAAGCCCTGGCCATAATGAACACGGTTCTGGAAGATCATCCAAATATTCCCGATTTTCGTGATACCAGAGGTCAGATTCTTACGAAGATGGGGAAATGGGATGAGGCGCTGGATGATTTGGAGTTCGCGCTCCGAACTTTGCCAAAGGTGCCTCAGATTCACGCTGCGTTGTATACTGTGTATATGAGCATGTCCCCGCCTCAGTCAAAATTGGCTGAAAATCACCAGCGGCTGGAGAAGGCGCTTAGGGCTGCCATGCCTCGTTAGGTGTTCTGGGTATTTTTGACTAAATGCGGGCTTAAACTTGATCTGATTTGCCGATTTGCTGTAGGATCGGCGAAATGCTGAACTTTGTCTCCTTGGAGCTTGCATAAACATGTCACGCTTAATGCTCACTGTCGCCGCTCTTGTTCTGGCGAGTTGTTCCCAGTCTCAAGCGAGGTTTTTGGTTGATGATTTCGAGATTCCGGGTCCGGGGTCACACATCTCCGATGGTACCACGTTGACCTTGGCCAGTCCGAACTTCTTCTCGAGTCGGACGTTGGATCAGCTTCCCGCTGCTGGAACTGTTCTAACAATCAATGGTGGTCCAACTAACGGAAATATTACCTCTGTGTTCACTCCGGGTGATCAAGCCTTCATTGAGTGGGCTGGTCCGGTTACGACTCGAGGATTTGCCAGTTTGGAGTTCACAGATTTCGCACCGATTGGGGTCGCGAACACTATCACTTACGACGTGACGTTGAATGGTGCGTCTATCAATAGCACCGGAGCGCCACAGGTCTTGGCTAGTAATGGCATTTTGTCAACTACCGCGCAGACCTTGGTCGCTGGTGATCTCTTGAGGGTTACGTTCAATGGCATAGCCCCCGTTAGTGGTTTTACTGCCACTGCGATCTTCGCTAACCCGGAGCCGATGTCAGCAGGGCTTCTTGGACTCGCAATGTTCGGCGGAGTGTGCCGACATCGTCGCCGTCGACGTACTGCAAAGTAGTTAAATTCTGTAATGGGGAGAGGTGATACTCTCTCTGTGACGATAGGAATTAAACGCAAAGCCGTCCTGTTAATCGGGGCGGCTTTGTCGCGTACACTCACTACCACTAGGGGTTAAGTGACAGCATGATGGCAACTGATCAGATGGCAGCGGAGAGTTCCTCTGGGCTGGACTTCGGCCAGGTTCTAAAACGCAGAAAACTGCTCTTGGTGATTGGTTTGGCTATTGGTGCTGGACTGGCGTACCTTTACTTTATTCGTCAGCCGCCAGTCTATCAGTCCGTCTCTCGCTTGATGCTGACCAGCAAAGAGGGGCGCGGTCTTCCGATGCAGACGGCTGGTTTTGCCGTTAAGGAAAGCCTGGCTAATGAACTGCTTCTGATTCGTAGCGAAGAACTTCTGAAGGCCGCGATGGAGTCTGGGGACTTGAAGGAGTTGCCCACGTTTCGGTCCGGCGCCGGTGCATTGCTGCGTGGCCTTAAGGTGGATCAAATTGACGCGACGGATGTGCTTCAGGTTAGCTTTGAAGGGTCCCGTGCTGCTGACTGTCGGTCTGCGGTTGCGGCCATTACAGCGACTTACAAGCAGTACGTTGAAGACTCTAAGAATCAGTCGCACGACGAGATTAAGTCGATCATTAATGATGCCTACACCAGTGTTACGAGCGAGCTGCGTGCGAAGGAAGCTGCCTACGAAGAATTTCACCAGCGAACACCACTCCAGCTTTCAGCAGGGGAGGTCATCAATCCTCACGCTGAGCGGATGGCCAAATATAGTGCAAGAGTGACTGACAGTGTTCTGGAAGAGAATAAGATCAATGCTCAGATTCGCACGATCGAAGCAGCGAGGGCTGAGGGGGGCAATCAGGCGGCGTTGCAGTTGTTGGTTGATAACGAGGTAGGGGCCCGCGGTGGCAACTTTGATCGGGCAAGTCGTGCGGTGAATGCCAAGCCCAATGGTCGGGTTCAAGGGTTGTCTATGACGCAGGAGTTGTTCCAGCTCACAATGGCATTGAACCAAGCCAAAGAGAAATATGGTGCCAGGCACCCGGAGGTGTTGGATCTTGAACGCCGGGAACGATTCATGAGGGCCTTTCTCCTGAGGCAGGAGTCCACTGCGGCTGCTGTTGAAGGGGAACCCGTGGTCGAAGAGACCGTCGATGTGGTGTCAGCCTACCTGAACCGGCTGAATCTCGACCTCGCCACCCTGCGTCAGGAGAAGGAAGAGGCTCGTGCGCTGATTGCCTCCGAGACTGAGAAGTCGAAAGCTTTGCAGACAGATGTGGCCAGGAATGATAACTTCAAGGAAGAGATCAGCCGGCTGAGGGACATGCACTCGGAACTTCGGCAACGCCTGAAAGACGTCAACTTGGTTCAGGGGTACGAAGGACGCAGGGCCGCGATTATTGCACCAGCGAGCGTTGCTTCTCAGGTCGGTCCTGACTTCGTGAAGATAATGACTATTGGGTCCGTACTTGGTTTGCTGGCTGGCTTCGGTTTGGCTTGCCTGATTGAACTCGCAGACAAGAGCTTTAGAAGTCCTGACGACCTCATGGCTGAACTCGGTATTCCTGTGCTGAGTCACATTCCGTTCATGCGTGAAGCCAAGAAACGTAAGGGTGGTCCCGGCTCTAAAGTTGGAAACGCACTCATCACTGTGCTGCGGCCAAAGTCCCGAACTGCTGAAGCGTACCGTAGTGTGCGAACAGCTTTGTACTTTAGTACCAGCGGCGAAGTGAACAAGATTGTTCAGGTGACAAGTCCGGTTGCTGGTGATGGTAAATCGACACTTGCTGGGAACCTGGCGGTTGCGATCGCCAACTCGGGTAAGCGAGTGCTGCTGGTCGATGCCGACTTGCGGCGGCCGACTGTGCACAAAGTCTTCGGCATCAACAACAAGAATGGTGTGTCTACAGTGGTGTCTGGTGTCTGCCAGCTTGAGGACGCTTGCCACGCCACGGAAGTAGAAAACCTGACGATTCTTACTTGCGGTCCTCGGCCCGATAATCCTTCAGAGATGCTGCTGTCACCTGAGTTCGAGCAATTGCTTGAATACGTGCGTGCGGCCTTCGACTTCGTTGTGATTGACAGTCCTCCAATTCTCGCAGTAACTGACCCTGCGTCTGTCGCTGCTCGTGCTGATGGTGTCATCGTCACACTGCGTCTCGCGAAGCGGTCACGTGACTTGGCCAAGAGAGCTGTTGATCAGTTGCAAAATGTTGGTGCCAACATCCTCGGTGTAGTTGTTAACGGTGTCGATTCCGTCGAATCGTATGGCTATCGGTCCTACAGTTACGGTGGCTACGGCTACGGTGGCTACGGCCAGGGTTACGGTGGCTACTACGCCAACCAGAGCGGCTACTACGATGAAGGCACAAGTCAGCCGTCAGCTCCAAAACGCGGAACGGCTGTTCCGGAGAGGACGAACGGGAAGCGATAACTCTGCATGGTGTGTGAGGTGGGTGATACCTGCCTCCGCGGTAGGAGTTGTTGCTTTCGGGAGACATTGGAATGATCGTTCTGCTTGGCGGTTCCGGGTATGTCGGGGCCGTGATTCGGTGCCTCCTGGAATCTCAGGGTCGTGAGCTGCTGAGTCTGTCCAGATCCGAAGTGGACTACAGCGACCCGCTTGTCTTGGAAGGTCTGCTTCGCCAGCACAAGCCCGACTTTCTTATCAATGCTGCAGGCTATACAGGCAAACCCAACGTGGATGCCTGTGAGGTGCAGAAGGCAGAGTGTCTTGCTGGCAATGCCGTGCTGCCTGGCAGCATTCGACGCGCCTGTGAAGCAACTGGTACTCGCTGGGGACACGTGTCTTCCGGGTGTATCTACACTGGATCCGGGTCAGGCCGCGGCTTTCGCGAAGAGGACCCACCAAACTTCTCCTTCCGGACCGACAACTGCAGTTTCTACTCAGGAACAAAAGCTCTGGGTGAAGAGGTTCTTGAAGGTGCCAGGGAATGCTACATATGGCGGCTTCGTATTCCGTTCAACCATCAGGATGGTGCTCGTAACTATCTCAGCAAGATGCTGCGGTACGGCCGCTTGCTTGACGCGGAAAACAGTCTCTCGCATCTGGATGAGTTCGTGAACGCGGCGGTTGAGTGCTTCGACAAAGCCGTTCCATTTGGAACCTACAACCTGACAAACACGGGTAGTGTGACGACCCGTGAGGTCGTTGGCCTGATCAAGGACTCGGGTGTCATGCCCGAGAAGCAGTTTGACTTCTTTCAATCAGAAGCGGAGTTCATGGAGATCGCTGCGAGTACTCCTCGCTCGAACTGCGTGATGGACAATTCGAAGGCGTTGGCGGCAGGCCTGACCCTGTCTCCTGTTCGCGAGGCGATTCAGCGTTCCCTCGAACAGTGGCAACCGGAAGTCGCCAACTAGTTGACGCAAAGACAGCTTCCCGGTTCCTGGACAATGGCCACGAGTCCTGCCCGGGAACTACCTCCAATCTGTTTGGGTTCCGAAAAGTACTGGTGACGTGATGAAGACATGGTTGGTGACTGGGGGCGCTGGGTTCATTGGCGGCTGCCTGGTTCGTAAGGTTGTCGAACGAGGCGATACGCGGATCGTCAATCTGGATGCACTAACCTATGCAGGGAACCTGGACTCACTTCCATCACCTGATGGTAAGACCTACATCTTCGAACACGGCGACATCGGTGACCCAGCACTGACCGCGAGGCTGTTGGCAGAGTACCAGCCGGATGCGGTGCTGAATTTTGCCGCCGAGTCGCACGTTGATCGTTCAATTGAAGGCCCGCTTGCCTTTGTGGAAACCAATGTCGTCGGCACGGTGCGCCTGCTGCAATCGTGCAAAGACTACTGGAGCGGGCTAACCGGAGACAGACACTCCGATTTTCGGTTCCTGCATGTGTCTACTGACGAAGTGTATGGCTCGCTGGGTGACACTGGCCTGTTCACTGAGACGACACCATACGCACCAAATTCGCCGTACTCGGCGTCGAAAGCCTCGTCTGATCACTTCGTACGAGCGTGGTTGCACACGTACGGGATGCCAACCGTGATCACGAACTGTTCCAACAACTATGGACCGTATCAGTTTCCTGAGAAGCTGATTCCTCTCATGATCCTCAACGCGATTGAGGGAAAGCCGCTCCCTGTTTACGGGGACGGATTAAACGTCCGCGATTGGCTGTACGTGGAAGATCACTGCGAGGCACTGGAACTTGTTCTGGCGAAAGGCCGCGTTGGCGAGTGCTACAATATTGGTGGGCACAACGAGCAGTCCAATCTCGCCATCGTTCATCAGATCTGTGACACAGTAAACCGGTTGCTGCCGGACCTGCCTCACAAGTGTCGCGACCTCATTACCTATGTCACAGACCGACCAGGTCACGACCGACGATACGCGATTGACGCTTCAAAAATCGATCAGGAACTTGGCTGGAAACCGAAACGCCGGTTTGATGAGGCGCTTGAAGAGACCGTGCGCTGGTACATCGACAACAATACCTGGGTCAATCGTGTTCTGGCTGGCGACTACAGGCGCGAGCGTCTTGGTCTCACGGATGAATAGTCGGTCATGAATCTGAAGACAAACATGCGGAACCAAACTCCATGAGCAACTTTACCAAGGGCATCATTCTTGCAGGTGGTTCCGGGACTCGGCTGTACCCACTCACGTCGGGCACCAGTAAGCAAATGCTGCCGGTCTATGACAAGCCGATGATCTACTATCCGCTGTCTACGCTGATGCTTGCCGGCATCAGAAACGTTCTGGTTATCTCCACGCCTGACGACATCGACGGTTTCGAGCGACTGCTTGGTGATGGCAGCAAGTGGGGAATGAGCTTCGACTATGTTGTTCAGGAAAAGCCAGAGGGGCTTGCCCAGGCGTTTATCCTTGGAGCCAACTTCATTGGCACGGACAATGTGGCCCTGGTTCTTGGCGACAACATTTTCTACGGACGTGGATTCCAGGGTATCCTCCGGCAGGCAGCCGAACGCGAAACGGGCGCGACGATCTTTGGGTACATGGTTCGTGACCCTGAGCGGTATGGAGTCGTCGAATTCGACGATGATGGAAAAGCGATTTCGCTGGAAGAGAAACCAACCGCGCCGCGTTCTAACTTTGCGGTCCCCGGGCTGTACTTCTATGACAACGACGTTGTCGATATCGCCGCGAACCTGAAGCCGTCGGCGCGTGGGGAACTTGAAATTACCGATGTCAATCGCATCTACATGGAACGCGATCGCCTGCAGGTGGAAGTGCTCTCTCGCGGCTTCGCGTGGCTCGACACGGGAACGCATCAATCGCTCATTGATGCCAGCAACTTCGTGGCGGCGATTGAGAAGCGAATGGGATTGAAGATCTCGTGCCCCGAAGAAATTGCCCACTACAAGGGCTGGATTAGCGCCGAAGAAGTCAATGCGATCGCAGCCAATATCAAGAATGAGTACGGCGAATATCTGCGGCACCTGGTTGCCGGCACCTAAGCCGCGATAGTGGTGGCCCTTCTGTGTCAACTTCTGATTTCCGCTCAGTTTGGGCGTCGTGGATTTCGTTCTCATCGTTGTGAGCGTGTGGGACCAGCCGTGAAATTGAACGTCGCTGTGTGCCGATAGACGGTATGGTTGGCTATCATGGTAAGCAGGTTGCTTTAAGCGGTAGGCATCAATGAAGTCCATACTTGCATCAGTGGTGGTTTTGCTTTGGCCGATTGGTTCAGGCCTTGCGGCTGTCGCACAGGATGGATCGTCGGAAGCTGAGAAGGTTTCGTTTGGCCAGCAGGTGCGGCCGATTCTTTCGAATCACTGTTTTGCTTGCCATGGCCCCGATGAGCAACATCGTGAGGCGGAACTGCGGCTGGACATTGCCAGCGAGGTGGATTGGGATGAACTCGTTGACAGGATCACATCGACTGATCCCGATACGGTCATGCCTCCCCCCGAGACGAAGAAGCCGCTGTCGGCTTCTCAAATCCAAACGCTGAAGCATTGGGTTCGGGGTGGAGCCAACTACGAAAAGCACTGGGCGTTCGAACCGCTTCCACATCGAACGACCAGTTCCGAACGGGAAGAGCCGCTAAGCCAGCTCATTGATCACGTTGTTGGGAACCGGTTGGGGACTGCCGGGGTGGCTCCCGCAGCTGCGGCGGACAAGCGAATGTTGATTCGCCGATTAGCTTTTGATCTCACCGGCCTGCCGCCGACGCTTGAGCAGGTCCGAACGTTCGTGAACGATCCGTCCGACGACGCGTATGAGCGTCTTGTTGATCGACTATTGGCAAGTCCGCAGTACGGCGAACACGTTGCCAGGTACTGGTTGGACCTGGTTCGATTCGCTGACACAAACGGGCTGCATCATGACCACTACCGCGACATGTCGCCTTACCGCGATTGGGTCATCGACGCGTTCAATCGCAACCTCGGCTTCGATGACTTCACCAGGTATCAGCTTGCCGGCGATCTGTATGAGGCCCCGACGACAGAGCAGCAGATTGCGTCCGGCTTTAACCGCCTGCATCTGATTATCGACCGAGGCACTGCGCTCCCGGAAGAAAGCTTCAATCGAAATGTTGTCGATCGAGTGACAGCGGTGGGAACCGCGTTTCTGGGGCTGACTGTGCAATGCGCGGCGTGTCACGATCACAAGTACGATCCGATTTCACAGAAGGATTTTTACCAGCTCTACGCGTTCTTCAATAACTTTGACGGCGGCCCGGAAACTGGTGGTCGCGGAGGAACCGACTTTAAGCGCGGGCTGCAGCAGCCCTATATCAACTTGCCGGATACCGATCAGTCTAAGCGACTGGCTGATTTTGAAACCCAGCTGTCTGAGCTTGCCAAAGAAATTGCGACGCTGCAAAAAAGCGGCGTCAAGAACACGGCCCCGGAACTCAAAGCACTCATTGCGAAACGAAAGCAAACCCAACAAGCTCGGGATGCCTACCTGCTAAGTGTTCCTGCCGCATTGGTGATGAGAGAACGATCGGAGCCTCGTCCGGCTCACATTCTTGTTCGCGGCGAATACGATCAGCCGGGCGATCAGGTCCAGCGGAATACACCAGCATTCCTGCCGCCGCTACGGCCCGATACGAAAACGGGAACGCCGTCACGAATGGATCTTGCGGAATGGTTGGTCGATAAGTCCAACCCGCTGACTGCCAGGGTCACGGTGAACCGATTCTGGCAACAGTTGTTCGGCGTCGGCATCGTGAAGACTTCCGAAGACTTTGGCGCGCAGGGTGAAACGCCCAGTCACCCAAAACTTCTTGACGCGTTGGCGGTTCGGTTCGTGGAATCGGGCTGGGATGTTAAGGCGCTGTTTCGAGCGATCGTGATGTCGAAGACGTATCGGCAAACCTCCCGCGCGTCGGCAGAACAGTACAGGCTTGATCCCGAGAACCGATTACTGGCCCGTGGGGCTCGTTTTAGACTGGATGCGGAGATGATTCGCGATCAGTTGCTGTCGGTAAGCGGCTTGCTGAATCCGTCGATGCGAGGCCCAAGTGTGAAGCCGCCACAGCCGCCAGGACTTTGGAAACTGGTGGCCATGCCGTTTTCGTACCCGCGAGAATTTAAGGCGGATGCGGGAGATCAGATCTATCGGCGCAGCATTTACACTTTTTGGAAACGCGGTTTGCCACCTCCGCAGATGACCATCTTCGACGCCCCGACCCGGGAAAGTTGTAGCGCTCGGCGAGAACGCACCAACACGCCGCTGCAGGCGCTGTTGCTCATGAATGAGCAACAATATTTCGCCGCCGCCAGGCATCTGGCTGCGAAGCTCCTGGCTCGTGACGTAGAGGACGATGAACGCCTGACAGTCGCCTACGAAACAATCACATCTCGCGAGCCGACACCATCAGTCACGGCACGATTGAACGCAGCTCTCGCGGAGTTCAAAACGCTCTACCGAGACGACCCCGCGTCTTTGCGGACGCTGCTTGAAGGGGCTGATTCCACCACGACTGATCCTGTCGAACTTGCTGCGTGGACAATGACGGTTCATTCGCTGCTGAATCTGGATGCGACGAAGACTCGTGAATAGTTCTCTGGAACGCGACATGAATGCACGCTCTGATTCACATCATCTTTCGCGACGCCAGTTTCTTAGCGGGTCCGCTATGGGATTGGGTGCGGCCGCGTTTGGCGCTTTGAATGGTCGTGCCCAGGCAGGGCAGGGCGTTCCGGCGGGGCAGCACTTTCCGGCAAAGGCGAAGCGGGTCATTTTTCTGTTTATGGCGGGGGCGCCAAGTCAGATTGATCTGTTCGATCATAAGCCTGAGTTGCACAAGCAGTTCAACAAGCCATTGCCGAAAAGCGTGAGCAATGGTCAGCGGGTGACCGCGATGACCAAGGGCAAGCAGCAGCTTGTGGCTCCGACGATGTTCAAGTTCGCTCCGCAGGGTACCAGTGGTTTGCAGATGAGCGAACTGCTGCCGCACCTGTCGAAGGTGGCGGATGACCTGTGCCTGATCAAGTCCACGCACACGGATGCGATTAACCACGACCCCGGCAAGACATTGTTCTGCACCGGTTCTGAGATTCCAGGCAAAGCCAGCATGGGAGCGTGGCTGAGCTACGGGCTTGGCAGAATGAACCGCAACCTGCCGGACTTTGTCGTTTTAAGTTCCGCATTCTGGACAGGCGGCAAAGGCAATGTGCAGGCGCTTTACAGTCGTCTGTGGGGTTCGGGGTTTCTGCCGTCTAAACACCAGGGAGTCGCGTTCCAACCATCGGGCGATCCGGTGTTGTTTCTTTCGAACCCGAAAGGTGTCACACGCGACAGTCGGCGTAAGATGTTGGAACTCGTGCGCGACTTGAATCAGGATCATTTGCAACACGTGGGCGATCCGGAAATCCAGACGACGATCGCGCAGCAGGAGATGGCGTTTCGGATGCAGGCGTCGGTACCGGAACTGACAGATCTCGCCGGCGAACCGAAACACATTCTGGATTTGTATGGCCCGGAGGTACAGAAAAGCGGTTCGTTCGCTCGCAACTGTTTACTGGCCAGACGGATGGTCGAACGCGATGTGCGTTTCGTGCAGTTGTTCCACCGTGGCTGGGACCATCACAGTAACCTGCCGACGAAACTGCGAGGCCAGGCTTACGATGTCGATCAGCCATGCATGGCTTTACTAAGCGACCTGAAACAGCGCGGGATGTTGGATGACACGCTGGTTGTTTTCGGTGGCGAGTTTGGTCGGACGACTTTTGGTCAGGGTAAGCTGACTAAAGGTAACTATGGCCGCGATCATCATCCGCGCTGCTTCACCACGTGGATGGCCGGCGGCGGAATCAAAGGCGGCATCACGTACGGCGCGACTGATGACTTCAGCTACAACGTGGTTGAGGATCCCGTTCATGTTCGGGACTTCAATGCCACGATCCTGCACCAGTTGGGTATCGACCACACTCGGCTTACGTTCCCGTTTCTCGGGCTGGATCAGAAACTCACCGGTGTCGAGGAATCTCGCGTAGTGAAGGGAATTCTGAGCTGATCGCCAGTCTTCTTTGGAACGCAGGGAACCTGTGTTTCCGTCCGGAGAATGATCGCCGCTGAGGTTAACCTGTTCCGCTGACCCATTTTGCATGGTATCCTTGATGCAGCGGGATTGGTTCCCGCCACACCAATTGCGTCCGTCACGGGCGTCCCTCCTTATGGCCTTGATCGGAAACGACTGTGGCCCCTCCCTCGACCAACACCAACCAGCGTCGCGCTTTGTCTAGAGGCGTTTGTCTGGTTTTACTTACGTTTGTTGGCGCGGCGACTGCTGGTGAAGACCGCGACGTTAGCTTCGTGAACGATGTCGTTCCGGTGCTCACCAAGGCCGGCTGCAATGCGGGCTCTTGCCATGCGAAAGCGAATGGTGGGCAGAACGGTTTCGAACTCTCGCTGTTTGGTTTCGAGCCAGCTGACGACTACGAAAGCCTGGTCAAGCAAGCTCGCGGTCGTCGCATTTCTCTGGCAGCTCCCCAGCAGAGTCTGCTGCTGCGGAAAGCGGCTGGTCGGGTTCCGCATGGCGGGGGAGTCCGTCTCAAACGCAATTCAGTCGGTTATGAAGTAATTCGGCGTTGGGTCGAACAGGGCGCGGCGTTCGCCGGTCCGGACGAACCCGTCTTGTCTGGCATCGAAGTGCGGCCTCGTGAGGCTGTCGTTGCTATGAATGGCCAGCAGGAATTGAAGGTCCTCGCGAACTACTCTGACAACACCAGTCGGGATGTGACTGAGTTTGCTGTGTTCGAATCCAACGTGGAAGCGATGGCGGACGTGTCAGCAAACGGGCTTGTCACGGTACATGATGTACCTGGCAACGCAGCGGTCATGATTCGGTACGGAACCCGGAGTACCGTGTTTTCGGCGTCAGTACCGCTTGGCGCGCCGGTGGACCGGGTTCCGGAAGCGAAGAACTTTCTGGACGAACATGTCTTCGCGAACCTCAAACAGATAGGTATTCCGCCGTCGGGGCTCGCGGATGACGCGACGTTTCTGCGGCGTGTCACGTTGGACATCACGGGGCGATTGCCGACGCTGAAAGAAGCCACCGACTTCGCGGCCAGTACCGAATCGGACAAGCGCGAACTAGCTATCGAGCGGCTGCTGAAAACGCCACAGTACGCGGACTACTTTGCCGCGAAGTGGACGCCGCTGTTGAAGAACCGGCGTGATGACGCCAGTGACATTACGTCCAACTTCGCGTTCCATGCATGGATTCGAGACAGCCTGCTGGCCAATGTTTCGTACGACCAGATTGTGCGCGAACTGCTTGCCGCGACCGGCACTGTGGTCGGCAATCCGCCCGTTGCCTGGTACAAGCGGGTCAAAGATCCCAAGCAGCAGCTTGAAGATGTTGCCCAGCTGTTCCTGGGCGTTCGCATGCAGTGTGCTCAATGTCACCATCATCCGTTTGAACGCTGGAGCCAGGACGACTACTACAGTTTCGCCGCGTTCTTCACGCGCGTTGGACGCAAGCCGACCGGCACGCGCGGTGAGGATCTTATCTTTCACAAACGGGGTATCGCGACTGCGAAGAATGTGAAGTCGGGCGAAGATCTGCGTCCGGCCGCGCTTGGTGATGACGTTGGCCAGATCACTGCCGATCAGGATCCGCGTCTCAAACTGGCTGACTGGATGAGTTTGCCGGAGAACCCGTTCTTTGCCAGGGCGTTGGTCAATCGCTACTGGAAGCACTTCTTTCGCCGCGGGTTGATTGAACCGGAAGACGACATCCGCGATACCAATCCGCCTACCAATCCGGCGCTGCTGGCGGCGCTTCAGAAGCACTTTATCGAGAGCGGGTTTGATCTCAAAGAACTCGTTCGCGTGATTACACGTTCGAATACCTATCAGCTCAGCGCGCAGCCGAACGAACACAATCTTGTCGATCGCCAGAACTATTCGCGGTTCTACACACGACGGTTGCCGGCTGAGGTGTTGCTGGATGCGGTTGATGACGCGACCGGTTCACCGACTCGGTTTGCCAGTTTGCCACCGGGTACTCGCGCGGTTGCGCTGCCTGATAACAGCTACAACAAATCGTCGGAGTTCCTGCGTGTGTTTGGTAGGCCGGAGAGTCAGAGCGTTTGCGAGTGTGAACGGGTTCAGTCGTCGAATCTCGCTCAAAGTCTGCACTTGATTAACTCACGAGAGATCAAGAGGAAACTCGGAAGCGGCTCGGGCCGGGCGGCTCAACTTGCGAAGGCGGGGAGTCCGATTGAAGACAAGGTTGTAGAGCTTTACCTGACAACGCTGTCGCGGCGGCCGACGGCGAATGAAGTTCAGACAGCGGTTGCGTATTTGAACGAGCCGGTCTTGGATGCCAAAGGAAAGCCGTTGGATGGCAAGAAGGCGACTCAGCAGAACTTCCAGGACTTGATCTGGGCGCTGCTGAACACGAAAGAGTTCCTGTTCAATCACTAGGCGCCTCACGATTCAATCAAAGGCACCAAGCCTGGATTAGTCGGCCGTAAGCTTCTACGCCAGCGTGCAGCTGTTCCAAAGCGATCCACTCGTCAACGGTGTGCGCTTGCTCGATACTTCCCGGTCCGTAGACCGCCAGCTTTCGCAGTCTGGTGAAGCCTGACGCGTCGGTTCCGTAGCAGACTGAGTGGGCTTCGGACTGCCCGGAGATCTTCAGCAGTTCCTGAATGAACTCACCGTTTCGGTCGGCGTACATTGGTTCGCCACGGATGATGATTTCAAAATCCAGGCCATTCGCTTCAGCAGCGGCCCGGGCTCTGGCAATCAGCGGTTCCGGATCCATGCCGGGCATCGTTCGGAAGTACACCGTGCAGATGCTTTGAGGTGGAGTGATATTCACGGCGTGCGTGTGGTCGTTGATGCCAATGTTCCAGCTGACGCCGGACGGGTCGTACTCTGAATGTTCCCATTCCGGGTTGCCGGTCACCTCATCGTACATTGCTTTCATTTCGGACAAGTACGGAATCATATTCAGGTTGGCGTTCACACCGTGTGCCTGACTGGAATGAGCCGCCACGCCGTGCCCGGTGGCCTTCATCGCGACCGAACCCTTGTGAGCATACACAACCTCCAGGGTTGTCGGTTCGCCGATGATCCCGTTCGCATCGCCCGCGACCATCTCCTCGAAGAACTTCGACCGAGCCGCAACTTCAATCGCGCCCCCGTAGCCAACTTCTTCGTCAGCAGTGACGGTGATGTACAACGGAGCCTTCAAGGCGCCGCTGGCATGTTGTTCGGCCGCAGCCAGCATGCAGGACAGTGACCCTTTCATGTCACACGAGCCGCGCGCGTAGAACCGATCTTCGGTGAGAACCGGTACCCATGGCCCGGCATCTGAGTGTGACCAATCATCGGCCGGCACCACGTCTGAGTGGGCGAAGTAGGCCAGTCCGCCGGAACCGCTGCCCAGCTTGCCGATGACATTGCTCTTGGCAACGCCGCGTTTGTCAGCGTACTCGATGCGTTCTGTCTGAAACCCGATCCGTTTCAGGTGGCCTTCAATACAATCGGTCACGGCGGAGTTTGATTCGGAACTCACTGAAGGGAACGTGACGAGTTCTTTGAGGTACTCTGTACTGTTCATCTGGCTGGCAGTCGTGGCAAAAGGAAGCGGCGTCTGGCTTGGGTCAGATTATCAGTAGTGACAGCACAAAGATGAACCCACCAAGCCCAAGTGCCAACCGTCCCCATGATTTATGGTTCGAGTCTGGTCCCAGGAAGAACCACGCGACGCACGCAAGGACGGATGCGATGGCTGATGCAATCAACTGTGCCATCGCGGCTGCTAGTGTACGCAGTTGTTTGGAGTGTCAGATCGACCGCTGAAACCCGGCTAGAATGACAAGCATCGTCCCAGAACCGCGACATCGCTCCTAAAAATCGTCGAACTACTCGCCCGAAAACGATCAGCAATTCACGAAGGTCTCAGCATCGTGAAGCGGTACCCTGAGACGTTGAAAAGGCCCTTCTGGCCAAGGTCTTGAGATCAGAATCTCGTCAACTTCTGCGGGATCACCCGAAGTTCTGGCCGTGATTGCGCTTGAAATTGGCCACGATCTGGAAATTCCTGTAACGGGTCCGCCGGTCGCCCGTTCGTGATGGTGTTCAACGGAAACCTAGCAGGAGCTTGTCATGAAACGCCGCAATCGCCGCCGCCATCAGGGAAACACGGAAACTCAAACTCTGGAACTCCGCGAACTCAAGACTGGCGTCGCCATGGGATCGACGCCGACGCAGGTGGCAATGTTCAATAGTGTCTCGTTGAACGACGGAGTTCTGACCATCCAGGGCACGCAAGCCGCCGACCAGATTACCGTATCTGAGTCCCTGGCCACGTCGGGTCGCAGACCTGTTCGCAATCTGGATGTGAGAGTCCAAAGCTCTCCCGGCACCTTCACTCGCATCTCCCGATTTCCAAAGTCGCTGGTCACCACGATTCACGTTTTCGGGCGACGGGGTCACGACACCATTCGCATCGACACTGATGTTCCTTCCGTTCTAAAGGGGCAGGGCGGAAACGATACGTTGCTTGGCGGAAGCGGTGACGATCAGATCGAAGGCAATGGCGGCCACGACCAGATTCTTGGCCGCAATGGGAATGACCAATTGAAGGGCGGTCAGCGTAACGACACTCTCTACGGCGGAGCGGGCGACGACTCCATCTTTGGCGGTAGCCACAGTGACTGGGCCACCGGAGGAAGTGGAGCGGACCAGCTTGACGGTGACTCGGGTAACGACACGCTGCTTGGCGGTTCAGGCAGCGATCGCCTCTTCGGCGGTGAGGACAACGACCGACTCGATGGAGAACGCGGAGCTGACGGAGTGTTCGGAGGCCTGGGACAGGACACTCTAATCGGCGGAACAGGCGGCGATCGGTTTCTGCTATGGCACGATCAGCCAGGGACGTTCCAGTCGACACACAATGACACTGTAAACGACCTTGATGGCAACGATGCGGAAGTACGGTTCATCGACACCGATCATTCGACGGTCAGTACATGGCACACGTATGCTGCCTGGAGCGAGGATGAAATCGAAACCCTTGACCAAAGCCTGGAAATGCTGATGGACAGGACCGGTAACACGGATCTGCTGAAGCAGCACAATGGCAATGTCATGGAGATCAAACGATTTGGAGACTCACGGGATGGCGGTGGGGCGCTCGCAACCAACAACGACATGCGAATCGCGATGCTGGATCGCGCGTTCGCCGGCGATGATATCGCGGCGAACTATATCCTGTTACATGAGATCGGCCACTTTTGGGATGAGGCTCGCGAGAACGACTTCGTCTCTGACTTCCGCGACATCAGCGGCTGGAGAAAAGGCCGTGTTCAGACCGGAGAGTCTGAGTCCGGTGAGGAGGGTGATCGGTGGGTCCATGACGCGTCAGCGGCTTTCGTTTCTGCTTACGCGAGTTTCAACCCGAAGGAAGACTGGGCCGAGTCTTTCGTGACGAACATGATGGTTCGAGCCGGGTTCCCAGTCGAGGGCATCTGGGCGGGCTTCAACAACACATCCGACGAAACTGTGAACGCCAGTAACGAGAAGATGGACCATCTGGACCAGTTCTTCGCCGACTTGTCATAGCTCACGGAACAAATCGGCGCGAATCAGGGTCGTGGTTCGCGTCGACTACTCCTCGTCTTCGTGGCCTTCTCTTCGTCGTCTCCGAGCTGTTTCGCTGCAGCAGCAGGCTCTTCTTGCTTCGCTGGTGGCTCGTAGCCGTAACTCGACCGTCTCAATGAATGTCATCGCGCAATTGAAACGAAGCTGCCTCCGACCATAGCGGTTGTCTGGGGCCGGGACTCGCAGCTCGGGTCTTCGGTGGCAGCCAGCGTTTGGCTGCGTCAGATTATCAGCAGTGACAGCACAAAGATGAACCCACTAAGCCCAAGTGCCAACCGTCCCCTTGATTTATGGTTCGAGTCTGGTCCCAGGAAGGACCACGCGATGCACGCAAGGACGAATGCGATGGCTGATGCAATCAACTGTGCCATCGCGACTTCGAAACCGAGCCTGTTAGTGTATGAAGTCGTTTGGGGTATCAGGGCGAACGCTCGAAACCCCGTTAGAATGATAAACAGCGTCGCCCAGAACCGGCCGCGGGCTGTCGTTGTGGTCTTCGTGTTCGAAACCATCGGCTCGTCCAGGTCTGATGCGCTGTACGGGTTCTGGTCGTTGCGGTCGGCGTTCACATGAAGATCTCTTTGTCGTGGACAACGGCGTCGGGAAGATAGCCGTCACGAGTGGCGTCGCTGATCATTGATTCGCCGTCTTTGTTCTTAGAGTACACCGCTTCGCCCGGGCTCACAAACTGGTTCCAGTACTTCTGGTAAACGTCAACCACTTCGCGTTTGGTTGCCAGGGCAGACGGAACCGCGTGAAGCATCGCCATCTGGCGATCGCGAGTTTCGAAGAACCGGCGGATGACGGATGGCAGCAGCCGTTTGAAAAACGATTTCTTCGGAAAGTCCACCGATCGCGGAATCACGTAGCGGGGATTCGAAAGTGGCCCCATCGCTTCTCGGAACGCAACGGAAAACGTCTCAGCGTCTTCCTCGCCTGCGTTTTCAAGAAACACGCGAACAAAGCCGCCATCACGTTCAGACACATGAACCGGCCAGGCGCCTGCCAGCTGTTTCGTTTCGTACAGCGCGGCCAGCACGGCTTCGCCGACTGCCAGCGCCAGGGATTTTCTGGTCCATGGTTCATGCACGCCTTTGAACGGCGGCAGCGGAAGTGGCCCTGAGTCGTCTGGTTTCGAACCGGTCCGACTGCGTATCTCGACGGCCTTGATTGGTTCGGCAGAATACGGTTCGCCGATCTTCCATTGTCCGTAGACGTGTTCGCGCCGCGTCGCGCGTTCCAGCATGTCCGCGTTGAGAGCCGAAACGGAACCATCTAACAGTTCGGGTTTCAATTCGGTGAATGCCGCATGAACGTGGCCGACTCCCTTTTCAATCGCTCCGTCGTCGCAGATACCGAACACCGTTTTGTGCTTGCGGATGAACCGGCGATAGTCATCCAGTCCTTTGGTGAACTCCGGCGCGATGCAGACGACGTCCCAGTTGTTGGAAAGTTTGTCGGGATCTTTTGGGTTCAGACGAATCGAACGGCCGCGCAGTTGGTTGACGGTCATTGATGTCGTGACTGTAGATAGATCGATGAGGACGTTGATTGTGTTCGCGTCCCAGCCTTCACCCAGCAAGCCTCGCGTTCCGACCAGACACCTGGTCAGTCCACGTTGGAACATTTCAGTCAGCAGTTCGACGTAGACCCGCGGGCACCAGTCTTTGCCGCTGCCGGATATGATGCAGAAGCCATCTTTGGTGGTTCGCTTCAGTTCGACAAACATCCCGCGTTGCTCAAGCCACATCCCGGCTTCGAAGATGAGCCGTTCTGATAGGTCTGAATCCACAAGAACCGTCGCGCCCGTCAGCAACACGGGATCGAGCTGATTGGTTTTCGGTTCTGAAAGAATCCGACGAAACGCAGCCACCGCGCCGCCCGCTTCAGAATCCAGCAGATGAGCGACCTCAGCGCTAATGGCCGATGTCTTTTCGTAGTCGGCGATCACGACCGCTCGCAGATCGTCGCCCAGCAAATCCATTTCAGCAGACAGAATCGGCAGCAGTGCATCTGTTTTGCTTTGCGTGTACGCGATGACGCGCGACACAGGAGACGCGCACGGTCGGTGCCCGGTGTCGGTTATTTGAACGCCCAGCAGTCGCAGTCGATCGATCGCGAGCTCCGCCAGTTGGTGATCGTCGGCATGAGGAGAACGCCGGAGGCAGTGACGCACATACCGATCGAACACGGTGATCAGCATTTCCTCATCGTCGTCATCGGGCGTCATCGGGATGTAAGGCACGTCCGGCGGCAGTTCAATTTCATGCCGCGTGAGGAACCGAACCGCCGCGGCCGCGAATTCTGAGTCGCGTCGGTGAAAGGCCCGCCAGTCTTTGACGACGCCGGTTGGTGTTCGCTTTTCTGTGAGAACACGCGACAGCCAGTCCAGTAACGACTCGCGGATTTCTGGTTCTGGCGGATCGATCTCTGTTGGCTGCTGACCATCGATTGGCGGCGCAGGCTCAGTCGGTTCACTCGCAACTTCCGACTGTGGAGCCGTCCGCGGTGCGCACAGATCCCGGACGATGTTCTCGAACTGCTCGTCGGCTTTTGCGATGTAGGCAAGTTCGTCGCTGGTCGGTCGCACGAAGTATGCCAGGTCCTGGTACGGTGCGAGGAACCCGTCCTTCACGACGGCCGGAACCGGCACTTCGTAATCGATGCTGCCGAAGAATTCATCGTATCGATCAATGTCGTATTGCTTCTTCCCGCCACGATCGGGCGGCGTGGCGGTCAGTCCGACGATCACCGGGTTCCCAAAGTACTCACCAACCTCCGCCAGTACGCGACCCCAATGTCCCATCAAGTGATGGCACTCGTCCAGGATAAGCAAGCCGATGTCCGCGTCCTTCAATCGTTCCAAAGTCGCCTGCGCGGACTGATGGAGAGACTCGATTGCCTGGCCGGAGATTGCATCATCGTCACGAACACGCTTGCGGTAGTGCCCCAGTCGCTGGTTGTAGTAATCAGGATTGTGGAGCCGCAGATCGTTGATCCAAATCTCGGCAGCGGCGGGACTATCCGCTTGATCGTTGTCCAGCAGAACCTCGATCCAAAGATCCGTGGCGCGGGCGTCGAGTTCTTCGCTGGCTCCGGCGGGCATCGTGACGGACTGGTACGTTAGCGATGTCAGCAGGCCGGGTTGCTTTGGCGACGTGCTGACGTCGGGAGCAACATCCACCTCGTCCCGTCGCTTAAACAAACTAGTCCGGGCTGCCCATTGTGCCTGGATGGCTGAGTTCGGAGAAAGAACCAGCGCCGGTCGCTTCACACACTCGGCCCATAGGTACAAACCGACGACCGTCTTGCCGGAACCGGGCGGAGCCACGATGTGCAGCCGGCGTTCGCCGCGTTCCAATTGCTCACGCGCGATCTTTGCGACATCGACCTGTGAGGGGCGGAGCGTGCCGTCGAAATAGATTGGCGGAAATGAGTCTGTCACAAGATTCAAATCGGAAAACCGTGGCCCGCCGCATGAGTGTGACTGACTTTCGCGTTCGGAACCAGACAGCTTTGCTGGTTCCCGCCGACGTTAGTTCACGACTGGCTTCATGTCGGGGCAGTTCGCCTGGAACCACTCTTCGGCCGAATCGGCGGGGATGTTGGTTACCGTCAAGGACTCCACTCGCCGCTGAGCACTGCGGATTCGACGCGAGATCATGCCGTTTTGCAGGCTCTCCGTATCCCTGATGCCTAGTCGTCGGATTAAGTCAGGATCGACGAATCGCCGGATCAACGCATCTTCGAATGACATGTGACGAATCACCCGACACTTGCAACTCAGCGCTTCGGCGAACTCTGAGACGCTTTGGTCGATTGAATACACCGGGTGCCGGTCGGCGCAGATAATGTCAATCGACGCAGACTCCAAATCCATCTCGGCCGCGACACTTGGGTTCAGGTCGCTGGCTCGAACCAACCGCACGGGCACCGGGAATTCTTCCGTCGTGATTGACTCCAACTGGTGTCGCACGTCGTCGAAATGGGCCACCAGCAAAACGGCCGCGGCCGATTTTGTGGTTCGTGTCCGAAGATCATACTGGACCTCGGCGAACTTCGTTTCAGTCGTCATCCAGACGCGGTCAAGTTCTACCTTGACCTTCGTTTTCTTCAGTCCAAACAGAGCGTCAAGCAGGCCCATCGCTTGCTCCATCAAACAGGGAGTGGGCAGAGAATACTCAACATCGTAGCCTTCCATGCGTGCGCGCCTAGAATGCGTGTGTATCTCTTCGTGGTAAATGACATGAACGAACCAAAGCCTCGCTCCAGTGGTGGAATTATTCACACGTACCAAAAGTACGATCCGAAAAAATTCCCAAGCCCCACTGAACCCGCCCCGGACGTTGTGTCGGCCGCGTTCGATCACATGCTGATGTACGGGAACCGTCGCCAGCTAACAGAAGAGGAACTCGCCAACGCGATTAGGCTGGATCCCGGGCAGTTTGCCGGATTGGGTCCCAGTATCGACGCCGTCGTAGCGATGCTGGAGGAGCGCAGGCAGCGAATCCTTGAAACGTACGAAACCGACACTGTCCAGGGCGAAGCCTACGCGACCTATCGCAACACGGGTCAGAACCTGCGGGTTCCCAAATCGTTCAAGAAGAAGTTCCGCCGCGCGTTTGACGACGAACAGATCTATCAGCTGGAACAGATTTGGTATCGGTCAGAACGCGAAGATCGCGGGTTCGCCTCCGGTGTGCTGCACCTGATGGAGGATCTTGGGAACAAGTATCAAATCGACGAGATGGCGGCCAACTACAACTTCACCGGCGAGACGTCGATGGACATCCCGTTGGCGATCGAGATCAAGGAAGAACTGGACCGTATCGAAAAGCTGTTGGAACAACTTAAAGAAGCGGCTGACACGGCACAGGTTGCTGTCATCGATTTGCAGGAACTTGCTGAGTTCGCCGACGAAGAAAAACTGGAAGAACTCGCGCGAGTTCAAAAGCAAATCGAAGAGTATCTCAAAGACGTTCTGGAGAATCAGGGACTGGATTCCAGCGACGGTCGCGTTCAACTGACTCCCAAAGCGTACGCGATGTTCCAGGGCAAATTGCTGGAACGCATCTTCAGCGATCTGCAGGCGTCAAAGACCGGACGACACCAGGGGCCGGTTGTCGGAGAAGGCACCGTTGAGATGCAATCGACCAAGCCGTATGAGTTCGGCGATTCAGTCACCAACATGGACATCCCGCAGACCTTGACCAATGCCATGCTGCGCAGCGGACCGGGGCTTCCAATTCGGCTGAAGCAGGAGGACATCGAGATCCATCGCACACGCAACAATCCGAAGTGTGCGACGGTTGTGGCGATGGACATGAGCGGTTCCATGCGCTACGGCGGCGAGTACATCAACGTCAAGCGGATGAGCCTCGCGTTAAACGGTTTGATTCGAAGTGAGTTCCCCGGCGACTTCCTGCGGTTCATCGAAATCAGCACGTTCGCTCAAATGCGGCAGGCAAGCGAACTGATTGAGATGATGCCAAAGATCCCAACCATCACCGACCCCATCGTTCGGCTCCGCGCAGACATGAGCGACGCGAACATGAGCAAGGTACATATCCCGCCGCACTTCACAAACCTGCAACACGGGCTGCAGATGGCTCGACGGAACCTGGCAACGCAGGATACACCGAACCGCCAGGTCATTCTCATCACAGACGGACTCCCGACGGCGCACTTCGAGGACGAACACCTCTTCATGCTGTACCCGCCCGACCCGCAGACCGAGCAAGCTACGATGCGCGAAGGCATGTTGTGCAAACGCGATGGCATCACAATCAACATCTTCCTGCTTTCAACCTGGTCGCAGACCCACGAGGACGTACAGTTCGCGCACCGCCTGGCAGAATCAACAGGTGGCCGAGTGTTCTTCACCGCCGGTAAGGAACTGGACCGTTTTGTCGTCTGGGACTACGTCAGCCAACGCCGCGACATAATCTCCTAACGAACGAACGTTCCGTTCGATCGGTATCCGGTGGGGTAGGAGGTTGGGGTTGGTGGGTGCAGAGCCGGTTGAGCGTGGGGAGGGCTGTGTTCTTTGCGGGGCTGGAGTGGTCTGCTGAGAGGCCGATGTGCCGGACAGTTCGTTTGGAATTGACGGTTTCGCTCAGTTGATCGAGACTCCGCTTGTTATGAGTCGTTTGAAGATCCGACAGGCACTGGAGTACCTCGTATTCCGGACAGTCATTTGCATTGTCCGAGCGCTGCCCACGCGCGCGGCGATTTGGTTGGCGCAAGCGCTGGGTGGGTTCATCCATTTCGTTTTGCCGCGGAAGTGGACTCGGTTCAAAGTCGCCAGCGAGAACATCCGGACGGCTTTCGGTGAGGATATGCCGGATGCGGACGTGAGCCGCACGATCCACCAAATGTGGGTTCACTTGTTCCGAGTCATCATCGAGATCGCGCAGTTGCCGTACAAAGTGCGGCTCTACAACTGCGCGGACGTCATTAGTTTCTACAACAGAGAACTCAGCGTGCAGGCGTTGTCCAGGGGCCGGCCGGTTATCTATCTCAGCGGTCACTTCGGCAACTGGGAACTGGCGAACACGACCTTTGGTTGTTTCGGTTACCCGACCGGAGTCGTCGCGCGTGATCTGGACAATCCATGGCTGCATCGCTGGTTCGAACGGTTCCGGCAGCACACTGGGCACCGTTTGATTTCGAAGAAGGGTGGCAGCGACCTGATGGTCGATTTCCTGGACGCGGGCGGAACACTCGGCCTGCTGGGCGATCAGGACGCGGGGCGCCGCGGTGTCTTTGTAAACTTCTTCGGCAAGCCAGCTTCCACTTTCAAATCCATCGCACTGTTGGCGCGCGAGTACGACGCCGTTATCGCGGTTGCGTACGCTCGGCGGTTGCCCGACGATTTCAAGAACGCTCGGTGGACTCAGTTTGAACTCGGCTGCGAAGCTGTGTTCGATCCGCAGGATTATGGGACCGATGTCGAACAGCTGACTCAGGACTATACTGCCGCTTTGGAAAGTGCGGTTCGCAAAGCACCGGAGCAATACTTCTGGGTGCACCGACGGTGGAAGTCGGTGCCGGGACAGAAGCGACGCAAAAAGGTCGCCAAGGCCGCTTAGCGAGTTGTGTTGTCTGTGGCATTGCGATTGAGGGTTCGGTTAAGTCGGGTTCTTGAAGCAATCGCGGTTCGAAGCGGTTCGGTCGAAGCTGTTTGGATTTGTGAGACTGCAGTGAGTTCCTCTTTCACCCTGACTCTTCCCTTCTATTCGACGATTCAATGACTGACTGGACCACTGTTGCTCAATTGGCAGAACTTCCTCCGGGAACGGGAAAGGAAGTGGTTGCGGCCGGGTTGATTATCGCGATTTTCAACATCGACGGCACGGTTCACGCCATGGATGGAGTCTGCCCTCACGCGGGCGGGCCGGTTGGCACGGGCAAGATTGAGGGATGCATTGTCACCTGCCCATGGCATGGCTGGCAATTCGACGTCACGAACGGGCAGCACACGCTTAGCCCGACCCTGACGCACCCCACATACGAGGCTCGCGTGATTGATTCGGCAATTCAGGTCAGGGTTCCCGATCCCACGAATTAGGCCAATATCGCGGGCCAAAATCACCAATGTGGCACGCAGGGCAACTGGTTTGATTCGAACCGTTGCGTCCACGCAAATCAGGGCTACAATCTCGCATCCCCGGTGAACTCCGGCGGAGAACTCGTGTCTATCTGACGCGACCGAGGGCGTAGCTCAGTTGGTAGAGCAACGGACTTTTAATCCGTAGGTCCAGGGTTCAAGTCCCTGCGCCCTCAATGTTTTTAACGGTGTTTGAGGCCTCCTCAGACACCGTCTTTTTACGGCACGACTCGCGAAAGAGCCCTGCATTGAGCACGCCCGAGCTGTTTCATCGGCTTGAAGCCTCGGAGACGTAGCCGCCTCAGTCCCCTGAGGCGAAAGCGGAAGCTTCAATGAGGCCGACCTACATCTCCCTCCCACGTCGGAGCGGTTGTTGAATACCGGAGGGGGGACTTGAACCCAGGCTTCAATGGAGCCGACGTCTTTCAACGTCGAAGACATTGCCAATTCTGCAAGGCGAAAGCTATCTGCCCAGCTTCAATGGAGCCGACGTCTTTCAACGTCGGAGACGGGAAGATCCCACTGCCGACGTTATCGGACAGATCCGCTTCAATGGAGCCGACGTCTTTCAACGTCGGAGACCTGGCCGCTGCTGAAAAACGTGAATGCACCCAGTGAGCTTCAATGGAGCCGACGTCTTTCAACGTCGGAGACGTGTGGAACCGGAACCAGATCACCCAGGACCAGAGGCAGCTTCAATGGAGCCGACGTCTTTCAACGTCGGAGACGCCGACTTCCTGCATGACTTCTTTTTTGGCGGCTCGCTTCAATGGAGCCGACGTCTTTCAACGTCGGAGACGTGACAACGGTCGGCTGTATCTCGAATTCGCGGGAGGGCTTCAATGGAGCCGACGTCTTTCAACGTCGGAGACGTGTCAGAAAACGTGCAAACTGACAAGTGCTAAACGGCTTCAATGGAGCCGACGTCTTTCAACGTCGGAGACGTTTGCAATGGCCTTGAAGCATTTTCCGCATCCGATGCTTCAATGGAGCCGACGTCTTTCAACGTCGGAGACAAGGAACCAGCAGCACATCCAGAAGTCGTTGACGACGCGCTTCAATGGAGCCGACGTCTTTCAACGTCGGAGACTGACGGGTACGCGGTCGAGTTCAAGGTCTGGGCAGGGGCTTCAATGGAGCCGACGTCTTTCAACGTCGGAGACGCGATTGGCCGATCACAAGATTGGAAACATGGACTTGCTTCAATGGAGCCGACGTCTTTCAACGTCGGAGACGAGTCTGATTGTCGCTTATGACACCGCGATGGAACGCGCTTCAATGGAGCCGACGTCTTTCAACGTCGGAGACAACGCGGTCGCCGGTCCTCAGTCTACGGAGAGTCGCGCGCTTCAATGGAGCCGACGTCTTTCAACGTCGGAGACGAAAGAACACGTAGCAACCCGCAAACTGAAACAGTCGGCTTCAATGGAGCCGACGTCTTTCAACGTCGGAGACGGCGAGGCCATGACTAACACAGACGAGAAGAACGAGCTTCAATGGAGCCGACGTCTTTCAACGTCGGAGACTTGTCGCCAGCGGTCGCCCCTTGCATCGCATTAGTAGCTTCAATGGAGCCGACGTCTTTCAACGTCGGAGACGCGAGTGAGACCGCCTCCGCCTCGTCCTCGGACAAGGCGCTTCAATGGAGCCGACGTCTTTCAACGTCGGAGACCTGCGGTTCTACCACGGACACAACACGTGGAGCGAGCTTCAATGGAGCCGACGTCTTTCAACGTCGGAGACAGCCACTCGGCATGCACGGCCGTGAAATCAACGGACTCGGCTTCAATGGAGCCGACGTCTTTCAACGTCGGAGACTCGCGAACACACCTGGGCGTGCAATGTCGGCGTGCGCGCTTCAATGGAGCCGACGTCTTTCAACGTCGGAGACCCCAGTCGCTAGATTGCCTTGCACAGGTCGACGGTCGGGCTTCAATGGAGCCGACGTCTTTCAACGTCGGAGACACGGGGCTACAGGCGAAGGGCTGACCTCCTGGAGCAAGCTTCAATGGAGCCGACGTCTTTCAACGTCGGAGACGTTCCCATTGGTCTAGTTTCAAACGGCCTTCGATCAGCTTCAATGGAGCCGACGTCTTTCAACGTCGGAGACGGCAGCTCCTGCGTGGCGATGATCTTTTGCTGGGTCGCTTCAATGGAGCCGACGTCTTTCAACGTCGGAGACCACCGCCACCGCCAGCCGACGAACCCAACCGCGAGTAGGCTTCAATGGAGCCGACGTCTTTCAACGTCGGAGACGCAACAGTGAAGCTCGAATCGGACGGCCTACCAAAATGCTTCAATGGAGCCGACGTCTTTCAACGTCGGAGACACGGCAACCATCGCGGCTCAGGCGATGCGGATGCGATGCTTCAATGGAGCCGACGTCTTTCAACGTCGGAGACTCCGGAGGAAGGCTCGTGAGACGGTGGCTTGTGAGGCTTCAATGGAGCCGACGTCTTTCAACGTCGGAGACGCGACCTGATTCCGGCCACGCCGCGACTCAAGCCATTGCTTCAATGGAGCCGACGTCTTTCAACGTCGGAGACCGGCGGTACCGACTTCGGCACCGTCGCTCTGACAAGCGTGCTTCAATGGAGCCGACGTCTTTCAACGTCGGAGACAGACCTCGCTTCTTCGAAGCGAGGCCGACGGGACTTGCTTCAATGGAGCCGACGTCTTTCAACGTCGGAGACTAGGGTATGGTACGCCGTACGGCAAGCCCTACATTGGCTTCAATGGAGCCGACGTCTTTCAACGTCGGAGACCGAAGCGACTGTCGTTAGGATCATCAGGGTTGTCGGGGCTTCAATGGAGCCGACGTCTTTCAACGTCGGAGACTCTGTCGACATTCAGTTCCAATTCGTAAAACATCGGGCTTCAATGGAGCCGACGTCTTTCAACGTCGGAGACATACCCTCTCCGCCGAAGTTGATAGACGCCTCATAGGGCTTCAATGGAGCCGACGTCTTTCAACGTCGGAGACGCCCAGTGTGACCAATGCAAAAGTCGGCTTCTTGTCGAGCTTCAATGGAGCCGACGTCTTTCAACGTCGGAGAC